>CAZUHI010000009.1:82388-111491 GCA_964620495.1 uncultured Rickettsiales bacterium | reverse complement strand
TGGCCCAGTTCTGGCCGCACCCCGGCCAGAACCGAGGGGGGATCGGCGATCCTGGCCCAGTTCTGGCCGCACCCCGGCCAGAACCGAGGGGGGATAAACGATCCTCCTGATCGCGATCCGCACGTGGAGTGCAGCCTGCGCACCGACCGCCCGACCTCTACTCGTAGGGCTCCCAAGAACGATGCCGCCGCATGCCGTCTTGGGGGATCCAGCTCCCGCGGTGCTTCAACAGGATGACCGTGCGCTGCACGTCGCCGTCGATCCGGATCGTGCCGCCCGCAGGCCACCAGTCGCTGTCCGCTTCGGCCGTGAGGCGATACTCCCGCCCCTTCACCAACGCCCGCGGCTCCCCCCCGCCGCACGGCGGCACGGCGGCCAGGACGACGCGCCCCTCGGCGTCTGCCGTGGCCCCGCTGACGGAGCAGGGCACCCCGACGGCGTCCACCTCCGAGACGAGCACGCGGGCGCCCCACGCGGGCATCAGGCGACCGACGTAGTTGCGTACGAAGACGTGGGCGCGGATCTCGGGCGGCTCGGCGGGGACGTCTCGGTCGTGGGGCAGCAACCGCAGGGCCACCTTCTTCGTGTCGCGGTCCACCTTCACAGACGCCGACCAGCCCGCGATCTCGGCCCGCACCTCCACCGGGCAGTCGGCGCTCGCCACGTCCTCCGGCCGCAGGGTGAACCGCCCCTCCAGCCCGGACAGCGTCTCCACCGGAGCGGTCCCCTCGCAGCTGGGGTGCGTCGTCACCAGCGCCCCCATGACGACGTCGTCCTCCCCCTCCGACGGCAGCATCACGACGCCTTCGACCGCCACCGGCCCCTCGGCCTCGAACGTCGACGGTCGGGGCCCGAACGCGTCCGTCAGGGGGCTCCCGCCGACCCACACCACCACCAGCAGCAACCACCTCACGATCCCGTTCTACCCCGCCGGAGCCGCCCCGCTATCGTGATCTCGTGCGCTGCATGGTCGCCCTCCTCCTGCTCACCGCGTGCGCCCACGGCCCCGACGCCCTGGAGCCCACCGCCGAGGGCGCCGAGGACACCTCCTACTCCCTCCTCACCGCGTCGGCCGCGCCCCCCGAGGCGCGCGCCCCTCGCCTCGATCGGGCTCGCTGCGACGATCCCGCCGCCGCCGTCGTGGTCGGCGCCATGGCCTACGGGACCTACCACCCCCCCACGCCCGCCTCCATCCGCGCCTGGCGCACGTTCCTGGGCGCGCCGGACGACCTCACCCGCGCCGAGCAGCACCGGATCCTCGAGCTCGCCGTGCACATGGGGCCCCCCGGGCCGGATCTGTCCGCCGAGACGAAGCGAACCCTCAAGGAGCGCTGGCGTCGGGACGGAGCCATCGACCAGGTCCTGATCGGCGCGACGATCGACGTCCCCGTGTGCGCCGAGGAGGTCGCGACCGTCGCCGCCCGCCTCGGGCTGGGGGTGCTCGACGACCCCGGCGACGTCGCCTCCGCGCGGGAGATCACGGCCATGCTCGTCGCGACCTACGGCCCCCTCGAGGCCGTCCCGGACCTCGCCTGGCACTCCGCCCTGCACTCCCTCGAGGCCATGGAGATGGGCCGCAGGATCCAGGAGCTCTTCGAGTCTCCCGACACCGAGATCGACACCGTCGACGCGAACCTCTAGTCCCCGGAACCCGATGCTCGACCCCCGCCACGCCACGCTCTTCCTCGTGCTCCTGGTCGGCTGCGCCCCGCCCCAGCCCACCACGTACGTCACCTACAACGCGGGCCTCGCGGTCGGCTTCGTCCCCGCCGCGAACGAGCGGGCCCCCGGGACCTCCGAGGCCGTCGCCGCCCTGGACGCCGACGTCGTGTGCCTCCAGGAGTACTGGGAGCCCGAGCACATCGCCTTGATCGACGCGGCGGCGGCCGACGCGTTCCCCGACCGCCTGTTCCCGGACCCCGCCCCGGAGGTCCTCCCCGCCCCCGCGTGCCTCCCCACCGAGGCCGACCCCGACGTCAACGACATCGACGCGCTGGTCACCTGCATCGACGAGTCCTGCGGCGACGCGTGCGGCGATGACCTGCCGGACTGCGTCCTCTCGGAGTGCGCCTTGGAGTTCCTCGGCCTCGAGAAGGACTGCCTCCGCTGCGTGCAGGCAAACGTCAGCGACACCCCCCAGGGCATCCGGGAGACCTGCACCACCGAGGCCACCGAGTACGTATACGGCGGCTCCTTCGGCACCGGGATCCTCTCGAGCCTGCCCATGACGCCGCACGACCCGCTCCTCCTGTCGTCGACCACCACCCGACGCTCGCTGCTGCACGCCGTGGTCGAGGCCCCCGAGGGCGACGTCGACGTGTTCTGCACGCACCTCACGGCCGTCTTCTCGCTCATCCCCTACCCCCGCGAAGAGGGCAGCTGGGCCGAGGAGCAGGCGGCCCAGGTCACGGCGATGCGGGACTTCATCGCCGCCGAGGCCGTGAGCGACCGCGTCGTGCTCCTGGGCGACATGAACGCGGGCCCGCCGGTGCGCGCCAACGAGGAGGAGCAGCTCGCCAACTGGGAGGCGCTGGCCGAAGGCTGGGAGGTCCCCTTCGTGGACATCGATCAGCGCTGCACCTTCTGCCCCGACAACGCGCTCTCGAGCGTCGACTCCGACGCCCGCGGGCGCCTCATCGACCACGTCATGTTCCAGGGCTTCGAGGGCCGCACCAAGACCCCCGATCGCGTCCTGGACGACGCGTTCGGCACCGAGAGCTGCGGGGCGCCGATCGCGGGCGCGTACTCCGATCACTACGGCGTCTCCGTGACGGTGGAGCCGTGACCCTGCGCCCCCTCGCCGCCCTCGTCGCCGGGCGCCGACGCCCCCTCCCCGGGGCCGCCTACTGCTCCTCGGGCTCGTCGCCCCGGCAGGGCCCGCCGTAGTCGACCGTGGTCCCCGAGCAGTTCGCGTGGCAGGGGTTGTCGTAGGTCACCTCGTCGTCGCCGCAGACCTGCGAGAAGTGGTCGTTGCAGTGCGCGAGGCACTCGGCCTCGTCGCAGCCGACGAGCGTGGTCCCCAGCAGGGCGAGCAGTGGAACGAGGCGGGTCACGAGGCGGTCTTCTCCAGGCGGAGGGGGCCCGTCCGGGCGAGCAGTCGCTCGGGCACCAGGGGGCCGGACGTGTCGATGAGGGCTCCCTCGCGGAACCGGTGGATTCGGCCGACGTCGCCCCCGGGGCCGGTCTCGGACCGCCAGTCGGCGCCCTCGAGGGCGGCGGTCATGTCCCGCCTGCCCGCGTCGCGACGTTCGCGGATCGCCCGTCGGCTGAAGTCCACGGGATCGAGCCACAGCAGGTCCCCCGTGCGGCCGTTCTCCACGTAGAGCACGCTCGTGCGCGCCCCCGCCATGGCCCCCGGCCCGCTCCACTCCCCGCCGTCGGCGTCCACGGCGGCGAGGGTCAGCCGCTGGCGGAGGTCGCGCATGGCGGCCTCGACGCGCCCCGTGAAGTGGATCTGGTCGCGACGGATCAGCGAGAAGGGCAGGTTCCGCGGAAGCCAGCCGTCCTGGCCCCAGAGGTCCACCACCACCACCAGGGCCCCCTGCGACCCCAGCTCGCCCGCGAGCAGCTCCGCGAGGACGGGATCGAGCGGGTTGCAGCCCACGAGGCCGCCCTCCCAGTACATCTCGCCGTCGATGCGCACGCCGGGGGCCCCGGGAGGCATCGCTCCGCTCGCCACCACGTGGTCCGCGGTGATGGGCTCCCGCGACGAGTCGAACCAGCGCAGGACCCCTCGACGCACGTCGCTCGCCCCCACGGACAGACGAACGCCGCCGGGCGCGTTCACGCGCTCGAGGTCCGCCACCGCGTCGATCGTCGCGTAGAGGGGCTTGCTCGAATAGAAGCTGTCGCTGCCCACTGCCCCGTCGGGCTTCATGAGGAACGGCACCAACGCGGGCTCGAAGAAGTTGGCCTTGCCCGCGAGCGCGGCCATGGACGTCGCCGTCTTCATCGCCTGGCGGAAGAACGGGGGCAGGGCCGCCCCCATCGCGTCGGTGACGTCGTAGGGGTCCGCCAGCATCGACCAGAGCTTGTCGAGGGCCGCCCCCCGGTCCGCCGGCGCGTTGCCCGCCATCGCCACGCCGTTGAGGGCCCCGGACGAGATCCCGAGGATCCAATCCGGGGTCAGCCCGGCGTCCACGAGGCCCTGCAGGACGCCCACCTGGTACGCCCCCTTCGCCCCGCCGCCCTGGAGCAGGACGACCACGTCGGGGCGGGTGTCGGCAGGCGCGTCCGTCATCCGGCGTACATTACCTGCGCCGACCCCAGCCCGAGCCACCCTCGGTGTAACGCCGTCCCTCCGGCCGAGACTCCTCACTCATGAGATCGCTCCCGCTGCTCCTCGCCCTCGCCCTCCCCGCCTGCGCGGCCATCCCCAAGGGCATCGTCGCCGCCGACCAGAGCGAGAAGCCGTCGGAGCTGGTGGAGGGGTCGCCGCTCTACTCGATCATCGCCCGCGGGGCCATCGCGCCCATCGATCACCCCACCTGGACCGACCACGCCGGAGCGGCGGCGGACATGGCCCCCGAAGAGCCCGTGATCGTCGTCTCCGATGCCGCGCTGGGGGGGGCGGGCGACGACGTCCGCGTCTACTCGACCTGGTACCTCGAGGGCCACGAGATCGTGAACGACCACGTCGCGGAGACGCCCATCGCCGTCACCTGGTGACCGCTGGTGCAGGCGGGTGTCGTGTACGCCCGCGAATACAGCGAGATCACCCCCACCGGCCGCGAGGTCACCCACACCCTGAGCCTCATGGCGTCGGGGAACCTGTGGCGCGACGCCCTCGTCATGTACGACCGCCAGACGAAGTCGCTGTGGACGCAGCACGACGGGCGCGCCATCAAGGGCCGATCGCAGGAGGCGGGCCGTCGCCTCGCCGCGCTGCCCTCGGAGAAGATGACGTACGCCGACGCCCTCGCGCGCTACCCCGAGGCCAAGGTCCTCGTGAAGAAGTCGGGCCTGCTGGGGAAGGGCACGGAGTCCATCTACGACGACTACCTCGCCCGCACCGACCAGCTCGGCCTCTTCGGCACGGAGGTCCCCACGGACCGCATCGCGGGCAAGGACCTGGTGCTCGGCGTGGTGCTCGACCAGCCGCACGCGATCTCGCTCCCCGTCCTCGCGGCCGAGGGGGGGCGGAACCTCGAGCTGGACGGGGGGACGTTCTTCGCCGTCGCCCTCGCCGACGGGCAGGACGCGCGCCTGTGGAGCACCGACCGTCGCCTCGCCGTGCTCTCGCCCTGGGTCCTGGGCGACCCCGAGGGCGCCGCGCGCTGGGACGCCGCCACCGGCCGAAAGCTCGCGGGCCCGCCCGACGTGCGCGACCTCATCGGCGTCCCCGCCCGCGTCCAGGCATGGTTCGCCTGGTACCCGGACCACCCCACCTCCGTCGTATGGTGACCGCCATGCATCGCCTCCTGCTCCCCCTCCTCCTCCTCGTCGGCTGCGACATCGTCGGCGGCGAACCCCCCGGCGACGACGACGACGTCCCGCTGCCCTGCGAGGGCGACACGGACGAGCGGCCGGTCGTGTTCGAGACCGTGGACGAGGTCCTGCTCGAGGCCGACTACCAGCCCGCCGTGACCCAAGGCATGGGCGCCGTCGTGCTCGTGCACATGATCCCCCCGGGCAACGATCGGAGCGGGTACCCCCAGCAGGTGCGCGACGAGTTCAACGACCTCGACCTCACCGTGCTGAACCTCGACCGTCGCGGCGCCGGGGAGTCCGAAGGGACGCCCGAGGACGCGTACCTCGGCCGCGGCGGCCTGTGGGACCTCGAGGCCGCGGTGGGGTTCCTCACCGGCGAGTTCGCCGCCGACTGCCCGGTGGACCCCGAGCGCATCCTGTTGGTGGGCGCCTCGAACGGGACCACGTCGGTCCTCGACTACGCGGTGGAGCACGAGGCCGACCTGCCCGACGTCGCCGGTCTGATCTTCATGTCCCCCGGCGGCTACACGCAGAACCAGAACACGATCGAGGGCAACGAGGACGTCCCCATCCAGTGGCTCTATCCCACGAACGAGCCCTTCTCGAGCGGCTTCGTGGACGACTCGGAGCGCTGGGAGTTCATCGAGCGCGGCGAGGCCCACGGCACGCGGATGTTCGACCGCGGCGACCTCGAGGCGGACACCGTGGGCGACATGGTCGACTTCATGACCGCGCTGCTGGTGGACTGAGCGATGGCCGACCCCCGCGACATCACCGACGCCGAGTGGCGCGAGCGCCTGAACCCCGACCAGTACCGGATCCTCCGCCAGAAGGGCACCGAGCGCGCCTTCACCGGCGAGTACTGGGATACGAAGGACGTGGGCACCTACGCGTGCGCCGGGTGCGGCACCCACCTCTTCCGCAGCGACGCCAAGTTCGACTCGGGCTGCGGCTGGCCGTCCTTCTACGAGCCGCTCGACGGGCTCGTCATCGAAGAGGATCGGGACACGTCGTTCGGGATGGTCCGCGTGGAGACCATGTGCCGCGCGTGCGGCGGCCACCTCGGCCACGTCTTCCCCGACGGACCCCCGCCGACCGGCCTGCGCTACTGCATCAACAGCGCGTCGATCACGCTCGTCCCGGGCGAGTAGTCACTCCGCCGAGGGCGCCTCGCCCTTCAGGAACTCGATCAACGCGGCGTGGAAGACGTCCGGCTGCTCGAGGTGCAGGAAGTGGCCGCCGTCGGCCACCTTCACGAGCTTGTAGGGCCCAGTGTAGGCCCGCGCGGAGCGGTCGAACTCGCTCGCCGGAAGCGCGCCGTCGGTGATGCCCGCGAAGGTCAGGGTGGGAACGTCGATCTTGCGGCCCAGCAGCTTCTGCTGCTTCTTCGCCCGCGCGCTCCAGGGCGCCTTGAACAGCGCCCGGTAGTACGCCAGCGCCGCCCGCAGCGTCCCCGGCTCCCGGTAGGACTCCTTCACCTCCTCGAGGCGGCCGGTCCAGTCGGTGGACGGCGACCAGGCCTTGAAGAAGAAGTCGATCCCGCGGAGCCCGCCGCGCTTCATGAACCACTCGGGGAGCCACGGCAGCTGGAAGAAGAAGAAGTGCCAGAACCCCTTGATGAGCCGCAGCTGCGGCTTCACCGAGCGGGGGTGCGGGATGGCGATCGTCACCAGCTTCTCCACGCGGTCGGGGGCCAGGCTCGTCGCCAGGTAGGAGAACATCGCGCCCCAGTCCTGCCCCACCAGGTGCGCCTCGTCCACCCCGAGCGCGTCCAACAGGCCCACGATGTCCTCGGCCAGCGTCAGCGACGAGTAGTCGGCCTTCGGCGGCGACGTGGTGGGGGCGATCCCCCGGGTGAACGGCGCGACGGCCCGAAAGCCCGCCTCGGCGAGGGCGGCGATCGTGGGACGCCAGCCCGACGCGGTGTCCGGGAAGCCGTGCGTGAGGACGACGAGCGGCCCCTCCCCCGCCTCGAGGTAGGCGACGGTCATCCCCCGGGCCTCGACGGTCCGCGAGTGGATCTCGATGAAGCCCAAAGCTACTCCCAGGCGAGCGTGTATTCGCCGGTCTCGGCCGACGTCGCGGAGACGAGGATCGTGGCGCTGCCCGCGTCCCCCAGCACGAAGTCGAGCGTCGAGAGCCCCGGCCCGACGAAGCCGTGATCGGTGCAGGTGCAGGTCTCGTCGAGCACCACCACGTACGGGTCGAACTGGAGCGACGCGACCTGGATGCCGTACAAGAAGCCCGCGTCCCCCGTCATCTGCCAGACCTGGAACGGCCAAGGCGACGTACCGGGATCGGCTTGGGTGAAGACCCCGTCCTCATCCAGGCAGTTCACCCCGTCGTGGGTGGTCGCGGACAGCGACATGTCCGCGTCCTGGAAGCCCGTCGTGCCCACCGGGATGTACCCGAGGGTGGAGCCGCCGTAGCAGAGGTCGACGCCCGGGGCGGCGTCGTCGTCGTCCCCCGCGTCGTCGTCGTCCCCCGCGTCGTCGTCGCCCGCGTCGTCGTCGTCACTCCCGTCGTCGTCGTCGGCCGCGTCGTCGTCGTCGGCCGCGTCGTCGTCGTCGGGCCCGGGGGCCGGGGCGGAGTCGTCGTCGTCCGGGCCGGGGTCGGGGATGTCGGAGAAGTCGCTGTGGATCCACTGACAGCCGGCCACCGCGCAGAGGACGATGAGCATGGCGAGGTAGGCGGGGGTCGGCTTCATGCGGGCCGCAGCTCCAGCAACGTGATCTCCTGCTCCGCGTCCAGCCGCATGGGGGGTCCCCAGAAGGTCGTGCCTCGATTGACGTACAACCACATCGTACCGACGCGATGCAGGCCTCGGGCGAACGGCAGCACCAGACGGGCGAGCCAGGTGAACGGGAAGTACTGGCCGGCGTGGGTGTGCCCGCTGAGCTGGAGGTGTGCGAGTCGGGACGCGCGGTAGGCGGTCGTGGGCTGGTGCGCGAGCAGCACCCGGATCGACGCGGGCGCCGACGCGAAGGCGGCCTCGGGGTCGCTCGCGTGTCCCTCGGCCATGCCGCCCGCGCGCTGGTCCGTGACGCCCGCCACCGTGAGCGTCGCCCCGTCGTGGTCGAGGACCACGTGGCGGTTGTTCAGGACGGTCATCCCCAGCACGGATTCGCAGTGGGCGCACCAGGACTCGACCCCCGAGTAGTACTCGTGGTTGCCCGTGACGAAGTACGTGCCGTGGCGGGAGACCAGGTGGGCGAGCGGGGCCACGTGGCCCGCCAGCCGACCGACGCTCCCGTCGACGAGGTCCCCCGTCACGGCGACGAGGTCGGCGGACAGCCCGTTGATGGTGGCCACGATGTCCGCGAACGCGTCCTCCTTCACCGACGGTCCGGCGTGCAGGTCCGAGATCTGGACGATGCGGAAGCCGTCGAGCGCCGGGGGCAGGCCGGGGATGGGCACGGGGACGGTCTCGACGGTGGGCCGACGTCGCGCCCCGACCCAAGCGGCCCCGCCCATCAGCGCCGCGGCCCCGAGGATGAACATGCTCGCGCCCTGGGACGTGAACGCGCGGCGGGCGGGATCGAAGGGCACCTCGACGGGGACGACCCGCGCCAGCAGGTCCAGGGCGAGGAGGCCTGCGTCCCGGAAGAACAGCAGCACGAAGACCAGGGAGAAGACGCCCATGCCCACGTATCCGACGTACTGCGCCGCGTCGGCCCACCACGTGCCGGTGGCGGGGATGGTCAGGAAGATGGCGGGCATGGCGAGCGCGTGCAGCACGAGCGCGCCCAGGACGACGCGGGTCGCCGCGGGCGAGAGGTCGAACGGCGCCATCAGGCGGCGCCCCACGTAGAGGTGGAGCAGGACCGACAACCCGAACACGACCGTCACGAAACCCAGCATCCGGGCCCATCCCATGCCGTCAGCATAGACTCCGCGTTCCATGCGACGTCTCGCCCTCCTGCTCCTGCTCGTCGGCTGCGCGCCCGCGTCCGCGCGGTCTCCGGTCCCCGCCGAGCCCACCATCCCCCACACGTCCTTCACGCTCGACAACGGCCTGCAGGTCGTGTTCCACGTGGACGACACCGTCCCGCTGGTGGCGGTGAACCTGAACTACAACGTCGGGGCCGCCGACGAGGCGCCGGGGCGCACGGGCTTCGCGCACCTGTTCGAGCACCTGATGTTCATGGGCACGAGTCGGGTGCCGAAGGGCAAGTTCGACAGCTGGATGGAGACGGCCGGGGGCTGGAACAACGCGTGGACCTCCGAGGACCGGACCGACTACTACGACGTGGGCCCCAAGGAGCTGCTCGAGACCCTGCTGTGGATGGAGGCCGACCGCCTCGACGCCCTCGGGGGCGACATCGACCAGCAGAAGCTCGACCTGCAGCGCGACGTGGTCCGCAACGAGCGGCGCCAGACGTCCGAGAACCGGCCCTACGGCGTGGTGCGGCTGACCCTGCCCGGGCTGCTGTACCCCCCGGGGCACCCGTACGCCCACCCCGTCATCGGCTCTCACGAGGACCTGCAGGCGGCCTCGGTGGAGGACGTGCAGACCTTCTTCGCCACCTGGTACGCCCCGCGGAACGCGTCGCTGGTCGTCACCGGCGACTTCGACGCCGCGCAGGCGGAGGCGTGGGTGCGCGCGTACTTCGGGGCCGTCACAAACCCGCCCGAGTCCCACGCGGCGAAGCGCGCGGAGGCGACCTTCGCGCGGGCGACCCCCACGCGCACCTTCGTGGAGGACCGGGTCAACGCCCCCCGGGTCCACTTCGTGGCGCGCACGGCCGCGCTGTACAGCGATCGTGACGCCGAGCTCGACATCCTCGCGACCGTCCTGGCCGAGGGGAAGGCGTCTCGCCTGCACCGCGCGCTGGTGCACCGGCAGGAGCTGGCGACCGACGTCTACGCGGGCCAGTGGTCGGGCCGGCTGGAGTCCGGGTTCATCATCTGGGCGACGGCCCGGGACGGCGTGAAGGTCGAGGAGCTGGAGGCCGCGCTGGCCGCGGAGATCGAGATCCTCCGCTCGGAGGGCCCCGTGGACGACGAGCTGCTGCGCGCCAAGGCGGGCATCGCCCACTCGTTCGCCCGGCGCATGGACGGCGTGGCCGGGCGCGCGGCCGTGATGAACAACTACCTGTCGAACCGCGGGGTCCCCGACTGGGTGTCCGCGGACCGCGCCCGGTACCAGCGAGCGACCGCCGACGGGGTGCGGGCCGCCGCCGCGCAGGCCCTCGACCCGGCCCACCGGGTGACTCTCATCGTCGTGCCTCCGTACGAGGCGGGCGAGTGATGCGCGCGGCCCCCGTCCTGCTCGCCCTCCTGCTCGGCTGCGGCTCCGGCGAGGCCCCCACGCCCGCGCCCGAGCCCACCCCGGCGCCCGCGCCCGTCCTCCCCGACGCGCGCCCCGTGATCCCCGGGAGCGAGCCCTACGCGCCTCCGATCCCGGCCCAGCTCGAGCTGCCGCCCTTCGCCGCGGCCCGGGTCCTCGAGCGGCCGACCCTCGACCTCGTCTCCGTGCGCGTGGTGGTGCCCCGCGGCGCGGCCGACGACCCCGGCGACGACTGGGGAGTGGCCGCGCTCACGGCCGAGATGATGGAGCAGGGCGCGGGCGACATGGACGGGTTCGCGCTGTCCCTCGCGGCCGAGCGCCTGGGGGCGGACATCGCGGTCGTGGCGCGACGGGACTACAGCCTCGCCACCCTCGACGTCGTCGCCTCGCAGCTGGGCCCCGCGCTGCGTCTGCTCGCCGACGTGGTGCTGCGGCCCCGGTTCGACGCCGACGAGTGGGAGCGCACGAAGGGCCTGTGGCTCGAGGATCTCGCGGCCCGGGCCTTCGAGCCGCGGTCCGTCGCCGGGGTGGCGGGCGACGTGGCCCTGTACGGCTCCGGGCACGGCTACGGGCGCCCGGTGGACGGGTTCCTCCAGAGCGTCCGGGGGCTGAAGCGGGAGGACGTAGTCGCCTTCCATCGCTCCGCCTGGCGGGTCGACGACGCCACGTTCGTGGCCGTGGGGAAGGTCACCGCCGCGGGCTTGCGCAAAGCCGTCGCCGAGGCCTTCTCGGACGTGCCGCTGCCCGACGGCCCGCGCAGCGCCCAGGGATCGCCGCGCGCCCCGACCAAGGCCTGGGGGCGGTTCGTGATCGTCGACCGGCCGAAGTCCCCCCAGACCGTCCTGCGCCTCGCCTGGCCCGGCCCGACCATGGACGCCGACGACCGCGCGCCCCTGGACCTCGTCGACTTCGTGCTCGGCGGATCGTTCACCTCGCGCCTCAACAGCAACCTGCGGGAGGACAAGGGCTACACGTACGGCGCGCGCTCCCGGCTCCCCACGACGCGCGGCGCGGGCGCGTTCGTCGCGGGGGCGGCGGTCCAGGCAGAGGTCACGGGGAAGGCGATGAAGGAGCTCCTGGCCGAGCTCGAGGGCATCGCGAAGACGGGGCCCACGGTCGAAGAGACGGCCAAGGCCCGGGCGTCGCTGCGAAACGACGACGTGCAGGCCTACGAGACGGTCGCCGGCGCGGCGGATCGGGTGGCGCTGCTCGCCGGGCTCGGGCTGCCCGCGCGCTTCGACGCGGACCACGCCGCGGCGCGATCGCGGCAGACGCCAGAGGCCGTCGCCGAGGCGGCGCGGTTCTTCTTCCCGGACCGCGCGCTCGTGGTGGCGGTGGGCGACAAGGCCGCGATCCTCGAGCAGCTCGCGGAGGAGGGGATCGACCTCGGCGAGCCGCGCATGAGCGACGCCGAAGGCGACCCGGCGAAGTAGATGGGCGTCGAGATCGAGCGCAAGTTCCTCGTCCGGGGCGACGGCTGGCGGGCGGGCGCCGACGGCGGGACGCGCCTCGAGCAGGGCTACCTGTCCACCGACCCCGACCGGGTCGTGCGCGTGCGCGTCGCGGGAGACGTCGCGCGGCTGACGGTCAAGGGCCGCGGCCCCAGCCCCGACGTGCGGCCCGAGTTCGAGTACGACATCCCCGTCGCGGAGGCCCGGGAGCTGCTGGGGCTGTGCGCGGGCGCCGTGATCCGCAAGACCCGCCATCGCCTGCCGGCGGGCGATCTGACTTGGGAGATCGACGTCTTCGAGGGGGCCCACGACGGCCTCGTGCTCGCCGAGATCGAGCTGCCTTCGCCCGACACCGCGTTCGCCCGGCCCGACTGGCTGGGCGAAGACGTGACCGCCGACCCCGCGTACACCAACGCCGAGCTCAGCCGCTCGTAGACGCCGGGAGCCGCACCTCGAACCGCGCGCCTCCGCCCGCGCGATCGACGCACCGGGCCGTCCCGCCGTGGTGCTCCGCGATCCGCTGCACCAGCGCGAGGCCCAGCCCCACCCCGCCGTCGCGACCCTCGGAGTGGTCGTCCGGGCGGAAGAAGGGCTCGAAGATGCGCTCCCGCAGCGCCTCGGGCACGCCCGGGCCGTCGTCCTCCACCGCGAACACGACCTCGCCGCCCGCCGCGAGGCTCGCCGCGACCGTCGCCCCGCCGTGCCTGCGGGCGTTCTCGAGCAGGTTCCGCACCAGCCGCCGCACGAGGCGGGCGTCGCCGTCGATCCACGCCTCGGGGGCCCCCGCGACCGAGGCCTCCACCCGGGACGCCTCCTCGCGCACGATCGGCCCGAGGTCGAGGCGCACGACGGCGTCTCCGGACCGCGGCGCGTCCATCCGCGCCGCCAGCAGCAGCTCGCCGATGAGCGCGTCCAGCTCCTCGATGTCCTTCACGGCGCCGTCCGCGACCTCCCCCTCCCCGCCCAGGAGCTCCACGGCCATGCGCAGTCGCGCCAACGGGGAGCGCAGCTCGTGCGAGGCGCTGGCGAGCATCCGACGCTGGCCCTCCACGAGCTCCTCGATGCGGTCCGCGCTGCGGTTGAAGGCCTCCGCCAGGCCCGCCACCTCGTCCGATCCGCAGACCTCCACGCGACGGCCGAGGTCGCCGGTGCCCCACTCCTCCACCCCCCGGCGCAGGCCCTCGATCCGGGCGGTGATTCGGCGCGCCACGGGCATGCACCCGACGCCCACGGCGACGCCCAGCAGCAGCAGGATGGCGATCGGCTTCACGGGGTCGTGATCGAAGGCGGCCCGGTGGGCGACGTGGTCGACCGAGGCCCCCAACCAGCGGCCGTCCTCCAGGGGGACGTTCAGCCCCGGCCCCTTCGTGCCCCCGAACCAGTGCGCCGCCTCCGCCTTCGGAGCGGGCGACGGCGCGTGGCTCGCGGCCAACACCCTGCCGTCCGCCGACCGCAGGGTCAGGTGAAGCCCCAGGCGCTCGGCGCGGGCCCGCAGACCGGCCTCGAGCCCGGCGTCCAGGGGGATGTCCTCGGCCAGGAACGCCGTCGCCGACACGATCGCCGGGCTCGGCAGGTTGGACCGATCGAACAGCACCTTCGCCGTCATCGCCGTGACGAACAGCGCGAAGAACCCCACCGCCACGAACGCGACGTAGATCTGCAGGTACAGACGGCGGCGGACGGGCCCGAACATCAGCCGTCCTGGGCCGCGGTGAAGACGTAGCCCGCGCCCCGCACCGTGCGGATGCGCCGCGGGTGCTTCGGGTCCTCCTCGATGGCGGCCCGGATGCGCGAGATGTGTACGTCGATGGACCGGTCGTAGGCCTCGAGCTCCTCGCCGCGGACCGCGTCCATGATCTGCTCGCGCGACAGCACGCGCCCGGCTCGCTCGGCGAGGACCACGAGCAGCCCGAACTGGTGCGACGTGAGCCGCCGCTCCTCGCCTCCCACGCGCACTACGCGGGCGCTGCGGTCGATCTCGAGGCGCCCGAACGTGAGGGTGTCCGTGGGGACCGGGGCGGGGGCCGCGGGTCGACGGCGACGGAGGATCGCCTTGAGGCGCGCGAGCAGCTCGCGGGGGTTGAAGGGCTTGGGGAGGTAGTCGTCGGCCCCGATCTCGAGCCCCACGATGCGGTCGAGCTCGTCGCCCCGGGCCGTGAGCATGAGGATGGGGATGTCCGAGTCGGCGCGGACCGCGCGGCACACGTCGAACCCGTCGCCGTCGGGGAGCATCACGTCGAGGATCAGGGCCGCGTAGTCGTGGCCCGCCAAGGCCTTCAGCCCCGACGCGACGTCCGGGGCGTGATCGGCGTCGACTCCGCGGCCCGCCAGGTACGTGCGGAGCATGCTCGCGAGGCGGTCGTCGTCGTCGAGGATGAGGACTCGGTCGGTCAAGAGGTCTCCCGCGGCCCCGCGCCGACCCCGGGCGGGGCCGACGCGTGACGCAGAGGGTAGTCGGTTCAGCGGTGGCGCCGCCCCTTGAAGGACTCGGCGAGCTCGATGAGCTCACCGCGCTGGTCGGCGTCGAGCACCTCGGCGAGGTCCGCCACGACGTCCAGGCCGAGGCTGCTCACCTCGTCGGCGCTCTCGATGGCCTCGACGCGCAGGGCTTCGAGGGCGGCGCGGTCGATCGTCTCGGCGCCCAGGGCCGCCTTCCACGCGTCGTGGTTCTGGCGGTGCTCCACCTTCGCGGCGAAGAGCTTCGGCACCGCCTCGTCGAGGATGGCTCCGACCTCGGCGCGCTGCTCGTCGGTGGCGTCGACCCGCGACAGGGCCCGGTCGGCCACCCGGTCGGCGCGCTCCCGGGCCGTCTCGGCGGTCATCTCGGAGCCGTCGCAGAAGCCGGCGCCCCATCCGTCGGAGGCGACGGCGGACCCGATGAACAGGGCGCCCGCGAGGGCGGCGAGGGCGCCGAACAGGAAGAAGCGGCGGCGGCGGGGGGTGGGGGACTCGGTCATGACTCTCTCCTTGGGGCGGCGCGGAGTGCGGCCCGACCACAAGAAACTAGAGAGCGCGGATTTCCCGCCCATGTCGCGACGGTAAAGAAGTATGAAGGGGGCGACGTCAGTCGATCACGGACGTGTGGAACGTGATCTCGATGCCCTTCACCGAGATCACGTCGCCGTCCTGGACCTCCCGGCGGCCCTTGAGCTTCTCGCCGTTGAGCTTGACCCCGGCCAGGCCGCTCAGCGCCTCGACGCTCCAGCGGCCGCTGTACTTGAGCTGCGCCGCCTCCTTGCCCACCAGCGGGCTCCCGGGCAGGCGGACCTTGCAGGCGTCCGTGAAGCCGATCATGTGGTTGGCGTGATCCAACTGGATCTCCCGCTGCACCCCCCCCGCCGCGAAGGCGACGTGGGTCCCGAGCTTCGCCCGCGTCTTCTTGCGGATCCAGTCCATGGACTGGCCGCCGACCATCGCCGTGGACTCCTCCTTGGCGGCGGGGCTCTTGATCGCGGCCCAGGTGGGCATCTCCTCGATCTTGCTGTGCTCGTCCGCGAACACGAGGACGTGGTCGCCGAGCTCGATCATGTCGCCGACGGTGAGGGGCTGGGGCGTGCCGGGGATGACGCGCTCGCTGTTCACCCACGTGCCGTTGGCGCCGCCGAGATCCTCCACGACCCACGAGTCGTCCCCGTCGTTCAGGCGCTTCACGGCCGCGTGCCGCCGGGAGATCATCGTGTTCTCGACGTGCACGTCGACGTCGTCGCCTCGGCCCACGATGGTGCCGGCGGGCACGAGCTCGAACGACCCCATCTTGTCTCGACCACGGAAGAGGATGAGCTTCGGCACGCTTCGGACCTCCTGAGCAGCGGCGGCTGCAGCCCGAAACTAGCACTCGACGCGCGGCGGCGAATGTCTCCCCTGTGACAGCGGTCGGCGCGGATGTCCTCTACCCTGGGTAGGTGAGGCAGCCCGGATCTTCCCCCGAGACCGCTCGACGCAAGACCGGCTTCGGGCCGGGGGAGTGGCTGCTGCTCGCGCTCCCCATCCTGTCCGGCCTCCGCCTCCGCTTCGTGGGGCCCGGGAGCGACGTGGTGGCCGCCGACATGCTGGTGGACATGGCCGGGCCCGGCTTGGCCATGCTCGCGTTCGCCGTCGGAGCCGGGGGGCGACTGGCCTTGCCGCGGGACTGTCGAGACGACGTGCACGCCATGCGCAAGGCCTCGACCCTGCGCTTCCTCGCGATCGTCGTCGCCGCGGGGATCGGCCTCTGGATCGTCTTCCCCGTCGACCTCGTCACGCAAGGAGGGGCCTGGCGACGCATGATCCTGTGGGCGCTCGGCGTCGCCCTGCCGCTGTGGGGGGCCGGGCTGTTCGCGTTGGTGCGCGGGCGCCACACCTTGGTCGCCGCCATGGCCTCGCTCCTCTTGGGGGCGGCTCCGTCGGCGTTGGCCCTCGGCTTCGGGCTGCTCTACGGACTGCGGGCTCCGGCCCTCGTGATGCCCGCCACGGCCGCGGGTCTCGTCGCCGGAGGCGGGGCGGTCCTCGCGGCGTGGTTCGGCGTGACGGCGCGCGGGTGGAGGGTGCTGATCGCGCTCATCGTGCTCGCCGCGGGCCCCACATGGGCGGTCTCCCATCACCACGGATCGCCGCCCCTGGACACCCTCAGCGTCTACGCGATCCAGGGCCTCGACGTGGTCAACGACAGGATCGTCCTGTGGACGGAGCGACCGGACACTCACACCCAGCGCATGGTGGAGGTTGCCCTCGACACGGGCCTCCCGACGCCCCTGCATCCCCTCACGCGGGGCGTCGTGTACGCCGCGGGCACGCGGGTCGCCTGGCGGCGTCATCCCCTCGGGCACTCGACCAACTGGAGCTTCCCGAAGGCGCTCTGTCGGGAGACGGGGGACGAGTCCGTGTGCCGGCGGGGGGTCCTGCCCGACTCGGGCTATCCCATCCTGACCGCCCACCCGCGGCGCCCCCTCGTGCTGGCGACGCTGATCGACCGGATCCTCGTGTGGGATCTCGAGGCCGACCGCTTCGAGCACGCCATCTTCCATGGCAAGCGGATCCGCTGGCCCTGCTTCTCCGGCGAACACTCGATCCTGTATCGCACCGAGACCCCCTCGGGCCCCTTCCAGCACATGAGCCTCGACCTCCGCACGATGGCCTCGACCCCCCTCGGCGACGGACACGACCTGCAGTGCGAGCCCGACGTCCCGGTGGTCCCACACGCGCAGTTCCGACGCGGCACGAAGCGCCTCGGCATCCCTGGACGCGTGTTCGCCGAGGGCTTGTCCGAAGGCGGCGTCGAGCTCGCCGGGACGGTGGTCTACGCGGTGTGGTCCCGGGACGGCAGCACCCTCGCGATGATGTTCGAGGGGCGGCGCCGAAACCTGGGCGCCTACGACGCGGAGGACGGCTTCTACGACCGGCTCACGATCCCCGCCTCCCCGGACCTCGCGCTGAGTCCGCGAGACAGCCTGCTGGCTCACGCCTCCCACGACGAAGTCCTCAAGCAGTGGACGGTGCACGTGACGGAGCTCGCGACGGGGACCGCGCGCGCCGAGCTGCTCACCGACGGCCCGGACTTCGCCTGGTCGGCCGACGGCCGGTTGTTCGTCCTCCAGGACCTCGCCCTCGTCGCCGTGGACCCCGCGAGCGGCGCCCGGGAGGTCGTCTTCCCGCGCCCGGAGGGCTGACGTGAGGCGCGGTCCGGTATCTTCTCCAGCTGGAGGTGTGATGCCGAAGTTGATCGTGTTTCGCGGCCGCACGAAGGAGGCGGTGCACGACTTGGACCCGGTCGAGCAGTGCGTCATCGGACGGGGCGAGGCGGCGACCCTCCGGATCGACAGCCCGATGGTCTCCCGGCGACACGTCCTCGTCTCCTGGAAGGCCGACCGCGACGAGGGCTGTTGGCTCGCCGAGGACCTGGGCGGGACGAACGGCTTCTGGGTGGACGGCGTGCAGCACGAGGAGAAGGTCCTCAGCCTCGGCGACGTCCTGGAGTTCGGGCGCCACGTCGTCGTCTTCCACGAGACCGGGCTGTCGCGGCTCGAGGATCTGCCGACCTACGCGGGTCGGCGCTCCCGCCTCGATGAGGAGGAGTCGACGGCGCACGTGTCCCGCGAGGACATGCAGCGGATGGTGCAGAAGGCCAAGACGCGGCTGTCCACGCACTTGCGCTGGAGGGGCGAGGACCGACTCCATGAGCTGAAGCTGGGGGAGGAGAAGTACCTCGTGGGGTTCACCGCCCAGTGCGCGGTGCGCCTCCCCGGCAACCCGCTCTTGGGCAAGACGGCCGCCAAGGTCTTCCGCAACTTCTCGGGCCGGTTCGTGATCGAGTCCCTGAGCTCCCTCGCGGCGGTGCGCGTGAACGGCGCGAAGGTCTCGACCGAGCAGGAGCTGAAGGACGGAGACACCATCACCGTGAAGGGGCACGAGCTCACGTTCCACTCGGCGCTCATGGAGTAGGCCCCGGAGCGTCCGCGGACATGTCCGCGGATGTCCGAACGGCCCCGGGAGCGGGCGCCCCGGGGGAGGCCCGACGGGGACGATCGGTCGCCATCGGTCGATCGCCGAGCGCGGCACGGACCTTGCGGAGGAAGGGAGCCGAGGAGTTCCCGATGACCCTACGCGCCTCCCTCCTGACCGCCACCGTCGCCGCCGCCGGCGTCGCCCTGTTGACCTTCGCCACGGCGCCCGCCCCGCCGAGCCCCGCCTCGCCCGCAGAGCCTGCCCCCTCCGGGGACGGGTTCGTGCTCGACGACGCCGTGCTCGACGCCCTCACGGAGGAGATCCTCGCCGAGGAGCGGGCGGCGGCAGCGGCAGCGGAACGCCCCGAGCTGCAGATCCCCCAGGGCGGCCTCGGCCCGTACGACCCCACCGGCTGGACCGACGGGGACCCCGCTCCGCCCCCCATGTCGCGGGTGGACAGCGTCGACTTCCATCGCCCCACGCTCGTCTCCGGCCTCGCCCCGGCGGGCACCGTGTACGCCGCGGGCGGCGGTCCCGGCAAGGGCAGCACCAAGGACTTCGCCGTCGCCGCCGTCGACACCTCGGCGAAGCCCCTCGGACGCAAGGCGCTCCGCCGCGCCATCAAGCGCCAGATCCCGAAGCTGCGCGCCTGCTACGAGCGCGCCCTCAAGGGCGACGACCGCCTCGAAGGCAAGATGACCCTCGCCTGGAAGGTCCGCGCGGACGGCGGCGTCAAGGACGTGCGGATCCGTCGCGACGACGTCCAGGAGCCGCGCCTGCGCAAGTGCGTCATCGACTCGGTGGCGGGCTGGAGGTTCCCCCAGGGGACCGAGGAGATCGGCGTCGAGTACCCGCTGGTGCTGTCGTCTCGTCGGTCGGGCTGACCGACCGGGCCCCTTCCCCGACCTCGGCTCGCTTCGGCCAAGAATGAGAAGACCCTCTCGAATTCCGGCGAAGCGACCTTCGCTTCCCGCGATTTCGAGAGGTTCTTCTCAGCCGGGCGGCAAGCGTTGTCGGCCGCTTCCTCCAGCCTGCCGATCATGGGCCACGGGGTCGGCGTCCCGCTGTCGATGCCGGTCCCGTCCCTGGCGCGCTCCTGGCGCGGACGCGGGGCCGGCCTTCGAGGGCCCAAGGCCAGGACGTCCGCAACCTCACGGACGAGCTCGCCGACGCCGAGCTCCCGCTGCCGGTCCGCTGGGCCGACGAGCAGCTGCCCGCCCACTGCGGGGCTGCCTGGAACGGGGACCGGATCGTGTACTGCGCCGCGGCCGGGCTGTTCGACGTGGACCCGGGGACCCTCGACGTGAGGGCCCTCGCGCTCGTCCCGTCCGACGCGCTCGGGGACTCGCCCTGGACCAAGCCCCGCCCGCTGGACGGCGACGTGGTGGCCATCGCCGTCGACCCACCCGGCGTCGTCCTCGTCCAGCCCGACGCGGGCTGATCGCCCTCAGGGCAGGAAGCGTGTGCGCAGCTCGGCGGGCACCACGGGGCAGGCGTCCTTCGGGGGGGGCCGGATGCGGTGGCGGATGCGGGCGACCCCGTCGTAGGCGAGGTCCCGGAGCACCGTCGGCACGAGGGCCATGAGGGTGCCCACGACGGCCCAGACGCCGCCGATGCGCAGCAGGCAGCGCCGCACCGCCTCGCTCCTCAACCACACCGATCCGGAGCCCGGGTCGTAGAGCACGATCGAGTCCGGCAACAGCAGGCGCTCCTTCTCCGGAAGGCTCGCCTCGAGCGTCTCCCCCGCGAGCGGCGCGTAGCGAAACTCGCCCCGGGCGTCCCGGGCCAGGAGGAACTTCACGGAGCCGTGGCACATGCCGCAGGCGCCGTCGTAGAAGACGATCGGTTCGTTCAACGCACGTACACCTGGAGGTGGTTCGCCCCGGTGCCCGACGCGCCGGAGTTGAGCCCGGCGGGGTTGCCGAAGCCGCGGGTGTTGTACTCGACGATCGACTCGTTCGCGCCGGTGGCGGTGACGTTGTTGCACGGCCCGAAGCCGCTCGACACGCCCGGATCGTCCAGCGGGCAGCCGTTGTTGCCGCCCGCGCTCCACGCCGGCCCCATCGTCGCGTGGTTCCAGCTCGAGTTCAGGTTCGAGCACGAGCTCACGCCCTCGTGGTCGCCGGGGTTGAGGAACAGCTGCGTGCTGCACATGGAGCCCAGGGCCACGAGCGTGCCCGCGGTCTGGACGAACCCCTGGGGGTTGTTGCCCATGCAGTTCGGGTAGGCGGTCGAATCCAACAGGTCCGCGAAGCTGCCGCTGCCGTCGTGTACGCCGTTGTAGCCGGCCCAGATGCCGCTGGGCATGTGCAGGACCATGAGGTCCGTGAACGCGACGTCGTGGTGGGCGGGGGACTTGAAGTCCTGGTCCGTGTCGGTGAGCGCGCCGACGACCGCGGTGTTCGTGGTGAGCGCCGTCGAGTTGGCCATGGTCCAGGTCGTGGTCCCGTCGTCCGAGCTCACCAACCCGAGGGTCCAGCCGCCGCCGTCGAGGGTCATGTCGCACTGGACCTCGTACCCGCTCCCCGTGGCCAGCGGATCGATGACGTAGACCCCGTCGCCCTGGCTGTTGCCGGCGATCAGCACGTCGTTGCAGGACACCCCGCCGAAGTTCCAGCCGCAGTTCACGCTGCCCGCGAACAGCAGCGGGTCGGTGTCGTCGCAGTCCTCGCACACGTGCGAGCCGTCGTTGTCGCCGTCGATCCCGGGGCTGAGCAGCGGGTCCGTGTCGTCGCAGTCGTCCGACGTGGTGCTGTAGCCGGGATCGGTGCAGTTGCCGGCCGGGTTCGCGGCGGGGGTGGTCGAGCCGTAGCCGTCCAGGTCCGCGTCCAGGAAGCAGCCCACCAGGTCGAAGCCGTCGCAGTCCTGGTCGATGCCGTCGTCCGCGATCTCGGGGGCGCCGGGGTACAGGGTGGGATCCGAGTCGTCGCAGTCGTCGTTCAGCGGAGCCAGGCCCGGGTCGGTGCAGTTGCCGAGGACGTTCACGGTGGTGCCTCCGCCGCCCGCGCCGTCGCCGTCCAGGTCCACGAAGCAGGTCACCGTATCGAACCCGTTGCAGTCCTGATCGATTCCGTCGTCGAAGGTCTCCGGCGCGCCGGGGAAGATGGACGCGTCGAGCGGATCGCAGTCGTTCACGTCCAAGGTCCCGTCGCCGTCGTCGTCCGTGTCGACGCAGTCGAGCACGCCGTCGCCGTCGGTGTCCGGGAAGCCGTCGACCAGGTCGCCGTCGCAGTCCGAGTCGATGCCGTCGCCGCAGATCTCCGGGGCGCCGGGGAAGATCGTCGCGTCGTTGTCGTCGCAGTCGGTCCCGCCGCCCGCGACCGCGATCCAGCCGTCGTTGTCGTTGTCCACCGCCAGGTCGTCGGACGGGTCGTTCGGGTCCCGCTCGCCCGCGTCGAAGGCCCCGTTCTGGTTGGTGTCCTCCACGCCGTCGTCCACGGTCCCGCCGTCGGTGTCGGCGGCGAGGGGGTCGGTGGTCGACGTGGGGTCCGCGTCGGCGACGAACACCCCCAGGTCGGTGTCCTGACCCTCGGGCGCGGCGAGGCCGGACTCGAGGCCGTCCGAGAGGCCGTCCCCGTCCGTGTCGAAGTCCACCGGGCTCGTCTCGCCGACGTCCACGCCGCCGTTGCCGTCCGCGTCCTCGGTGCCGTCGAGCAGGCCGTCGTCGTCCGTGTCGTCGTCCAGGGGATCGGTCGCCGTCAGCGTCTCCAGGAGGTCGTCGAGCCCGTCGGTGTCGGTGTCGACCGACAGCGGATCGGTCTCGCCCTCGTCCTGCACGCCGTTGAGGTTCGCGTCCTCCACGCCGTCGTCGAGCCCGTCGCCGTCCGAGTCGGAGGCCGCCGCGTCGGTCTCGCCGGGGTCCTGCTCGCCGTCGCCGTCCGCGTCCTCCAGCGAGTCGCCGAGGCCGTCGCCGTCCGTGTCGGCGTCGTCGGGATCGGTGGTGGTGGTCGGGTCCGCGTCCGGCACGAAGAAGGGCGAGCTCGTGTCGGTGTCCGCGGGGGCGTTGTCGACGGTCATGCCCGCCTCCACCGAGTCGGGGATCCCGTCGTCGTCGGAGTCGCCGTCCAGGGCGTCGATGAGGCCGTCGCCGTCCGTGTCGTTGGTGCCGTCGAGTCCGTCGGGGATGCCGTCGTCGTCCGTGTCGGCGTCGAGCGGATCCAGGCCCAGGGCGACCTCGTCCCCGTCCAGGAGGCCGTCGCCGTCGCTGTCCAGGTCGACGTCGTCGGACGGGTCGTTGGGGTCGCGCTCGCCGGGGTCCACGCGCCCGTTGAGGTTCGCGTCCTCGAGCCCGTCGCTGACGGTGCCGCCGTCGGTGTCCACGCGCACGGGGCTGGTCGTGGTGAGCGGATCGGCGTCCGCCTCGAAGACGGCCAGGTCGGTGTGCTCGGGGGACTGCGGCTCCGCGAGGCCGCGCTCGAGCCCGTCCAGCAGGCCGTCGGAGTCGCTGTCGGCGACGCACGGGGAGGACTCGCCGAAGTCCACGACGCCGTCGCCCGAGAGGTCCTCGAGCCCGTCGCGCAGGCCGTCGTCGTCCGTGTCCGCGTCGAGCGGATCGGTGCACGCCGCCAGGTCCACGCCGTCGAACAGGCCGTCGGCGTCCGTGTCCCGCAGGTTGGGGTCGAGCTCGCCGACGTCCACGCGGCCGTTGAAGTCCACGTCCTCGTCGCCGTCCTCGAGGCCGTCGTCGTCGCTGTCGGGATCGTCCCATTCGGTGCCGTCGGTCGGGTCGGCGTCCGGCACATAGTTCGGGGACGCCGCGTCCGTGTCCGGATGGTTGGGCTCGGCCGGAGCGCCGGACTCGGTGGAGTCGAGGACGCCGTCGTCGTCCGAGTCGGGGTCGAGGGCGTCGATGAGGCCGTCGCCGTCGGTGTCGTTGGTCCCGTCCGCGCCGTCGAAGAGCCCGTCGTCGTCCGAGTCCGCGTCGAAGGGATCCGTGCCGACCTGCTCCTCCACGCCGTCCGGCAG
This sequence comes from uncultured Rickettsiales bacterium, assembly GCA_964620495.1. Lineage (GTDB taxonomy): Bacteria > Myxococcota_A > UBA796 > UBA9615 > UBA9615 > CAZEKB01. Next base: position 87,935 of record CAZUHI010000009.1, on the reverse strand, counting down.
GCCGTCGCGGTCGGTGTCGTCCTCGGGCGGGATGCCGTCGCCGGAGACGGCGATCAGGTCGATCAGCCGGGGACCGGTGTCGAGGCCGGTCGCGCCGCACGCGCCGCCGATGTCGGGGTTGCTCGGGAAGGACGCGACGGCCAGCTGCGCGACGTACGTCTCCTCGCGGATGGGGGCGGTGAAGGTCACGCGGAGGACGAGGACGCCGCCGGACTCCACGAAGGTCGTGGTGGGCTGCTCCACCCGGAACGGGCCCTCGGCGGGCGTGATGACGGCGCTCTCGAAGGCCGACTCGTCGGCGCCGGGGTTGGTCATCCAGACCTCGAGGGTCTCGGTGGCGCCCGGGTCGACCGACCCGAAGTCGAGCGTGGTGAGCGACGGCTCGAGGACCGCGCCCGGGCCGTCCACGCAGGCGATGGTCAGGAGCAGGGCGAGCGTCAGGGTTCGAGAAGCGAAACGACCACGAGGAAAACCAAACATGGCGCCATCTTACGGATTGGATGACCGATCGGCAGCGCTCATGCGGGGGCGGGATCCGTACACTGCCGCGATGGTCCGCCGACGCCCCCTCGTGACCGCCGCCGCGCTGGTGGTCCTGTACGCGATCGCGTCGATCCCGGAGCCCGCCTGGGAGCCGCCGGATCTGGCCGACCGCGCGCCCTTCGCCTGGGACCAGGACGACGTGTGGCGCGGGCTGGAGACGAAGTTCGAGGACGCCCGCGCGAGGGGCTGCGACGTCGTGGGGCCCGAGGTCACGGCGCACGTCGAGTCCGTCGCGACCTCCGTGTGGGCCCTGGCCGACGCGGCTCCCGGGGACCCCCGGCTGGACCGCCTCGAGGCCGCGCTGTTCGAAGCCAGCGCACTCACCGCGGCCTGCCCCGATCACCTGGACGCGCTGACGGCGGCCCATCACATGGTCCGCAAGGTCGTGCGCGACGCCGCCCGCGACTGGGATCCCGCCGACGCCGACGCCCGCGACCGCCTCTACCGCCTGCTCTACGGCAGCCGCATGGCCACGGAGGAGGTGTTGCTGCAGCTCCCCCCCGGGGCGGCGCCGACGCTCGAGCGCGGCACGGAGTGGGACCCGCAGGTCCCCGCGACGACCATTCAAGGACTCCGAATCCACAGCGGCGACCTGCTCGTCAGCCGCGGGGGCGCGCCCACGTCCGCCTTCATCGCCCGCGGGAACACCCACCCCGGCAACTTCTCGCACGTGGCGATGGCGCACGTCGCCGAGGACGGGACCGCCTCGATCGTCGAGTCCCACATCGAGTCGGGCGTGGGCGTGTTCCCGGTGGAGAAGTACCTGGCGGACAAGAAGCTGCGGATCCTGGTGCTGCGGATGCTGCCGACGGTGCCCGAGCTCGTCGCGAACCCACGCCTGCCCCACGACGCCGCCGAGTCCGCGCTGGCGGCCGCCCAGGCGGGCCACATCCCGTACGACTTCTCCATGAACGCCGACGACGGGGAGGAGCAGTTCTGCTCGGAGGTCGCCAAGCAGGGGTACGCGGCCGCGGGCGTGGAGCTGTGGCCGGGGCGGCGTCCCCTGGCGGCTCGGGGCGCGGCGCGCTGGCTCGGCGCGGTGGGGGCGCGCCACTTCGACGTCCCCCTCCCCTCGGACCTCGAGTACGACGTCCGCTTCGCCGTCGTGGCGGAGTGGCGCGACGCCGAGACGCTGTTCCAGGACCACCTCGACAACGCGATCCTCGACGCCCTCCTCGAGAAGGCCGAGGCCGGCGACGACCTGAAGGTGAACGTCGCGAAGCTCGCCCCCGCGCGGCTCGCGAAGGCCCTGTCGTGGGTGATGAACCGCTTCGGCAGGGTCGGCCCGATCCCCGAGGGCATGAGCGCGTCGACCGCCCTGCGGATCGACGACCTGCGCGGGCGCCACGCGAAGATTCGAGCGCATGTCCTCCGGCACGTGGCGAGCTTCCGCGCCGAGAAGGGGTACACGCCACCCTATTGGCGGCTCGTCGACATGGCGCGGGAGGCGGCATGACCCGCGACGCCGTGGCCGGGGCCCGCCGGATCGTCATCAAGCTCGGCACCCGCGTGGTCACCCACGACGACGGACGGCTCGCCCTGTCGCGCCTCTACTCGGTCGTGGAGGCGGCGGCCGCCCTGCGCCGGGCCGGCCGCGACGTCCTCATCGTCTCCTCCGGCGCCGTGGGGCTGGGCATCGAGGCCCTGGGTTTCGAGGCACGCCCGACCGAGCTGGCCGACCTCCAGGCCTGCGCGGCCGTGGGCCAGTCGCGCCTCATGTCGATGTACGGCGAGGGCTTCGCGCGTCTCGACGTCGTCTGCGGGCAGGTGCTCCTCACCCAGTCCGACTTCGACGACCGCGACCGCTACCTCAACCTGCGGGCGACCCTGCTGGCGCTCCTCCGGTCCGGGGTGGTGCCGGTGATCAACGAGAACGACGCCGTCGCCACCGAGGAGCTGCGCTTCATGCCGGGCGAGGAGCGGCCGGTGTTCGGCGACAACGACGGGCTCTCCGCGCTCGTGGCCACGAAGCTCGACGCGGACCTGCTCGTGCTGCTCACGGACGTCGACGGCCTGCACGCCCGAGACCCCCGGCAGGACCCCTCCGCACCGCTGATCCACACCTGGGAGCGCGACGACGTGGACGCCGGAGCCGGCACAGGGGCGGGACGCGGCGGCATGGGCAGCAAGCTGGCGGCGGCCCAGGTCGCGGCGCGCTCGGGCTGCCACGCCGTGATCGCCAACGGTCGGGTCGACGGCGCCCTGCGTCGCGTGCTGAACGGCGACGTCGAGGGCACCTGGTTCCCGGCCGCGTCCGCGCTCGGCGCCCGCCGCCGCTGGATCGCGTTCGCCACCGCCCCGCGGGGCGTGCTGCACCTGGACGACGGAGCGGTGCGCGCCCTGCGTGAGCGGGGGGCGTCGCTGCTCGCCGCGGGCGTCCGGAGCGTCGACGGAGACTTCGAGCGCGGAGACGTCGTGGAGCTCCGGACGATGGACGGAGCGGTCGTCGGTCGCGGGATGGTGCACTGCGGGGCCGACGCGGCGCGGAGGTGGGCCGCCGGGGAGCGGCCGGACGGCGTACGGAACCACCACGCCCTGGTCCATCGAGACCAGCTGGCCCTGGAGGGATGATGGACTGGACCACGCGCGCGGCGGACGTCCGTCGGGCCCAGCGGGTGCTGGGGGCCGCCCCCGGAGCGAAGCGCACGGCCGCCTTGGAGGCGCTCGCCACGCTGCTTCGGGAGCGCGAAGAGGCCCTGCTGGCGGCCAACGCCCGGGACCTCGAGGCGGCCGACGTCGAGGGCTTGGAGGCTCCCCTGCGCCGGCGCCTGGGGCTCACGTCGGAGAAGCTCGCGACCCTGCGGGAGGGCGTCCTCTCCCTGGCCCGGGCCGACGACCCCGTCGGGCGCCCGCTGCGGCGCACGGAGCTGGACGACGGCCTCGTGCTCACCCAGGTGGCCGCGCCCCTCGGCGTGTTGCTGATCATCTTCGAGAGCCGACCCGACGCCGTCGTCCAGATCGGCGCGCTGGCGCTGCGGGCGGGAGACGCCGTCATCCTGAAGGGCGGGCGCGAGGCGAAGCACAGCAACGCCGCCTTGGTGGAGTGCCTCCGGGACGCGCTGACGTCGGTGGGGCTGCCCGTCGACGCCGTCCTCGGGGTGGAGGGACGCGCGCCGATCAGCGCCCTGCTCGCCTGCGACCACGACATCGACCTCGTCATCCCGCGGGGCTCCGGAGAGCTCGTCCGCACGATCCAGGGTTCGACGCGCATCCCGGTGCTGGGGCACGCCGAGGGGGTCTGTCATCTGTTCGTCGACGAATCCGCAGACCCGGCCATGGCGGCGCGGCTCGCGGTGGACGGCAAGTGCGACTACCCGGCGGCCTGCAACGCGACCGAGACGCTCCTGGTGCACCGCGCCTGGCTGCCGAACCTGCCCTTGGTGGGGGCGGCGCTGCGCGACCAGGGCGTGACGCTGATCGCCGACGTCGAGGCCCGAGCGGTCCTCGGCAACGCCGGGGTCGAGGCGGAGGCCGCGGCCTCGGGCGACTGGCGAGCGGAGTACGGGGACCTCCGGTTGGCCGTCGCGGTGGTCGACGACCTGGACGGCGCCGTCGACCACATCCACCGGTACGGATCGGCCCACACGGACGCGATCGTGACCGACGATCCCGACGCCGCGGCCTCCTTCCTGGCGCGCGTCGACGCCGCCTCGGTCTTCCACAACGCGAGCACCCGCTTCGCCGACGGCTACCGCTACGGCCTGGGCGCGGAGGTGGGCATCGCGACCGGGCGCATCCACGCGCGGGGTCCGGTCGGGGTGGAGGGCCTGCTCACGACGCGGTGGCTGCTGCGAGGCACGGGGCAGGCGGCGAGCGACTACGGCCCCGGGCGTCGCGCGTTCACCCACCGTCGCCTGGATTGATCAGCTCACTGTGCCGGACCCGCTGGGGTCCGAGCACGACGTCGATCCCCAGGTCCACGCGCCAGTTCAGGGACGCCGGCGAAGACGCCTCGGCGGGCGGGTACAGCGCGGTCGTGAGCTTCGGTCGGACCCGCCAGTGGCGCGGAGCGTCGAACCCCATCGTGAACTTCGGGACGACGCCCTTGTCGCTGAACACGCCGAGGTCCACGCCGATCAGGAACGCCGGCCAGTCGCCCCCCATGAGCCGCGCCCCGTGGAAGATGGACATCTCGGTGGCGACCACGTCGCGCCCGCTGGGGAAGTAGTCCCAGCCGAGCTGATACGAGGCGATGCCGAGCCGCCCCACCGCGATCTCGACGTCGGCGACAGGCAGGAGGGTCGGCGTCGGTCCGCGCCCGGTGCCCCCGGAGAGACCCAGCACGATCCGGCTCTTGATGTTCTTGCGGTGAAAGCCCAGGACGACGCCGCCCCAGCCGCGGGTGGCGTCCAGGAACGTCGACGAGGTGGCGACGGTCGTCCACAGGCCGGTCTCCTCGGTGAGCTCGAACTCCGCGCTCCGGTCGAGGACGGCGTTCCAGTACACGCCGCCCGTGGCCCCGATCTCCATGCCCGGCGCCCCCGGCGGTTCCACGGTCACGTGGGCCTCGCCGCGAATGGTCTCGGTGTACGCGTTCGTCCTCACGATGCGGGTGCTCGCGCAGCCGCCGCCGGTCTCCGTCGCCCAGAACCCGGCCCCTGCCGTGCCGCCGGCGCCGACCTCCACGCCCCCGAACCCCGGCATGGGTCCGCCCAGCAGGAGCCCCACGCCGAAGATCGCACCCACCGTCGCTTTGGAGAGTCCCCGAGACTTCATGCATCGAGGTTGCCGCAAGCATCGGGCTGAGCGAGGGGGCGATCGAGGTCCCGGGAGGGGATCCGCCCGACCTCTTCGGTGCGGGTCGTGCTTGTCTTGGGGCGCGGAGGTCCTCGTGCGGCGATCGATTCCCCTGTCCCTGCTCCTGCTCCTGGTCGCCTGCGAAGGCGACGGGTTCGCGTTCGGCTGCGGCCCCGGCCCCGCTCCCTGGGAGGACGGACCGGCGTCGCGCACCCCCGAGGGCGGAGAGGGCGACGACGACGACGCGGTGGAAGACGACGACGACGC
>CAZUHI010000009.1:54413-82288 GCA_964620495.1 uncultured Rickettsiales bacterium | reverse complement strand
GGCGGGGACGGCGTGACCTTCGACTGGACCTGGGAGGTCACGCGCGTGGGCGGGGACGACGACGACTCCGCGGGCGACGACGACGACTCCGCGGGCGGCGGCGAGGTGGCGTACTTCGTGGACGGCGAGCTGGTCGTGACCTACTGGGTCGACATCCAGAACGGCATCGCCAACTGCGATCAGCACCTCGCGTTCGAGGGCGGCCTCTGGTTCGGGTTCGGCGTCCTGGCCGCGCTCGAGGCCCCCGGGACGTGCGAGAACTGCACGGGCTTCTTCGAGGTGGAGACGTTCCAGGACGTCAGCGACCCGAACCTGGATCCCGACCACTGCAACTCGGGCGACCTGCAGGCCGTGGGCGCGGACTACGGCACGCGCATGCTGGCGACCGCGGACCCGAACGCGGTCCCCCCGAACTACGGCGACTTCTCCTACATGGCCCTCATGGACCGGGCGACCCACGCGGCGGTCGGCGCCGACTTCGCGGACTCCCCGAAGACCGACTGGACCGCGGCGGGCCAGGACGCCGAGTGGGAGGAGTTCGCGCTGCGGTACTGGGGGACGGCCTTCACGCACGCGCACCCCACGTCGCTGTCGGGCAGCGCGGGGCTGGACCAGATCACGAACCCGCCGGAGCCGGGCTCGGACTACCTGGCGGCCTTCCAGGTCTTCTTCAACCCCACCGAGAACGGCCGGCCGCAGCCGGACGTCACCAACGAGGTGCGCGACATGGAGGGGACCTACGGCGCGAGCGCGGGCTTCATCCTGACGCTCGGCGGCGGCTGGTGAGCCGGGCCTTCGAGACCGGGAGCGCTACCGCTTCTTCTTGCCGCCGCCGCCCTTGCGGACCTTGATCTTGACCAGGTCGCCGTCCTTGAGCTCGACGGGGATCTTGTAGGTCGCGGGCCACTGGGTCAGCAGGCCCTTGAAGTGGGCGACGCTCTTGAGCCGGAAGCCGCCGACGCGCTTGATGACGTCTCCCGGCTTCAGCTTGGCGCGCATGGCGGCCGAGCCCTCGTCCAGCTCCTCGATGAGGATGCCGATGACCTTGCCCTTGCTGTTCTCGACGGCGGAGACCTTCTTGAAGCCGACGTTCGCGCGACGGATCTGATAGATGTCCGGGATCGCCAGCGTGCACTTCGGGTCGTCGTTGAGGTCGATGCAGGCGTAGAGGTTGACGGGACCCGGCACGATGATGCCCGCGGAGAGCCACATGTTCCCCTTGCTGCCGTCCTCGAGCAGCGCGCCCTTGGGGGGACCGGAGTCGCCGCCGCCCATGAGGCCGCCCATCATGCCGCCGCCCGCCGCCGGAGCCGCCGCCGCGCCCGCCGGAGTCTCGTAGTCGGGCCACACGCGCTTGAGCTCGGTCATGGGGGGCGCGAGCTTGAGCTTCACCTCCTCGCAGCGCGGCTTGTCCTCGGGGGAGTAGCAGGCCATCAGCGAGTCGCCGAAGGCGGGCACGGAGACACGAAGCCACGCGGCCATGGTGTCCTTGTCGATGTGCAGGAACGTCAGCGACGTGGCCGGCATGAAGTCCGGGAGGGGCACGGGGTCGCACCGCTCGACGGTGGCGACGTCGCCGCAGCCCCACAGGAGGTCGCCCTTGACGGGGATCTTGTGGATGACCCAGCCGCCGCCCTGGTCGTCCTGGGAGTAGACCTCGAAGTCGCCCGCCGCCATCACGCCGCCGCCGCCCCCGCCGAAGGGGTTCGCGCTCGCCGTCGGGGCGAGCATGAAGAGGGCCGCAAGGACCGCAGTGCCGGTGGTCATGGCGCGCAGATTCATCAGTACTCCAGGGGTCGAATGAGGCGGGAGGCTACGAGGCGATCGCGAGGGCCGTCAATGGCGAGGTCCAAGTGCCCGACGTGGTCGACGATGCCCCCGAGAGCGCGCAGACTTCGCCCATGACCACCCTGCGACGCCTCGCGCTCATCGGGCTCCTCATGGCGGGGGCCGCGGCCGCCTGCCCCGAGCCCGAGGGGGGCGACGACGACTCGGCGACGGACGACGACGACTCGGCCGCGGCGGACGACGACGACGTCTGGGACGACGACGACGTCACCGAGCTGCCCCCGGTGGAGGACGTGTCGGGCCTGGTCGACGGCTACTGGCTGCTCGACCTCATCGAGGCGGACTACGTCGAGCCGCCGAACATGCGGATCCTGCTCGCGGCCTCGATCGGGGACCTGAAGTTGCTGTTCGGGGTCGACCCGACGTCGGATCTGGAGGCCGGAGAGGTCCACATCCTCGGGGCGCTCGGAGACGACGCGACGGAGCCGGTGGAGCAGGACCTCTGTCGGCACACGCAGCCGTTCACGGCGGGATCCGACGGCCGCTTCGGGACCGACGACGACCGGGTGGGCGAGTTCGCGAACCCGGCGGTGCGGCTCTCGTCGTTCGACTACGACCTGGTGGCGAGCAACACGATCGTGCCCCTCACGGACGTGTCCCTCACGTTCGGGTTCACGCCCGACGGGCAGGGGATCGAGCGGGGCCGGCTGCGGGCGACGATGGACACGCGCCCCATCGCGCTGGACATCCTGGGCAACGAGGACCCGTACGCGGGCTGCGCGCTGATCTTCGAGGCGTCGAAGCGGGAGTGCTTCGAGTGCGGGGGCGAGAACCCGGGCAACTTCTGCATCGGCCTCGAGATCGCGAACCTGCCGGGCACGCGCCAGGGCGACGGGCTGGTCGAGCGGCGTTGTGAAGAGATCATTCGCGAGGACGTGGAGGACACGGGCTGCGACGGCCGGGCCGAGGACTTCCAGCGGGAGGGCGAGGAGGGCTGGCCGCTGTGCCCGGCCTACGAGGGGAAGCGATGAACGGCGCGATTCGGCTCGAGCGCCCGCGGGCGGGACTCCAATCCCGCCCGGAGCCGACCGGGGGCCCCGAGACGACCCCCGCGGGATTCCCGTCCCGAGCGCGTCGGTCACCAGGGCTCGGCCCTCGGACGTGCCAGGCCCGGAAAACCTTCAGGCGAATCTCTGCCCCTTGCTTTCGGCGAAAAACTACCGATGGTGGTGGGTAGCGGAGCCGGCCTCTCGGCTCCCGGAACGGAGGACGCCATGAGCGATCCGACTGCCAAGCCCGCCTCCCCCTCCGAGACGCTCCGCCGCGTCGACCGCGCCGAGATCGACCTCGATCAGGTGCTCGTCGTGGACCCCGCCGTCCTTCACGCGGACAGCGACCCCATCGCGGACTGGGTCCGCGCCACGACCGAAGGCATCGGCAACATGACCGCCGAAGAGTGGACCGCTTGGATCCAGGAGTTCCAGCTCATCGCCGCCTGACCCGTCGCCGCCGGAAGGCCGGGACCATCAACAGCGGGAGGAACGCGACCGACCCCTCGGAGCAGTGATACGCGACCCCGCACCCCGAGCCCACGCAGGCCTCGGGGAGCACCACCGAGCCCCCCGCGTCGTCGTCGTCGACCGGGGACCCCGAGTCGTCGTCGTCCGACCCGACGTCGTCGTCGTCCAGCGCCGAGTCGTCGTCGTCCCCTCCGGAGTCGTCGTCGTCTCCCTCCACCGGCGGCTCCTCCGACCCCTCCGGGCACGTGTAGCAGTCGCCCACGACCTCGCTGCAGTAGATCGACGAGAACCCGTCGTACTCCGGGAGCGACGGCTGGATGTCCGACCGGTCGTTGTCGCAGTCGACCAAGGTGGTGAACCCGTCCCCGTCGCCCTGATGGAGCGGCTGAAAGACCTCGTCGAAGATCAGGTCTCGGGCTCCACATGAGATCCCCGTCGCCCCCGCGAATGCCGTCCGGTCCCCGCCGAACCACGTCGACTTCCACGGCCAGGTCGTCGAAAGGTCAGCGCGCGTGGGGTCGGGCACGTAGCGGATCGCCGCATCGAGGGAGCAAGCCAGATCGACTCCATTCACCTCGAGTGCATCGCAATCGGTCTGGTTGGGGCAGTTCGCGAGGACCTTCTCGCAGTCACTCCACCCTCCGGTGACCGCGTCTTCGAGGAACGTGCCGGGGGCGGATCGCAGGGGGAGCAATGGACCCGGAATGCCCGGGATGCCGGCGAGGGCGGCGGTGAAGGCTGCCCCGGAGTCGTCCAGCGAATCGAGCGAGGTCTCCACGTGGTACACGCCGCCTACGAGCGCCATGGACGACGGTCCGTCGATGAGGTTTCGGGCGGTCGAGAGTCGAATGGTGGAGCTCTGACCGTCTTCGCGCAGCAGCGGCGCGTCGAGGCCCGCGACCGTGTTGTGAACGAGAGCGACGTCGAGGAACCGGTTGGAGCCTGTAGAGGCGACCAAAGCGCCCCCCGATCCGACCTCGTTCTCGACCACGAAAGTGGAGACCATCACCACCAAACGCCGCTCGAAGAGATCGTTGCCGGTGACCGCGAAGAGAGGGGCGTCGAATGGTGCGCCGGTAGCGGTCGGGACGGCGCGTGACAGATAGGGGGTGCTCGAGGCGCCGAACGGCAGGCAGAAGTCTCCCCCCGAGATCGCGCCGACGGGGGCTTGAGCCGGTGCCGGGGCGGCGCTCACGGTGGCACCCGAGGCGAGCAGGCGGTTGCGAGAGACCACCGTCTTCTCGAGCTTCACGAGCCTTTGGTCTCCCTCCAGAGCGGAGCTGACGAGAGGCGCTCCCACGACGACGTTGCCCGACAGCACCGTGTGATGCAGGTGGAAGAGGTCGTCCGCGCGAAGGAGCGGCGCGGCCTCGCTCACGTTCGCGAAGATCGCGGAACTGGAGGCGTGAAACCCGCCGCCCCCCGTGAGGTCGATCAGCGACCCGACCACCGCGTGGTTGCTGAACTCCGACCCCTCCACGAAGAGCGCGGGACCCACTCCGATGGCGATCGGCGCTGTCCCTCCCTGAACGCGAGAGAAGTCGATGCGCCAGACGGAGGACCCGGAGCCGGTGAGGAGAGAACCGTCGAGCCCGACCAGGGAGGCGAGCTGCAGCGTCGCGTCGGCATCGACGACCTGCACGACATCACGGCTCCCGGCGCAGCTCGGCCCGTCCACGGACAAGTTGACGATCGTGACCGCAAGGGCGTCACCCGGGGGGCCGGTGAGCGTGATCCCAGCACCACTTGGACCCGAGGCGGGGGGGCAGTAGGTCGGCTCCACCCCCGGTTCGAACTGCAGGGTGATCGCCTCCCCGAGGTTGCCGTCGGCCCCGTCCAAGACGATGTCCTCAGTAAGAGGATCTCCTCCCATGATGCAGAACGAATGGTCCGGTCGGGTCCCGTCGGCGAGATCCGGGACGGCCTCCGCTGCAGCGACGGCAGAGGCCATGTCACTGAAGGGGGGCGCGTCGCATCCGCAGGACGTCACGTCCGTGCCGGAGCCACTCTGAATGCACCAGAGGTACACGCCGGTAGTGGCGTCGGCGCGAGCCGTGCCCGAGTGGGCGAGGAGGAGCGCGACAGCCAGGACGACCCTATTCATCACTCCCCCTGACGGAACCTTCACCGCCTCCGGACCAGGAATCTTCTCCAGCATACGGTGCTGATCTCCGCGGCTCCGTGGGCTCCCCCGTCGACATTTTGTCTCGGATCGGGGCCCACGGGCGCCCGCTCAGCCGGAATCCGAGACGTTTTGTCGGATGCCGCCGCAAGGGGCCGCCGCCAGGGGCCGCCGCCAGGGGTCGCCGCCAGGGGTCGCCGCAAGGGGTCGCCGCAAGGAGTCGCCGCAAGGGGTCGCCGCCAGGGGTCGCCGCGACGCCTCCCTCCTCCCCCGCCGCCCCGTCCGTCTCCGCCCGCGTCCCCCCTGAGGCAGGATGTTCTCGTGGCCGACGAAAAGGTATCCGTCGAACCGACGCTGAAGCTGGGCCTCGGACCCGCCCGTGGGTCGCAGACCGTGGCCGAGACGCGCGACGACCTCCCGACCCTCGAGGAGGCCATGCCCCTGGCCATGGAGGAGCGGTTCGCGCTCGGCCTCCGCATCGGCCACGGCGGCATGGGCGAAGTCTTCACGGCCAAGGACTCGCTGCTCAACCGCCGCCTCGCGGTCAAGGTCCTCACCGACCCGGACCCCCGGCGCGACGGCCTGCCTCGGTTCCTCCGCGAGGCCCAGGTCACCGCCCAGCTGTCTCACCCGAACGTGGTGCCGGTGTACGGCCTCGAGCGCAGCAGCGCGGGCAAGCCGGCCCTGTCGATGAAGCTCATCCAGGGCGCGACCTTCGACCAGTACATCCGCGACTGCGCGTCCGCCCGGAACACCGACACCCTCGACCCCGGCACCCAGGGCCTGGCCGTGCGCGTCGACCACTTCCTGAAGGTCTGCGACGCCATGGCCTACGCCCACAGCCGGGGCGTGCTGCACCGGGACATCAAGCCCGGCAACCTCATGCTCGGCCCCTTCGGTGAGGTCTACGTCATGGACTGGGGCATCGCCCGCGTCGAGGGCGCGCCCGACGTCGACCCCCAGGACACCGGCGCGTGGGCCGCCCTGGCCGAGAGCGCCCTCGACGCCGAACCGACCCCCGCCCAGCTCGAGGGCGCCGTCGACATCACCGACTCCCTGAGCGCCGGCACCGTGACCCAGGACGGCGACGTGCTCGGGACCCTCGGCTACATGCCCCCCGAGCAGGCCGACGGCCGCGCCGAGGACATGGGCCCCGCCGCCGACCAGTACGCCCTCGGCATGGTCCTCTTCGAGCTCGCGTGCCTCGACCGCGCCCGGTGGTCGCCGCACAAGGAGGTCCGGTACGAGATGGCCTTCGCGGGCCACCGCCGCAGCTACGGAGACGTGGGCGCCGACCTGCCGCGGGAGCTGCGCGCCATCATCGACAAGGCCACCGCCCTGAAGAGGCCGGACCGCTACGCCGACGTCGCCGCCTTCGCCGCCGATCTTCGGAGGTTCCAGCGGGGCGACGAGGTCCTCGCCGACCCCGACGACCTGCCCCGCCGGGTGTGGCGCAACGTCCGCAACCGCCCCCTCCTCGTCCTCACCACCGTGCTCGTCGCCCTCCTCCTCGGAGTCGCCGCCATCGTCGTGTCCCTGGCCCACTCCCTGGAGCTCGAGCGGGCCGAGGCCGACCGGCGCAACCACCTCGCCGGCCTCGTCTCCACCGTCTCGGGGCAGGTGCAGACGTTCGACCGCGACCTCGCCCGCGTGGAGGTCGTGCTCGAAGGCCTCGGCGTCGCCACCCGCGACCTCCTCGCCCACGGCGCCGTCCCCGACCCGCTCCCCAGGCGCTACCAGCCCAAGGACCTCCTCGAAGGCCGGGGACCCGCCGACACGGCCGTGATCCCCCGCTACCGTCAGCCGGTCAGCATGCAGTCGACCATCGTCCTGCCGCCCCTGGGCAAGACCCTCGCCGACATCGAGACCGAGCAGGCCAAGCTGGCGCCCCTCGACAGCGCCTTCCGCACCGCGATGCTGCGCACGGCGGGCGACGAGCTGGCCGCCCTGCGAGGTGCCGAGGCGACCGCGCGCCTGCGCCGGGGCGTCCCCCTCATGTGGGCCTACATCGCCCTCGCCGACGGCACCCTGATCAACTTCCCCGGCAACGCCCAGTACCCGGACGACTACGACGTCCTGAAGCGTCCCTGGTTCACCAACACCCTCGGCACCCACGGGCCCCAGTGGGGATCCCTCTATCCCGACGCCTCGGGGTCCGGCTTCCTGCTGCCCTGCAACACCGTGATCCTCGGCCAGGAGGGCGAGCTGCTCGGCGTGGCGGGGGCGGACCTCTCCATGGATCGCGTGATCGAGAAGATGATGGTCCCCGGCATCGACGCCGTCCGCGAGTCTCTGCTGCTCGACGACCGGGGGAACGTGCTCGTGAGCTCCACCGAGCGGGGCGTGGCGAGCGAGCTGTCCATCCAGGGCAACAAGACGAAGGACAAGCGAACGCTGGACAGCCCCGGGCTCGTCCGCCAGATCCGGGCCGGGCGCACCTCCGGCTTCGCCCTGGAGGGGACCGACCTCTACGTCTTCGGGCGCCTCAAGGCCGTGCCGTGGGTCCTCGCCGTGCGCCTCGACGCCGCCGCCCACGGGTTCTCGGATCGCTGAAGGGCGATATCCTCCCGCCATGCTCCGACCCTCGCTGCTCGCCGCCCTCGCCGTCGCCCTGCTCGGATGTCCGTCCGTGGAGGACCCGGTCGACCCGCTGTCCTGGGACATTCAGGAGCCCGGGCCCTACCAGACCGGCTACACCACCTTCGACATCACCTACGACCCCGGCGCCGGCGAGCCCGAGCGGACCATCCCCCTGCGCGTCTGGTACCCCACCGAGGCGACCGAGGGCCCGCCCGCCGTGTACGAGATCGGCGAGGACGCCGAGTCCCTCTACTTCGCCGCCCCCGCCGAGCCGGTCCACGACGGCGGCTTCCCGCTGCACGTCTTCACCCACGGCCACCTCGGCTACGCAGGATCGGCCTCGTTCCTGCCGAAGCGCCTCGCGTCTCACGGCTGGGTGTCGGTCGCCCCGAACCACGTGGGCAACACGTTCGTGACGAACATCGACCCTCGCCCCATGTCGACGTACTTCCTGCGCTCGATGGACGTGTCGCAGTCCATCGACGCCATGGAGAACCTCCCGGCCGACCAGCCCCTCGCGGGCCTCGTGGACACCTCGCGCGTGTTCCTCAGCGGGCACAGCTTCGGCACCTTCACGATCTTCGCGTCGTCCGGCGGGACGTTCGACATGGACCGCATCCAGGAGCGCTGCGACGCGGGGAACATCGAGTGCACGGACGGCGGCATCGAGGTGTTTCGGGCGGGCCTGCACGACCCCCGCGTGGTGGCGTCCTATCCGATGGCCGGCAACCCCTCGTCCGACTGGTTCGGCGATCGCGGCCACGCCGACGTCGCCCTGCCGGTGTTCCTCATCACCGGCACCGACGACGACGTGGGCGCGCAGGGGTTGTTCGACCGCAGCGAGGGCATGGACCTGATCTGGGCGGACGTCGAGGGCGGCTGCCACCAGCTCTTCGCGGCCGGGTCCTGCTCCGAGGTGCCCGCGGACGAGGGCTTCGACATCGTCTCGACGTACGCGACGGCCTTCGCGCGCACCCACCTGCTCGGCGACACCGGCGCGCAGGCGGCCGCCATCCTCGACGGCTCCGAGGCCGTGACGCCCCGGGTCACCGAGATCCTCAGGCGCTGAGCAGCGCCCCCAGTCGCGCGGGGTCGACGTTCCCCCCGGACAGCACGACGGCCACGGGACCGTCCCCCGGGATCCCCCCGAGGAGGCCCGCCAGGGACACGGCGCCGCTCGGCTCCACCACCAGCTTCACCCGCTCGATCAGCAGGCGCAGGGCCTCGATCGTGGCGACGTCCTCGACCCGGAGGACGTCCGCCACCACGTCGCGCACCACCGGCCAGGTGAGGTCGCCGAGGTCCGGGAGCAGCCCGTCGGCGACGGTGTCGAGGCGCTCGTTCTTCGTCCGCACCCCCGATCGCCGACTCCGGTAGGCGTCGTCCGCGCCCGCGGGTTCGGCGCCGTACACCGGCACGTCCGGCCGCAGCTCCCGGGCCGCCAGGGCGATGCCGCTGATGAGGCCTCCTCCCCCGATCGGCCCGACGATCGCCGTCACGTCCGGCCGGTCATCGAGGATCTCCAGGGCGACCGTCCCGTTGCCCGCGATCACCTCCGCCTGGTCGTGGGGATGCACCACCGTGCCGTCGATGCGCGCGCGGATGGCCTCGGCCGCCGCCCAGCGCGCAGAGAGGACGGGCTCGCACAGCGTCACCGTGCCGCCGTAGCCGCGCACCGCCTCCTGCTTCACCAGGGGCGCGTTGCTGGGCATGACCACGTGGGCGGGCACCCCGCGCGCCGCGGCCGCGATCGCCAGCCCCTGGGCGAAGTTGCCGCTGCTGTGGGTGACGACGCCGCGCGCGGCCACGTGGTCGGGCAGGGAGGCGACCGCGTTCAGGGCGCCGCGGAGCTTGAAGGACCCGCCGCGCTGGAGGTTCTCGCACTTGAGCAGCACCGGCCGTCCGACGAGCCGGTCGAGGGTGCGCGAGGTCACGATGGGGGTGCGGTGGACGTGCCCCCGGAGCCGCTCGGCGGCGGCGCGGATGGACGCGAGATCGGCGGCGTACGAAGAGGGGGGAAGCACGGGCGCGAGGATAGCCCGGTCGTGGTACGAAACGCCCTTCGCCGCCCCATGTTCCGCCCCCTGCCGCTCTTGATCCTTCTGCTCGCTTCGTCGGCCACGTGGTCGCCCGCGCGCGCGGCCGACGAGCCCGACGAGCCCACCCCCGCCCTGGACCCGCGGTCGCCCGAGGTCGTGCGCGGCGCAGTGCCGGAGTACCCCGAGGCCCTGCGCGCGGCGGGCGTGGGCGGCGACGTGGTCCTCGAGCTGTCCCTGGACGAGACCGGCAAGCCCTACGCGATCGAGGTCGTGGAGCCGCTGCACGAGGAGCTGGACGCGGCCGCAGCGGTCGCCGCCAAGAAGCTCCGGTTCCGCCCCGCCACCGTCGGCGGGGTGCCGCACCCGTCGGTCATTCGGTATCGATTCACGTTCGATCCCGGCGCCTCCGCCGAGGAGCCCCCACCCGACGACGCGCAGCACGTCGGCGAGGGGGTGACCATCGTCGACACCCGGCCGTGGCGGGTCTTCAAGCAGATCCGCGAGGCGTCCATCGAGGGCGCGGCCGTGGGGACCTACCGCTTCGGGCGCCGGGACCTCGAGCTCACCCCCGGCGCCGTGAGCGACGTGAACATGGTCGTGCACACGCTGCCGTCGGTGTCCCGCAGCTCGTTCTTCGTGGGCAACTTCAGCATCCGCGGCGGGGCCCCCGAGGAGACCGTCACGTACCTGGACGGCGTGCGCCTCAACGTCCCCGACATCCAGGGGCTGCTCAGCCGGTTCAACCCGAACCTCGTCGAGGACGTGACCGTGCACGCGGGCAGCCAGCCGGCCCACCTCGGCGAGAGCGTCGCGGGCGTGCTCGACATCCGCTACTCGGACCCGCAGAACGACCGCGTCCACGCGCTGGTGGACCTGAACCTCCTCACCATCAGCGGGCAGATCTCGGGGCCGATCGGCAAGAAGGGCTCCCCCGTCTCGTTCGTCTTCTCGGCGCGGCGGGCGCTGCTCGACCTGTACCTCGCCGTCATCGAGCTCACCGGGCTCTACGACGGCCTGAAGTTCGGGTACGGCGACGCCTTCACCCGCCTGCACTTCGACGTGGGGAACACCGGTCGCGACGTGATCGACCTGTCCGTGCTGTGGGCCGACGCGCACATCACCCACGCCCCGGAGGGCGCCGTCCCCCGCGTCGAGCGCAAGAACAACCTGCTCGTCGCGCTGCGGCACCGCTGGACGCCGTCGTCGCGCATCCGCGGCAGCACCCAGGTCGCGCTCACCTGGGAGGAGAACCGGGACGAGCGGGGCGAGCAGCTGCTGGTGCGGGCGGCCCGATTGCGACCGTCGGCGCGCGCGGACGTGGCGGTCGGCTTGTTCAAGACCAGCGAGTTCGTGGGCGGGATCGACTTCGAGGCCACCCGGATGCACGACGCGGGGGCCTTCTTCGACGTGCGTCGGCGCCCCACGTGGGTCGAGGCGGCGTGGGCGGACGACCTCGCCCTGCGCACCGAGCTCGACACCCTGGGCTGGCAGACCGAGCTGGGCGTGTACGGCGAGCTGACCTGGAAGTCGTTCCTGAACCTGCCCCTCGAAGGCCGCGTGGGCGCGCGCGTGACGCCCATCAACCCCACGGGCGCGCCCGTCGTGTCGCCCCGCGCCGCCCTCGCCCTGCGGCTGAAGTCCGGCACCACGTTCAAGGTGCACGGCGGCATCACGCACCAGTTCCCCACCCAGCAGGGCGTCTACGACCCCGCCCTGGGCGCCGACGACCCGCAGCCGGGCCAGGCGCTGACCGTCGCGGGGTCGATCGAGCAGCACTTCGAGTTCGGGCTCAACCTGCGCTTCGAGGCCTACAACCGCACGCTGCGGAACCTGCTCGTGTGGCCCGACACGGACGAGGCGATCGACGGCGGCGGGACCTTCGAGATGGTGGGCTCCGGCTTCGCCCGCGGGTTCGACGTCTCGGTGGGGGTCCGGCAGCCGAACTGGGGGCTGTGGGGGTCCTACTCGTTCCTGTCCGCCCAGCGCACGAACCCCCTGAACACGGCGGGCCCGACGACGTACGAGCCCTGGTTCTCCACCCCTCACGGCGTGAAGCTCGGCGGCGACTTTCGCTTCGGCAAGCGGCGCGACTGGATCTTCTCGGCCGGCCTCCAGATGGCCCAGGGGCGGCCGTTCTCACCGGTGCGGCACACGTTCGACCGCGACTCGGCGACGTGGATGGGCGACGCCTACGACTACGGCGCCGAGCGGCACGGCTGGCAGAACGCGATCTCGGTGCGGCTCGAGCACCGTCGCGTGTACTTCGGGCGCCTCAAGCTGAGCGTCTACGTGGACCTCGCGAACATCCAGTTCGACCGCAACATGACCGTCATGCGCGTCCGGGACACCGACTACGACCTCGCCGACCGCCCGTCCCTGCCCGCGCTGTTCGACGCCGCGCGCCTGCCGCTCCTGCCCTGGATCGGCGTGAGGGGCGAGCTGTGAGGCAGCTGCTGCTCTTGACGACGGCGCTCCTGTGCGGGTGCGGCGAGAGCGTCTGGGTCCCGGCCCTGGCCCTGCCGTGGGACGCGGAGGCCGGGGTCCCCGAGGACCAGGTCGCGGACGACTGCGAAGTGACCTACTCCTCGGTGATCGCCGACGTGGGCGCGGGGTCGCTGTTCGCAGGGGGCGACGTGGTGGGGGAGCTGCCGCCGAACCCGCCGCTGGAGCTGGTCGGCGCCAGCCCTCGGACCTTCGGCGAGGTGCGCGTGGACGCGTCGGTGTCGCCCGAGGTGGTGACCTACGACCTCGACGCGCTGACGGTGGAGTTCGCGGTCACGTGCGGGGACCCGGTGACCGGCACGCTCGAGACCTCGCCCGTCGACGTCGTCTGCGCGGCGCCCGACGGCCTGGAGGTCGACCCGCAGGCGTCCTTCGGCACGTTCCTGACCCTCCACGTCGGGGCGTTGTTCGGCGAGGAGCCGGACGCGATCGCGGGTCGGGTCTGGCTGGACGCGGACGACGGCGACGGCGTGTTGGACGCGCGGGAGGTCGAGGCGGTCGTGGGGGCGGCGGACCTGCTCGGGCGGCTGGCCGCGTCCTCGGACGCCGGGCCGTGCGAGGTCACCGCGCGCTGAGGTCCAGACCCCGGAAGCTGCGCCGCTCGGGAGGGGCCGCCTTGCAGGGCACGCCACCGACGTCCACCGTCCCGTCGTCGCTGAGCGCGTACAGCCCGGTCGGCGTGATGAACAGCGACTCCCCGAAGAAGCCGTCGGGCAGCTCGATGTGGTGCTGCGTCGGGGGGAAGTGCACGCGGTGAGGCCCCCCCCCGGCGACGGGCCCCGTGAGCACGATGAGGTCGTCGGCCCTCGACTCGAGCGATCGGATCCCCTGGCCGTCCAGGGAGACGCGCTTGAAGGAGCGCAGGAGCGGCCCGCCGCCGCCGGCGACGAACTTCTCGAGCCCGCCGATCTCGACGATCAGGGCCCGGCCGTCCGGCACGGGGTTCCGAAAGCCGAGGTACAGCGTCCCCTTCGGGCTCGCCGCGAGGCCCTCGATGTTGGTCCCGCCGGGAGCCTTGGGAGGGATCCCCTCCGCCGCGTGAATCCCCAGCTCCCCGAGCTCCGGGGAGACCGCCAGGATCTTCGTCATGTCCCGGCCCACGCCGAGGACGTCCACGCGCAGGACCCCGCCCTCGAGAGCGAGCTTCGTGGCGAGCAGCCGGTGCCGACCGGGCCGCGGCTTCCCCTTCTTGTTGTTGCCGTGGGAGCCGATCCAGTAGACGACGTCGCCGACCCGGGCGGCCCCTTCGAGATCCAGCTCGCGGTGGCCGCCCTCGTGCGGCGTGGCCCCGGCCGCCTCGGAGAGATCCGCGGACGTCGCCACCGGCGGGCCGCCCCCCAGCGCGTAGGCGCGCAGCACGTTGCTCTCGTCGTCCGCCACCACGAAGTGGGTGTCGTCGATCATCACCGCGGCCGAGGCGTCGCACATCCCGGTGTAGGTCGCCTCCCCCGGGGCGGGCGTCGCAGCCGCGGGGCCGGCGGACGGCGCGGGCGGCGCGGCGAACACCTCGACGGTCGCGGCGCCGACGGGAGGCTCGGCACCGGCACACGCCGCGAGGAGGATCAGCAGCAGGGGCCCGAAGCGACGCATCGCTCCATCTTCGTCCATGGTCGGCCGCGCAGGTAGTCTTCGCCGGTGAAAGCGGACGACCCCACGGCGCTCCTGGCTCGCCAGGCCCTGATCCTCGAGCACCTGCACGAGGCGGTCGAGATGGCGGACGCCGACGGGCGCCTCCAGTACGTCAACCCGGCCTGGGAGCGCCTGACCGGCTACTCCGCGGCCGAAGCCCTGGGCGAGACGCCCCGCAACCTCCTCCGCGGCGACGCCCACCCCGACGCCTTCTGGGAGGTGATCGAGGCCACCGTCACGCAGGGGAAGACCTGGACGGGCCGCATCTCGAGCCGCGCGAAGGACGGGAGCGACCTGCCCTTGGACCTCACCCTCTGCCCCATCCTGGACGACGGCGTGGTCACCCACATCGTGACCGTACGGCGCGACATCCGGGAGCTGCTCCAGGCCGAGAACCTGCTCCGGGAGGCGGCCCTGCACGACGCCCTCACCGGGCTGCCGAACCGGACCCTCTTCGACGACCGACTGGCCCAAGCGCTGCGCCGCGCCGAGCGCCGCGAGAGCTCCGACGTGGCCGTGCTGTTCCTGGATCTGGACGGCTACCGCCTGCTCGTGGAGACCTTCGGGCGCCAGGCCGCGGAGAAGATGCTGCAGAGCCTCGCGCCTCGCCTCCGAGGGGTGCTGAGGCCCGAAGACACGCTCGCGCGGCTGGGGGGCGACGAGTTCGCCGTCGTGCTCACCGAGGCCACGCCCGAAGACGCCGACGCCGTGGCCGAGCGGCTGCTCGCGCGGGTGGCCCAACCGGTGGACGGCGAAGGCAAGCCGCAGCGACTGCGCGCCTCGATCGGGGTGGCGCTCTTCGAGCCGGGCCTCACCGCCCAGGAGCTGATGCGCCGCGCCGACCGCGCCATGGCCCGCGCGAAGGAAGGGGGCCGGGGTCGGATCGAGTTCTTCGCGTCGGCGGAGGAGCGCAAGCGCACGCCCCGCACGGTGGCCGCGGCCGCGCTGAGGCGAGCGCTCGGGGCGGGCAACATCCACGCCCGGTTCGAGCCGATCGTGGACCTGGTGTCGGAGCGGGTCGTGGGGTTCGAGACCCTCGCGCGGTGGCCGGACGCGCCCCCCGGGATGGACCGCCCGGACGCGTTCATCCCCCTCGCCGAGGAGACCGGTCAGCTCTCCGCGATCGCCGACGTGATGCTCGAGGAGGCGGGCCGGCTGGTCACCAGCCTGGAGAAGAGCGTCGACTTCTTCCCGG
Source organism: uncultured Rickettsiales bacterium (assembly GCA_964620495.1). Classification (GTDB taxonomy): domain Bacteria; phylum Myxococcota_A; class UBA796; order UBA9615; family UBA9615; genus CAZEKB01. The sequence continues at coordinate 66,913 of CAZUHI010000009.1, read as the reverse complement.
TGGGGGTGACCCTCAACGTATCCGCCTCCCAGCTCATCCAGAACGAGCTGGTCTCGGAGATCGACGCCTTCCTGAAGCGCGGAGGCCTCGACCCGGCGATGTTGCAGCTCGAGATCACCGAGCGCTCGGCGATGCGGGACCCGGAGATGGCCATCGGGACCTGCACCGAGCTGCGCAAGCTCGGCGTCCGCATCGCGATCGACGACTTCGGCACCGGCCACAGCTCGTTGAGCCACCTCCAGCGCTTCCCCGTGTCCACCGTGAAGATCGACAAGAGCTTCGTGCGGCACGTGGACATGAAGGTGGGCAACCGCGAGATCGTCAAGGCGATCATGGCGCTGGCCGAGGCCCTCGGCCTCGAGGTCATCGCCGAGGGGGTGGAGCGACGCGAGGAGCACAACGCGCTGCTCGCCTTGGGGTGCCGCCGCGGCCAGGGGTGGCTCTACGGCCGGGCGGTGGACCCGGACGAGGCCCTCGCGTTGGCCCTGCGCGGCTCGAAGGCCGACTTCCCCGCCGTCATCCTCCCCGAGGACGCCGTCGAGTCCTGATCCGGAGCACCCTCGAGGCGGAGCCGCGCGTCAGTCCGAGCAATGGCCCAGCCCGATCACCGAGGCGGCCAGGGCGACGTGCGCGTGGCACTCGGCGGTGGCCGTCATCTCCCCCACGTAGGGGTCGCACGACGCCTTGATCGCGACCAGCGGGATGCCCGTGGTGCCGATGAGGTGCTCGAGGATCTCGACGGACCCGGCCTGCCGCCAGCCGCCCCAGCGCAGGCGATAGGCGAGGGCCGCGAGCTCCGCGTACCCGCCGGTCGTGTAGTTCACCAGCAGGTCGTCCTCCTTGCGCTTGCTCGCGGGCGGCACCGGGTCGCCCTCCCGCGGCTCGGCACGCTCCAGGGCTTCCTCGATGGCCACCCGCCGCGTCGCGGCCCACAGGCCGGCCACCTGCTCGCCGATCGCGTCGCAGGACTCGAAGGCCTCGTCGTCGGACTGACCCGGGAGGGCGGTGACCTTGGCGTCGATGGAGGCCCAAGCCTCGACCAGGGCCGCCCGGCGACCCTCGGGCGAGTCGGGGCTCGGGGTCGGGGTGGGGGTCTCCGGAGCCGGCTTGCTCGGGCACGCGCTCAGCGTGGTCGCGATCAGCAAGCTCGCCCAGAAACCCCGCACGTCGCGAATCATGCCTGCGGGGCCCGCCCGCGTCAGTCCTCGCCGCGGAGGGCGTCGATGACGGCGCGACGATCGATCTTCCCGCTCGCGGTCGTGGGGAGCGCGTCGAGGACGTGCCAGCGCCGCGGCAATCGGTAGCCGGCGACCCGATTTCGCAGGGCGCCCGCCACCTCGTCCGGGTCCAGATCGGCGGACGTGGGCACGATCGCCGCGGAGACGACCTCCCCCCACTCCGCGTCCGGCACCCCGAAGACCACCGCGGAGTCCACCCCCGGCAGGCTGCGGAGGGCGCCCTCCACCTCCGACGGATCGACGTTCTCCCCGCCCGTGACGATGCGGTCGTCGGCTCGCCCTCGGACCTGGAGGCGTCCGTCTTCCAGCCGCCCGAGATCGCCGGTGTCGTACCACCCGTGGGCGTCGACGATCGGGGCGATCTCTCCCCCACGGAGCACCCCCGACGCGAGGGTGGGACCGCCGACGAACACCCGACCTTCGCGGGTCTCGACCCGCACGCCGTCCAGCACCGGCGCCCCCGGCGCGTCGTCCTCGGGCCCCTGGGTGGCGACCTGGGAGCAGGTCTCGGTGAGGCCGTAGGTCGCGAGGGCGGCGACGCCGGCGGCGCGGGCGCGGCCGAGCAGGTCCGCAGGCACGGCGGCTCCCCCCACGAGCACCGCGCGCAGGCTCCCGGGGAAGCTCGATCGGCGTGCGTCGAGGTGGTCGAGGAGCCGAACCAGCATCGTCGGGACGACGGACAACAGGGTCACGGCGTGCCGATCGACCAAGTCCAGGAGCGCGGACGGAGCGAAGCGGCCGGGCTCGGCCACGACGACTGCTCGGCGGCCGGCCAGACAGCGCGTCACGATCGAGAGTCCGCCTACGTGCGCCGTCGTCATGGCGAGCAGCCAGCGGTCGCCGTCGCGCCAGGGGAGGTTCGCGGCCGACGCCACCGCCGAAGCGGAGAAGGCCCGACGCGACAGCGCGACGGCCTTCGGCACCCCGGTCGACCCGGACGTGTGCACGAAGGCGGCGACGTCGGAGCCGCGAAGGTCGGCGCGGGCGGGGCCGCTCGCCTCCAGGGCCCGAGACCGCTCGAGGTCGGTCCAGCGCGGGTGCGTGAGGAGGAGCGGGACGCGCGCCTCGAGGGCGGCGAACACGGTGAGGACCGCGGAGACATCGCGCGATCCTTCGAGGATGTGGGGGCGCCCGGAGGCGAGGAACGCGGCGGCGAGCCGATCGGCCTCGGCCGCGATCTCATCGGCGAGCTCGGCGAACGTCCAGCGACGGTCGGGCAGGACGAGGGCGAGGCGGTCGGGGTGCTCGGCGGCGGCGGCCCGGACCGAGAGTGAGGTCACGGCTCCGCGGTGGCGAACTCGGCGGCGTCCTGCGCGCCCAGCCCGGGCGCGTCGCCGACCACGAGGTCCGCGCCCACCACGGCGGCCACGCCCTCCGAGGGCCCCATGGCCCAGCCGTCGTGGGGGCCGAGGCCGCAGGCGATCGGGGCGGGGAGGGCGGCGGCGAGGTGCGCCTGGGCCATGCCCGCGACCGTGCCGTCGAAGAGGTGGGTCACCGCCGCCGGGATCTGCGCCGCGGCCGCCGTCTCGGCCAGGTCGAGGCAGCGCAGCGAGCCGCCCAGGGCCATGGGCTTGAGGATCAGGGCGCCGCAGCCGTCGTTCAGCCACTCGCGCAGGGCGGGGCGCTCGTCGTACTCCTGCAGGCTCTCGTCCGCCGCGACGGCGACCCCGGCGGGGGGCAGCGACTCGATGGGCGCCGACGTGGGCTCCTCCACGAGCTCGACGTCGAACTCGGCCAACGCGGCCAGGCGCTCCACGGCGTCGTCGCGGGTCCAGGCGCGGTTCACGTCGAGGCGGAGCGCGAAGTCCCACCCGAGGCAGGCGCGCAGGCCGTCGATCATCGCGAGGTCGGAGACCCAGCTGCCGGTGCGACCGACCTTCAGCTTGATGGTGCGGAACCCCCCGGCGAGGGCGGCGTGCACGTCGTCCAGGATCTCGCTGGGGCGGGTGCCGCGGGCGAGGTGGGTGAGGGGCAGGCGCGAGCTGGGGGTCCGGTCCGGGCCGCACAGCAGCGTCGCGATCGAGCGCCCGGTGCGGCGCCCCATCCAGTCGAGGACGGCCGTCTCCACGGCGAACCGAGCGGCCGGCAGCGACGCCGGGACCCGCGCCACGGCCTCGCGGACCTGAGGCAGCAGGGGGCGGTCGAAGCTCACCGGGAGCGCCTCCCGGGACCAGGCCTCGAGCGCCGAGCGACAGTCTTCGAGGCGATCCGGGGAGTAGCCGGGCAGCGGGGAGGCCTCGCCCAACCCCTCGACGCCGTCGTCGTCGCCGAGGCGGAGCAGCAGCCCGTGGCGCTCGCGCACGTTCGCCCGCCCGGCCGGCAAGGAACCGCCGGGGCGCGCGTGCAGGGAGCTCAACTCCAGAGTGGACAGGGAGGCCATCACTACCATCATGCACCACCCGCCGCGAGACCGACGGCGAACAGGACGCCGAACAGCAGGAGCAGCTTCGCGGTCCCGGCCAAGACGTCGTTCAGGGCCTCCCCCGTTTCGCGCCGCAGGCTGCCGAACAGGCGGACCGCCAGGGGGGCGGTGAGCCAGGGGAGGAGGACCTGCGGGGGGTGCCCGTGCGCCACCAGGATCGCGGGCACCGCGAAGGCGGCCAGCAGCATGGCGGCGTACTCGGCGAACGCGAAGCGACGGCCCAGGAGCACGACCAGGGTCCGCTTTCCGACGGCCGCGTCCGTCGCCTCGTCGCGCACGTTGTTCACGACCAGCAGCGCGGTGGCGAGGGTGCCGACGGGGACCGCGGCGACGAGCGCCAGCGACGGCACCTCCCCGGTCTGGACGTAGGCGGTCCCGGCGACCGCGACGAAGCCGAAGAAGACGAGGACGAACACGTCGCCGAGGCCGTTGTAGGCGAGGGGGAACGGGCCCCCGGTGTAGGCGATCCCGGCCGCGATGCAGACCACCCCCAGGGCGAAGATCTCCCAGCCGACGACGCTCGCCAGGTAGACGCCCACCAGCGTGGCCAGGCCGAAGACGACGGCCATGCCGCGCTTGACCTGCGTGGGCGAGAGCAGCCCCGAGGCCACCGCCCGGGTGGGGCCCACGCGGTCCTCGGTGTCGGCCCCCTTCTGGGCGTCGTACACGTCGTTCGCGAAGTTCGTGCCGACCTGGATCAGCAGCGCCCCCGCGAGGGCGGCCAGCGCAGGGCCGATCGCGACGCCACTGGTCACCGCCGCGACGGCCGTCCCCACCGCGACGGGGACCACCGCCGCCGCCAGCGTCTTCGGCCGGACCGCCGTCGCCCAGGCCGCCGCAGTCATGCGATCACCGCCCGGATGAGCCCGCCGCCGGGTCGACCGACCATGCCCTGCAGGGCCGCGGTCAGGGCGACCGCGGAGTCGACGGAGCCGACCGCCCATCCGTGGGCCGCGCCGACGGCTTGGAAGTCGATCCCGGGATCGGTCCGCCAGAACTCGTGGAGGTCCTTGATGGCGACGGTCGAGTCCATGACCGGGAGGCGGTCGAAGATGCGCCCGCCCGAGTTGTCCAGCACGACGATCGTGAGACTCCGCTCCCCCAGCATCGAGCGGAGCTGCAGGGACCCGAGGTCGTGGGCGAGGCTCACGTCGCCGATCAGGAGGACCGTCGGGTGCGTGCTCGAGACCGCCGTGCCGACCGCCCCGGCCACCAGGCCGTCGATCCCCGACACGCCCCGCTGGGACGCGACGGCCGAGTACTTCGGCAGCAGCGCGCCGCACTCGTCGACCACCCTCACGGAGAGGCTGTTGCCCAGCACCAGGGTCGTCGTCTCCGTCATGCCCCCGATGACGCCCGCGGCGGCGGCGCGCTCGTCGAAGGCGGGCAGCTCGGGGGGCCCCGGCAAGGGGGGCATCGCCCGCTCGACCCCCCGAAGGGCCACCGCGAGCTCCAGCACCGAGGCGCTCAGGTCCGCGAAGACGATCTCCGCGGCGTCGCCCGACGGGTCCGACCAGCCGCCCTCGGCGTGGGGGACGTCGGTGAAGATCGCGCGCCGCACGTCGTGCTCGTCGACGTACCGCAGCCACTCGGTGGCCACCGGGGCCTCCCCGATCTGGATCACCACGTCGGGCGCCAGCGCCACCGCGTCCGCCGCCCGGAGGCACGCGACGGGGGCGAGATCGACGGTGCGGAGCTGAGACGTCGCCTCGGCGTACACGGGGAACCCCGTCGTCCACGCCAGGTTCCGGACCAGGGCGCGGTCGATGCCCCGGATGAAGCCCGCCGGGCCCGCGACGATCAAGCCCTGCTTCGCGACGCGGATCAGGTCCCGCACCGCCTCGATCGCCTCCGGGGAGGGCGCCGACGTGTTTCCGAGGATGCGGCTGACGGGCCGCTCCAGGAGGACGTCGACGTCGCCGACGAACGCGCGCTCCTCGTCGGTCGACGGGGGCACCGGCTCCAGGGGCTTCCGGAGCGGGACGTTGAGGTGGACGGGGCGCGGACGAGGTCGGCTGGCCGCGAACACGGCCTGCGCCGCCGTCCGTCGCAGACCCTTCAGGGCGCGCCCCGAGGCCTCCGGAGTCCCCACGTCCCAGCTCGGCATGCCTCCGAAGAGCGCCGTCTGGTCGATGGTCTGGTTCGCGCCGCACCGCTGCAGCTCGGGGGGCCGGTCGGCGGTGAGGACGATGAGCGGCGTGCCCGCGTACTTCGCCTCGAGGAGCGCGGGGAGGTAGTGCGCCCCGGCCGTTCCGGACGTGCAGATCAGGAGGACGGGGCCTCCGAGCCTCGCGATCCCCAGCGCCAGGAAACCGGCCGAGCGTTCGTCGATCACTCGCCGGCACGTGAGCCGCGCGTCGGCGACGGCGGCGGCGACGAGGGGGGTGTTGCGCGAGCCGGGGCTGATCACCGCGTGCTCGACGCCCGCCGACGCGAACCCGTCGAGGAGGACGCGAGCCCACTGGGTCGTCACCAGGCCCGGGGCGATCATGGAGGGACTACCTCGCCGCTTCGAAGGCGCCGAGGACCGTCCGCAGCTTGAGCTCCGTCTCGGCGTACTCGGCGAGCGGCTCGCTGCCCTCGACGATGCCCGCGCCCGCGTACAGATGGGCCCGACGGCCGTCGATCAAGGCCGACCGCAGCGCGACGTGGAAGGCCCCGTCCCCCCGGGCGTCGAACCAGCCGATGGGGGCGGCGTACCAGCCCCGCGGGTGGACCTCGCGGTCCTCGATCCAACCCAACGCCGCCCGCCGCGGGACCCCGCCCACGGCCGGGGTCGGGTGCAGCGCCGCCACGACGTCCAGGACGTGAGCGCCGGCGCCCAAGCGCGCCTCGATGGGGGTCGCGAGGTGGACCATGTCCCGCAGGCGCCGGACCTCGGGCTTGGTCGCGGTCACCACCTGATCGGTGAGCGGCTCCAGCGCCGCCCGGATCTCGTCCACCACGAAGGTGTGCTCGGCGAGGTCCTTGGTCGACGCCTCGAGCGCCTCCCCCTCCCCTACCGAGGCCGTCCCGGCGAGCGCTTCGGTCCAGAGGCGACGTCCCCGGAGGCCCACCAGCAGCTCGGGGGTCGCGCCCACGAACGCGGGGGTGGCAGTGGCGCCCGGGCGGAGCACGAAGCGGGTGGCGGTGCGGCCCGAGCCGGTGAGCCGCGAGGCGACGCCGGGCAGGTCGGGGGCGCGATCGAAGGCGACGGTGGCGCGGCGGGCGAGCACGACCTTGGCCACGTCGCCGTCGCGGATCGCGCGGACGATGTCCGTGACCTGCTCGCTCCAGGCCTCGGGCCCGTCCGTGGCCGCCTGGGCGATGCGCAGCGCGCGGCCGTGGGTGTCGGTCTCGGCGTCGGCCGCGAGGGCCAAGACCAGCCGCTGGAACCGCTCGCCCGCGGCCGCCGCGTCGTCCTCTTCGGTGAGCGCGACGAGCAGCCACGCCTCCGTCTCGGTGAGGAAGTACGTCCACCGGGGGAGCACGAACCAGGCGTCCCCGAAGGCGCTCCAGGGCCCGTCGTCCGCGGCGGCCTCGGCGAACGCGAACCCGCCGAAGAGGCGGGGACGGGGCGCGGCGTCGTCGGGGGTCGTGAGGTGGAGGCGGCTCCAGAGATCCGCGGCGGCCTCGCGGATGGCGGCGAAGCGGTCGGGGCCGTCGGCGCGTGCCGACCACGCCGCCCCGATGCCGACCACGCTCGGTCCCTCCGGCGGATCCCACAGGATCGCCTCGCCCGACGCCGCCGCCAGGATCACCTCCAGGGGTCGTCGCGGGACGCGTAGGGCGACCACGCGGACTCCCCCGGGGCGGGCCGTGGGGAGGCGTTCGGTCTCGGCGCCGCGGGCGATGCTCACGCGGAGCCCTCCTCGCCGGCGCCGGGGACCTCGGCCACGAACAGCGCGCAGGCCCCGAAGCCGAGGGCGTGCGTCTTGACCATCCGCAGCCCCGCCGACTCGACGACGGCCGCGAACTCGTCCGGCGTGGGGAACGCCTCGACCGAATCCCGGAGGTACGTGTACGCCGCCGCGCCCGAGAGCAGGCGGCCGATCATGGGGACGACGACGCGGATCTGGAACCGCACCGCGAGGGCCAGGAGACCGGTGCGTGGCGCCGAGAGCTCGAGGACCGCGATGCGGCCGCCCGGGCGCACGACGCGGGCCATCTCCCGGAGCGCCTTCGCCCGGTCGGGCACGTTGCGGATGCCGAACGCGATCGTCACGCCGTCGAAGGCGTCGTCCTCCAGATCCAGAGCCTGGGCGTCGCCCTCTCGGAGGTCGACGCGCTCGTCCAGCCCCAGGTCTGCGAGCTTCTCGCGGCCCACGGCGAGCATGCCCTCCGAGGGGTCCACGCCCACGACGGTCGCCGTGGGGTGGGCTCGCGCGATGCGGATGGCGAGGTCCGCCGTGCCCGTGGCCAAGTCGAGGACGCGGCCGCCCTCCGGCACGTTCAGCGACGCGACGGCCTTGCGGCGCCAGCCCTGATCGAGGCCCATCGACATCAGGCGGTTCAGCAGGTCGTACCGCCCCGCGATGGTGTCGAACATGGCCCCCGAGCCCATCGAGGCCGGGGGGTTCGCCGTGGTGGTGGTCATCCTCGGCTCCCGGCGCGCGCCTCGGCCTCGGCCTGCTCGCGAGTCACCGCGGCCTTGCGGTGATGGAGCCGCATGTGGCCCTCCTGGATGCCTTCGCCCGCGAGCGCCCGGAGCGCCGCGAGGTTCGAGGCGAGGCCCGCCGCGGCGATGACGACGCCGAGCTCGCCCGCGTCGCGGATGCCGATGATCTCGAAGGCCGCGCGCACGCCGCCGTGGGCGCGCGTCGAGCCGCCGACGGTCCCGACGGCCATGGGCATGACGAGCTCCCCCACCAGCCGGTCGTCGTCGTCGATGCGCCAGGTGGCGAGGGGCCGATACCCGTCGCCCATGCCCGCGAAGGCGTGGGCCCCCGCCTCGATCGACCGCCAGTCCTGCCCCAGGGCGACGGCGACGGCGTCGATCCCGTTCATGATCCCCTTGTTGTGGGTGACGGCGCGGCGCCCGTCCAGCTCCGCGAAGCGCGACGCGCGGACGATGCCCTCGGCCAGGTCGCGCCCGCCGACGGGGTCGAGGCTCAGACGCACCGACACGCGCACGAGGCGGCGCAGCGGCAGGTTCGTGAGGATCCGGAGGCCGACGTCGCCGCCGATCAACTCCTGGACGTGGGGCGCCATGGCCTCCGCGACCGAGTCGACGATGTTGGCGCCCATCGCGTCGCGCACGTCCACGTAGACGTCCACGACGACGACGCCGGTGTCCGGGCAGAGGACCCGCACCTCGAGGTCGCGGCAGCCGCCGCCGCGCGCGACCATGCTCGGGATCGCCCCGTCGCCACGCGCGAGCAGAGCCTCCTTGTTCGCGGCCACGAGGGCCTCGGCGAGGTGTGGGTCGGGCACGCCGTCGAGCTGGACCTGGGCCGTCATGACCGGCGCGTCGGCGTCCCCCGTGAACCCGCCGCAGAGGCGGGCGATCCGGGCGGCGTTGCTCGCGGCAGCCACCACCGAGGGCTCCTCCACGGCCATCGGCACGAGCACGTCGCGGCCGTTGACGCGGAAATTGACGGCCACCGACAGGGGCAGGCCGTGGGTGGCGATGACGTTCTCGCTCAGCACGTCGGCGACGTTGGGGGTGATGCCCCCTCCGCCTTCGAGGTGCCGGGCGGCCTCGTCGGAGAGCTCCGCGGCGTGCCGGATCAGGTCCAGGCGGCGGGGCAGGTCGTGCCGGTAGAAGCCGGGGAGGCGGCTCGTCTTGGCGTGGTTGTTCGTCACGAGGTGGCTCCGGTCGTGGGGCGAACGGGGCGGGTCAAAGAACCCAGGAGTCGGTCGAATTCATCCGGAACGAGGGCCTGTGGGCCGTCGCTGAGGGCGGTGCCGGGGTCGTCGTGGGTCTCCAGCAGGAGGCCGTGGGCGCCCGCCGAGACCGCCGCCGTCGCCAGCGCCGGGATCAGGTCCCGGCGGCCCGTGGCGTGACTCGGGTCGACGACCACCGGCAGCTTCAGCGCGTGCGCCAGGAGCGCCACCGACCCGAGGTCCAGGACGTTGCGGGTCGAGGGGTCGAACCCGCGGATGCCGCGCTCGCAGAAGACGACGCCCGAGGCGCCGTGCAGCAAACAGACCTCGCCCGCGCAGAGCCACTCCTCGACCGTCGCGGCCATCCCGCGCTTGAGCAGGATCGGCTTGCCGGTGGCCGCCGCCGCCCGCAATAGCGCGTGGTTGTGCATGTTGCGCGACCCGACCTGGAGCAGGTCCGCGTGCTCCGCGACCGCCTCCGCGTCCCCGGGGTCGAGGACCTCGGTGACGACCCCGAGGCCGTGCGCGCGGGCGGCCTCGACCATCCACCGCAGGGCGGGGCGGCCGTGGCCTTGGAACGCGTAAGGCGACGTGCGCGGCTTGTACGCGCCGCCCCGGAGCAGCGTGGCCCCGGCGGCGGCGACGCGCGCGGCGACCGCGTGGATCTGCTCCTCCGACTCCACCGAGCAGGGCCCGGCGAGCACGGCGAGCGGAGCGCCCACGCCGACGAGGCGATCGCCCACCTCCACGGTGGGTCCCTGGGCGTCGACGAGGGGGTGCGCCGAGGTGGGCTGGGCGACGTCGGCGACGCCGGTGATGCCCCGCAGGTCCTCGAACGCGACCTGCGCCGAGTGCTCGCCCACGACGAAGTGGACGCCGGCGGCGCTCTCGAGGCGCTTCACCCAGAGTCCGCGTCGGACGAGTTCGCGGCTCACGTGGCCGGGGTCCGCCCCGGTGGTCAGGCTGACGAGCATGTCGTCTCCGATCCGGGGTTAGTGCGCCCGCCGCAGGACGGCTTCGCAGAGGGTCGCGAGGGCGCTCTTGGCGGGGCCGTCGGGGACGGCGTTCAGGGCGGTGAGGGCGGCGTCGGTCTCGGCGCGGGCGAAGGCCTCGGCGGCGTCGAAGCCCCCGGCGTCGGCGATCGAGGCGACCACCTTGTCGCAGAAGCCGTCGGGCAGGTCGGCGTCCTCGCGCGACAGCGACTCGACGGCCGGACGCAGCGACGGGCGAGCCTCCAGGGCGGCGATGAGCGGGAAGGTGGCCTTGCCCTCGCGGAGGTCGGCGTGCAGGCCCTTGCCGAGGGTCCCCTCGTCGCCGCGCAGGTCGAGGATGTCGTCCACCACCTGGAAGGCGACGCCCAGGTGCGAGCCGTAGGCCTCCAAGGCCTTGCAGGCGGCCTCGGGCAAGCCGCCGACGCGGCCCCCGGCGTACAGGGCCCAGGCGAACAGGGCGGCGGTCTTTCCGCGCACCACGGCGAGGTAGGTGTCGCGGTCGCACACGAGGCGGCCTCGCCCTTCGAGCTGCACCGACTCGGCGCCGATCATGCGGTCGATGGCGTCGAGCATGGCGTCGAGGACGTCGGGACGGGTCCGGGCGCCCCGGCGGACGCGGCGGATGGCCTCGATGAGGAGCCAGTCGCCCGCGAAGATCGAGGCGGCGTTGCCGTACACGAGGCGCGCGGTGGGCTCGCCGCGGCGGGCGTCCCCGAGGTCGACGACGTCGTCGTGCAGCAGGGTCGCCGAGTGGATGAGCTCCACGGCGACGGCGATGTCCTTGACGCCGTCGGGCGCCTCCCCCGAGGCTCGGGCGGCGAGGGCGACGCACAGGGGCCGCAGGCGCTTGCCGGCGAGATCGAGGAGATGGACCGCGCTCTTCTGGACGGGGCCGTCGTCGGGCCGGATGGCGGTCAGGTCCGCGTCGAGCTCGGCCATCTCCCCGGCCACGAGGTCGAAGACGCGCCCCAGGCGCACGGCGAGGGGCTCGAGGTCCTGCTCCCAGGCGAGACCCTCGAGGCGCCCCAGCGTGCCGGAGCGGGGGTTGTTCGTGTACTGCTGAACACTCGTCGACATGCGCCGTCCGTTCCCCTCCGGCCCGAGCCGCCCGGGGGGGCAGCGACGCGCCGATCGAGTCGATCCCCTCGTCCCGTTTCGGCGACGGAGAATCCTGAGTCGAGGCGAGGGTAGTCGCGGTTTCGGGGGTCCGCAACAGAGTTGTTCGCAAAGTCTCGAACAAACTGTTGAAGAGGAGCGAAGGTGCGGTTACGGTCCTATGGATGGCTACCTCGCGCTTGAGCTCGACCCTCCCCCACGACGACGTGATGACGCGGCGCGTGCTCAAGGTGTGCGACGCCGTCGGCGACTTCATCGAGTACTGGGGCTTCAAGCACGTACACGGCCGGATCTGGGCGCTGCTCGCGCTGCGCAAGGAGCCGATCAGCCAGGCGGAGGTCGGGCGCACCCTCGGCATCAGCCGGTCGTTGGTCAGCGAGTCGATCTCGGAGCTGACGGGCTACGGGCTGGTGCGACCCACGTCCGAGCGTCGCAACGCTCCCTACGAGGCGGTGTTCGACGTGTGGCCCACCATCGCGGACGTGCTGCGCTCGCGGGAGTGGATGCTGCTCGAGCGGGCGAAGGGCGCCATGGAGGCCGCGGTGCTCGAGGCGGAGGTCCGAGAGGCCCGCGGCATCGAGCTGCCCTGGGACGTCGACAAGATGCGGATGCTCCTCAAGATGACGGAGCTGTTCCAGTCGCTGCTGAAGTTCCTCATCGCCATGCGCATGCCCGCGTCCTTCAAGGGGCTCCCCGGCGCGCTCGCCCGCACGCGCGGGCTCGTCCAGTCCTTCCGCGCCCGCTGATCTCCCGGGCCTGAGCCCCGAGCGCCTTCGGGCCGCCTCCGCGGCCGCGGGCGGGAGCTTCGTCCCGCCCAACCTGGCCACAACTCGGCCGGACGGCGCATCTCACCGAGTAGTGGCGCCGATCCAGGCCACAACTCGGCCGGACGGCGCATCTCACCGAGTAGTGGCGCCGATCCAGGCC
>CAZUHI010000009.1:10938-54313 GCA_964620495.1 uncultured Rickettsiales bacterium | reverse complement strand
GGCCACAACTCGGCCGGACGGCGCATCTCACCGAGTAGTGGCGCCGATCCAGGCCACAACTCGGCCGGACGGCGCATCTCACCGAGTAGTGGCGCCAAGTGGCGCCAAGCAAGCAAGAAGTCACCCCGCCCGTCGTCGCCCAGTCAGCGCCCTTCCCCGGCGTGAACGACCGCGTCCTTCACGATGTGCGCGACGTGGTGGTCGGCCAGCTCGTACAGCACCCGCCGACCGACCTTCGTGGCCGTCACCAAGTGAGCGTCGCGGAGCACGCGGAGCTGGTGCGACGTCGCCGTCTGGCTGAGCCCCGTCGCCTCCTGAAGCTCCGACACGGACCGGGCCTGCCCTTCTGCCAGCAGCAGCAGCACCGTGAGTCGCGCCGGGTGCGCGCACGCCGAGAAGAGGCCGACGGTGCGCTCGAGCGCTTCGTCGGACACGGTCACGCGGCGTGGTCCTCGTCGCACCCGCCGCTGCAGCCGTCGCGCTCGATCTGCAGCGTGACGTGGTGGATCCCGAGCGTCGCCAACGCGTCCGTCGCCTGCTCCCGCACCACGTCCAACGACGTCGGGTCGTCGACCTGGAGGTGCGCGGAGAGCACCGCGCGGCGACCGTCGAGGGTCCAGATGTGCAGGTCGTGCAGGCCCACCACGCCGGGGACCCCGAGCACGCTCGAGCGGAGCCCCTGGATGTCGATCCCGGGGGGCGCGAACTGGAGCAGCACGACCGTCGAGTCCCGCAGGATGTGCCACGTGCCGTAGAGGACCAGGGCCGCGATCAGGAGGCTCACGAGCGGGTCCGCGAGCGGCTGCCCGTTCAGCACGAAGAGCGCCGCCACGATGGCGCCGACCGAGCCCAGCGCGTCGGCGAGCATGTGCATCAGCGCGCCCCGGACGTTCAGGTTCTCGCGGTCCGACCGCGCCAGCATCCACGCCGAGCCCAGGTTGATCGCCAGGCCGATCACGCCCACCACGAGGACGGCCATCCCCGCCACCTCGGGCACCCCCTCGCGCAGGCGGGCGACCGCCTCCCAGACGATCCACGCGCACGCCGCGAGCAGCGTGAGACCGTTCACGAACGCCCCCAGGGGCTCCGCGCGCCGGAAGCCGAACGAGCGCCCCTCGGAGGCCGCGCGACCCGCCAGGTGCGCCGCGCCGAGCGCGAGCACCAGGGCCCCCACGTCGCTGAGCATGTGGGCCGCGTCGGAGAGGAGCGCCAGCGAGCCCGACCACCAGCCGACCCCCGCCTCGACGATCAGGAACGCCCCGTTCAGGACCAGCGAGCCGAGCAGCGCCCGACGGACCGCCGCTTCGCGCTTGGGATCCACGTGGAACCCATGGCAGTCGTCGTCGCCGTGATCGTGTCCGTGGTGGTGGCCGTGGTGGCCGTGATGTGCGCCCATGCCGGAAGCATGAATCATCACTCATATGAGCGCAAGCTCATGTATGTCGGAACACCGGCGAGCGGAGGTAGTCCGCGAGGCTCATGGCCGCCGCGTCCCGCGGGGAGATGGTGGGGTTCGTCCATGGCCAGTCGATGCCCAGGTCCGGATCGTCCCAGCGCAGGGCGCCCTCGGCCGACGGCCTGTAGACCCCCGAACACTTGTACTGGACCTCCGTCCCCTCCTCGAGCGAGAGGAACGCGTGCCCGAAGCCCTGGGGCACGAGCAGCTGCGACGAGTCGGCCTCCGCGAGGCGCTCCGCGACCCACCGCCCGAAGGTCGGCGAGCCCACCCGCAGGTCGACGGCCACGTCCAGGATCGCGCCCCGCGTGCAGCGCACCAGCTTCGCCATGGGCGCGGTGTCGTCCTGCCAGTGGATGCCGCGCAGCACCCCGGCGCCCGAGCGGCTGTGGTTGTCCTGAACCCAGGCCGTGGGGAGCCCCGCCGCCGCCCAGTGTTCGGCGTGAAACACCTCCACGAAGAAGCCGCGCTCATCCCGCACGGCGTCGACGTCGATGCGCCGCACGCCCGGAAGCGCCGTGTCCCTCACCCGAATCTGCATCCAGCGATGATGCCGGCGGGCTGTTACTTTGTCCGGGATGCCCCGGGTCCTCCTCACCGGCGGCGCGGGCTTCATCGGCTCCTCCGTCGCGCGCGCCCTCATCGCCTCCGGCTACGACGTCGTCGTCCTCGACCTCCTGACCTACGCCGGCCGGCGCGAGCACCTCGACGGGCTCGATCTCGAGTTCATCCACGGCGACATCTGCGACGCCCCGGCCGTGCGACGCGCGATGCAGGGCGCCGACCTGGTGATCCACGCGGCCGCGGAGTCTCACGTCGCGCGCTCCCTCGTGGACCCCTCGGCCTTCATCCGCACCAACATCGAGGGCACCCGCGTGGTCCTCCAGGCGGCCGTCGAGCAGGGGGTCCGGCACACCGTCCACCTGTCCACGGACGAGGTGTTCGGTCAGGCCGAGGAGCACGAGGTGTTCGCCCCCCGGGACGCCCTCCGGCCGGGGAACGTCTACGCCGCCACGAAGGCGGCCGCCGAGGCCTTCGTCCACGCCGTGGCCCACACCCAGGGGTACCGCGCGACGATCGTCCGCTGCACCAACAACTACGGCCCGCGACAGCACTCGGAGAAGGCGATCCCCGGGTGGATCCGCCGGGCGCTCGCGGGCCAGGCGCTGCCCATCCACGGGAGGGGCGAGGCGATCCGCGACTGGCTGCACGTCGAGGACTTCGCCGCCGGTCTGCTCGCCGTCCTCGAGCGCGGCGAGCCGGGCGACGTCCACCACTTCTCCGGGCGGACGCCGCGCACGAATCGGGAGGTCGCCGAGCGCATCCTCGGCCTCTGCGGGGGCGGCCCGCTGCACTTCCAGGAGGACCGCCCCGGCCAGGACAAGCGCTACGCGATCGACGACCGTCGCACCCGTCGCCTGCTCGGCTGGGCGCCGCGCATCGAGTTCGACGACGGCCTGCGCCGACTGGTGGAGCGCCACCGCGCCCTCCTGACGTCGCCCGCTCAGTGGCCCGCGGCCACCGTGGCGGGCGGCTGAGTCCACCGAAGGGGGCCCGCGTGCCCGAGCGGACGCTCGATCCGGCGATCGCCCGCGCGCTGCTTCGGGCGGCCCGCGCCCGGCTCACTCCGCGCCCCGACTGCGGCGTCGGTTCGCCCGCGGCGCCCGCCGTCTCCGTGGTGATCCCCGTCCTCGACGGGGGTCCGCGCTTCGTCGAGGTCGTCCGCAGCCTGCGCAGCCAGCAGGTCGACGGGGGCCACGAGATCCTCATCGCCGACAGCGGGTCCACGGACGGCGTGACCGACGCGCTTGTCGCCGAGCACCCCTCCCTCCGCGTGTTCGACGTCGACCCCGCCGACTTCGACCACGGCCGCGTCCGCACCGGCCTCGTCCTCGCCGCGAAGGCGCCGTTGGTGGCGATCCTCTCGGCCGACGCGTGTCCGCTCGAGTCGCACTACCTCACGCGGCTCGCCGAGGCCTTCGAGGACCCCCTCGTCGCGGCCGTGCACGCGCGCCAGGTGCCCGGCGAGGGCGCCGACCCGCTCGTCACGCAGGCGCTCCTGCGCTGGACCCCGCCCGCCGACGACGGCCGCCCCGTCGTGCGGCCCGCCCCGCCGCCGGAGTTCTGGGGGGACGCCTCCCCCGCAGAGGTCATGGTCGCCGCGCGGCTGGACAACGTCGCCTCGATGGTCCGCCGCGAGGTCGCGCTCGCCATCCCCTTCCCTCCGCGCACCTTCGGGGAGGACATCTCCTGGGGCCGCATGGTCGCGGAGGCCGGGTGGTCCCTCGGATACGCGCCCGCCGCCGTGGTCGAGCACCACCACGACCCGACGGTGGGCGAGCTCTTCAGCCGCAACCGACGGTCCCACCGCCAGGCCTCCGCCGAGTTCGGGGTCGCCGCCGTCCCCTCCCCCGTCGCCGGGGTCGCGAGCCTCGCCGCCGACACCGCCTCCGTCGCGCGCGATCACGGCGCGCTGTGGGCGGCTCGAACCCTGCCCCGTCGGGCCGCGGCGCTCGCAGGCCAGTGGGTCGGCGGTCGCGAGGGTCGCAGGCAGGGCCCCACGGGGCCGATCTTCGCGGTGGGCGACGGCGCGCCCGCGCCCGACCCCGACGCGCCGGTCCCGGTGGCGGTGGTGATGCCCGCCGTGGCCCGTTCTCCCCACCTGGCGGCGGCCCTGGGGACCGTCATGGGCGACCCGACGTGCCCGCCTATCGTGTTCGTCGTGTCCGAAGCCGCGCCGCCCCCCGCCCCGCCCGTCGAGACCCGGTGGGTCGAGGTCGCCCCCGGCTGCTCCTACGCCGCCCGGGCCAACGCGGGGTTCGCCGCCGCCGAGGCCGCGGACATCCCGCGCGTGGTCCTGCTCAACGACGACGTGGAGGTCCTTCGCGACGGGGTCGACCGCCTCGCCGAGGCGCTCCGGGATCCCACCGTCGGCGTCGCCGGGGCCGTGCTCCTGGAGTGGGACGACGCGGCCGTCCAGCACGGGGGCATCGACGTGGGGTCGAGCGGCCGCATCCGCGTCCTGGACGAAGCGCCCGCGGGCGGGCCGCCGCGCGACCGAGACGCCGTGAGCGGCGCGGCCATGGCCATGACGACCGCCGTCTGGCGCCGGCTGGGCGGCTTCGACGAGGGCTTCACGCACTTCTTCGAGGACATCGACCTGTGCCTCCGGGCGCGCCTCCTGGGGCTGCGATCGGTGCTCGTGCCGGAGGCCCGGATCCGACACCGTGGGGGCGGCACGCGCGGCCACCGCGAGCCCGAGACGGCGCGCCTCCTCGGCCGCAACCACGCCCGGTTCGTGCGTCGCCTCCCGGGCGGCGCCCTGGGCCGCGGCCTGCGCCTCCTCACCGTCGCGACCGCCGGGCTCGGCTGGACCGCCCGGACCTGCGGACCGGAGGGGCTCGGGGCCTTCGTCGGCGGGTTCGTCGAAGGCGCGAGAGGGGACGCGGAGTGACGGACCCGCGGGTCGTCGCCGTGACCGGGGGGACGGGGTTCCTCGGCCGCCGCGTCGTGGCCCTCCTGGTCGAGCGCGGCGACACGGTGCGCCTGCTCGCGCGCCGCCCGTGGGCCACGAACGTGCCCCGCGGGGAAGGAGTCACCACGGTCACGGGGAGGCTCGAAGACCCCCCGTCGCTGGACGCCCTGATGGAGGGCGCGACCCACGTGGTGCACGCCGCGGCGAGCATCGGGTCCATCGATCCCGAGGAGCTGCATCGGACGAACGTCGAGGGCACGCGGAACGTGGTGGAGGCGGCCGAGCGCGCGCGCATCAAGCGGTTCGTGCACGTCAGCAGCGTGGCGGCCGAGTGGCGCCCCGACGCGCTGTACGGGGCCAGCAAGAAGGCCGCCGAGGACGTCGTGGCCGCCACGGACGTGCCCTGGGTGATGCTCCGCCCCCCGGTGATCCTGGGCCCCGGGTGTCAGGTCGAGGCGAAGGTGGCCAGGTTCGCGCGGCTCGGGCTCGTCCCCACCGTGGCCGGGTCCGGGACCATGTTCCCGGTGCACGTCGACGACGTGGCCCTCGCCTGCGTGACGGCCACCGACGCGCGCGCCGTGTGCGGGAACCGCTACCAGCTCCCGGGCCCCGAACCGCTGGACCTCGCGGACATCCAGCGCCGCACCCTCGAGCGCCTCGAGCGTCGCGCCTTGGTGCTGCCGATCCCCCCCGCGCTCCTGAAGGCGGCCAGCGAGGTGCTGGCGAAGCTCACCGGGGCGACGCCCATGTCGGCCGACGTCATCGACGCGATCGCGAAGGGGGTGGAGATGGACGGCTCAGCGGCCGCCCGAGACCTCGCGTTCGATCCGCGCGTCGTCTGAGGCGTCCGGGGCGGGCGTGGGCGCGGCCATGCGGGCCTCGGGGCCGGGGGCGGGCGCGGGGAGGGTCGCCATGCTGCCGAGGAGGGCGCTCGCCGGGACCTCCCGGGGGAGCGGCGCGTCGGGATCGATGACCGCCACCCGCGTGGCCTGCCAGGCCACCCCCACCCCCAACACCGCGAGGAACAGCAGCCCGCCGACCCCCGGCCCGAACAGGGCTCGCCATCCGGAGAGGGCGGGCGGCGTCGGGGTGGGGCGAGGGGGCATGGGTCTGTCTTCAACCTAGATTCGGTGCAGCGAGAAGCGAGGGTTCGGATCGACCCGACCCCATCTCTCATTGACGGACCCCGGCGCGGGGTCTAGGTTCCCGCGGCCTGATCGTTTTCGGTCGGGCGAGACATTCGATGGACGGGTGAAGGGAAGCCGGTGTGAATCCGGCACGGCCCCCGCCACTGTGACCGGGGACGGTCGTCGCAACAAGCCACTGGGAGTCATCCCGGGAAGGCGCGACGAACCGGACGATCCGGGAGTCAGGAGACCGACCGGTCCATCCGAAACTGCGACCCGCGGGGAGCGGGAGCGCGTTTCGATCGCCCCGCCACCGCGGGCCGCGCTCGAACCTGCGTCCCCTCTCCCCTCGCGTCGCGCGAGGTGCTCATGTGCGGGCGGCACGAGTTCGGAGTCCATGGACTCCTTTGGATGCTGGCAGCGACCCTGGTCGTGGCGCCGGGATCCGTCCGCGCCGACGACACCGCGGACGACGACACCGCGGACGACGACACCGCAGGCGACGACGCGGACGACACCGACGACGGCGACGCCGACTCGACGGCCGACGAGCCCCGCAGCCTGCCGGGCGTGACCGTCACCGCGGGCCGGACGGGCGCCACCTCCGCCGAGCTCGAGCACCGCCACCCGGCCTCCGTGGTCGCGGTCGACGTCGACGACGACGTGCCCCCCTCCGCCAGCGTCGCGGACCTCCTCGAGGAGGTCGCCGGCGTACACGTCCGCCGCTTCGGGGGCCCCGCCGCCCCGGCCTACGTGAGCATCCGCGGATCGTCCTCCCGCCAGGTCGAGGTGTGGGTCGACGGCGTGCCCCTGAACGCCCAGGGGAGCTCCGCCGTGAACCTCGCCGAGCTGCCCCTGCGCGCCTTCGACCGGGTGGAGATCTTCCGCGGCGGGGCCCCCGCCGAGCTCGGGGCGTCGCCCATGGGCGGCGTGGTGCACCTGACCACGCGGCCCGGCCGCGTCCCGGCCCCGCGCGTGGAGGCGGGCTTCGGGTCGTGGCTGAGCCGTCGGGTCCGGGCCCAGGCCGGGGCGGGAGGCGAGCTCCGGGGCGGCGGCACCGGCGACGTCCGCATGTCCGTGGAGTACGAGGGCACCGAGGGCGACTTCGAGTACTTCGACGACAACGGCACCAACCAGGGCGCCAACCGCTACCTCGACGATCGGATCCGGAGGCGCGCCAACAACGCCTCCGAGCGGTTCGCGGGCTCGCTGCGCCTGCGCGCCGTGCGAGGGCCGGTGACCCTGTCGCTCACCGACCGCGTCATGCTGAGCGACGCGGGGGAGCCCGGCGACGGCCACGGGACCACCGAAGAGGCCGCGTACGGCGTGCGAGAGAACCTGGTCGCGGGGCGGGCGCAGATCGCGGTCCACCCGGACGTCGACCTGGTGGGCGACCTCTCCTGGCGGCTCCGGGGCGAGCGGTACGACGACCCCCTGAACGAGGTCGGGATCGGCACCCAGCAGACGCGCGACCGCTACCACCAGCCCACCGTCGCGCTCTCCGCGCGCCTGCGCCCCCGACCCTGGCTGACGGTCCTGCCGTCGGCGCGCACGGTGGTCGATCTGTACCGCCCGGTGGGCCTCCAGGAGGGCGGCGACGACGAGGCGCTTCGCGTCCGCGCGGCCACGACGGTCTCGCTCGGCGCGTCCCTCCGTCCCCTGCGGGATCACGTCGACGTCCAGCCCGCGATCGGTCTGTTCGTCCTGGACAACCGCGCCCTCGGGACCGTCCCCTACGACGACACGCCGCTGGTGGACGAGGACGGCGACGAGGTGGTGCGCGTGGCGGCGATGCCCCGGGTCGCCCTCGCCCTGCGCCCCGTGCGGCCCCTCACGATCCGGGCGGCGGCGGGCCGCGGGTTCCGCCCCCCGAGCTTCCTCGAGCTCTTCGGCGACCGCGGCCGCGTGGTGGGGAACCACCGACTCAAGCCCGAGACGTCCACACAGTTCGACGTCTCCGTGCGCGTCCAGGGCTCCCCCGGCGCGCAGTTCCGCGGCTCCCTGGAGGTCGGGGGCTTCCACGTGCGCTCGGACGACAAGATCGTGTTCATCCAGAACAGCCAGAAGACGTCGGTGCCCGCGAACGTGGGGGCCGAGCGCACGTCGGGGATCGAGGTCGCCGCGGCGTTCCTGGCCTTCGAACACGTGGACGTGGCGGGCGCCCTCACCTGGACCGACTCCGAGATCCTCGAGGCGAACACCCCCGCTCACGTGGGCAGCCGCAGCCCCGGCCTCCCGGAGTGGGAGCTCGACGTGGCCGGGGCCGTCGTGTTCGCGCCCTGGGTGCGGGTGGGCGTCGCGTGGCGGTTCACCGCCGGCACGTTCGACTCCCCCTCCAACCTCTTCGAGCAGGCGCCGCGATCGATCCTCGACGCGCACGTCCGCATCCAACCCGGCGCCCGCGCCCCGTGGTTCGCCTTCGAGCTGCGGAACCTCACCGACACCATCCTCGCCCCGCGCCAGCGGGATCCGAACCAATCGACGGCCGACGACGACCGCATCGTCGTGCCCGTCACCGACTACCGCGGTCACCCCATGCCCGGCCGATCGTTCTTCCTGACGGTCGGCTGGGAGATCCCCAACACCCCGCTCGGCACCCCGTCGAGCGACCCAGCCGAGAGCGAGACATGACCCTCAAGAAGAACCTGATCTGGGCGGCCGTCGCGGCCCTGTCCCTGGGCGGCCTGACCGGCTGCCCCGAGACCGACGACGACGACACCGCCGGCACCGACGACGACGACGCAGTGGACGACGACGATGCAGTGGACGACGACGACGCAGTGGACGACGACGACGCCGTGGACGACGACGACGCGGCCGAGAACTACGGCGGCATCGTCCTCACGTCCGACGGCTCGGACACCGTGCTCGCGCGGGTCGATCCCGTGACGCTCGACGGCGCGGACGACCAGCTGAGCGTCGCCGAGTCGGACCTCGTCCTGAACTCCGACGGCGCGGACCTGTACCTGATCAGCCGCGGCATCGGCACCGTCCGGCGCTACGTCGGCTTCAACGTGGGCGTCGCCCCCGACATCGAGATCGACGTGGGCGAGGACACCAACCCGCAGGCCGTCGAGGTGTGCAACGGCAAGCTCTACGTGAGCCGCTACGCGCACAACGAGATCGCCGTCTACGACCACGCCACGGGCGGCCCCCTGGGCGCCGTCGACCTGTCCCAGTGGTCGGTCGAGAAGGGCGACGTGGTGGAGGCCTCCAGCATGGTGAGCGACGGGACCCACGTGTACGTCGCGCTGCAGCTCATCGACGCCGAGTGGAACGCCGCGCCCAACGGCCGCGTCGTGCAGATCGACTGCTCCACCGACGAGATCGGCGAGAGCTGGGAGGTCGGGTCGAACCCCACCATTCAGTGGTCCACCTGGGCCGCGGGCGAGATCGTCGTCACCAACGTCGCGAGCTGGTTCGTGGCCGACGGCACCGTCGAGACCCTCGACCCCGCCACCGGGACGCTGACGGAGATCGCCCAGGTCTCCGAGGCCCAGGTCGGCGGCGACATCCTCGGGTGGGCCTTCGACGGCTCCATGGGGCTGATCGCGTCCTCCAACGAGAAGAGCGGCGCCCTCGACCTGACCTGCGTCGACGGCTCGAACTGGAGCCTGACGGTCCTCGACGACGCCGGGAGCGGCTGGATCAACGGCATGAGCGTCGACCCGATCGGTCAAGCCTGGATCGCCTACGGCGCCTCCTGGGACGAGACCGCCCCCGCGGGCATGCGCGTGGTCGACATCGCCACGTGCGCCGACGTCACCAAGGAGTGGCTGACCTGGGGGCTCAACCCCCTCAGCTCCATCTTCTGGTCGCTGTAGGCCCCCCTTGATCCGCCCCTCGGCCACGATCGTCCTCCTCTTCGCCGTCCTGGCGGGGCCGGGGTGCGTCGTGGCCGAGGGGTGCGACGCGGTCTGCGAGGCCGCGCGGCCGACCTGGGAGCTGTGCATGGCGCAGTGGGGGTTGGCCTACGACGACGGCATCACGTCGTACACGTCCGCGGACGACTACGACGGCTGGTGCGCGACGTACAACCGGGAGCGGCGCCTGCTGGCGAGCACCGCCGACGATCCCGACGCCGCCGAGGCCGCCCTGACGGCCCGGTGCGAGCGGCAGACGGCGGACCTCGAGTCCGAGGACTGCAGCCTCTACTACGCCGTCTTCTCCGAGCCCCCGCCCGGGTAGGGCCGCTGCGCGCACGGGCCGTCAGAGTCCCGTGCCGTTTGCTTCATGGGGCGGGTTTCGCCTGAGCGCGATGAGGCCCACCGCGCGCACCCTGAAAGCGCGACGACCCGAAACCCATGGGGAGGTAGAACCATGATCCTTCGACGCATTTCCATGTCCGCAGCGACCCTCTCTCTCATCCTCGCGGGCTGCTCCTGCATCGTGCACGACGACGACGACACCGGCATCGTCGACGACGACGACGACGACCTTCCGGAGGACGACGACGACGCCGTGGACGACGACGACGACGACGGCCTGCCCGACTTCGACGGGATCACCTTCGAGTTCCAGATGGACGTGTCCGCCGAGGACGTGGGCGACGACGACGACTCCGCGGGGGGCGGCGAGGAGCGCGGGACGCAGTACACCGTCACGGTGCAGCACACGATCAACTACTGGATCGACGTGCAGAACGGCATCGCCCTGTGCACGCAGGTCATGGAGTCCCAGGCCGAGGCGTGGTTCGGGTTCGGCGTGGTCCCCGAGCTGGGCGTCGACGAGAGCTGCCCGCAGTTCACCGGATACCTGGAGGTCGATCCCACGACGGTCACCGACCTCTCCAACCCCGACCTCGATCCCGAGCACTGCGACCCGGCGGGGCTGGACGCGGTGGGCGGCAACTACGGACGTCGGCTCCTGAGCCCGGCGGACCCGAACGCCACCCCCGCGAACTACGGCGACTTCCTCAGCTTCGGGTTCCTGGACGCGGAGACGCACAGCATCCTCGGCATCGAGCTGAACACGAACCCGCAGGCCGCCACCTCCGCGGACGCCCTGCGCGCCGAGTACGAGGGCTTCGGGCTCACCTACGTGGGCGCGGCCTTCCTCCCGGTGACCCCGGGCTCGCTGGCGGCGGGCGCAGGCCTGGACCAGATCGCCAACCCGGTGGGCAGCGGCTGCGACTGGCTCGCGGGGTTCGAGCTGTTCAAGAACCCGGCGACCAACGAGCACGTAGGCGAGGACCTGCAGGGCGAATACGGCGCCACGGCGGGCTTCCTGCTGGGCTTCAACGCCCCCTGATTCGCGGGCCGCCCCGGGCCCCTTGACTCCTTCGGGGGGCCCGGGACAATGCCCCCGCGCCGCGACGAGCGCGGGGAGGCAGCGGTTGACCACGTTCAGCATCGAAGAGCAAGCCGGCGTCTACCGCGCCATCCACGAGCGCCGCGACATCCGCGCGTTCCGCCCCGACCCCATCCCCGACGACGTGCTCTGGCGCATCCTCGACGCCGCCCACCACGCGGGGTCCGTGGGCTTCATGCAGCCCTGGAACTTCGTCCTGGTGCGGGACCTGCCCACGCGGGAGCGGCTGCTCGAGCACTTCTCGGAGGTGAGCGCCCGCGCGTCCGACCAGTACGACGGCGACCGACGGCAGAAGTACCTCAGCCTCAAGCTCCAGGGGATCCTCGACGCCCCATTGAACGTGCTCATCACCTGCGACACCACGCGGGGGGGCCCGAACGTCCTGGGCCGGTCGACGATCCGGGAGACCGACGTCTACTCCACGTGCCTCGCCGTGCAGAACTTCTGGCTCGCGGCCCGGGCGGAAGGCGTGGGCGCGGGGTGGATCAGCATCCTCGAGCCCGACTTCCTGCGCGAGCTGCTGGGGATCCCCGCCCACGTCATCCCCATCGCGTACCTCGCCGTGGGCTACCCGGTGGAGTTCCCGTCGGGCCCCATGCTCGAGCGCGTGGGGTGGCGACGCCGCGAGACGCTCGGCTCGCTGGTGTTCGACGAGCGCTGGGGAGACGTCGCGCCCTCCGCCGTCGGTGCTCCGGCCGATGCCCCGGCCCCTCCGACCGCGCCCGCCGCCCCCGAGCGCGCGCGGGAGCGAAACGAAGAGCTGACCAAGCCCCCCGGCAGCCTCGGGCGCCTCGAAGGCCTCGCGCTGAAGCTGAGCGCCGTCCAGGGCAGCGTGGTGCCGCGCTGTCGCCATCGGGCCCTCGTGCTGTTCGCGGGCGACCACGGGGTGACGGCCGAGCGCGTGAGCGCCTACAAGCCCGAGGTCACCGCGAAGATGGTCTATCAGTTCCTCGCCGGTGGAGGCGCCGTGAACGCCCTGGCGCGGGAGGTCGGGCTGGCGCTGCACGTCGTGGACGTGGGCGTGGACCACGACTTCGGGGACGCGACGGGTCTGGACCGTCGCAAGGTGCGTCGGGGCACCCGGAACCTGCGCGTGGAGCCGGCCATGACGGTCGCCGAGGTCGAGGCCGCCCTCGCCGCCGGGCGCGACGCCGTGGACGCGATCGCCGCGCTGGACGTGCTGGCCGTGGGCGAGATGGGCATCGGCAACAGCACCGCGGCGGCCGCCCTCTGCGCCGCCCTCCTGCGGGTCACCGCCGAAGACGTGGTGGGCCTCGGCACCGGCATCGGCCGCACCACCCTGGACCGCAAGCGCGACGTGGTGCGCGACGCCCTCGCCCTGCACGCCGCCGCACCGGCCGACCCCACGGAGGCGCTGCGGTGCCTCGGCGGGCTCGAGATCGCAGCCCTGGTGGGGGCGATCGAGGCGGGGGCGGGCCGCGGCGCCCTCGTCGTGCTGGATGGGTTCATCACGGGCGTCGCCGCGCTGTGCGCCGCCCGACGATCCCCGCGCGTCCTCGCCCACCTCGTGGCGGGTCATCGCTCCGCCGAGCCGGGGCACGCGCTGGTGTTGGGCGCCCTGGGCCTTCGCCCGCTCCTGGACCTGGACATGCGCCTCGGCGAAGGCAGCGGCGCCACCCTGGCGGTGGGCCTGGTATCGGCCGCGGCCCGGGTCCAGTCGGACATGGCGACGTTCGCCGAGGCCGGGATGGAGCATCCCCTCGAAGAGGGCGGCCGCGACTGACTCGCGCCCTCAGTACTGGAGCAGCGCCGCTCCCCAGGTGAACCCGGCGCCGAACGTGCAGAGCACGACCTTGTCCCCGGCCGCCACGCGGCCCTGCTCGAGGGCGAGATCGAGGGTCGTGGGGATGGTGGCGGCCGTGGTGTTCGCCCACTGGTGGACGGTCACCATCACCCGGTCCTTCGGGATCTTCAGCCGGCGCGCGGCGGCGTCGATGATGCGGATGTTGGCCTGGTGCGGGACCACCAGGGCGACCTGCTCGCGACCGAGCCCGTTGCGCTCCAGCAGCTCATCGACGACCTCGGCGATGCGGGACACGGCGTGCTTGAACACGGCCCGCCCTTCCTGCTTCACGAAGTGGCCGCGCGCGTCGACCGTGGCGTGGGAGGCGGGGTCCAGGGCCCCGCCGGAGGGCTGGTAGAGCAGCTTCGAGCCGGACCCCTCGGCGTGCAGGATGACGTCGACGATCTCGCCTCCTTCGTCCGACTCCTCCACGAGCGTCGCCCCCGCGCCGTCGCCGAAGATGATGCAGGTGTTGCGGTCCGTGTAGTCGAGGATGGCGGACATGGTCTCCGCGCCCACCGCGACCACGCGCTTCGCCATGCCCGACGCGACCAGCGCCTTGGCCTGCGCCAGCGCCGACACGTACCCGCTGCACGCCGCCGACACGTCCCAGGCCCACGCGCTCGTGGCTCCGAGGCGGTCCTGCACGAGGCAGGCCGTGGCCGGGAACGGCAGGTCCGGCGTGATGGTGCCGACGATGATGCCGTCGAGGTCCGTGGGCTCGAGGCCGCGCTTCTCCAGGGCCGCGCGGATTGCGCCCTCGGCCAACGACGCGGTGCACTCGCCCGCCGCCCGGTCGACGAGTCGCCGCTCGACGATGCCCGTGCGCGAGCGGATCCACTCCTCGTTCGTGTCGAGGCCGAGGTCCTCGTAGAAGTAGGAGTTGGGCACGCGCCTCGTGGGGAAGCAGCGGCCCGTGGCGGTGATGCGCACGGAGGTCATGGCCGACGAGGCTACCAGCGGAAGCGGCCCGTGATCAGCACGTGGTGCACGACCTCTTCGGCCTCCCCGGCCCGCAGCGCGCCCCCCAGGATCGCCGTGCCGCCCTGGATCAGCGCCTCGGCGACCGGCTTGTTCTCCGAGGGCACCGGCAGCGCCCCGCCCAGCTTGACGGCCCAGTCGAGCTCCGTCCCCAGGTAGCGGGACGACGGCGCGACGTTGTGGTGGTTGCGGTCCGAGCCCCCCGCGCGGAAGGAGTAGAAGGGGTGACGGACCGGAGCCGTCGTGGCCGCGGCCGCGAGGCCGAAGCGCAGCTCGAGCCACTCGACCGGCAGCAGGGTGACGACCGGCTGGAGGAACACGCCGCGACGGAACGCGCCTTCGGTGGCCAGCGCCTCGGCGCCGTCGGGCGGGTAGCCGGTGTTCTCGGGATCCGTGACGAGCGCGTGGGTGGCCGCCTCGACGCCGCCCTGGACGTGGTCGAAGAGGATGAAGCCCACGTCGAAGTCGCGGTCGAAGGTGAAGTCGTTGCTGAACCCGTCGTCGCCGTCGGGATCGCTGGACGCGAGGCCCCCGCGCACGTGGAAGCCGACCCGCTTCTTCGGCGCGTAGAGCGTCGCGACGCCGGTCATGCCGCCGGAGATGACGGTCAGCGCCTCCCGCTCGTTGTAGGAGAGCGATCGGTTCGTGCGACCGACGATCAAGGCCGCCTCCATCGCGAGTCGCAGGGACCAGCCCGTCTCCTGGGTGCGCGCCATGTCCTTGAACAGGTCGCCCCATCGGTCGAGGAAGAGGTCGAACACGGCGACGTCGGTGGTCCGACCGTCGAGCTCGTCCTGATGCCGATAGACGGCGTAGAGCCCGGCCTGGCGGATCAAGTCGCGATACACGACCGAGCCGAGCGCCTGGAACGCGAGCTGACGCTCCGCCCACGTGGCGGTGTCGTCGGCGATCACCCAGTCGAACCCGGCGCTCACGAACAGCGGCAGGCTCGGCCGCCCGGTGAAGCGCAGCCGCACGACGCGGTCCCCGAAGTCGTTGCGACCGAACCACGGGTCCGACGCGCCGTGGTTCGCGAGCATCCCGAGGCCCCAGTGCGAGGTCACGAGACCCGCCTCGATCGTGATCGAGTCGTTGGGGGTGACGGTGATGGCCGCGCGGCGCGGATAGAAGCCGGTGGGCGCGATCGCGCCATACATGTGCCGGCGACGGGCGTCGATCGTGCCCGGCACGTCCCACACGTCGCCCACGAGCTGGCCCGCGCTGATGTCCCACTCGGTGCTCAGGCGGACGATCTTCGCTTGGAGGTCGAACCGGAAGCGGAGACGGTGGTCGAGCACGGCGGACTGGCCCAGCGTGTTGCCCTCGGCGTCCACCGCGAAGTCGGTGAGGAAGCTGCCTTGGACGCGGTATTCGCCGGACAGCTCGATGCCGAAGGCGCCGGGGTCGTCCTTCTGCAGCTCGATGCGCTGCACGGCCGAGGCCGACGCGGGAAGCAGGCTCGCCGCGAGGACGACGAGCAGGAAACGGGACATCAGTTGCTCTCCGGGACCGGGCGATGGAAGTCGCACGTGCGAGTGGCGAAGCAGGGGTCGTCGAGCAGCTCCTGCCCGTTCGTGGCGAGCCACCACGCGGCCTGGCTCAGGGCGAAGGTGTCGATGTCGAAGGGCTCCTCGGGGCTGGGCAGCCCGAAGCCGTGGGCGCCCCTCGGGTTCACGTACGGCAGACGCAGGCCCGAGACGCCCGAGGCGGTCGTCACCGAGGCCCGCAGGGGGGCGTCCGACGGCGCCCCGTAGGCGTCGGTGCCGTCGTCCAGGTCGTCGGCGTCGAAGAGGGCGGGGTTGCCGTTCACGTCCGTGAAGGGGCCGAACTCCTCGAGCCCGCGCACGACCTCGCGCTCGATGAGCCACCGGTCGACGGTCATGCCGTAGCGGGCGTCGTGGGCGCGGTAGTCGTACATGCCCGCCACCCGGGCGAGGGTGATGCCCGCGGCGATGTTCACGACGCTGTCCCCGGGCGTGGGGATGAGGAGGACGTTCGTGGGCCGCCCCACCTCCTCGAACGGCTCCCGGTGGTACGCGGGCGCGTAGCAGGCGGGATCGCCGGGCTCGAGCACCATGCGCAGCACGTCCACGAGGCGCCGCAGCTGGGGGGAGCCGCGCTTGCGTCCGAGGCCCTCCGACGCCGCGATGAGGGGCGAGCCCGCCCGCATCGTCACGCCCTCGTGCTCCACGTCGCGCTCCCAGGTGGTGATGGTCTTGAGGACCCCGCCCGCGGCGTCGAGGATCTCCACCTCCAGCGGATCGCCGAGCCCTTCGTTGAACTCGACCTCGTACACGGCGCCGAGCGCCGGGCCGGTGTCCGGCATGCCGGTGGCGATGCGCTTCTCGTAGGCCGACATCGCGTCGGCGGGGATGCCGATGCGGAAGGTCCCGCCCTCGGGGATCCCGTGCTCGCGCACCTCGCCGTTGGCCGGGTTGATGACCCGGACGGAGGCGGCTCGCGCGGCCTCCTCCGCCGTCAGCGTCGCGACGTGCAGCTCGACCATGCGCGTGATCGAGTTGACCATCTGCGTGACGGCGAGGCTGCCGTCCTCCGCGGGGCGACCCAGGAAGAAGGGGCTGAGCACCCGGCCGACCGCCGCCTGGCGCACGCCGCTGAGGTCCGAGCGCCAGCCGATGTCGAGCAGTCCGCCGCCCGCGACCACGGGGACGACCGCCGAGAACTCCGGCTCCAGGGGGGCCATGACCGCCGAGTTGATGCCGCCCAGGGAGCCGCCCATGAGGTAGATGGGCGCGTCCGGGCCCCCGAGGTCCGGCACGCCGTCCGCGTCCCAGTCGCAGGTCGTCTCCTCGGTGCCGTCCTCGTCGATGTCGGTGCCCATCGTGCCGGTGCCGCAGGCCCGGAGCGACCGCACCATCTGGAACCAGTCGACGACCTGCTGGCGGATCATGTCGCGCGTGTGGAACGGGTCCGACGTCCACATGTCGGCGCCCGAGTCCTGCTCGCCGTCGTTGTCGAGGTCCGCGTCGCGCGCCCGCTCGAGGTGCTCCAAGAAGGGCAGCAACCCGAACTCCCCGAGGACCTCCAGGATCTCCTCGCGGTCCTCCTCGTCGATCGTGGGGCCGTGGCCGGGCGAGTCCATGAGGCACGTGGCCACGCCGACCTGCGCGAGGTTGCCCGTGAACCCGAGCCCCTCGAACCGACTGGACCGGTAGCCGTGGCCGTAGATGGCCACGGGGAACGGCTGCTGGTGGTCCTCGTCCGCCTTCGGGATCACGCACGTGAAGGTCATGTCGCCGGGCCCGTGGAGGACGTGGCCGGTGTCGCGGTCGATGTCCCACCACTCGTCCGAGAGGTCGCCGTCGCCGTTCCGGTCCCGGATGAGCTGGGGCGACGTGAAGGTCGCGCCGCTCACGTAGTCGATGTAGGAGAAGGCCTCGTCCAGGACGTCCGCGGCCGGGCCCTCGCCGAAGAGGCCCAGGTTGATCAGCGTCCCGAAGATGCGGCTCGACTTCACTCGCCAGGGCGACTGGCTGTCGATGAGCGGATCCTGCATGCGCTCGACGGTGTGCACGCCCGGGGGGTAGGCCTCCGCCAGGTGCGCGTAGGGGCCCTCGCCGTACAGGCCGGCGCGCAGCTCGCGGAGGTCGCGGGTGACGGACGCGGTGGTGAAGGTCCAGGCGAACCCGATGTCCTCCACGGCCAGGCCCAGGTCGAACAACGTCGGCACGAGCGACTGGAGCGCCTCCGTCTGCCGGGTGTGGTGTACGTACTGCCAGGGAGAGCGGACGGGCAGGCCGTCGGCCCCGGTGAGCCGCTCGGTGAGCACGACGGCGTACGTCGTCTCCTCCCGGAGGGGCAGGATCGGCCGCACGATCAGCGTGTCGGTCTCCAGCTCGTACCAGGTCATCAGGTCGTCGCGCGGGTTGTCGGAGTCCACCGGGTAGACGTTCGAGCGGTCGAGGACGCCGTCGTAGTCCGTGTCCTCCCCGGGATCGAGGGAGCCGTTGCCGTTGGCGTCCTCGTTGTAGGTCTCGTACAGCAGCGACGGGCTCTGGGAGCGGGGGTCGTTGGCGAAGTAGGCGTCCGTGGAGACGAGGTCGCCCGGGTAGCGGCCGTGGCCGAGGTCCAAGTCCACGGGTTCGCCGTAGGTGGGCGACCCCTCGGTGACGTCGATCACGAAGACCGCGTCGTCGAGGAACACGCCGTCGTCCGCGTGCCGCGCCACGATCGCGTCGAGGTCCAGGGGCGACGTGAAGCGCACCGTGATCGGCGCGAAGATCCCGAAGCCGGTGGCCTCGTTCACCTTCTCCCGAGCCTCCCGCTCGGTGGCCGTGGCCGCGTCCTGGGAGAAGTTCACGCGCAGGCCCGTGGGCGACGACTGATCGACGCGGGTGGCGAGGTCGTTGGGGAACGGCAGCTCGGGCAGGGGCTCGGCGTCCCAGTCGACGAGGACGGTGGGGCCGTCGCCGGGGGGCGTGAGGCGGATGCCGTCGGGGGCGGCGCAGCCGGTCAGGAGGACCAGGGCGAAGGGGAGCGATCGTCTCATGCGGGGGCCTCCACGGGCCGGAGGTGGAACGCGGCGGAGTCGCCTTGGTTCCGGGTCCACCAGCCTCGGCGCGTGGTGCCGGGGCGGGGGAGATCGTGAGAGAAGTAGAAGGACCAAGCGGGGCCGTCGTCGTCTTCGAAGACGAGGACGCCTCCCCGGGCGGGGACGGCGGAGGCGATCGGCGCGAGGCTGCGTTCACGGCCGCGAGGCTCGCCCTCGCGGTACATCCGGACCACGACCCCGCCGGCGGCGAGCGTCGCCGGGTAGTCCGAGTCCTCCAGCGCCGCGGCGGTCTCGGCCTCGCCCTGCTCGATGCGCGTGGCCACGGCCTCCTCGGAGAAGTCGAGGGGGCCCAGGGGCAGGAGGTCGAGGCTGCGCCCGTGCTCGAGGTGGAGCACGGTGATGCTGGGCAAGTACTCGCTCGGCGTGCCGTTCACGAGGCCGTCGCCCGCCGCCCGCAGGGCGCGCAGGGAGAAGCGCTCGAGGTCGTGCTCGAACCGCTTGAGGGCCATGTAGCTGCGGGAGCTGAACTGGATCTGCTGCTGCCGCCAGTATGCGGACGCGAGATCAGGAGGCGCCGTGCCCTCCGCGGACCAGAGGTCGACGCTGATCACGAGGATGCGGCGGCCGCGCAGGAGGAGGTCGGACTCGATCACCTCGAGGATGTGGTCGAGCGGGCTGTCGGCCGCGACCCCGCCGTCCCAGTACAGGCGCCCGTCGATGGGCACCGCGGCCGACCCCGGCGGCAGGGCCCCGCCGGCCGCCACGTGGTCGACCTCCAGGTCGGACGTCATCGAGTCGAAGAAGATGAGCCGACCGGACTCCACGTCCGTGGCGCCCAGAGACAGCCGCGTCCGCTCGTGCTGCGGCTTGTGGTTGTAGGCGTCGAACGGGCAGTGGCGGTTCAAGGTCCGCACCAGGGGCGCGTTGGAGAACAGGCTCGTGGCGCCGGGGGTGC
This sequence comes from uncultured Rickettsiales bacterium, assembly GCA_964620495.1. Lineage (GTDB taxonomy): Bacteria > Myxococcota_A > UBA796 > UBA9615 > UBA9615 > CAZEKB01. The sequence goes on along the minus strand of CAZUHI010000009.1, from coordinate 34,692 downwards.
CCTTCGGGTGCAGGAACGGCAGCCCCGGGCGCCGCGCGAAGAAGCCGGGCTGGCCGGCGAGGTTCGCGAGGGCCGCGAGCGAGCGGACCCCCTTCTGGAGGGGCTCGGGGAGCCCGGTGGGCGGGGGCAGGACCGGGCCGATGGACCGCCACAGGGACAGGAGGCGACGGTCGCGATCCTCGGACTCGTTGGTGGCGATCACCGCCGCGTTGAGGGCCCCGGACGAGATGCCGCACACCCAGTCGGGCTCGAGGTCGGCCCCCGCGAGCGCCCGCCGGACCCCCACCTGGTAGGCCCCGCGCGCACCTCCGCCCTGCAGGACGAGGACGACGAACGGTCGATCAGGGCTCCCCATGGCGGCGGAGGATACCGCGCGCGCGAGGGTCGACTACGCGGGCAGCGGTTTGACGAGGCGAAAGCCGACGTCCGAGACCACCCGCCACTGGTGAAACCCGGTGCGGTAGGAGGCGCGGGCCTGGGCCGCGCCGGAGTCCCAACCGCCGCCGCGCACGGGCCGACGTTCGGGGTCTCCGTTGTACTCCCGGTCCGCGCACCACTCCCGGGCGGAGCCGCCGAGGTCGTGCAGGCCGTAGATCGAGACGTCCGTGGGGAAGGCCCCGATCGGCTCGGGGAAGGGCCGACCGGGCTGGGAGTCGCGCATCTTGCAGAGCGACGGATCGAAGGCGTCTCCCCAGGGGTGCAGGCGGCCGTCGACGCCCCGCGTGGCCTTCTCCCACTGCGCCTCGGTGGGCAGCGCGTACGGCACGCCGTCCAGGGCGGAGGCCCAGGACGTGTACGCGACCGCGTCCTCCCAGGAGACGGCGAAGACGGGCCAGGTGGCGTCCCACACGTCGCCGTCGCGGTCCTCGTCCGGCAGGTAGTAGGCGGCGCCGTCGGGGGGTCGCGGCCAGTACTGCCCGCCCGCCGTGCGGAAGCCCGACTCCTGGCGCGGGACCCGCTTCCAGGCGACGTCCGGGTCCTCCCGGTGCAGGGCGGTGAGGAACACGGCGTACTCCGCCATGGTCACCGGGTGCACGGAGGCGAAGAACCCCTCCACGGTGCGCACCCCCCGATAGCTGGTGCGGCCCACCGGGCCCTCGCCGCCGTACTCGGTGGCCCCCCGGGGCACGTACACGAAGCCCTCGCCGATCTCGGCGTCCGTGAACAGCGGGATCGGCCGGTCGCCCGACGTCCAGTGCCCGCCGCGCCGGATCCGGGCCGGATAGACGGCGTCCCGCTTGCCGCCGCGCACGAGACGGATCCGGTAGCTGCCCACCGGCAGCGGCACCCCCTCCAGGGGGGTCAGACCCAGGTACTCCTCTTCGGCCGCGGACCACTGGACGCCTCGCTGGTCGATGCGCGCGGCGTAGGCCGCAGCCCCGGGCGGGTCGGTGTGCAGGGTGATCCGCCCCCCCTCCTTGAGGGCGGCCTCGTAGCGGCCGTCGTCGAACGCCAGCAGCCGCGCGCGGTTGTAGCGCATGGCGGCGGCGTCGCCGTCCTCCTCGGCCTCCTGGAAGCGCGTCCAGAAGGCGCGGGCGAGCAGGTCGCGCGCCTCGGGGTTGCGCGGATCGAGGGCCATCGCCTGCTCGGACGACGCCACGACGTCCCCGAAGGCCTCCATCAGCATCGGCTCCTCGGCGGCCCGGCGCATGCGGACGGCGAACAGATCGCGCTTGTCTTCGAGGGGGGCCCAGGCGGCGGTGCTCGCCTCGAGCGCGGACTCGCGACGGCGGAGGTCCTGGGCCGACGTCTGCTGATCGAGGTAGCGCGTCCACGCCCGGCGCGCCTCGGTGAGGTGCGCCCCGGCCTTCTCCTTCGCGAGCGAGCCGTCGAGGAAGCTGCGCACGGCCTTGCCCAGCTCGTCGGCGGTGGCGAACCGATCCTCGGGCGCCTTCGACATCGCCCGCAGGCAGACCTCGGCGATCTCGTCCGCCACGAAGAGACCCCGCGACCGCGGATCGGGGGTGGGCTTGGTGGCCGCGATGCGCATCAGCTTCACGGGGTCGCGGTGGCCGTACGCGCGGCTGAGCGTCAGGAGCTGGAAGAGGATCGAGCCCAGAGACCACACGTCGGAGCGCCCGTCGAGCTCGTCCATCTTCCCCTTGGACTGCTCGGGGCTCATGTACCCCGGCGTGCCGAAGGTCGCCCCGGCCTGGGTGCGCACCTCGACGGCCGGGTGGACCGGCGCCGACTCGCCGTCGGGGGTCTCGGGGGGCACCACGCGCGAGTCGAACGTCGCGCGCGGGGGCGGCAACCCCTCGTCCTTCGACGGGCCCATGACCCGGGCGATGCCCCAGTCCATGACGAGCACCTCGCCGAAGCGTCCGACCATGACGTTGTCGGGCTTCAGATCGCGGTGCAGCAAGCGACGGTCGTGGGCGTAGGCGACGGCGTTGCACACCTGCACGAACGCGGTCAGCAGCCGATGGCGCGTCCACTCGAGGGTGACGTCCGGATGCCCCTTGCGCAGGTCCCGCAGCACGTCGAGCAGCGACCGCCCCTCCACCCGCTTCATCACGAAGTAGAACTGGCCCTCGCCGGTCACGCCCATCTCGTAGACGGGGACGATGTTGGGGTGCTGGAGCTGGCCGGTGATCCGGGCCTCGGCGACGAACCGAGCGAGGGTCTCGTCGCTGACGCGGTGGGGGTCGAGCAGGACCTTGATCGCCACCGTGCGCCCGATCTCGGGGTCGGCGGCCTCCACGACACGGCCCATGCCCCCCCGGCCCAGCTCGGCCCCGAGCTCGTAGCGACCCAGCTGCGTCTCCTCGTCGGCCGGGGCGGGCGCGGGGGTGCGCCGGGGCTGGGTGGCGGCGGGCTCGGACGCTTCGGAGAGCGTGTCGTCCGGCTCGTGGGCGCGCGGGTCGTCGATGTGCAGGGTCGGCGACACGACCGGCAGGCCCGTCGTGGGGGGGTCGAGGTACGCGTTCTCGATCGTCACGCCGAGGCCCTTGAGCACCCCTGTCGGGCTCGGGGGGATCGTCGTGGTGGGCTCGTCTTGTTCGGCGAGGAACGCCGGGACGGCCTTGAGCAGGTCGAGGAGCTTCATCGGCGGACGGAATCTACGGGGGCGCGAGACGAAAAGTCTCGCTTCGGGCCCCCGGTCGCCGAGTAGGGACCGGATCGGAGACTCTTCGTCTCAGCGGACCCAGATCGCCTGCGCGCCCCCGGGGTCTCCGTAGTACACGCGGCGGTCCGCCCAGGCCGCGTACAGCCATGCCGACGCGTCCCCGCCGCACAGCGTGAGGCCGCGGTTGGCGGTGTTGCTGTCCGAGAAGTCCCACCCCGATCCGAGCGACCCGTGGCCGCGGCAGTCGGGCGTCGCGCCCTCGGGGTTGTTCACCGCGCCGATCCCGTCGTCGGTGTAGCTCGCCGGGCCGCCGCACCAGTAGTAGCCGGCCTCGCCGAACAGCAGGTAGCCCGGCTCGCCGAACTCGATGCGCAGCAGGTCGCGAGGGATCTCGCCCGAGAGGTACGTCTCGTCGTTCACGTAGTAGGCGCCCACCCGCAAGGCGTCCCAGGGCATGGAGTTCAGGTCCAACCAGCCCCGGCGCGGGAACGACGCGTTGGCGGCCTGGGGGGGCGACTCGCGCAGGTGGTCGACGTTCACCTCCCCCGCCCCGAACGACCCCTGGTCGCCCACGTCCACGGAGTTGCGCACGAAGCCGAGGGTCCAGCCGCCGCGGAGCATGTCGCACCACACGGTCGTCTGCCCCTCGCTCAGGCGGATCCAGTAGGCGCCGTCCGGCGACGTGGGCTCGGCCTCGAGGATCTCGAGACACGACGACGCCGCGCAGTTCTCGCTCAGCCCGACCGCGTCGCCCGCGGACCCGTCGCAGTCGCGGTCCACGCCGTCGCACTGCTCCTCGGCCCCGGGGCTCTTGCTGGGGTCGTCGTCGTCGCAGTCCCCTCCTCGCAGCGCCGCGTCGCCCACCGCGCAGGCCGTCGTGGTCTCCGAGCCGCCCCACCCGTCGCCGTCGCGGTCGACGAAGAACGGGAGCCCGTCCACCAGATCTGGGTCCATGTCGTCGATGAGCCCGTCGCAGTCGTTGTCGACGCCGTCGCACACCTCCGCGTCGGGGCAGGCCTCGGGGGTCCCTTCGTCCGACGGGCACCCGAGGAGGCCGAGCGGCGCCAGGGCGCAGAGGAGGACCTCGGGCCGACGTCTCACGAGCGGCAGGAGCAGCAGGCCCAGCAGGACGCCGGACCCGCCGCAGCCGTCGCCCGGGGTCGGCTCGACGGGAGGGGGAGGCCCGAGATCCGGGCGCAGCGCGTCGAAGTTCTGCCTGCCTCCGGACCACCGGTTGGGGGCCGCGAACGTGGAGCCGTCGGCGTCCTGGAACGACGACTGGACGCCCGTCCCCACGCCCGGCTGGGCGGCGAGGATGCCCACCTCCCGGCTCGAGATCCCCTCGTCCTCGCCCGCCGGTCCGAACCGGGTGCGGCCGAGGTCGTCGCGGACGCGCAGGGTCCACCCGCGGTGGGTGACCCTCAGCGTGCCTTGGAGCAGGGCGTCGGCCTCCTCGGTCGCCCGCAGGTGCATGCGCCAATCGCCCGCGGCGGGGTCGTAGGCGGCGTCCTCCGGCAGGTCCGCCGCGACGGTCAGGACCGACCCCCGTCGCAGGTCCGCGAGGCGATCGTCGTTGCGGAATCGCAGCGCGCCGGCGGGGCCTTGATCGTCCTGCATCTCCAGCGTCCAGCCCCGCAGATCCAGGTGGTCCTCCACCACCACGAGCTCCACCCAGTCGCCCCCGTTGCCCGGCTCGGCCCCGAGCGCCGGGTCGCCGTCGGCCAGCACCTCGCCCTCCGCCACCGCGTTCCACTCGTTCAGGACGATCGGCGCGGGGGTCGGCACCACGTACTCGACGTCCACCTCCGCGCCCCACACGTCGCCGACGCGCGCCCGCGCCCGCAGCCGGGTGGTGAACTCCACCTCCACCTCCAAGGTCGTGTCGCCCCCGAAGGCCTGGGACGCGGTCCCGCCCCCGGGCGACCGGGGATCCCCGCCGTCGACGCGCACCCACAGGTCGTCGGCGTCCGCGGGCGCGGTCACCGTGACGGTCGCGCCGCCGTCCAACACGCCGCCCGCGAGGTCCACGGTGGGCGCCTCGAGCACGAACCAGCCGACCTCGCGCAGCTGCCGCAGGAGCTCCTCGGTGCGCAGGGGGAAGTACTCGGTGAGGAGCCGCGTGCGCTCGTTCACCCAGTCCACGTCGCGCTCGAACCGGCCGCCGCCCCAACGCGCGTACTCCGCCACCACGGCGTCCTCCACCTGGGTCGACAGCGACTGGTAGCGATCGGCGCAGGCGGCCTCGGTGAGGGGGCCGTCGTCGTCCACGAGCAGCACTTGGATGCGATCGGCGAGCAGCATCATGAAGTCGGGATGCCCCGCCGACACGAGGCTCTCGAACACGTGGGACGGACCCGAGTTGGACAGGATGTTCACGTCCCACGGGAAGACGAGGCACACGTCCGAGTCCGACGAGTGGAAGACGTACCCCCCGCGGTCGGGCGTGGCCGGCCCGGCGGCCATCCAGTTGTGGTCGTGGCGCCAGTCGTGGTCGTTGCCTGCGTAGTACTGCAGCAGCATGTAGTCGACGAAGTTCTCGACGTTCAGCCAGCGCTGGACCTCGTCCCAGCGGCGCGCCTCCACGATCACCTGCTGCCACGCTGCGCCGGAGCCGTCCATCGTGTAGCCATGGTTGACGGCCTCGTAGTCCTCCTCGCGGCCGCCCAGGTACTCCGACAGGAACGCCGCGCCGAACCGCTCGCGGACCTGGTGCAGGCCGCGGTACTGCCCGTTCAGGTACATGTGCGCGTACCGGCCGTGAGGCGCGATGTGGCCCATGGCCAGCTGCGCCTCGTCCATCCAGCGGTTGCGCAGGTACTGGCCCTGCTCCTCGAGCCAGAACACGGAGTCGTGGCTCCCCCCGCGCAGGTTCAGGGAGTCGTGCTTCGTCACCGGCTCCAGCCCCGACTCGAACCCCTCGTAGAAGTCCGCCTCGAGGCGGCCTGCGCCGTAGCGGGAGCGGAAGTACAGCCGGATGTTGTTCTTCGCGTAGCGGATGCTGGCGCCGCCGACCTTCGCCGCGCCGCAGTCCTCCTGGACGGTGTCGCCCTCGGGCGGGATCCACTCGAAGGAGACCGGGCGCTCGTCCTCGCCCAGGCCGCCCGCGTTCACGAGCGAGACCGTCGGCAGCTCCCGCAGGGTGCGCTCGACGATGGGGCCGTACACCGGATCGCTGATCACGCCGACGTTCAGCGTGTTCTGCTGGAGCACGTCGGCCACGAAGATGTAGGTGTGGGTGACGACGTCCGCAGCCTCGCCTTCGGGGGGCGTCTCCACCGCCCGGACCGACGTGGTGCCGGTGATCTCGAGGGAGCCCGGCCAGGGCAGCGTCGGGTCCGAGCCGTCCACGCTGTAGAGCAGGGCCCCGCCGTCCTCGGCCTCGAGGGTGAGGGTGAAGGGCTGGTCTTGAAGACCTCGCTCCACGCTGAAGACCGGGGCGCCGAACAGGAGCGCGGGCGCGAGGAGGATCACGGGGATCGACACGACCCCACGGTATCAGCGAGGGCGCGCTAGGATCTCGGGATGCTCCGCTCCAAACTGCTGTTGTTGCTGCCGTTCTGCCTCGTCGCCTGCACCGAAGGGAGCGAGCCCGGCGAGTGCGACGACGGGGCCGACAACGACCAGGACTCGTACTACGACTGCAACGACTCGGACTGCTACGGCGCCCCGGTGTGCCAGGGCGACGACGACGACGCGGCCGACGACGACGACGCAACCGACGACGACGACGCGACCGACGACGACGACGCAACCGACGACGACGACGCAACCGACGACGACGACGCGGTGGGCGGCGAGATCCCCGTGATCACCAACGTGAGCCACGTCTACAACGCCGGCCCGAGCAACTTCGTCTTCACCATCACGGCCCACGACCCGGACGGGAACTTCGGCATCCCGCTGCTGCTCTGGTCGGTCGACCAGGCCGCCCAGGCCCCCGTGACCGTCGGCAACGTCCCGCTCCTCTCGGACGTCGAGTTCGACGTCCAGCTCGACGGCGCCGAGCCCGGCCGGACCTACCAGGTGCTGTTCGCCATCCGCGACACCGACCTCAACCAGTCCGAGGGGTACTCGGTCAGCGCGACGGCCGCCCGATGAGGGGCCTCGCGCTCGTCCCCCTCCTGCTGCTCGGCTGCGGGCAGGTCACGTCGACCACCGGCGGCGCCCAGTGCAACGGGGAGCTGGACTCCCGCGAGACCACGATCGACGACCTGTTCGACGACGACGGGGACGGGTTCGTGGACGGCGCCAACCCCCAGTGCGTCGCCGCCTACGCCGCCGAGGAGCTGGACTGCAACGACTCCAACCCCGACATCCACCCGGGGCAGGACGAGACGGTCTGCAACGAGCTGGACGACGACTGCGACGAGGACACCCCCGACGCCCTGGACGAGGACGAGGACGGGTACAGCACCTGCGTGCCCGACTGCGACGACGCCGACCCCGACCGGGCCCCCGGGTTCGCCGAGCAGGTGTGCGACGGCATCGACAACGACTGCGACGAGACCACCGCGGACTCCGAGGACGTGGACGACGACGGCTGGGACAACTGCGACGACTGCGTCGACACCAATGAGCTCATCCACCCGGGCCTCGTGGAGACCGAGTGCGACGGGCTCGACAACGACTGCGACGAGGCGACCGAGGACGGCGAGGACGCCGACAACGACGGCTCGACCCACTGCTTCGACTGCGACGAGTCCGACCCGAACCGCTACCCGGGCAACCCGGACATCTGCGAGGACGGCATCGACCAGGACTGCAGCGGCGCCGACGCCGACTGCGCGGGGCAGACGTGGGACGGCAACTGGTCCACCAACGCCGTCGCCTACACCTGCGGCGGGGGGAACGTGAACATCAACTTCTCGACCGTCCAGATCCAGGACAACACGCCGGACATCACCTTCGTGTTCGTGGGCGGCTCGAACCCCGGGGCCGTCCCCGGCACCATCGACGGCACGAACAACTTCAGCGCCTCCAACAGCCAGGTCGGGGCCTGCACCAAGAACTTCACGCTCACGGGCAGCTTCCTCGGGCAGACGAGCTTCTCCGCGACCCTCTCCGGGAGCTTCCCGGGCTGCGTGGGCTGCACCGACCAGACCTGGACCGTTCAGGGGACCCGATGAGACTCACGCTCCGCTCCGCCGCCGCCCTCCTCCTGCTCGGCGCGTGTACGTCGGACGCGAACATCAGCGACCGAGCCCGCTGCGACGGGGCCCTCAACACCGTGGAGACGGGGGTCGATTCGCCGTTCGACGAGGACGAGGACGGCTACTTCGACGGCACCAACGAGGAGTGCATCGCCACCTACGCGGCCGAGCTGCTCGACTGCAACGACGGCGACGCGGACGTCCACCCGGGCATGGCCGAGGAGACCTGCAACGACCTCGACGACGACTGCGACGAAGAGACCCTGGACGCCCCGGACGCGGACGAGGACGGCGCCACGATCTGCGACGGCGACTGCGACGACGCCCAGCCCGCGGTGGGCCCCGACCTGACCGAGTTCCTGTGCGACGGGCTCGACAACGACTGCGACGAGCTCACGCCGGACGCGGACGACACCGACAACGACACGTACGACGACTGCGACGACTGCGACGACGAGGACCCCGAGGTGAACCCGGCCACCGCGGAGCTGGCGTGCAACGGCAAGGACGACGACTGCAACGAGCTCACCGACGACGGCGACGACTTCGACACCGACGGGTTCATCCACTGCTTCGACTGCGACGACCAGGATCCCTTGCGCTTCCCGGGGGCCGTGGAGACGTGCGGGGACGGCATCGACCAGGACTGCGACACCTTCGACCTGGACTGCCCGCCGCCCACCTGGGACGGCCTGTGGGACACGACCCCGGCGGTCTCCTACAGCTGCGCGTCGAACTCCGTGGTCATCGACTTCGCGTCCGTCACCGTCCTCGACCAGACGCCGAACATCAGCTTCAGCTTCGTGGGCGGGACCCAGCCCGGCACCACCACGGGCACCATCAACGGCACCGACTCCTTCTCGACCTCGCTCCTCATCCCGGGTCTGTGCAACGAGAACTTCACGTTCAACGGCAGCTTCACGAGCGAGACCGAGTTCACGGCCACCCTGACCGCGGCGTTCACGGACGGCGTCGGCGGGCTCCTGTGCGGCGACTGCCTCCCGACCCAGAGCTGGACGGTCACCGGGTCCCGCTGACCTCGCGCGCTACTCGTTCGCCGTGCCGCTCGCCAAGGTGTAACCACCCGCGGTAAGGACTCGCCAGCGGTAGCGACCCGGAGCGACGACCGTGGCCTCGAACCTATAGGAGGTTCCGCCTTCACGAAGCGTCCCCTCTCCTCTGCCGTCCTTCCACTCGACCTCGCCGGATCCTGCTGCGAACGAGAAACTGGACTTGTTGCCGCGATGAGTGATGTGGACGCTGCCACGCTTTCCTCCCGCTCCGTTGTTGCCTTCGTACAGACTCATGGCTGTCTCCTTCGATCGGGCCTTGATGGCGCCGGGTTCGAAGACCGTAGATGACAGTGTTTTGAGTAAACCTCTCAATCATGAGAGTGTGCCTCTCAATCATGAGAGTGCCCGCGAGCATCGAGGGAGGTGGCATGGCCGAAGAGAGTCCCGATCAACGTTGGGCGCGTGTGTTCCGGGCAAACCTCGAGCGTCTGACTCCGGCGGGCTGGACTCGCGCGAAGCTCGCGAAGGAGGCACGGATCTCTCAGGCCACGCTGTACCGCGCCTTGGGCCGCGTGCCCTCCACCGACGTCCTCACGAGCATCGCCGGTGCGTTGGGGCTGTCCGACCCCGGGGTTCTCCTCCGCGACGCCGGCTCCTGCCCCTGGACCACCTTGGACGAACTCGACCAGTACGTGGACCACGCGCGCTCCAAGCTGACTCTGCTCGGGCCCCACAAGGTGCGCGCCGAGTTCCAGTCCCGGCTGCCCGGATCAGCCCTGACGGGGCCGATCCTCAGCCCGGGAAGTCACGGTCTGTTCTCCTTCCTGACCGTGACCAACCTGCACGACGGTCGCTTCGACTGGGAGCTCAAGGCGCTGAGCGCCTGGAACATCGTGAAGCCCATTCGGTTCCGGGTCCGCACGTTCGAGCAGCGCGTACCGAATGGGACCGCGGTCAGCTACCTCCTGGAGCAGGGGAGCAGCGAGGAGATCCTCCTCAACGCGGGGATGTGGACGTTCACGGGTCCCGAGCCGATGGAGGGGAGAGCCCGAAGGGTCGAGGTCCGCTACCACATGGCCCTCGGGATCAGGCCTCAGGGCCCGCGGCGCAAGGCCTTGATCAACCACCTCGGGACGGTGCTCCCCTTCTTCGTGGAACGGTTCGTCGACGGCGCCGTCCGCAGCCTCGTCGCCGCGGACAGGCGGGCCCACGACGAGCAGTGGGACGCCATGGTCCGGCCCCCGACTCCCGGCCTCGAAGCCGAACACGAAGACGATTGAGCGCGCGGCCGCCTGAGGTGTCCAGAACGCGACATGGTGGCCCCGTGGACGACATCCACGAGCCTCAGGTGACAAAGATTGGACAAACGGCCCTCCCGGGGTCCCGCTGACCCCGCGCGCTACCAGGGCGTCGGCTTGTAGTCCTTGAGGAACAGGCCCCACTGGTGGTCGCCGGTGGCCACCCCGTCGAAGACCGGGTCCACGATGCGCGCGGCCCCGTCGACGATGTCCAGGGGCGGGCTGAACGCGTGCTCCACGACCTTGCGCGCGGCGTGCAGCGCGGGGTCCTCGTCCGTCACCCAGCCGGTGTCGACGGCGTTCATGTGGATGCCGTCGTCGATGTAATCGGCGGCCGCCGTGCGCGTCATCATGTTCAGCGACGCCTTCGCCATGTTCGTGTGCGGGTGCCGCGCGGTCTTCAGCGCTCGATAGAACTGCCCCTCCATCGCCGACACGTTGACGATGTGTTTGTCCTTCGTGGGGACCTGCCTCATGAGGCCCCGCAGGCGGCCGTTGAGCAGGAACGGCGCCACGGCGTTGACCAGGTGGACCTCGAGCAGCTCGACGGCCGAGACCTGGTCGAGCATCAGCCGCCAGGAGTTCACCTCCCGCAGGTCCACCTGCTGCAGATCGGCGTCCAGCCGCCCCGTGGGGAAGAGGTCGCCGCCGGCGTTGCGGTCCTCGTCCGTGAGGGCCACCTGGGAGAGCAGCGCCGACCGCGCGTCGTCCTCGTCGAGGGACTCCGGGAGCACGTGCCGGGTCCGTGGTCCGTGGTCCCCGGCCACCAGGTCCCGCTCCCGGGCGGGCAGGGACTTCGGCGACTTCGTCTCGCCGTCGAGCAGGTGGCCGTAGAAGCCCGGGGGCCGCCGGACGGTCTGGCAGGCGTTGTTGATGAGGAAGTCGAGGCGGTCGTGGCCGCGGACGAGCTCCCCGCAGAGGGCCTCCACCGACGGCGTGTGTCGCAGGTCGATCCCGTGGATCTCCAGGCGACCGCCCCACTCCTCGAAGTCCGCCTCCCGGGCGTAGCGCGCCGCCGCGTCCCGGGGGAACCGGGTGAGGACGATCACGTGGGCGCCCGCCCGCAGCAGCATGATCGCCGCCTGGTAGCCGATCTTCACCCGCGCCCCGGTCACGAGCGCCGTCCGCCCGGCGAGGTCCGCCGCGGGCGTCCGCTTGCGGAAGTTGAAGTCCCCGCAGGGCACGCAGAGCTGGTCGTAGAAGTGGTGGAGCCGCGTGTACTGCGTCTTGCACACGTAGCAGTGCTTGCTGCGCTCGAGCTCCGGCCCCGGGAGGAGCTCCTCGCCGAGCGGCTCCTTCGGGGCGCCTCCTTTGGGCGTCTGGAAGACGGGATGAGACCGCGCCTGGCGGATGCCGGTGGACCGCCGACGCTCTTCGTCGCGCACGGCCATGGCGCGCTTGCGGCGGCGACGCAGCTCCCGGGCCAGCAGCTTGCGCTCGTGCCCCAACGGCGACGCGACTCGGCCCGCCGCGATCAGGAGCCGCTTGCGCAGGTCTTCGTCCGCCACGGCGAGCACGCCGCGGTCTTCGATGACGGACTCGAGGAGCTCGGCCGCCGCTTCGAGGTCGGCGACCGTGGGGTCACGGGACACGACGGGGGGCTACTGACCCTGGGACTCTCGGCCGGCCTGCTCGAGGGCGTCGAGGATCCCGCCCTCGCCGCCGGCCTCGCCGGGGTTCGGGTCGTCCACCAAGGTGGTCCCCTTCACCATGTACTTGCCGCCGGGCTTCACCGGGAACGCCTTCTTGGAGCCGGGGCCGAGGCACACGAAGCCGCCGCTTCCGGCGTCCACGTCGTACGTGGTGCGGGTGTTCTGCCCGAGGTCCGCGGTGAGGCCCAAGGAGCACTCGGCGTTGTCGGTGACCCGGATCTCGATGGCGGCGGGCTCGCTGTTGTAGACGTACACCTGCGCCGTGGGGGGGGCCAGGTCCAGGCACGCCGCCCCGGTGAGGACGACCCCGATCAGCGTCGCCCCGAGATGACCGCGGAGGTTCATGACGGACCTACTCTTCTTCGTCGTGCTCGGCGTCCGGGTCGGGCCAGCCGGGGATCTCGCGGAGGTTGTTCGCCTCGTCGTCCAGCAGGTACTCGACCCAGGCCACGATCTGCTGGTCGCTCAGCGCGCCGCCCTGACGGCGGTCGATCTCGCCGGTGGGGCGGACCACGAAGAAGGTCGGGAAGGACTCCAGGCCGATCTGCTCCATGAAGAGCTCGCCCTCGTCCGCCAGGACCGGCAGGTCGAGGTCGAAGTCGTTGGACCAGCGCGCGGCGGTCGACTGGACGGCGGGTTCGCCCGCGTTGTCCTGGGAGATGACCTGCACGTAATAGGCGGGGCCGAGCGCCTGGATGGCGTCCGACACCTCCTGCGCGGTCTCCGCGGCGGCGCGGCACGGCGGGCACCACTCCGCGGACACGTCGAGGATGGTCACGTACCCCAGGAACTGGCGGAAGTCGACCCTGTTCCCGTGCTGGTCGACCATGTCGAAGGTGTGGATGAAGTCGCGCCGGTCCGACCCGTCGCCGGTGTAGTCGGCGTTCTCGTCGAGGATGTTCGGGTACCCGTTGTCCGCGTACGACGACGGGGGACCCTCGTCGATCTGCTCCTCCTCGCCGTCGCCGCCGCTGTCCGAGGGCGGCGTGCAGCCGAAGCCGAGGGTGAGGACCGACAGGGCGGCGAAGGACGAGACGAAGGACGTGCGGATCATGAGGCTCTCCTGAGGAAGCGCGTCAAATGATAGCGGCCAGCGACGTGAGCGCGGCGAAGATCGAGAGGAGCATCACGCCTCCGAGGAGCGCGCAGCCGCCACCGCTGTCGCCGGAGGCCTTCTTGCCGCCCGGGTCGTGGGCCTTGGAGCCGGCCGTGCGGGGCGTGGTCTCGACCGTGGTCTTGGACTTGCCGCCCTCGGCCTTCACGCCCGTGGCGCCGACCTTGACCTGCTTGCCCGGCAGCTTGTCGCCGCGGGCCTTGGCCATGGACTCGGTCTTCGGCTTCTCGGCCGCCGCGGGGGCCTCCGCCTCGGGAGCCGCCTCTTTCGGGGCCGCCTTCTCGGCCGGAGCCTTCTTCGCGGCCGCCTTCTTGGCCGGAGCCTTCTTCTTGGCGGCGGCCTTCTTGGCGGCGGCCTTCTTCGGGGCGGCCTTCTTCGGGGCGGCCTTCTTCGGGGCGGCCTTCTTCTTCGGGGCCGGCGTCTCCGCGGCCTCGGTCTTCTCGGGGCCGTTGAAGGTCTTCGCGGGCTCGGCCGGGGGCTTCTTCGGGCCGGGGCCCTTGCCCTTCTTGGCCTTCGGCTTCGGGGCCGGGGCGGTGCCGTCGCCCTCCGTCACGCCTGCGGGGAAGCTGGACTTCGACCACAAGCGCAGGGCGTCGCCGTCTCGGCCGAGCCGGAGGGTCGTGCCCGACGCCCAGTCGGGACCGTCCACCACGCCCTCCACGTCCACCTCGAGGTGGCCGTCGCCGTTGATGGCGGCGGAGGTGTAGCCCTTCACCTCGATCGTGAAGCCGCGGATCAGGTCGTCCGTGGTCTTGAACGAGCCCGAGGCAGAGCCCGCGCCGGCGCCCAGGAACCGGCCGCGTCGCTGGGTCTCTGGAAGGCCCGAGACCACGCCGTCGTCGATCGTCAGGGGGTGGGCGTCCGTCTTGCTGTGGCGCAGATGGACGAAGAGGTTGTCCGAGGCGTCGAAGCGCACGACGCCGGACTCGAAGATGAACTTGAAGCTGCCGTCTCCCATGGCGCGGGAGGATATCAGCCGATCCCGAGACCCGCGCGTGTGAGGCCCACTCAGGGCTCGCAACCCCCGTCGTTCGCGTCGTCGCAGTCGCGGCACGGATCGACCTGGTCGGGGCGCACGTCCGGATCGTCGTCGTCGCAGTCGGTGGCGTCGTCCAGGGCGGCGTCGTCCGGGGTGTCGCACGCGAGGAACGGGTCGGCGTCCTCGTCTCCGAACCCGTCGCCGTCCACGTCCGGGTACCAGGTGTCGAAGGGCAGGCCGTCGTCGATCCCGCCGTTGCAGTCGTCGTCCACGTCGTTGCAGACCTCTTCGACGCCGGGGTGCACGCCGGGGTCGTCGTCGTCGCAGTCGCCGGTGGTGTCCACGAGCCCGTCGATGGGCGCGCAGGACTCGAGCGCCTCCCCGTCCCGGTCGCCGTACCCGTCCTCGTCTTCGTCTCGCCGGTACTGCCGGACGATGAGGTCCTCGTCGATGTCGAAGTCGCAGTCGTTGTCCACGCCGTCGCACACCTCGCTCGCGCCGGGGTGGGCGTCGGGGTTCGCGTCGTCGCAGTCGGTGCCGTCGGGCACGGCCCCGGGGGGCTGCGCGCAGGCCCGGATCTCGGGCGCGTCGACGTCGCCGAACAGGTCCCCGTCGCCGTCCGGGCGGTAGCTGCTGAACACGAGGCCGTCGTCCACGAAGGTGTCGCAGTCGTCGTCCACGCCGTTGCAGACCTCGACCGCGTCGGGGTTCACGTCGGCGTCGCCGTCGTCGCAGTCGTCGGTGGAGAAGCCGTCGCCGTCGAGGTCGCACCCGCACAGGGCGACGGCGAGGGCCAGGATCAGTCGTCTCTGCACAGCTCGCTTCGCCCCTCTGCCACGCCCACGTCGACCTCGGAGACGCCGTCGAACGCGACGAGCCCGCCCCCCAGGCCGTGGTGCCCGCTGAGCACGTTCATGCCGACGCAGAAGTCCTCGTCCAGGGGCCCGATCACGGCGCCGTCGATGCAGCAGTCCGCCCACTGGAAGTCGAGCCAGATCTCGTCCTCGACCCAGTACACCTCGCCCGGGTCGTCGGAGACCTCGATGTCGGCGTCGCCCAGGTCCGAGAGATCGATGCCCACGTCGCCCCCGCTGTTGTCGTCCCAGCCGTCGACGCTCACCACGAGCCAGAGGTCGTCGAAGGGATCGCGATACAGGAGAGTCACGAGGGTGTTCGCGATCTCGAAGCCGTGGGAGCCGCCGGCGCTCTCGCCGTAGCCGTACCAGTCGGCGGCCTCCTCGTCGCCGGAGATCGGGTCCAACCAGTGGACGGCGCCGCCCCGGGTCAGCGAGTAGCAGCGGGTCTCGTCGTCGCAGTCGTTGTCCTTGCCGTCGCCGCAGGTCTCCTCGAAGGTCGAGGCGACCTCCGGATCGTCGTCGTCGCAGTCCGTCTCGGCGGGGTCCCCGTCGCCGTCCGCGTCGTTGGACACGGCGTCGTCGTCGTCCGCCACGGCGTCGTCGTCGTCCAGGGTGGGCGGGACCTCCCCCAGGATCGCCGAGCCCGAGCAGGCGGCGAGGACGAGGGAGGCGGCGAGGAGGACGCGGGTCATGGACATGGCTCGATCCTAGAGCAGGACGACGGGAGACGTTCGGGCAATGCCGGCGGCCCGGTCGCCCCTACTTCCAGTCGAAGGTGTACTCGTGGGTCTCGGTCTTCGTCTGGTCCATGCCCATGGCCGCGAGCTGCATGACGGTCGTCTTCGTCATGGTCGCGGCGACCGGGCGCAGAGTCGCGGGATCGGTCACCACCGTCCCTTCGCGGACGATGCTCGCGCTCAGCCCCGCCAGCACCGCCTCCATCTTCTGCCGCTCGTCGGGGGCCATGCCGCCCATCATCCCGTCGAACATCGGGCGCATCATCGCGGCGCCCGCCTCGCCGTCGAGGGTCAGGGTCGACGCGAAGGAGAGCGCGCCCGGGTGCCCGTCGGCGGCGCCCCGGTTCTCCACGTGCAGCTTCTGCTTCGCGCCCTCGGGGTTCGCGGCGTCCACCGGAACCTCGCCGTCCGCGGACGCGCCCGGCGCCAGGTCGAAGCCGACCCAGTCGCCCACCCAGATGTCCCAGATGCCCCGCACGGTGCTGGTGAGGAGGGTGTCCACCCCGGGCGCGCGCAGCATCCCCGCCGCCATGGCCGCCTCCTCCGCGGTGGCCCCCTTCTCGACCATCACCTTCTCGATCCCCTCGATCATCGCGTCGAAGCCCTCGATGCCGACCACCGAGCCCTGGGGCGACACGACGACCGTGGGGATGGCCGACGCCAGCGCGATGACCGGCGCCAGCTCCTTCTCCAGCTCGGGGGTCATCTTCTCGCCGCGGAACTCGAGGAAGACGAAGTCGGAGTAGCGCACCTCGAAGTTGCCGTCGTCGCGCGCCGCGAGCGTGACGGTGTACTGCTCGAGCGCCACGCCCTCGCCCTTGTCCACCTTCTCGGTGATGCGCACGGAGGCGCCCGGGGTCCACCCGAAGGTGCAGCCGCCGTCGGGGATCGCGGGCACGGGGGCGGTCTCCTCGGCCGCGGCGGACGCCGGCAGGGCGAGCAGCAGCAGGAGGGCGACGGACAGGAGCTTGGGCATCGGGGACCTCGGGATCAGGTGCGGAAGCGGAAGGTGACGGGCGCGGAGGTAGGGTTGCCGGAGACGTCGGTGATCCCGCCCGCGGGGACCTCGACCACCACGGTCGCGTCCAGGGGGAGCGGCTCGGCGGGCGAGAAGACCACGACGTTCTCCTGCGCGTTGAACAGGCCCTCCACCGGGACCCCCGCGGTCTCGCCCTCGATCCACACCCGGAAGGACCCGGTGAACACCGACTTCGGCTCGATCATCTCGTCGAAGCTGAGGCCGATGGGCGAGGTGACGGCCACGAACTCGGCCCCGTCCGCGGGGAAGTGGAGCCCCACGCGCGGACCGCGGTCGTCCGGCAGCGTGCGCCAGGGCACGACCGCGCTGGACCGGCCGGCGGCGGCCCCGGAGTCCACGGCCGCGACGGCGACGTTGCCCACCGGGGTGAGGGTGTCGAGGTCCCCCTGGAGGTCGATCCGCAGCAGGGGGGTGGGCGCCGTCGGATCCGAGAAGTCGTAGACCGTGGCGAAGTTCGAGTCCCCGAGGAAGAGCCGGTCCTCGTGGCCGAACACGTACCCGCCGTTGCCGTCCTCGGTGAGGTGCGACCCCACGACCCGCGGCAGCGAGGGGTCGGAGATGTCGAACACCACCACCCCGCCGCCGTCCTCCTTGCGCGCGAACAGCCCGTAGGGACCGGCGACGTTCGCGAAGTAGTAGAGGGTGGGCTCCCCGGTGGCGTCCGTGGCCTGGAACTCCCCGCCGGGGATGGGCCGGGGGTTCGCCGGGTCGGAGAGGTCGAGCAGCGCGGTCTTGGCGTCCCCGGCGGCGCTGACGAGGGCCACCGGACCGATCGCGTGGATCGTGCCCACCAGCAGGCCTGGACTGAACGTGTAGGTGCTCAGGTGGACGGGGTTCTCCGGATCGGACACGTCGACGACGAAGATCCCGTTGAGGGCCCCGGCTACGTAGAGCAGATCCCCCATCCAGAACGTCGACAGCGTGACCCGCAAGTAGGCGTCCGGGTAGTCGAATCCGGGCAGGACGAGCGTGGAGGCCCACCGGGGGGCGGTGGGGTCCGTGATGTCCCAGATGCCGATGCCGCCGCCCGTCACCTCGCCCGCCTTCGACTGCGTCATGGAGTCCACCGCGACCCAGTCCCGGCCGCCGCGGTGCGCGAACGACAGGGTGTGCGACTCGCGCATCTCGGGGTGCCAGGCTTCGCCCACGAGCACCGGGGCGCAGGGGTCGTCGAAGTCGAAGATCGACAGCCCGCCGCCCCCGTCCTCGGGCGACCAGGGCATGACGAGGCGGCCGTCGTGCATCGCCACCAGGTTGTGGTGTTCGGCGTCCTGCTCGCCCCCCAGCAGGTACGCGCAGTGCTGCGTCAGGTCTTCGGGCGCGAACGTCGCGACGGGGCCCCCGGGTCCGGCGAGCGGCCCCCAGGCGTCGGGGGCGGGGAACTCGGCGTCGACGTAGGGGGTGCATCCCAGGAGGACGACGAGAGGGAGCAGGGCCTTGGACACGGCAGGAGGATAATCTGGCGACATGCAGGGGAGCGAGCCTCCGCGGCCATACGGCCGACTCCAGACCGTCGCGCGGCTCCTCGCCGCGACCCTCCTGTTCGTGGTGACGGCCCTGGGCCTGACGCTGGTGTGCGTCCCGCTGCTCCCCTGGCATCGCAAGCGGGTGGGGCTGGGCGGCCGGTACGCGCGGTGGGTCGCGCCGATCATGCTGCGCATCCTGGGGTGGGGCCTTCAGGTCGAGGGCCGCGAGCACATCACCACGGAGCGACCGGCGCTCTACGCGATCAACCACAGCTCGATCATCGACACGATCGCAGGCATGGCGATCTGGCCGCCGCACGCCGTCGCCATCGGCAAGAAGTCGCTGATCTGGGTGCCGGGGTTCGGCCAGGCGTTCCTGCTCATGGGCAACCTGTTCATCGATCGGAGCGACCGCGCCCGGGCCATCGCGTCGATGAACCGCATGACGGACACGATGCGCCGACGGAGCCTCAGCACACTCATGGCCCCCGAAGGGACCCGGAGCGTCGACGGCACCCTCGGGCCCTTCAAGAAGGGGTTCGCCCACATCGCGATCAGCGCCGGGATCCCCGTGGTCCCCATCGTCCTGCACAACGCCTGGGCGCTCTGGCCGCACCGGACCCTGCAGCTCACGCCGGGCGTGATCCGCATCACGATCCTGCCCCCGGTGCCCACCCGCGACTGGACGGTCGAGCGGCTCGAGGAGCACATCGACACGGTGCGGGCGCGGTTCGTGGAGACGCTCGACCGCTGAACCGGCCCGTCGCCCGTGGCAAGCTGCCGGCGTGCCGCCATCCCACACCATGGACCTGCCCGACCACCGCCGCGCCGACGCCCCCTGCCCCCGGTTCCCGGAGGCGCAGCTGCGCGGCTGGGAGCGGGTCGCGGAGCCCCTGTTCCGGTGGATGAACACGTCGGCCGTGCCCAAGTGGTTCGGGATGACGTGGCTGTGGTGGACGTCGCGGCTGTGGATGCGGCTCGCCACGCTCCGCCTGTGGAACCACAGCGGCATGGAGCACCTCGCGAAGCTCGACGCCGAGCGGCCGCCCCGCGGGATCCTGCTCGTGAGCAACCACCGCAGCTTCTTCGACATGTTCGTGGCGAGCACGATCCTTTGGTGGACCACGGGACTGGTGAAGCGCATCTACTTCCCGGTCCGCGCGAGGTTCTTCTACGAGACGATCGGCGGGATGTTCGTCAACTGGGCCATGGCGGGCGGATCGATGTGGCCGCCGGTGTTCCGGGACGACCGCAAGGCCGAGCTCAACCCCGTCGGCCTCGAGCAGATGGCCTGGGTGGCGGACCGCCCGGGCACGATCCTGGGCATGCACCCCGAGGGGACGCGGGGCAAGGGGCCGGACCCGCACTTCATCCAGCCCGCCCGCCGCGGCGTCGGCGAGCTCATCAAGCGCTGCCACCCCGACATGCTGGTGCTGCCCTTCTTCATCGGCGGGCTCACCAACGAGTTCGTGAAGCAGGTGTCGGCCAACGTGGTCACGAGCCGGATCGGGCACGGCATCCGCTACAACTTCGGCGCGCCGGTGCGGGCGGGGGACTTCGACCGCACCAAGGACGCGCTGGAGCTCGCGGACGAGATCCTCGGGCTGGTCCGAGACCTCCGGAACGTCGACCGCGAACGCATCGGCCTTCCGCCGTGGGTCGAGCCCGATGAGTGAGGGACGCAGCTCGGCCTTCCACGTCGCGTGGGCAGCGGTCGCCCTGGGGATCCTCGTGGCGGGCACGGTCCTGGCGCTGCGCGGGATGAACCTCGTGAACGACTCGTTGGCCCCCCGCATCGAGACGGTGCTCCGCACCAACCTGGCCGTCCTCGCCGGGTCGCAGGAGGCGTTCCTGGTGGCCCACACCCAGGGCGGACACCTGGACGCGACGTCCGATCAGACCCTCAAGACGGTCCTGGGGATCTCGCTCGGGACGACCCGCGCGAGGGTCGAGTGGGACTTCACGGTGGACCTGGGCATCGATCTTCGGAACATGGACCCGGGGGCCTTCGTGGTGGCGTGCGACGAAGACGGCGACGTGTGCCGGTGGCGCGTGCCCGAGCCCTCGGCGCGCACCCCGGCGATCCGCACCGACACGATGGTGGTCACGGTGGACGGCGCCGCCTTGGTGAGCTCCGCCGTCGAGGACCGAAACGCGGCCGGTCTGGTCGCCCGCGTGACGGACCTGACCGAGGAGAACGTGCGCTCCGAGGCCTTCTGGTCCACGGCCCGGGAGAATGTGCGGAGCTCCCTGGTCGAGTTCGCGGAGGAGCACCTGATCGAGGCCGGGGAGCGCGGCGAGACGCAGCCCACGATCGAGGTCGTGTTCGCTTCGGAGCCCTGGGTCGAGGAGACGACGCAGTGACGGCCGGGCGCGTCTTCGACGGGCTGTTCGCCGCCACCTTCATCCTCTCCGCGGCGGTGCAGTACAACGATCCGGACCCCATCCGGTGGATCGTGATCTACCTCGCGGCCACCTTCGCGGCGGCGGCGCCCCCGGGCAGCCGGATCGGGTTCTTCCTGGCCGCGGTCTCCGGGATCGCGGCGACGATCTGGGCCCTGATGGTCCTGCCCGAAGCGGCCGCGGTGACGAGCATGGGCGACGTCGTGGCCTCCATGAGCCCAGACCGACCCGAGACCGAGGCGGCCCGCGAGTTCGGGGGCCTGATGCTGATCGTGGTGTGGTCGGTGATCCGGGTGCTGCGCGGGCCCTGAGCGTCGGGGCCAGGGCGGGCGCGCTCAGCCGCCGTTGTTCCCCACCACCACGTCGCCCCCGATGGCGTCGAGCCCGACGGCGTCGAGGAAGTCCTGGACGGCCGCGTCCGGCAGGTAGGGGTTGTCCCACACCGTCAGGTCCCCTTCGACCGACTCGATCCCGTGGAGGGCCTCGATCGAGGGCAGGAAGTTGTTCTCGAGGATCCGGACCGACGTAGTGGTCCGCACGGTCGCGAGCGCCTCGATGTCCACGAGGTGCGCGTTGTCGGTGATCGCGAGGCCCAGGGGGAGGTCGGCGGGGACCGACATCGTGCCCAAGGAGGTGAGGTCGTCGCACCCCTGCACCGTCAGGCCGCCCAGCTCGACGAGCCCCGAGAGAGCCGACAGGTCCACGTCCCCCAGCCCGTGGATCCAGAGGATGTCGCCCACGCGCTCGATGCCGCCGAGCCCGTCCACCGAGCCCAAGTCGTCCAGGGCGAGGCGCTGGTCGACGTTCGCGAGCAGCGGGAGGCCGGTGGACACGGGGGCGGCGGCGTGGCGCAGGGTGAGGGACTCGACCGATTCGAGCAGGGGAAAGCCGCGGACGTCGAGGGCCTCGTCGTCTCCGTGTCCCTCGAGGTACAGGCGACCCACGGAGGTGAGCGAGTCGAAGCCGTCGACAGTCCCGGCGGCGCCGATCTGGAGCGTCCCGGCGATCTCCGTCAGCCCCGCGAAGCCGCTCACGTCCCCGGCCACGTCGTAGAGGAAGAGGCCGCCGCCGACGCGCTCGAGGGAGTCCGGCCCCTGCACGGCGACGAGGTCCGCGATCACCTCGAACCAGTCGCCGATCTCCTCCAGGGCGGGCGGGCCCTCGAGGACCATGGGGGGGTAGTACTGCATGAGATCGAAGCCCCCGCCGATCCGCCGCAGCCCCCGGAGGCCGACCAGGGACTCGATCGCGTTGTGGGCGATCTCGAGGTCGCGGCGCACCTCCTCGAGGCCGGCCAGCCCGTCCAGGGAAGCGAGGGTGTCGTTGCCGTACAGGGAGAGGATCCCGGCCGACGTGAGGCTCTCGAGACCGTCGACACCCGTCATGGCGTTGTTGTCGTCGAGGCGCAGGTACTCCGCCTCGACGAGCCCGGTGAGCAGGGTCGCGTCGGTGAGGGCGGTGTCCTGGATGAGGACGTGCTCCGCGGACGTCAGGCCCAGGGGCACGACGGAACGCAGCGCGGGGGCGAAGCGCACGTCCACGAAGTCGGGGGTCCCGAGGGTCGGACTGCCGACGATCTCCTCGAGCGCAGCCAGGTTCTGGAGGCCGATGCGATGGGTGACGGTGAGGCGGCCCAGGTCGATCCGCCGGAGGGCCGGGTTCCACTGGACGTCGAGCCCGCCGACGAGCTCCAGGGAGGGCAGCGAGATCTCCACGAGCTCGTCGAGCCGTCGCAGGATCAGGTCGCCGCCGACGGCCCGCAGGGACCGGAGCTCCGACACGTCCACGAGCGGCATCCAGCTGATCTCCAGGTCCCCGCCGACCTCCTCGAGGGCCTCGAGGCCGGCGAGCGAGCGGAACCCGCGCGGGATCACGATCGAGCCGCCGACGGACGTCAGCCCGTCCAGTCCACGGAGGTCGTCGAACGAGCTGTCCGGCGGGAGGACCAGGGAGCCGCCGATCCGGGCGATGGTCTCGAGCCCCTCGAGCGAGGGCAGTGACTGCGAGCGACTCCAGAGGTCTCCGTTGACCGCCACGACGCACGACAGATCGGGCAGGGCCGTGGCGCGGTCGGCCGCGATGAGCAGGTCGCCCTCCAGGACCAGGCAGGTGTCGGACCTGCAGACGTCCTCGGTGGTCGCCGAGATCTCCAGATCGAGGTTCATGATCGTGGTGACGCACTCGACGTCGTCGATCGTCTCGGACGCGAGATCGAAGAACGCGCAGCCCGTGGAGACGAGCGCCGGGAGGATGGTCAGGGCGAGCCGTCGGGACCCCATGCGGTCCACCCTACCCCTACCGCACCGGCCCGCCGCCGTGGCGTGGTCCGTGCAGCTTCGTGCCCGGGATGCGGCGCTTCGTGCTCATGGGCTGTCTCGCGCTCCTCGGGTCGCCGGCCGCGGCCGTGGAGGGGCCGGTGCTGCACGTAGGGGTGGTGCACGGGTGGGCGACCGTGGCGGTGGACGGCGAGGAGCTGGGCTACACGCCGGTGACGATGAACATCGCGCCCGGCGAGCACGTGGTGGAGCTGCGATCGGCGTTCCACGAGCCCTGGAGGCACACGGTCGTGGTGCCGCCCCGGTCACGGATGCGCCTGGACGTCACGCTGTCCTATCGACCCGTGACGGTCGAGATCGAGGGCGACCTGACGGACCTGGAGGTGCGCGCCCAGGGGTATCGGCTCCATGTGGAGGGCGGCGTGTTCGCGCTCCAGGGCCTCGGGACGTTCGAGCTGCTGTTCCTGAAGCGGGGGCGCCCCGTCCACAGCCGGCGCATCAACGTGTGCACGAGGGAGGACTGCCTGCTGCCCGGGATGCGCACCCGGGTGGTGTTGCCCTCCAGTCCGTCGAAGGCGAGGTAGGGCTCGCAGCCCGGGGGGAATGAGCCGTTCTGCCGAGCTGCGAGCCGTCAGCGGCTCGCATCCCGGGGGGAATGAGCCGTTCTGCCGAGCTGCGAGCCGTCAGCGGCTCGCATCCC
>CAZUHI010000009.1:0-10838 GCA_964620495.1 uncultured Rickettsiales bacterium | reverse complement strand
GGGGGGAATGAGCCGTTCTGCCGAGCTGCGAGCGTGTGGTGCTGCCTACTCCGCCGGAGCCTCGGGCGCCTCGGCGGGGGCGTCCTTGAGCCCCTCGGGCGTGGGCTCGATGCCCGCCAGCTTGGGCAGCTCCATCGCGTTCCAGTCGGCGGTCCACACGATGCGGTAGGCGGGCTTGCCCCGGGATCGGCGGCTGTCGGCGGCGACCCAGGCCATGCGGAAGATGCCCTCGTGCCGATGCAGCGCGGGGTCGGCGTTGTCCTTCGTCTCGAAGCCGAGGCCGGCGGCCTCCTGCGAGGCGTCCGAGGGCGCGATCACGAGGTCCGTGTCGTCCCCGATCTGCTGCACCGCGATGAGGAACCGCCCCGCCGGGTCCCACGCGTAGCCGGGCCCGTGACGACTCTTGCGCACGTTGGGGATGACCAGCGTCGACCGCATCTGCCCCAGCTTCCCGACGTAGAGGTCGTAGCTGCCCCGGTCCGCGTAGTTCTTGTTGCTCAGGAACGCGTACGTGTCGTCCCCCGCGGGCGACCAGATCGGGTGCACCTCGTCCGACTTCGGGAGCCGCACCACCGCCTCGTGCCGGAACGTCTCGATGTCGATGACGAACAGGTCCGACTTCTTGTCGGCCCGGATCTCGTGGAGGATCTTCGGCTTGTTCGGGTGCCAGGACGGGTTCTGCTCGAAGTCGCGCGTCCACGTGAGCCGCTGCACTTCGGCGCCGTGGCTCGACTCGGCGAGGAACAGCTCGTCGCTGCGTTCGCTCTTGCCCGCCACGATCAGCTGCCGGCCGTCCGGCGAGAACACCGGGTGGTGCTGGTTCCCGGGCCCGCCGAACCGCACGTCGATGAACTCGAGCAGCACGTCGTTGGCGTCCTGCTTGTGCCGGGCGACCATCGCGTGCTGGTTCTCCGTCGGGTGCCACTCGAACTGCACCAGGTCCGAGAAGGACGCGGTCCCTTCGTCCTCCCGCAGCGACGGGTGCTGGTTCGGCCACACCGACTCGAACTGGCCGCCGTCGAGCTCCCGGCGGAACCAGCTCAGCTTCGTGCGCTCCCCGACCTGCTCCTGGATGCCGTACGCGACCCACGCGCCGTCGGGGCTGATCTTCGGGGTGAACAAGTCGCCGTCGTGCGTGCCCGCGGCGATCCGACGCGGCTCGGGGGTGCGGACCGTCTGCTTCGCGCTCTTCACCCGCGCGGCCACCGCCGACGGGACCTCGAGCGACGGCGCGAGGGCACACAACGCGAGCAGGGCGAGGCCGTGGCGGACTCTCATTGCTCCTCCGTGTCCACCGTCGGCTTGTCCGGCACCAGGAACACGTACACCGCGGGCGGCAGCTTCCGGTTGCCGCACTGGGCGGCCACGACGCGGCCGTCGGGGCTCATCGTCGCGCGGTCGCAGCTGTCGTACAGCTCCCAGTGGATCCGCTTCTTGCGGCGGTCGAACAGCGTGACCTTCTTGGTGCCGTCGGTGAACACCCGGTCCCACAGCAGGAAGCGCGAGTTCTCCTCGGCGAAGATCCGATCGAAGCACCAGTCCACCGACGCGACGACCTCGCGTCGGACCCGGCGGAACAGCTCCGCCTGGTACACGACACAGGCGCCGCCGACACGGGTCGTGAACGTGGCCGTCGCGCCGCTGGGCAGCATGCGCGCCGAGCTCACGTCGCCCTTCCGCTCCGAGAGGTCGTAGAGCTCGGCGGTCGACACGTCGACCAGCATGGCCTGGGCGATGTCCACCGGCTTCGCGATGACCAACGCGCGGGCGCCTCGGAAGCCCAAACCGCGGACGTCGATCGCCTTGGCCGACTTCCAGACCTTGGCCGTGTTCCCCTCGACGTCGATCACGACCGCCGCGGGCTTGCCCTTGACCAGCGCCGTGAAGGCGACGGCCGCGACCTCCGCGTCCACCGAGGGCGCGCGAGGCTCCGTCCAGCCCCCGGTGATGCGCGTGTCCGTGCGCTCGTCGAGGTCCAGGAGGTGCACGGCGCGGCCCCCGCCCACCCCCGCGAGGACCGCGATGCGGCGCCCGTCGGGCGACATCTCCGCTTCGTCCCCGCGCCCCTCGAGGCGGAAGATCGGCTCGTGGTAGCGGAGCACGCCGCCGCCGCGCATGGCGACCACGTGCTCGTCCTCCGGGCGCCCCACGTCGAGGCCGGCGCAGATCGCCATGACCGTGGCGCCGTTCTGGGACAACCGCGGAGACCGGCAGCGAGACTCGGGGACCACACCCTCGAACAGGACCCACGGACCCTTGCCCGGCCGCCCCTGGACCTTCGGGTCCGGGAGCTGGTCCGTCTTCTTGCCGAGGCCGCCGCTGCGGTCGCCGTCGTCGCCCTCGACGAACGGGACCGGCCACGGCTTCTGGTACTTGAGGGGGTCCACGACCAGCGGGCCGACGTCGAGCTTGAGGGCCACCTCGGACACCACCGCCTCCGTGGGGGCGGGGAGCTTGTCGGTGGGGGCGGCGAGCGCCGGCGTCGCCAACAGGAGGACGGCGACGAAGAGGATGCGCATGGACTCAGAAGGTCCCGTCGAGGCCGAAGAAGCCGAGGCCCAGTCGCGGCTGCACGGTGAGGCGGGGGCGGGGAACGAGGACGGTCGCGTCATCCTGATCGAGTAGACCGAAGTCCGCGCGCAGTCGGGCGTTGTAGGCGCGGATCCGCGCGTCCAGCTCCTGGCCGCTGAGGTAGGTGGGGAGGTACGACTGGCGGACGCGCACGACCGCCGCCTGCACCTGCGAGACCAGCGTGACCAGGCCGCCCGTCACCAGCAGCGCGGCGCCGCCGCGGACACGATCCGACCCGGCGTCGAGGGCCGTGGCGGAGGCCGCGGCCGGGGACGAGAGCAGGGAGTCGCCGCCCCGCACCTCGAGCGCGCCCGCGACGAGCAGGGACACCCCGCCGATCGTGCCGCCGACCATCATCCCGGTCGACATCCGCTTCTCGAAGGTGATCTGCGCGACGAGGTCCGAGTCCCCGGTGAGCTTCGCGAAGCCGAGGGGGCTCAGCGGCGTGCCGTGGCCGTCGAGCACGTTGTAGGTGCTCGGGCGGGCGATGCCGGTGAACTCGGAGCTGCCGTCCGCCGCCGTGATGAACGTGGGGACCGCGCCCTGGAACATCCCGCGGGTCAGCATGAGGCCCGCGATCCCCGACGGGACGGTCGGCGCGACGGCCACGGTCGGAGCGGCCGCGGGGCTGCCCCAGCCGGGGGTCGCGGACGGGGTCTGGGGGCCCCACGCGTCGGCGGGCGCCGGGGCGGGCTCGGGGGTCGGGGCAGGCGCGGGCGCGGGGGTGCCCCAGACGTCCGCCACCGGCTCGGGAGCGGGGGCGGGGGCTCCCCAGATGTCCGCCGCCGGGGCGGGCGTGGTGCCGGAGCCCCAGACGCTCGCGGCCGGGGTCGAAACCGCCGGAGTCGAAGCGGCCGGAGCCGAAGCCGCCGGGGCAGGCGCGGGGTTCGACGTGCCCCAGAGATCCGCGGCGGGCGCGGGCGCGACCGCCGGAGCCGTCGTGGTCGTGGGCGTCCCCCAGACGCTCGCCGCGGCCGCCGGGGCAGGCGCAGCCGCCGGGGCAGGCGCGGGGTTCGACGTGCCCCAGAGATCCGCGGCGGGCGCGGGCGCGACCGCCGGAGCCGTCGTGGTCGTGGGCGTCCCCCAGACGCTCGCCGCGGGCGCCGGGGCGGGCGCCGGGGCCGACGTGGTGGTCGTGCCGCTGCCCCAGACGCTCGGCGCGGGCGCGGCCGCAGGGGCGGGGGCGGGCGCGGGGTTCGACGTGCCCCAGAGATCCGCGGCGGGCGCGGGCGCCGGAGCCGTCGTGGTCATGGGCGTCCCCCAGACGCTCGCCGCGGGCGCCGGGGCGGGCGCGGGGGCCGCCGTGGTGGTCGTGCCGCTGCCCCAGCCCGAGGCCGCGGGGGCGGGGGTCGCCGGGGTCTCGGCGCCCCAGATCGCGGCGGCCACCGGAGCCGGGGCCGGGGTCGTGGCGCCGGCCGTACCCCAGCCGCCGGACGTGGACGTGGGGGCGGCCGTGGCGTGCGTGCCGGTGCCCCAGCCGCTGGACGTCGGCGCCGCTACGGGGGCGGGAGCCGGAGCGGGCGCGGGCGTGGTGGTCGTCGGGGTCCCCCACCCGGCGGCGGGGGCGGGCTCCGCGGCGGGGGGAGGCGCGGCCCAGGGGTTGTTCGAGGGCTCCTCGGCGGCGGGGGCCTCGGGAGGCTTGCTGGGGAGGGGCGCCCGCTCGCCCGAACGGGCGGCGCGGAGGGCGGCGCTGCGGACCCGCGGATCGACGTCCATGGCCGCGCGGAGGAAGTCGCCGGTCTTCTTGAGGTCGGCGACGTAGGTCGCCTTCAGCGCCGCGATGACCGCGGCCGCGCTCCGCGCGCGCTCGCGCCACTCCTCGTCCTCACCCCGCGTCGACGACAGGGACAGCAGGCGCAGGTAGCGGTCGTCGTGAGACGGGAGCGTCAGCAGCTCCTGGACGAGGGGCTCGATGCGATCGAGGTACGGGTCCGCCTCGGTCGCCACGGGTGCGGTGGGGCGCTCCCACTGCGCCTCGGCGGGCGCGGCGGCGACGAACGCGGCAGCAAGAACGGCTGCCGGCACGGAGGGAATACGGCGCATTCGGGGAAGGGTACCGGACGTCGTGCCCACGCGCGCACGTCACCCGACACCCGGAATCGTTCCGAACCAGCGCCAAGGCCCCAGAGCGCGCAGCAACACGCCGGGATCGCCCCACAAGACCACCGCGGCCCGCGCGAAGAGGGCGGCCTGGGTCACCCCCAGCAGCACCACGAACCCCCCCCGGATCGCGGCCGGTCGGATCCGCGCGACCACCACCACCGCCGAGAGCACCAGGAGCGGATCGACGATCGTGAAGTAGTGCATGCCCGACGGGAACGGCACCCCGTTCACCAGCCCGCCCGCCTGGAGGCCCGCGATGATCGCCGCGAAGCCCGTCGGTCCCCACGCTGCCCAGCGATCCGGCCCCCGCAGCGCGGGCACGAACCAGAGCCCGAGCAGCCCGACGAGCAGCGGGTTGCTCCACCCGATGTTGGGGCCCCCCGGGGGCAGCGTGGAGACGCTCTCCTCCTGCAGCTGGATCCAGAAGTCGGGGAACGTGGACGCCAGCAGGAGCGCCCCCGCCACCGCCCCCGCCGAGAGCAGCCCGCGACGGCGCTCGGGCCGGGCGACGAACACGGCGACCACCACGGGCAGGGTCACGAAGAGGGTCGCGAGGTGGATCAGGCTGCCCAGCAGGACCACCGCCGCGGCCGCGGCGGGCGAGCGACGGCCGCGACCGGCCGCCACCACCACGAGCACGCCCAGCGTCGCCAGGAGCTGCGCCAGGGGGTAGTGCTCGAACGGGCGCAGCGTGGCCGGGTTGAGGGCGAGCATCCCGGCCGTCAGGAGGCCCCAGTGCAGGCCGAAGCGACGCGCGACGAGGGTGGAGAGGACCGCCAACAGCACCGAGTCCACGACCGCGCCCAGGAGGAACACGCCCAGGGCGGGCGACAGCCCGACGGCGCGCTCGAGGCCGTCCAGCGCGTGCAGCAGGAGGGAGAAGCCCGGCGGCTGGATGAACCCGACCCACGACCACGCGTTCACCGTCCGGTGCACCCGGAGCTCCACCAGCGCGGCGTCCACGACCCCCGCGGCCATCCCGTGCCAGTGCACGACGTCGATCCACCAGGTGGCACCCAGGACGAGGGCCAGGAGCAGGGCCCACGCGCGGGGGCGGACGACGGGAGCAGGGGACGTCACCCCCCCATTCTGCCGTGTGGGGGCTGATAGCCTGATCGACGTGGCGGACGACCCCAGCATCGAGCCGAGCGCGGCGTCGGCCCGCCTGAAGGACCTCCTCACCCGAGACGGCGACCAGCCCCCCCTCGACCTCGCGGTCTCCCTGATCGCGGCGGACGAGGACCCGACCGCGTCGCCCGACGAGATCCTCGCGTCCCTGGACGCCCTCGCCGCCCCGCTCCACCTGCCCGAGGTCGCGTCCACGATCGAGTGCGTCGCCCGGATCAACACCCACCTCTTCGGCACCCTCGGCTTCGCGGGCGACTCCGAGTCCTACGACGATCCCCTCAACTCGCTGGTGCATCGCGTCCTCGAGCGCCGCCGCGGCCTCCCGATCCTGCTGTCGGTCCTCTACATCGAGACGGCGCGGCGCGCGGGGTTCGCCGTGGACGGGATCGGCTACCCGGGCCACTTCATCGTCCGGCCCCGGGACGCCGATCCGCCCTTCTATCTGGATCCCTTCCACGCGGGCGAGGTCCGCCGCGCCGCCCCCCTCGAGGAGCGCCTCGAGCGCCTGATCCCCGACACCGCTCACGACCCCGAGCGGCGCGCGCGCTTCATGGATCCGGTCGACGCCAGGTACATCCTCACCCGGATGACCAACAACCTCCGCGCGTCCTACCTGGGACGCGGCGACGGCCTCGGCGTGCTGCGATCCGTGCGCCGCCTGCGGATCCTCCAGCCGGACGTCTCGGAGCACCGCCGTGACCTCGGGCTGGTGCTGCTCGGGCTCGGGGAGGTCGAAGCGGGGACGGCGGCCCTGGAGGCCTACCTGGACGAGAACCCCGACGCGCCGGAGGCCCCCGTCCTGCGGGAGCACCTCCTCAGCGCGGGCACGGACTGACCTCCGCCTCGGGCCTCAGCGGACGATCTCGCGGAGCTTGATGCGCTCCGGGTCCACCGCCTGCACGTCGAACCGCACGGTCCCGATCACGCGCTCGTCGTCGGTCTCCACCAGCACGCGCCAGTCCCCGGGATGCACCCGCCGCTTGCGCGTGTAGGTCCGGTACCCGCCGGCCCGACCGCCCATCACCGACACGCGGATCGGCTTCGGCTCGGTGTCCGTCCAAGGCCCGTCGCCATCGCGTCGCTGCCAGCGGTGGGTGAGCTCCAGGGACGTGTCCTTGGGCGCGAACACGGCCGTGAACACCACGACGGCCTCGCCCTCGGCCCAGCGCACGCGGGGGGGCCGTAGGGTCAACGTGCGCGTCCAGCCTCCGCGGTCGACGGTCAGGTGGTAGCCGTCCCCCTGCCTCTCGACGCTGTGCGCGACCACCCGCTCCGTCACCGACAGCGGGACGGGAGGAATGAGACCGAACTTCGCCAGGAGGGCCAGACAGAGCGTCAGGGTCGCCATCATCCCGCCGTGAAACACCAACCGCTCCCGGAGCGACGTGCCCCCGAGGAAGGAGGGCAGCTCTCCGCGTCCGCCCGCATGCGTCGCCAGCACGACGAGCAGGCACATGCCGGCCGCCGCCCCCGCCGAGGGCACCCACATGAAGGGGTTCATGACGCCGGTGAACACGGGGATCGAGAACAGGAAGAACGAGAAGGCCGTGAAGAAGTACAGGCCGACCCGGAGGGTCTCGAGCCTGCGCAGGGCCCCGTCGAGGAACTCGTTGACGACCATCGCGCCCGCGAGCAGGAGCATGAAGAGCAGCGAGCCGAGCCCGCCCGCGCTCTTGAAGTAGAAGACGACGTACGCCGAGAACAGGCCGCCGAAGAAGAACTGGGTGGCGAGCTCCAGGGCCCGCGGGTACTCGGCCACCCAGCGGGGGACCCGGCGGTGCCACTCCATCCGTCGCTCGAGGGCGAGCAGCACCCCGAGGACGACCAGGTAGAGCGCGAGCAGGACGTTGTCGAACACCTTGTCGATGCGCCGCAGCGTGATGGAGTCGTAGATGAAGCCGCCGAAGAAGCCGACGAGGCCGATGTGCCGGACCAGCGCCTCCTTGACGCTGCGCGCCCGGGCTCGGAGGTCCGTCCCGGAGGGCTCGGCGTACAGCGCTTCGACCGCCGCCCCGCGCAGCTGCAGACCGCGACGCTGGTTGACGTATCCCTTGTCGGTGATCTCCCCGGCGTGGGCGTCCGGGGGCGTGTCCAGCAGCTCGAAGCGCGCCACCCGCTCGCTGCTCCCGCGCCCCTCGCCCCAGGCGTCCAGACGCTCGGCGACGGCCGCGCGGACGGCCTCCCGGTCGAGCCCACGCGCCCTCGCGACGGCGTCGTTCGGCCACGCCAACAGGCCGACGTCGGCGCGATCGTGCCCCGTCACCAGGGCGTCGCTCAAGAGCCCGTCGGCCGCGGCAAGGGCGGCCACGCGCAGCTTCCCCGCGCGGACCCAGGTCCCGCTCAGCAGCTTGAAGTCCTCGGCCACGCGTCCCTCGAAGACCAGCCCCGAGAGGGGATCACCGGGCACCACCAAGCGGCCCGCGTCGCCGATCTTGTAGAAGCCGTCGTCGTCGAACGCGGCGGCGGTGAGGTCCGGCCGGCCGTGGTACCCGGGCGTCACGTGGGGGCCGCGCACGCGGAGCTCGAAGCGCCCCTCGCCCGCCAGCGGGACCAAGCGGATCTCCGAGCCCGGCGCGGGCCACCCGATCACCCCGGCGCGGTCGATGTCCGCGTGCACGGTGGTGGCGGCGGGGGCCGTCTCCGTGGAGCCCCACCCCGACGACATGGCGATCCGCTCCCCGGTGGTGCGCACGGCCAGCGCCTCCAGCCGCTCCCACAGGTCCGGCGGCAGGGACGCGCCCGCGTAGAAGAGGACGCGCAGCTTCGAGAAGAAGTTCTCGGCGAGGTCGACGTCGCCCTCGAGGTGCGGGAGCAGGGCGGCATAGCCCGCGGGCACGTTGAAGTAGATGGTGGGGGCCAGCGTGCGCAGCGCCGCGAGGGTCGGGTCCAGCAGGCCCGGCGCGGGGCGGCCGACGTCGATGTGGAGGGTGCCGCCGCGGCTGAGGGCGAGGTTGAAGTTGTGGTTGCCGCCGAACGTGTGGTTCCACGGCAGCCAGTCCACGAGGACCGGGGGCTCGTCCTCCACGAACGGCCAGACGCTCCGGATCATCGCCTGGTTCGACGTGAGCATCCGGTGGGGGTTGAGGACCCCCTTCGGCGGCCCGGTGGAGCCCGACGTGAAGAGGATCTTGGCGACGGTCTCCGGGCCCACGGAGCGCGCGGCGGCGTCCACGTCGGCGTCGCCCTTCAGCCCCTCGAGATCCGCGACGACCACCTCGGGATCGGCGTGCTGCAGCCCGGTCCGGTACCGCTCGGGGTCGTCCGCCCAGACCAGCCCGGGGCCGACCTGCTCCAGGACCGACGCCACCCGCGCGCCGTCCGACGACATCAGGGTCCAGGCGGTCGAGACCGGCACCACCGGCACCCCGACGTACATGGCGGCGAGCGACAGCAGGGCGTGGTCGATGGAGTTGCCGCTCAGGATGACGACCGGGCGATCCGGACCGAGGCCCCGCTCGAGGAGGCCCGCGGCGATCGATCGCGCCCGCGCGCGGGCGTCCCCGTAGGTGAGCTCCCGCCGCCCGTCGTCGTGGGGCTCGGTCAGGAAGATCCGGTCGGGAGCCTCCGAGGCCCACCGATCGAGCCAGTCGCCGACCCGAGCCGCGACGGCGCCCAGGGGCGTCGCGGACCGGAGGATGCAGCCCCCGTCGTCGCACGGCTCGAGCGTGGTGTCGGGGGTCGCGAAGCGGACCGGGCGGAGCGGCGGGCGAGGCATCGGCGCAAGGGTAGATCGTCCGACGCTGCACTACAGTACACGCAGGTGTCCGCCCTCCCCCGACGCGCCCTCCATCGCCGGTTCCCCCGGCTCGCGGAGCGGCTCCCCGTGGTGCCGCTGCTGGCGGGGCCGACCCCCGTGCGTCGGCTGGAGCCGCTGGAGTCGTCCGTGGACTGCGCGAGCTTGTGGATGAAGGACGATGGGCGGTCGGCGACGCCGTACGGGGGCAACAAGCCGCGCAAGCTGGAGTGGCTGCTGGGGGACGCCCGGGCCCGCGGGTTCGAGGAGGTGATCGCCGTCGGGGCGGACGGCTCGAACTACTGCCTCGCGACGGCGATCCACGGCACCCGCGCAGGCTTCGCCGTGACGCTCGTGACCATGCCGCAGCCTCCGATCGACGAGGTGCGGACGAACCTCCGGGTGGGAGTCGCGACGGGCGCCACGTACGTCGCCTGCGGGGGCGACGCGGCGCTGATGGCGGAGGTCGCGCGGCGGGTGGCGGCGGGCGCGCTGCGTGGCCGTCGGCCCTACGCGACGTGGTTCGGCGGCAGCAGCCCCCTGGGGGCCGTGGGCTTCGTGGAGGCGGCCTTCGAGCTGATGGAGCAGGTCGCGGCCGGCGATCTGCCGCGCCCCGACGTGATCTTCGTCCCCACGGGATCGGTGGGCTCCCACGCGGGGCTGGAGGTCGGCCTGCGACTCCACGCCGCGACGACCGATGACGCGGGACCGATCCCCGCGGTGCTGGGGGTGCGCGTGACGCCCGCGATCATGGGCAACGCCCGGGTGGTGGCGTGGACCGCGAATCGATGCGCCGGCGTCCTGCGCGCGGCGGATCCCGGCCTGCCGCGGATCCGGGTCCGTGCCGACGAGATCGTCGTGCGCGACGGCTTCTTCGGAGACGGATACGGGTTCGCCACGCCCGCCGGCGAGGCCGCCCGCGCGCGCCTCTCGGAGCTCGACGTCCCCCTCGATCCGACGTACTCCGCCAAGACGATGGCGGCCTTGCTCGCGGCGGGCGAGGCGGGCGAGCTCGCCCGTCGTCACGTCCTGTTCTGGGACACCTTCAACGCGTGCCCGCTCGACGCCCTGCCCACCGGGGCGCTCGCGGACCTGCCCGCTCCGCTCCGGCGTCGGGTTGATGGGGTCCCGCCCTGAGCGGTCGTATCGACGACGACGACGGCACGGACGACGAGGACGCGGCCACAACCCCCCCGGGATCGGCGATCCTCCCCGGGTTCTGGCCGGGGGGCGGACAGAAGCCGCCCAGGATCGGCGATCCTCCCCGGGTTCTGGCCGGGGGACGGACAGAAGCCGCCCGGGA
>CAZUHI010000008.1:162726-172583 GCA_964620495.1 uncultured Rickettsiales bacterium | reverse complement strand
TCCGATCCGCCAAGGCAGCCGAAGGTCTCGCGTCGACGGGCGGGAAGGCGATGGCGTCGGGGGGGAGTCGAAAGCTCTATCGCGGCATGAAGGAAGCGGCGGATGGGAAACCCGCCGTCGGTCCGTCAGGCAGGACTCTGGGAGCCCGCCCTGAAACCGACATTCCAGTGGACGGAGACCGCGTGACGCCCGGGACCGGCGGAATGTCCGTCAACCCGGACGATCCCAGGTACGTGCCGGACTACCGTGCCAAAGATGGGGTCTGGCAGCTCGATGAGTCGGACATCGGCCCGGACCTG
This sequence comes from uncultured Rickettsiales bacterium, assembly GCA_964620495.1. Lineage (GTDB taxonomy): Bacteria > Myxococcota_A > UBA796 > UBA9615 > UBA9615 > CAZEKB01. Next base: position 172,284 of record CAZUHI010000008.1, on the reverse strand, counting down.
CAGTTCGTGCAGGATCAGAAGACACATGGGGTCCTTGAACCAGCTCGCGAGATGACCATCGACGAATACCAGTCTGCCCTGGAGGGCACTCGGTGTGCCTGGTGTAGGGTCGAACAGTGAGCGACAGCCTTTCGGAACTTGAGTCCAGACTCAGAGACGCGCTAGCAGCTGGAGTTCCCCTGACCGTCATCCTCGGGCACGTCCGGGCCTACGCCGGCGCCGGAGGCCAACAGGAGGGGGCGGCGAGGCTCTTGCGGGCTCTTCTCGCAGACAGCGCGGATGCGGACCAAGACGTCGTCATGGACGTCTTGGACTTCGTCGTGGGGAACTGCCGCGTCGACCGAGCGATATGGCCTCCCGAACCACCCGCCCACTAACTCGGACAAGCCTCTTCGCTCGGCGGAGGTGACCCGGAGCAGCACGGAGCGGCGGAGCGAGACCGGAGGGCTCGCGGAGCGCGGAGGGAAACCGCGCGACCGACGTCCTCTCGTGAGCGCGATCTTCTCGCGCGGGTTCCCGGAGCCGGTGGAGGCCACGCGTAGCGGGGCCGCAGCCGCCCCCTCCCCCGACACCCTCCTCTCCCACACCGACAAAACGTCTCGGATCCGCCCGCAGGGCGCGCCCGTGCCGCCGAAACCGAGACCTTTTGTCGGGGGGGTGCCCCACGGATCCGGAAGCGACTCCTGCGGAGGTGACCCGGAGGGGCACCGGAGCGGCGGAGCGAGACCGGAGGGCTCGCGGAGCGCGGAGGGAAACCGCGCGACCGACGTCCTCTCGTGAGCGCGATCTTCTCGCGCGGGTTCCCGGAGCCGGTGGAGGCCACGCGTAGCGGGGCCGCAGCCGCCCCCTCCCCCGACACCCTCCTCTCCCCCACCGACAAAACGTCTCGGTTCCGAGGGCAGGGGTGCGTCCGTGGGCCCGAAACCGAGACCTCTTGTCGAGAATCACGCCGACGACCCCGACGACCCCGCGGACGCGGGCCGCTTCCTCCGAACCTCCGGGCCTGTCCGAGAGTGGTCACCACGCTCCGCTGGGGGGCATCCACGGCGCGTAGGTGTCGCGAATGAGTCACTCACCCCCCGCGGGCGGCATCCACGACCCCGCATCCGCGACCCCACAGGCACGACCCCGCATCCGCGACCCCACAGGCACGACCCCGCATGCACGACCCCGCATGCACGACCCCGCCGGTCCCCCGCCGGTCCGCCGCCGGTCCCCCGCCGGTCCGCCGCCGGTCCCCCGCTCGCGCCCCGATCTGCGCTCAGTGACCGTCGTCCTTGCGGTGGTCGTCGTCCCTGACCCGCTGCGCCGACGACTTCGCCGGTCGGTCGCGCAATCGATAGACGTCGACCGTGCGGTGCGTCCCCTCTTCGGGGATCTCCATCACCGCCACGGGGTCCCAGTCGTAGATGCTGCGGCTCATGGTCCACCACTCGTGCACCGCGCCCGCCGTGTCGTCGAGGCTGATGTCGACCATGAACAGCACGCACCCGTCGTGCTCGTCCCAGAATCGACCGACGTTGTCGGGATCGCGCAGGTCCTTCAGCGGCCAGCACCACAGCCACTGGTCGCACACCGTCGCCTCCCCAGCGAAGGCTCCGCAGTCGTCCGACGTCAGGGTGAGCTCCCCCGTGGGCTTGGCCGTCCCGGGGAGCCGCGGCACCTCCTGGGTGCCGTCGCCGTAGCGTGATCCGAGGTCCTGCAGGTCCATCACCGAGAGCCCCACGACCCCGACCAACAGCGCCGCCGACGCCCCGAGCACCGCGTTCCGCGTGGAACGTGAGTCCATCACCTCCGCCAGCCCGGCGACGCCGACCACGCCGAGCGCGATCCCCGCGTCGGTCGTGTTGAGCAGGTGCCGGGGACCGAAGTCCATGAAGAGCAGGTCCGGCATCACCGCCACGAACGTGATCCAGCGCAGCGCCCGCGCCGCATGCCGCACGTCCGCCGGCACTCCGACGTTCCGCCACGCCTCGCGCCCCCGCGAAGCGGCCCAAAGCCCCAGCGCGAACAGCGGCAGCATCGGCAGGTAGGTCAGCGGCCGATACGCGTCCACCACGCGGATGTGCAGCGGCAGGAACCGCAGGCCGTAGTGGAAGTCCTCGCGGGCCACGCCCGCCTGCATGTCGGGGATGATCGTCGCCACCAGGAGGCCCGACGCCACCACCATCGGGGGCACCCACACGCGCCAGTCGCGCCACAACGCGCCGCCGGTGAGGATCAGCGGGACCGCCGCCGTCGCCATCACGCCGAACAGCTGGTCCTGCCGCAAGGTCGTCGCGAGCCCGCCCATGAGCAGCCACGCCAGAACCGACAGCCGCGTCGGCCGGCGCGCCACCACGACCGCCAGGAGCAACGTCGCCGCCCAGAGCACGTGCGGCGCCGCGACGTGGAAGGCGTGCGGCCGCCAATACGTGGAGAAGGGGTGCACCGTGGCGACCAATGCCGTCGCGACCCCCACCCAGCGACGTCCCGTCAGCATCTGCACCGCCGCGCCGAGCAGCCCCGCCGACCACGTGCCGGTGAGCAACGCCACCGCGACGAACACCGCCATCGAGTGCCCGAGCGTCGACCCCGCGAGCTGGTGGAGCCCTCGCAGCAGCGGCTGCGTCTCCAGGGGCGACCACCCGTGGGGCGGCACCTGTCCCTGGAACGCCAGGTGGTACGCCTCCTCGTGGGCCCGGAACTGGTGGTCGCCGATCGCGTCGAAGAACAGCAGCGACACGCCCGCCGAGGCGAGCCCGAACCCGACGTACAGGACCACGTCCGTCTTGGTGAGCCCCGCCCAGGCGTCGCGGTGGTCGGCGCGCGACAGCACCGCCGCCACGCAGACCGCGGTCAAGAGCGCATGAATGAGACCCAGCGCCTGCACCGCGTGATGCTACCCCGGCCCGTGCGCCGCCTCCGGGCCGTCGGGCGCATCCAAGTGCGTGGTGGCGACCCCCCTAATAGGTGGGCAGCGACGTATCGATCAGCTTCGCCCAGGCGGTGATCCCGCCCTCCATGTTCGTGACGTTGCCGTAGCCCGCGTCGACCAGCACCCGCGACGCCTTCGCCGACCGGCCGCCCATCTTGCAGTGCACCAGGATGTCCCGATCCCGGGGCACCTCGGACAGCCGCGAGGCCACGTCCTCGTGGGGGATGGTCGCGTCGTAGTCCAGCTTCACGATGTCCAGCTCGTGGGGCTTGCGCACGTCGAGGATGAAGGGGTTCCAGCCCTCCGCGATGCGCGCGGAGATCGTCTTCACGTCCAGCCGCGCGAAGCCCTCGTCCTCCACCGGCTCCGGCGTCTCCTCCACCGGGTGGCCGGGCACGCCGCAGAACTGCTCGTAATCGATCAATTCGGTCTGCGTGGCCTGATCCGAGCACAGGACACACTCGGGGTTCTTGCGCAGCTTGAGCTCCCGGAACCGCATGTTCAGCGCGTCGTAGAGCATCAGCCGACCGGACAGCGTCTCCCCGATGCCGAGCAGCACCTTCACGACCTCCGTCGCCTGGATGACGCCGATGACCCCGGGCAGGATCCCCAACACGCCGCCTTCCGCGCAGGAAGGCACCAGGCCCGGGGGCGGCGGCTCCTCGTACAGGCAGCGGTAGCAGGGCCCGCCCTCGTGGTTGAAGACGGTCGCCTGGCCCTCGAACCGGAAGATCGACCCGTACACGTTCGGCTTGCCCAGCAGCACACACGCGTCGTTCACGAGGTACCGCGTGGGGAAGTTGTCCGTGCCGTCGGCCACCACGTCGTAGTCGGCGAAGAGGCGCAGCGCGTTCTCGGAGGTCAGCGCCTCCTCGTACGTCTCGATCTTGATCGTCGGGTTCAGATCGACGAGGCGCGCGTTGGCGCTCTCCAGCTTCGGCCGTCCGACCCACACCGTGCCGTGCAGGATCTGACGCTGGAGGTTGGACTCGTCCACCACGTCGAAGTCCACGAGCCCGATGCGCCCGACGCCCGCGGCCGCGAGGTACAGCGCCAGCGGCGAGCCCAGGCCCCCCGCGCCGATGAGCAGCACCGAGCTCCCCTTGAGCTTGCGCTGCCCCTCCATCCCGACCTCCGGGAGGATGACGTGCCGCGCGTACCGGGCGATCTCGTCGTTGGTCAGCGTGGGGAGCGTCATCGTCCGCCCGCGATCGAAGGGACGATGGTCAGCGTGTCGCCGTCCGCGACCTCCGTGGCCTCCTTCTCGAGGTACCGGATGTCTTCGTCGTTCAAGTAGACGTTCACGAACGAGCGCAGCTTCCCGGAGTCCGCGCGGAGGTGCCGCAGCAGGCCGTCGTGAGCGCCGGTGAGGGCGTCCAAGGCCTCCTTGACCGTGGCTCCCGCGACCTCGACGGACGCGTTTCCGCCGGCGTAGGCGCGAAGGGCGGTGGGGATCTGAATGGTGACGGGCATCGATGATTCTCCGGTCAGACGATCTGAATCTCTTCTGCGTCCATGGAGCTGCGGTCGTCGACCAGCCGCCAGGACAAGGTGTTTCCGGGGGTCCCCCGCTGCACCGACACGATGACGTAGCTCATGTTCGGCAAGGCGTGGTCCCGGTCGTACTCGGAGTACTGCGCCGGGTGATCCGGGTGGGAGTGGTAGTAGCCGACGACCTCGAGGCCCTTCGCCTCGATCGCCTGCTCGGCCCGCATCATCACGAGTCCCCCGACGCGGTATCGGTTTCGGGGCGAGTCCGCCCGCTCGTTCAGCAGCGGCACGACCTCCGAGACGGCCCAGTCCGTGCGCGATCCGGCGAGGATCCCCACCACCTCGTGGGGGTACCCCTCCGCCGCCGCGGCGTGCATCCGCTCATACTCTGCGCGGTCGAAACGGATGCTCATTCGTCTTCCTCGGGCCGTTCCCAGATGTGGGCCTCGGAGAGGTACCGCTCTCCGCCGTCGGGGAAGATGGTCACGATCACGCCCTCGTCCAGCCGCTTCGCGATCTCCATCGCGCCCCAGAGCGCGCCGCCCGCCGAGAAGCCCACGAGCAGGCCGTCCTTCTCCGCGAGGTCGCGCACCAGGGCGAACGACTCCTCGGTGGGCGCGCCCATGTCCTCGTCGGCGTACGCGTCGTCGTAGATCGGCGGGACGATCGAGGTCTCCATGTGCTTCAGCCCCTCGAGCCCGTGGAAGGGGCTGTCCGGCTGCACCGACGCGCAGTGGACCGACGGGTTCTGCTCGCGCAGGTAGCGCGTGGTGCCCATGAAGGTGCCCGACGTGCCGAGCGTCGCCACGAAGTGGGTCACCCGCCCGTTCGTCTGCTCCCAGATCTCCGGACCCGTCGACCCGTAGTGGGCCTTCCAGTTCGCCTCGTTGCTGTACTGATCGAGGTACACGTACCGATCCGGATGCTCCGCAGCGAGCCGACGGGCCTCGCGGATGGCGCCGTCCGACCCCTCCAGCGGAGACGTGGGCACGACCTCCGCCCCGTAGACCGCGAGCAGCCGCTTGCGCTCGATGTTCGCGTTCTCGGGCAGGCAGAGCGTCAGCTTGTGGCCGTACGTCGCGCCGATCATCGCGTAGGCGATCCCGGTGTTCCCCGACGACGCGTCCAGGATGCGCCTGCCCGGCGTCAGGAGCCCACGACGTCGTGCGTCGAGCACCATGGCGAGCGCGGGACGATCCTTCACCGATCCGCCCGGGTTCGCGCCCTCGAGCTTCGCCCAGATCTCCACCCCGTCCGGGATCTTCCCGGCGACCGTGGCGCGGATCCGCACCAGCGGCGTGTCCCCCACGCGGGTCAACAGACCGACGGCTCCGTCGAAGGGGTGAAGCGAGGCGCGAGGGGGAGTCTTCGTCACGGGCGGGTGTATATAGCCTCGCGTTGTCCCCCAAGCCACCCACGCCCCCGTCGACCCCCAAGCTCGTGCTGCTGCTCGCGATGGGCGTGGTGTCGAGCGTCGTGGTCGGCCAGGGCGCCGCGGTGCTCCTGCCGGCCGGAGCCGAACCGGCCGAAGCCCGGGCCGCCTTCGCGCAACCCGCCACGCTCGCGCTGGTCACCATCGTTCAGTACGCGGCGATGGCGGTCGTGGCGATCGCCACCTGCCGAATCGCCGTGCGTCGACCCCGCGAGGCGCTGGCGCTGCTCCCCATGCGGGATCGCACCCACGTGATCGACGGGGCGATCGCGGGCCTCGCCACCCTCGGTGTGGCGGCGGGCGTCGGGGCGCTGCTCCTGGAGACGTTCCCGGGCTGGGACACCGGCGGCCTGGAGCAGCTCGGCGAGGCCTTCACGACGGGTCCGCTCGGGCCCCGGCTGGCCCTCGCCGTCGCCGTGACGGTGGGCGCCCCGATCGCCGAGGAGTTCGTCTTCCGCGGGGTGCTCTGGGACCTCCTGAAGCGACGCATGTCCGAGCGCGCCGTGTTCGTCACCACCTCGCTCGTGTTCGCGGCCTGGCACCTCAGCCCCTTCCACGCCCTGACGCTGGTGCCCACGGCCCTCCTGTTCGGCTGGCTGCGGCTCAAGACGGGGTCCCTCGTGCCCTCCATGGTCGCCCACGCCGTCAACAACGGGATGGGCGCCGCGCTGCTCCTCACCGCCGGGGCGGACACGGAGGCCGAGTTCCAGCTCCTGCCGTTCCTCTTCGCGGCGGCGCTCTACCTCGGGGTGGTCCTCGCGGCGCGACGCGGCGGGGTGGATCCGTCGACCCGCGCGCCTTGATACGATTGGATCCGGCGCAGAGGAGGCACGAGTGCTCGGATCGGGGATGGACGGAGGCGAGGCGTATCGGCCGGCGATCGTGGCGGGGCGCTACCGCGTCGAGTCCGTGGTTCGGCAGACGGAGACCCACGACGTGGTCACCGGCGTCGACCGCGTGGAGGACCGCGAGGTCGTCCTGAAGCGACTCAAGCGGCCGGAGCGGGACCAGACCACCCGCTTGCGGAGCGTCCAGCGAGCCCTCGCGGGGCTGCGACACCCGTCCCTCATGACCGTCATGGACCTCGTGGAGGGCAAGCGCGACTGCTGGCTCATCTGCGAGAAGTCTCACGGTCCCAACCTCCTCGAGTACTGGTCGTGCCTCCCCCTGGACGACGCCGCGCCCTTCGACGAGCGCTGGGAGTTCGCCCGGCCCGTCCTGGTCTCCCTCTTCGACGGCCTCGAGGCCCTCCACCGCGCCCAGATCGCCCACCTGGACCTCAAGCCCACGAACGTACGGGTGGACCCGTCGGGACGCGCCGTGCTGGTGGACGTGGGCGTGGGCGGCGGCCTGGAGGACGCGAGCGGGGAGGTGGGCTACCTCGCCCCGGAGATGCTCGACGGCCTCTACGTCAGCCGATTGGCCGACCAGTGGTCCTTCGGCGCGCTGATCTATCGGCTCCTCGCCGGCCGCCCCCCGATCGTCGGCGGCACGCGGGAGGCCCTCGAGGCCGCCTACGAGAAGGGGGAGGTGGAGCCGATCCGCGAGTACCGGCCCGACACCCCGCGCAAGATCGAAGACATCGTCCTGCGGATGCTCGCCTGGGAGCCGGACGCCCGCTTCGAGTCGATCGGAGCCGCCTGGGCGGCCTTCGGCGAGGCGCTCGGCAAGGCGCCGCATACCCCCGTGGCCGCCTGGGCCGTCGAGCCCCCCTCCCTGGTGGGTCGGGAGCGCCTCATCGACCTCTTCCGTCGCCAGCTCCTCGCCCTGAGGCAGGGGCGCAGCGCCGTGATCACGGTCGAGGACGACATCGGCCGCGGCAAGACCCGCATGCTCGAGGCCTGGGCGGACATGGCCCGCGCCGAAGACGGCGTCGTGGTGCATCACCGCGCGTGCCTGCCCGGTGCTCCGCGGGCGATCCTGACGCAGTGGTTCCGCCCTCGGCCCGGCGCCGCGAGCAAATCCGAGGCGGAGCTCGTCAAGGGGGTGATGGAGGGCTTCTTCGGCCCCACGGTCCTGCTGCTGGACGATCTGGAGGACCTCGAGGACTCCACGTGGCAGCTCATTCGAGCGCTCGCCGCGGGCATCTCGGGGGAGCAGAACCCCCGCCCCATCCTGCTCGTCCTGGCCGCCCGCGAGCTCCCCGAGAAGGGACGCTTGGACCCCGACGCCGCGCACTCCTTCCGAGTCCTGCTGCCCCCGCTCTCGGAGACCGACATCCAGGGGCTGCTCCGCCCCGGCGTGGAGGGCGCCCCGGGCGTCACGGCCGTCGCCGAGCGACTCGCGGACGAGAGCCGGGGACGCCCCGACCGGCTCATGGACGCCCTCCTGCGCTCCGAACGACGCGGCGAGCTCGGACGCGAGGGTCGGCGATGGGTCCCGCAAACCACGTCGGGCCCCGATCCCCAGGGACACCCGCCCCTCTCCCTCTCCCGGCTGTTCGGCCTGCTCGCGGAGGTCGGTCGGCCGCTCCCGGTGGGCCTGCTCCTCCAGTGCGCGCCCCTCGATCGCACCGAGATCGTCGAGGTCCTCGCGTTCGCGGGGGAGCAGCGCCTGATCAATGTGCGGTACCGCGGCGGCCGGTGGTGGGTCGAGCCCTGCTCGCCCACGGCGGCGGACGCCGCGCCGGAGTACCCGACCGCCGAGTTCCACGCCCGGGCGGCCACCTGGCTCGAGCGCAACTACGTGGACGACAGCTTCGCGGAGGCTATCGGGCACCACCATCGCCACTCGGGTCGGTTGGCCGAGGCCGCCGAGGCCTTCCGTCTGGGCGCGAAGGCCCAGCGCGCCGTCGGCGAGGACGGCGAAGCGAAGCGATTGATGCAGCTGGGCCGCATCTACGCAGCCCGGGCCGGGTCCGGCTAGGCGGATCGCCGTCCCGCGGCCCTCAGGGCGCCAGGTAGTCCAGCTTCCCCTTGTCCCCGAGCTTCTCGGGCACGCCGTCGGGCAACGCCAGCGTGCCGGGGTACCCCTTGGCCTTGAGCTCCCAGGTGCTCTTGCGGCGGTGCAGCAGGTACACGTAGCAGGGCCGGTCGGGGATCCCGCCGGGGGTGTTGTTCGTGAGTCCGCCGGGGGCGCAGCCCGCAGGCACGGCCGGGTCGTAGGCCACGGCCCAGGTGTCGCCCAGGTGGGCGGAGAAGGTGTGGACCTGATCGAGCGTCAGCTTGCCCTCGTGGGCGATCAGGCCGGCGGCGACGGCCGAACGGACCGAAGACTCGGCTTCCACGCTGTTGGGACAGCCGGACGCCAGGCTCGAGGCCACGGCGGCGACGACGACTGCCCGGATCGTTCTTCCTCGCATCGCTCCATCCCAGCCCATGGCGCCATACTGGCACTTGTGCACACGCACGTCACTCGTGGGGCCCTTCTCGCCGGACTCGCCCTCGGCGCGGTGACCGTCGCGTCGGCCGAGCCGTCCTATGATCGCAGCGGGGCGCCGCCCGATCTCGCGGGGCCGTCGCCCGCGCCGTCGGGGGCCGCCCCGGACCCCTTGCCCTTCACCCCCGCGCCCACCGGCGAGCTCCGGTGGATCGAAGGGGACGGCCTCACGCCGCCGTGGCTCTGCGAGTTCGTGAGCGACTGCGACGCCGACTACCTCGCGTTCTCCACGCTCGTCGCCGAGCACGCGTCGCTCCTGTCCGCAGACGAGCTCGACGCCTCCTTCGCGGCCCCGAGACCCCCGAAGGCGGCGCGGGCGGGGCCGAGCGAGCTGGAGGCC
>CAZUHI010000008.1:0-162626 GCA_964620495.1 uncultured Rickettsiales bacterium | reverse complement strand
CTGCGGGTGAACCACCTCGCCCGGCGGGTGGAGGACGGCGCCCGCATGGACTGGCTGCTGGTCGAGGATCTGTGGGTCGGCACCATCCCCATGCGCGTCTTCTCCCCCGCCGCGGACGACCCCCTGCGCCCCGGGGCGCGGCCCGCCATCCTGTTCCTCACGGCCATCAGGACATGACGGACTCCCTGCTGGACGACTACGACACCCGGGCCTTCCTCGCCGCGGGCTACACCGTCGTCACGATCGAGGCGCGCGCGGACGACGCGTCCTCCGTGGAGAGCTGGGTCTCCCAGACGCTGCTGGTGAGCGGCTTCACCTTCCTGGGCCTCCGCGTGTACGAGGCCCTCGTGGGGCTCCGCGTCATGCAGTCCATGCCGGGGCTCGACCCCACCCGGCTCGGGCTGTTGGGCCACTCCGGCGGGGGGTCGGTGGTGAACACGACCGTGCGCCTGCACCCGAGCTTCGCGGCCGCGATCACCGACCACCACACCGACTACTTCAACGTCGCAGACGATCGCTGGGTGCTGTGCGAGACCGTCTTCGATCTGATCCCGTACAGCGATCAGATCAGCGACCCGAGCACCGCGCCCATGCCCATGAAGCGCGTCGAGTACGGCTGGCCCCACGGCGCCGGTCCGCTGGTGGCCTTCTTCGACCGGCACCTGAACTGAAGGGCGCTACCGGGGCGGGAAGCGCAGGGTGACCGTGCCGGTGAGGCCGCCCGCTTCGGTCGTGGAGATCGTCCAGCCGGGCCCCACCAGCGTCTTCTCGCCGGTCCCCCAGGCCACCCGGTAGGACGCCGCGCCCGCCGCCGCGTCGAAGCTCACGACGCAGTCCACGTCCTCCGCGTCCGCGCACGGCGTGTCGATGGTCGCGCCGTCCAGGTTCACGGGTCGGTCCTCGACCTGCACGTCGTCGGGGGCCTCGATCGACCAGACCGCGCCGTCGGCCGTGGCGAAGGAGCCGGTCCCCAGGAACGCGACGAGGTCCAGCCGATCCGCCCGGTCGCCGGCGTCCACCACGTCCTGGGCGGTCGCGTCGTAGGTGGTGACGACTTCCGGATCGAGCAACGGGACGACCGCGCCTGCCCGCGCGAAGACCGGGATCTCCGTCACCGGGGCCTCGACGGTCTCGGTGGCCCCCGCCGCGCCGCCGTCCACGACCGCCGGGGAGAACCAGTCGTACCAACGCCCCGGCGGGAACACGACGCTCCGCGACGTCGCGCCCTCCTCGACCACCGGCGCCACGAGCAGATCGTCGCCCAGGAAGTGTTGGTCGGGGGCGTCGCGGACGAGGGCGAAGGCGGGGCTGTCCGTCGGCTCCACGATGAGGCCGTGGCGCATGAACGGCAGCCCCTGCTCTCGATAGGCGACGTCGAGGCCCAGCCAGAAGGGCTGCAGGCGGAGGTGAAGCCGGGCGAACCGACCGTAGTGGTCGAGCGTCTCCTGGTCCGTCTCGTAGTGCCAGTTCTCCCCCTCGCGCAGGCCGTCGTGGGTGCGCATCACCGGCTCGAACGCGCCCATGGTGATCCAGCGGAAGTAGAGCTCGCGCGTGGACGGGGGCACGCCCACGGACGAGAACCCGGCGATGTCGCTGCCGTACCGGCCGATGCCGCTGAGCCCGAGCCCCACGCCGATCTCCCGCGCGGTGGGCAGCCCGTCGTTCCGGTCGAAGCTCGTCTGCTGGTCGCCGCCCCAGGTGACCGGCGCGATCGCCTGCGTGCCCGCCCAGCCGGACCGGTTGAAGCAGAGGCCGTTGCCCTCGCCCAGCACCTCGTCGAGCGCCTGCATGTTCACCTGCTGCCAGAGCAGCGGGTACTCGTTGTGCACCGTCTGCCCGACGAGTCCGTCGCCTGCCACGCCGTCGAAGGGCATCCACTCGGCGAAGTCGCACATCCAGCCGTCCTGACCCATCTCCGCGGCGGTGCGCATGTAGCTCAGGGTCCACTCGTAGGCCTCGGGGTCGTGCAGGTCCACGATCGATCCCCGGCGGTCCACGATCGTCATGCGGTAGGGGTCGCCGTCCGCGTTCTCCACGAGCCACCGGTTCTCCACGCCCAGGTCCCACTCGTCGAACCCCTCGGTGACGAAGGGGTTGAAGTAGCCCATGAACGCGAAGCCGTCCGCGTGCAGGTGGTCGATGGCCCCCGGCAGATCGGGGTACGTCTCCGGATCCCACGTCCAGTGGTAGTGGAGGTCGTAGCCGCTGCCGCTCTCGCGCCCGCCGATCCAGTCCTGCGCCCACATCGCGGTGGTGGGGATGCCCGCGTCGCGCAGGCGCTCGGCGGCGGCGAGCAGCTCATCGGTGCCTCGCTGCACGCCGACCCAGGGCCCGTAGGCCCAATCGGGGGCGGTGGTCGGGGGGCCGGAGACCGTCGTCCAGGTGCCCACCGCGTCGCGGGGACCGTCCTCGGGGAAGACGAAGAGCACCAGCCCCTCGGACCAGGACTCGAACCGCAGCACGCCGGGCTCGTCCTCGCCGCACAGGTACATCCGCCCCACGTGCTCGTCCGCCAGGGCGATGCCCGTCCCCCGGTCCGTCACCGTGAACGGCACCGGGAAGTAGGTGTCGCCGACGCGCCCCTGGATGATGTTCAGCTCGTCGAGGCGCTGCTCGGTCTGACCGATGCCCTGCTCGGCCGTGTAGAGCATCGGGGACGTGCCCGTGTGGTCGGTGCCCTGGGGTCGCGCCCCGAGCCCGTAGAAGCGCTCTCCGTCGTTGCAGCCGAACGCGATGGAGACGCGGTCCGGGGCGCCGCTCACCAGGAGGTCGAGGCGCACCGAGCCCCCCGGGCCGGGGCCGTACAGCAACGAGATCTCGCGCCCGTCGGACGTCGTGGTGCGCCAGGAGCCGACGTCGTTGAACCGACCGCTCGGGGCCGCCGTCCACCAGCCGAACCCGGGGCCCTCGAAGACGAAGCGACCCTGGACCATGCGCACGTCGATGTCGTCGTCCGCCCACCCGATGAACGGGGTGCCGTCCGGCGCGGGCGGGAGGATCGCGCCGGGATCGTCCGCCCGGCCGACGGCCAGCGCGCCCGTGCAGGGGTCCATGGAGAAGGTGGCGTCGGGGTCGAAGACCTCGAACATGGTCTGCAGACCGCAGGGCTGCTCCTCCTCCACGCACGCGGAGAGAGAGGGGACGAGCAGGGCGACGAGGATGAGGAGTCGGAACATGCGGGCCGTATACCGCGTTCCGGGTCAGCGAAGGCCGAGGACGAGCGCGATGACGATCACGACGACCGCGGCGCCCCCGAAGAGGAGGACCGAGCGGTTCCGGGCGGCCACCTCCCTCGGAGAGGGCGTGCGGACGGTGGGGATGTGGTCCAACGGCTCGGCCGCGGGCATCGGGTCCACGGACTGCGTGCGAGGCAGGGGGGCGGTGTCGGCCTCTTCGTCGTCGGAGTCGTCCGGGGGCGCGATCATCGAAGGCGGAGGACCCGCGGGCGCGCCCTCCGCGGGCGCCTCGAGGCCCGAGCGGGCAGCCCGGGACTCGAGCGTGGCCTCGCGCCGGAGCGTCGGGGGCACCTCGTGTACCCCGCTCAGGGAGCCGCGGGACTGGATCGACCGCTTGCGCCGAGGGAGCATCGAGGTGCTGCTGCTCCCGAGACCCCAGCTCGGCATGCGCGGCAGCGAGTCGACGGTGGTCTCCCTGGTCTGCCCCTCCTCGTCCACCTTCACCGGGGCCAGATCGGCTTGCGTCTCGGCCTCGGGGGGGTCGTCACCCGAGCGGAAGGGCACCTCGAGCTCCTGAAGGCTGGTCCCCGCGACCGCGGGGATCGCCACCGGCTCGATGTTGATGAACGAGTCCGCGAGGGGCGCCGCGACGTCCGCGTCCGTCTTGGGCTCCGCGAGGTCGATCAGCGGCTCCCAGTCGTCGGCGCCCTCGGGGATGGTGGGCAACGCGGTCAGCGATCCCCGCCGATCGGACGGATCGAGACGCCCCGCCCGCACCAGCCGGATGAACTGGAGCAGGTCTCCCGCGGCGCCGATCTTCGAGCGCACGCGGCGGAGCTCCTCGGCCAGCTCGATGCCGTCCGCGTACCGCTTGTCCAGGTCCCGCTGCAGGAGCTTCTCCACCACCGGCGCGAGCGCCGGGAAGAAATCGGCGATCTCCGCCGCCTCGTCCGCAGGCTTGCGCTTCGTGATCAGCTCGGGGATCTCCATCATCGCGGCGGGGCCGTAGAACCGACGCCCCGCGGCCAGCTCCCACATGATGATCCCGAGGGACCAGAGGTCGATGGGGGGGCGGAAGTCGCGACGGCCCATCCACAGCTCGGGCGCCATGTAGGACGGCGTGCCCTTGAGCTTGCCGGTCTTCGTGGTGCTCAGGTCCGGGGCCACCTTCGCGATGCCGAAGTCCGCGACCTTCGCGATGCCCCGGTTCGAGACCATGATGTTCGCGGGCTTGAGGTCGCGGTGGACGATCCGGAGCGCCGTGCCGTCGGCCTCGACCGCCGTCCACGCGTGGTGGAGGGCCTCGGAGACCGCGATGCCGAGCTCGAGGATCACCGACCGCGGGAACCGCAGGTTGAGGAACTCCAGGTCCCGCCACACGGAGCTGAGGGTCTCGCCCTCCACGAACTCCATGATGATGAAGGGCACGTCGTCGGCCCGCATGACGCCGTAGACGTCCACCACGTTCGGGTGGTTGAGGGCGCCGCAGATGCGGGCCTCGCGGAGCAGCGCTTCTTCGCGTCGCGGGTTGCCCGCCTCGGTGAGGATCTTCAGCGCGACGTGCTTGCGAAAGCCGTACCCGGCCTCATCCAGCGCCAACCAGACCTGCCCGTACGCGCCCGCCCCCAGCCGGGACTGGAGTCGGAATCGATCCAGGCTCTCCCCGGCTTTGAACTTCCGCTTCGACCGCGCCATGACGCTCCATGTTAGGGCCCACGGCGAGGGAAGTCCTGCCGGACGCTCAGCCGCTTCGCACCCAACTCCAGATGCGACGCAGCGGGGGACGCGCCCCGGTCATGAGGAGGGCCACCCGAAAGACACGCGAACCGGCCCGCCAAGCAAACCACGCCATGAGGGACATGCTCCCGAACCCCAGGAGCAGCTGCCAGGCAGGCACGTCGTCCAGGCCGAGGCGGAGGATCATCCCCACGGGGGCGGTGAGGGGGAACAGCGAGAGCGCGATGGCGACGCCGCCCCCCGGGTTCGAGAGGTACAGGGGCAGCACGAACAGCGGCGACGCCGCGACCAGCGACCACAGCGCCGACAGCTGGCGACCCTCGTGTCGATTGCCCGCGACGGCCCCGGTCGCCCCCATCAGGGACGCGAACTGGACGAAGCCGAGGGCCGCGCAGGCGGCCATCCCGGCCACCGTGCCGACCCCCACGACGAGCAGGCCCAGGACGGCCATGGGCACGAAGGTGACGCCCGCGAAGAAGCACGCCTGCAGCAACCCGGCCCCGCCGAGGCCCACCATCTTGCCGAGCAGCAGCTCCTCCGGGGTCACGCTCGACAGGAGCACCTCCAGGACTCGGTTCTCCTTCTCTTCGCCGACACCGTCCAGCAGGTAGCCGGACGAGATGAAGATCGACAGCGTGAAGAAGGCCGCGAAGAGCAGGGGGATGACGAGGTCGAGGACCTCCCGCAGCCCCGTGGGCTTCGGCTCCTCGCCGGGGGGAGCCAGCCGCTCGAGGTCCGCGTCCATCACCTGCACCATGCGGTCGAGGAGGTCCGGGTCCGTGATGTGCCGGCCCGCCACGGACTTGCGCAGCAGGCGGCCCATGGCCAACCGACCGGCGTAGAGGCCGCGGTTGCCCTCTGCGGAGACCAGGACCTCCACCCGGGACGTCGCGGCCCAGTCGTCGGGGACCACGAACACGGTGCTCAGCTCGCCCGACAGCACGGCCGCAGCGCCCTCGGCGCGGTCCTGGAGGCGACGGAAGGTGAGCCGATTGTCGTCGTCGAGGCCCCCGCGGTCCCGTCGCGACGCCGCCACCTGCTCGAGGATCTTGTCCGGGATCGGCACCTCCATGGCCTCCCGGACCCTCTCGATGGCCTCCGCGCTCAGCGGGGCGGCGCGCTCGGCGGCTTCCCTCTGGGCGTCGTTGTGCCAGGCGATCCACCGGTCGTCGACCACTCCGGTGGGGTCCACGACGCCCACGTGCGTCTCCTCCGTGGGATCGGGCAGGCCCATGATCTTCTCCGGCCCGCCCCCGAGCCCCACCGCGACGCTGGGCAGGACGCTGAGCGCGACCATCGCCAGCGGCATCAGCACGAGGCTCGCCAGGTACCCCCACCGGAACACCGTCGCCGAGAACTCCCGCGCGGCGACCACGCGGACCTTGGTGAGGCTGCGGCGGCGCTCACGCGTCCACGGCATCGAGGAAGACCTCCTCCAGCGTGGCGTGGCCCATCGACTCCTTCAGCGCCCCTACCCCTCCGCAGAGGATCAGGCGCCCCGCGTGGATGAGCCCGACCCGGTCGCAGAGCGACTCGGCCTGGGCCATGAGGTGGGTGGACAGCACCACGGTGGTGCCCTCCCGGTTGAGCTCCCTCAGGAGCTCCCGGACCTGCCGGACGTTGATGGGATCGAGCCCGCTGAACGGCTCGTCCCAGACCAGCAGCCTCGGGCGGCCCACCAGGGTCGCGAGGAGCTGGATCTTCTGCTGGGTGCCCTTGCTCAGGGCCTCGAGCTTGCTGTCGCGGACGTCCGACATGCCCACGCGCTCGAGCAGCTCGTCGGCGACGCGCGCGGCGTCACCCCGGTCGAGGCCCTTGAGCCGGCCGAGGTAGGTCAGGACCTGTCGCACCCTCCGCTTGCGGTAGAGGCCGCGCTCCTCCGGCAGGTAGCCGATGCGGTCGAGGTCGCCGCGGGACAGGGGCCGCCCGAACACGCCCACCTCTCCGGTGTCCGGGCGATGGATGTCGAGGATCATGCGGATGAGGGTCGTCTTGCCCGCGCCGTTGGGCCCCAGCAGGCCGAAGATCTCGCCCTCGCGGACGTCGAACGAGACGTCGTCGACGGCCACGACGTCGGTGAAGCGCTTGCCCACGCGCCGCACCTCGAGGATCAACGCTGGGGTCCCCTGCGGCCGATGGGCCGACGGGCCACCAGCGCCTCGCGGCCGCCCCAGGGCGTCGACCAGCGCGTCTCGGCCGTGAACAAGGCCGTCGCGACGCCCGTGACGATCCGGGTCTTGAGCCCCGTCGTGGCGTCCTCGGCGGTCTGCTCGGGGCTCTTGCGCCCGAGCAGCCGGTAGTAGGCGTTGTAGAAGGGGAACCCGGTGTTGAGATCCGCCTCCACCGCGAGCCCCCGGTCCAGGCACATGCGCGCCAGCTCGCCCGTCTCGTACCGTCGCTGGTGGCCCACGGCGTCGTCGACCTGCGTCCACAGGTCCTGCCGCAAGGGCACCGTGATGAAGAGTCGGCCGCCGGGACGCAGGGACTCGCCCAAGGCGGTCAGCGCGGCGTCGTGGTCCGGGACGTGCTCCAGCACCTCGCTGCACACGACGGTGTGGAAGTAGTTGCGCGGCAGGGTCCCGGGAGCGGACAGGTCGCCGGTGTACACGTCCACCACCCCCTCGATGGCTCGGAGCCGCTCGGCCGCCTGCTCGGCGTGCTCGTGTACGTGGGCCTCGATCCAGGGGAAGCGCCGCTGGACCCTACGAACGAAGACGCCGCCGCCCGCTCCTACTTCGAGGAAGCGACCGGCGGCGCCGTGTTCTTCGAGGAGCCGGAGGAGGAGCGCGTATCGGGAGCGGAACCCGGGGCCGTGCTTCGCGGCGCGATCCCAGGTGCCGCTCCAGAGAGCGTCGTAGTCCGGCTCGGGGCGCAGAGCCCGTCAGTCGCGACGGCGGCGGAGGCCGACGCCGAGCACCATCAGCAGCGCGAACGCCATCTGCGCGGTGCCCATCGGACCCTCGCCCGTGTACGACGCGTTGCAGTTCTCGCAGGCGCTGCACAGCTCATCTTCGACGTCGATGGCGCCGTCGCAGTTGTTGTCCTTGGCGTCGCTGCAGGTGCCCTCGGTGTCGCCGTTCTCCAGCGCGCCCGGGTTCACCGTGTCGTCGTTGTCGTCGCAGTCCGTGCCGCCGGGGACGGTGGAGGCCTGGTAGCCGTCGCCGTCCACGTCGAGCAGGTCGCCGTCGGAGCAGTCGTTGTCGATCTCGTCGTACGGGATCTCCTCGGCCTCCGGGTGGACCTCGGCGTTGTCGTCGTCGCAGTCGAGACCACCGCAGGCGGCGCTGAAGTGACCGTCGCCGTCGGCGTCCACGTCGTCGATGACGTCGTTGCAGTCGTTGTCCGCCTGATCGCAGACCTCTTCGCCGCCGGGGAACGAGTCGGGATCGCGGTCGTCGCAGTCCTCGCCGCCGCAGTCCTGGCTCGGCGAACCGTCGCCGTCCACGTCGGAGTCGAAGTCGTTGTCGACCGTGCCGTCGCAGTCGTTGTCGAGGAGGTCGCAGACCTCCACGGCCGGATCGTCGCCACCGTGGACCTCGGCGATCGAGTCGTCGCAGTCGCCGGCGCAGATGGACACGCCGTCCATGTCGTCGTCCTCGGAGCCCTCCTCGGGGGCGCCGTCGCAGTCGTTGTCGACGCCGTCGCACAGCTCGGGCGCGCCCGGGAACGTCGTGTCGTCCTCGTCGTCGCAGTCGTCGCCGTTGCAGTTGATGTCGATGTACGTGTCGCCGTCGGCGTCCGGGTCGTCGTCGACGCCGTTGCAGTCGTTGTCGATCCCGTCGCAGAGCTCCTCGGCGCCCGGGAACGACGTGATGTCGTCGTCGTCGCAGTCACCGCAGACGTCCGTCCAGCCGTCGCCGTCGAGGTCGTCGCCCGCCGTGAGGCAGAGGTCGAGGGACTCGTCCGCGAGGTCGTTCGGGTTGGTCGTCTCCGTGAAGATCTCGTAGATGGCGTCCTCGGTGCCCTGGCCGATCATCGCCTGGCCGTCGATCAGCTCGACGTCGGAGAGGTCCAGCGCGGCCACCGAAGCGCCGCCGGTGCCGTCGCCGCAGGAGAAGCCGACGAGGCCGTCCTGCATGCTGTTGGTGCCGTAGATGATCGACGAGGTGCCGTCGTCCCAGAGCGTGACGGTGAAGCTGTTCAGCAGCGACGCGTCGCCCGCCTCGGGCACGTCCGCGAACACGATGTCCACGAGGCCCGCCGCGGCGTCCTCGGTGATCGTGATCGAGCCCGCCTGGTTGAGCGCGGGGTTGAGGTCCGTCCACCCGAAGGCGAGCTGGTCACCCGTGAAGTCGTTCACGTTCTCGGTGTGGTCGGTGTCGTCGAACCCGAAGGTCAGGCGACCGTTGCTCTGCACGTAGACCGTGGTGTGGTCCGTCCCGCAGAAGGGGAAGACCGTGCCGCCGCACAGGCCGATCAGGACCGAGCCGTCGTCGTCGAGCGCGTAGGCGTCGTCGACCGCCTCGTCGAGGACGCCGTCGCAGTCCTGGTCGATGCCGTCGGCGCAGACCTCGGGGGCCCCCGTGAACACCAGCGGGTCGTTGTCCGCGCAGTCGGTGTCGCAGAGGTCGCCGTCGAGGTCGGCGTCGTGGATGTCCGCCGTGAGCGGGTCGCAGTCGTTGTCCACGCCGTCGTCGCAGACCTCGTCGAGGCCGGGGGCGACCGCCGGGTCGTTGTCGTCGCAGTCCGTGTCGCAGCCCGCGCCGTCGTTGTCCGCGTCCGCGTCCGACACGGTGGTCGGGTCGCAGTCGTTGTCGATGCCGTCGCACACCACCTCGGCGGCGGCGGGGTTCACCGCCGCGTCCGCGTCGTCGCAGTCGACCGAGCAGAGGAACGTGTCCCCGTCGGCGTCCAGATCGTCGGCGGTCGTGGGGTCGCAGTCGTTGTCCAGCGCGTCGCAGCCCACCTCGGCGGCGCCGGGGAAGATGTTCGCGTTGGTGTCGTCGCAGTCCAGGTCGCAGGCCGTGCCGTCGCCGTCGTTGTCGCCGAGGTCCAGCGTGGCCACATCGCAGTCGTTGTCGATGCCGTCGTCGCAGATCTCGAAGAAGCCGTTGTACGCCAGGGGGTTCGCGTCGTCGCAGTCCGTGTCGCACAGGTCGCCGTCGAGGTCGTCGTCGAACAGGTCGTCCGTGGTCGCGTCGCAGTCGTTGTCGATCGCGTCGTTGCAGACCTCGGCCGCGCCGGGGTTGATCGTCGCGTCGTTGTCGTCGCAGTCCGTGCCGCCGCAGGTCGTGGTCACGAAGCCGTCGGCGTCGACGTCCTCGTCCGCCACGGGATCGGCGGCCAGGTCGCAGTCCTGGATGATGCCGTCACCGCAGATCTCGGGGGCGCCCTGGAAGATCGTCGCGTCCGTGTCGTCGCAGTCGCCGCAGGAGGCCACGTTTCCGTCGCCGTCCGCGTCGTCGAGGCTGCCCGGGTTGATGACCATGCTCCAGCTGTTGAGCGTGCCGGTGTCGCCGCCGGCCGAGTCGAGGATGGTCAGCGTCCAGGTGCCCGTGGGGACCTCGCCGACGAACCCGGCGAGGGGCTCGCTGGGCTGGAACGTCCCGGTGAACGGAGGCGAACCGCTGGCGATCGGCGTGGTCGCCGCGTCGTCGAAGACGGTGTTCGTGAAGTTGTCGCCCAGGCTGCCGACGTTGTCGGCGAGGATCACGTCCGTGCCCGTGGGCGACGTCAGGGTGATCTCGAGGTCGCCGTCCCACGTGTGGGTGATGTCCACCTCGACCGTGATGGCGACGACCGGGTCCGTGACCGCGGTGGTCACCGTGTCGACGAGCGGCGTGTTGCAGCAGTCGGGGATGGCGAGGGCGGTCCCGCCCGTGAGCTCCGCCAGGGGCGGCAGGGCGCCGATGTCGAGGTCGAAGCCGTCGGCCAGGCCGTCGCAGTCCTCGTCGAGGTCGTTGCCGTCGCAGGTCTCGACCGCGTCCGGGTTGACCGCCGCGTCGTTGTCGTCGCAGTCGACGTCGCCGCAGGAGGTGGAGCCGTCGAGGTCGAGGTCGATCCCGGCCGTGCCGTCGCAGTCGTTGTCGATGCCGTTGCAGATCTCGACCTGCGTCGAGAAGACGTTCTGGTGCAGATCGTCGCAGTCGCCGCCGCAGAAGGTCTCGCCGTCGCCGTCGATGTCGGCCGTGCCGTCGTCACCCACACCGTCGAACGTGTCGCAGTCGCTGTCGATTCCGTCGCAGGTCGTCTCGTCGGCGCCGGGGAAGATCAGCGGGTCGCTGTCGTCGCAGTCGCCGTCGCAGGCGAGCACGAGGTCCGCGTCCGCGTCCGTGGTGGAGAGCACCAGCGGATCCGTGTCGTCGCAGTCGGGGCCGCCGCACTCGGTGGAGTCCTCGCCGTCGGCGTCCGCGTCCGCCGTCGGGTCGGCCGCGAGGTCGCAGTCCTGGATGATGCCGTCGTCGCAGACCTCCTCGGCGCCGGGGAAGATCGTCGCGTCCGCGTCGTTGCAGTCGCCGCAGGAGTCCACGGAGCCGTCGCCGTCCGCGTCGTCCGCGGTGGCGATGTCGAGCTCCCAGGAGTTGACGTTGCCCGCGGGGTTGCAGCAGAAGGTGTCGTTGACCGTCAGCGTCCAGGTGCCGTCCGCCAGCTCACCGTCCAGGATGGAGAGCGGGTTCTCGGGGATGAAGCTCCCCGTGAAGGGCGGGGAGCCGGTCGTGATGGAGCTCGCCGCCTCGTCGTCGAAGACCGTGTTCGTGTAGTCGTCTCCCAGGCTGCCGCGGTTGTCCGCCATGAGCACGGACGTGCCCGCCGGCGACGTGATGGAGATCTCGAGGTCGCCGTCCCAGGTGTGGGAGATGTCCACCGTGACGTTCACGTCGCCGATGGTGCCCGTGCCCGCGGCCACCGCGAGCGTGTAGGTCGTGGGGCCGGAGGCCGTGGGGCCCGTGCTTCCGCCCGGGACGTTCACCGTGGTGGCGCCGATGTCGAGGTCGTTGGAGTCGAGCAGGCCGTCGCAGTCGCCGTCCACGTCCGCGCCGTCGCAGACCTCGACCGCCGCCGGGTTGACCGTCGCGTCGTTGTCGTCGCAGTCGCCGAGGCAGGCGGTGAAGCCGTCGCCGTCCACGTCCACGTCGTCGGCCACGCCGTTGCAGTCGTTGTCCTGGCCGTCGCAGAACTCGTTGCCGCCGGGGAAGTTGTCGGAGTCGGTGTCGTCGCAGTCACCGCCGAGCAGCTGGCCGGTGATGGGCGCGCACGTCGCGAAGCCGTCGCCGTCCGCGTCGGCCTCTTCGCTGGTGACGCCGTCGCAGTTCTGGTCGATGCCGTCGCAGATCTCGGGGGCGCCGGGGAAGACCAGCGGATCCGTGTCGTCGCAGTCCGGATCGCAGGTGCTGAAGCCGTCCGCGTCCGCGTCGATGGTGGGGGAGAGGGTCGCGTCGTTGTCGTCGCAGTCGTCGCCGCCGCAGTTCTGGGCGACGGAGCCGTCACCGTCCACGTCCGAGGGCTGGTCGTAGCCGTTGCAGTCGTTGTCCTCGCCGTCGGTGCACACGTCGATCGCGCCCGGGTTCGTCGTGGCCGTCGCGTCGTCGCAGTCGGTCGCGCCGGCGCCCGCGCAGTCGGGGAAGTAGTCGGCGTCGGCGTCCGTGCCGAAGCCCGTGTTGGGGTCGGTGTCGTCGCAGTCGATCGCGGAGGCGACGCCGTCGTTGTCGGCGTCCACGGCGCCGGGGGCGTTGCCCCAGCGAATCGCCATGCCGTTGGCCAGGACGGGGGAGTTGTACCCGAACTCGATGAAGTTCCCGCCGGTCACCGCAGTGCCCCCGACCACGTCCTGGAGGCCGATCGTGGCACGGGCACCGAGCGAGGCCGAGTTGCTCGTGACGACGTCCTGATAGTGGAATTCGATGGCGCCGTTGCTGTGCAGGTGTATCTGGAAGGTGAGATCGCGATCCGTGCCGCCGGAATTCGTGAAGATCCCGTCCCAGGAGATGATGAACCGGTTGTTCGCGGCGTCGTGCCAGTACCGCAGGTCGCCGAAGTCGGAGTCGAGGGAGTCCCAGAAGGCGGCGACGTCGTGGCTGCCGTTGCCGGTGTCCGGCAAGTCGTCGTTGCCGTTGAAGAGATCCCCGCTGAGGAAGAAGCCGATGCCGCCCGTGCCGCCGATGCGCACCGTGCTGTAGGAGTTCCCGTAGTAGGGGAACGCGAACGGCATCGCCACGTTGTGTTCCTGGTCCTCGAACTGGTTGACGATCGTGGTGCCGACCACCGAGATGTCCACGAAGTCGTAGGCGCCCGGCTGCCAGTAGTAGCCGGAGCCCGCCCCGCCCACCGCGCCGAAGCCCTGGGCCGAGGCCGTTCCCGCGCCCAAGAGGCCGAGAGCGACGATTGAAGTACAGGTCAGTCCGAGAATGCGACTCATGAAATCCTCCGGCACCGGCGGCAGCGCTCGGGCACTAAGACGGAACACACCCCTCCCAGGGGAAGGCTGAACCAATACCTCAGAGAGCCGCCGGGATCTACCCCGGGGCCTAGGGTCGCCCGAATCTGTGGAAGAGCTGGCCCGCCAGAACCTTCCCCCCCCCGCGCCTCAGGAAGGAGTTCCAGACCTTTCCGGAGTCCGGATCGCGGGCGGTGTCCGGGCGGCGGGGATTGAGGATCCCACGCTTCACGCGGCCGGACGCGTAGTGCGCGTAGTGCACGGTGCCGTCGGCGTCGACGGCCTCCACGAGGGCCACGTGGGTGAAGCGGTCGTCCCGCGCCCCGTTTCGGTTGCGGTCGTAGGTGTTGTGGAAGAAGACGAGGTCTCCGGGCCGCACGGCGGCCGCGCTCACGATCCGGCCGCGGGCCTTCAGGCTGTTGAAGATCTGCTCGGTGCCGGACCTGCCCGCCGCGCCCGAGGTCACAAGCTCCCGGGGCGCGGCGTACCAGCAGGCCGTCACGAACCCCGAGCAGTCCGCCCGGAAGGACTTGCCCTTCACCACGACCCTCGTCGCCCCGAACAGCCCGAGCGCGGTGTCCAGCACGCGGCGGACGACAGGATCCGTGACGGAGTCCGACGGCAGCGCCCCCGACGTCGTCGGCGCCTGCTGCTTGGGGCACGCCGTCAGGAGCAGCGCCAGGGCCAGGAGGAGGACCCGCATCAGAAGGACTGCGTCCCGATCAGATAGACCTGGAAGGGCACCTCCACGAAGTCTCCGGGGCGCGCGGAGAGGGGCCAGAGGCCGGGCGGCCCGCCGGGGCTCCAGGCGATGTCGACGCCGAACATCCCGGGGAGGAACCCGAACCAGTCCACGAAGAAGCGCAGACCGTACCCCACCGCGACGGCCGACTGGCCCTCCTTGGGGAGCGACGTGATGCGATCGGAGACCACGCCGGCCTCCACGAACAGGGCCCCCCGCACGCTCCGCAGGCGGCTGAACAGCCACGGGATGCGCACGTCGAGGTCGCGGATGAACGTGTGTCGCCACTCCACCGTCAGCATCGTCCGCACGGAGCCGAGCACGACGTCGTTGGGCAGCCCCCGCACCGCGCCCCGACCGCCCAGGCTGAACTGCCGATGGGCGACGGTCCCGAACATGGTGCCGAAGCGCCCCCGGAACCCGACCAGGTGCCACGGGTGCAGCCGGAACAGGTAGGAGCCCGACACGTCGAAGCCCACGTAGCCGCTCTCTGCCGCCGAGCGGCCCGCCTCTCCCTGGATGGCGAAGTCCTTGCCCGCGAACACCTCGGCCTGGACGAAGCCGCCCTTGGTGGGCTTGAACGACCAACGGCGGTCGTCGTACCGATAGGTCGCGCGGAGCTCGGCGAGCAGGGGCGCGTCCGTCTGCAGGGCGGTGCGGTCCAGCCACGAGAAGTCGAACGCCGAGATGATCCGATGGCGACGGTACGCCCCCAGCCGCGGCTTCCCGAAGTAGCGGGTGTAGGCGAGCGTGCCCCCGGCGATGGCGCGCTCGTCGTGGAACGCCTCGATCGAGACCCGGTGGCGGAGGTCCCGCTCGGGCCGGATGTTGATGCCGCCCTTGGCCACGAGGGTCGTGCCCGTCACCGCCGCGCCCAGGAAGTAGCCCCACGCCGTCACGTCCACGGTGCGCGGTCGGCGGTTGTCGTACTTCACCGCCAGGCCGTCGCGGTCGATCTCCAGGACCCGACCGCGGGGGTCCAGCACCGCGGTCCCGACGCGATGATCGGTCACCACGTCCCATGTCTTCACGTCCTCCTTGCCGTCCCAGACCAGGGTCACCGGATCGCGACGGGGCCCCAGCTTCAGGCGGATCTCGGTCGGGTGCTCCGTGCGCTCCCCCTCGAGCTGCTCCCGCCGGAGGGTGACGCGCGTGGTGTGTCGGCCGTCGTCGCTGCGCCCCCGGACCAACGGATCGAGGGCGAGGTTGGCGCGCGGGATGGGCCCCAGCCATGCGTCTGCGAGGGGCTCGGTGGCCACGTCGTCGGTGGTGAGGACGGAGTACAGGTCTCCGTCGCCCCCGTCGAGGTAGGTCGTCAGGCCCCCGCGCAGGGCGTCGTCGCCCAGGTGGTCGCCGAGGCGCAGGAACAGGACCCGCCCCGACCGCAGCGGCCGGTTGAAGCGGCGGACGTCGGCCTTGAGCGGGTCCACGACGTACGGGTTGTCGAAGATCTGATCCGCGAAGGGGTACACCGGGGTCTGGAGCAGGTCGTCGATCTGGGGGATGAAGTCGAACTGCTCGAGCAGCTTCCGGAGGTTCACGGACCGGCGCCACCGCCGCTCCAGGTAGCGGGGGACGAGCGCCCAGGAGAGCCCGTCCAGCGTCAGCGGCGCCCGGCGGGGCGTCTCCCGCGCCTCGATCGTGTCCTCCAGCCCCTCCGCGAGGAAAGCGCGCGCGAGGTGCACGTCCATGAACCGCCAGAACGGGCGCTCCACCTCCAGGAAGCGGTCCGAGACCAGGATCACGCCGTCTCCCAGCTCCACGAGCTTGCGGCGCAGCGGAGCCTCCACCAGCACGACGCCGCGGCCGCCCACGGGGATGCCCGCGTCGAGCAGCACCTCCTCGGCGTTGGCCGCCGCCCACCGCACCCAGCGCTTCTGCACCCGACGCAGCTCGCGCCCCACGAACGTCGCGCTGCGGCCGCCCTCCAGGGGCATGTTCTGGACGGCCGTGAAGCGCCCGCGGTGGAGCGCGATCGTGGTCCATCGAGCCCCCGAGGAGGCCACCTCGAGGCGTCGACGCTCCTCGGTCTCCTCGAGCGCCACCCGGGCGAACCGGGTCGTCGCCTCGGGGACCACGCTGGTCAGCCCGGAGGCGGGGCGGAGGGCGCGATCGAGGTCCGGGCGACCGTCGCGGGGGTGGAGGATCACGCCCCCGACGACGCCGTTCCAGGCCGCCGGCAGGTCCAGCCGCACACGCCGGGGGATCCGGGGCGGGGGCGCGTCCAGCAGCCACGTGCCGTCGGCGGCGACGTCCACGGGCAGGGGGGCGAGCCCGCCGTTCATGGTCAGCATCCGACGGAACCGCCCGAAGGACCCGTACTTGCGCGGGACCTTCGTCGTGAACGCGAGGGCGACGGTGGTCTCCTCCCCCGGCGCGAGCGGCTCGGGGAGCGGGATCCGGAGGACCGGCACGTCGCCCTCCGCGACGACCGCCTCGACCGCCCGGCCGCCCGCGCTGACGTCCGTGACCGTCTGGCCGCCGGGATCGAACGCCGACGGGTAGACCCGCTCCAGCAGGATGTCCGGCAGGTCGGGATCGGCGGCGTACACCCGGGGGTACGAAAAGAGCAGGAGCTCCGGCAGCGCGACGTCGGTGCGGTTGACGAACGTCCACTCGAAGGAGCCCTCCACGACCCCGGTCTCGGGCTCGATCGTCGCGTCCACGACCACCCCCTCGGCCCCCGCGACGCTCGCCCAGGCGCTGCAGAGGAGGGCCGCCATGAGGGCCGCCTGCGGGGCCGACGGGCGCCGGGTAGGGTGTCCGCCGTGACCGCCGCCGACACCCCGCGCCGCGCCCCCGTCCGCGAGACCCCTCGCCGCCACGGGCACCAGCGCCAGAAGTCGCTCAAGCGCGACCCTCGGGAGGCTCCGGGCATCCAGGTCCACGCCCACCGAGGCGGCGCCGCCCTCGCCCCCGAGAACACGCTCGCGGCCTTCGAGAACGCCATGCGCCTCGGGGTCGACTTCATCGAGCTCGACGTCCGCCGCTGCGCCACGGGCGAGCTGGTGGTCGTGCACGACGCGGACCTTCGGCGGGTCGCGGGCGTCGACCGCCGGGTGGACGCCCTCTCGCTGTCCGAGCTCCAGTCCATCGACGTCGGCTCGCACTTCCACGCCGACTACGCCGCCCAGCGGATCCCCACCCTCGAAGAGGTCGTCGAGGTCTGCGACGTGCGGGCGCGCAAGGGCGTGCGCCTGAACATCGAGGTCAAGGAGGAGCGAGGTCGCGGGGACGGCACCGCGACGGCCCTGGGCGAGATGATCTCGGCCATGGATCTGTACGGCCACGTGATCGTGAGCTCGTTCAACCCTTTGAGTCTCGCGCGCGTGAGGAGCCGCTGCGCCGCGCCCCTGTCGCTCATCTACCCGTCCGGCGGCACCGGGGTGCGCGATCGCCTCACCCGACGGCCGTGGGCGTCGTCGGTCCTGTCCCTCTACGCGCTTCATCCGTCCGTCAGCGTGGTGACTGCGGAGGCCGTGCGCAAGGCTCACCTGCGGGGCCTGGCCGTGAACGTGTGGACGGTGAACGACGAGGCGAAGATGCGCGAGCTCGCGGCCTGGCAGGTCAACGGGATGATCAGCGATCACCCGGACGTCGCCATGGACGTCGTCCTCGAGCTCGACGCCCTCAAGGGCAACCAGGCGGTCCTGTAACCGAGCCGGCGACGCCCGCAGGCGCCATCAGAAAGAGACGCCGAGGCCGAGGTTGAAGCCGACGCTCACCGGCGCTTCCTTCGCGAACGTGAAGTCGCCGGACATCCGGAACACCACCTCGCCCGACCCGATCTCGAGGCCCACGAACGCCCGGTGCCGGCGGAACCGCTGGGGATCCACGCCCACCAAGGGGGCCTCGTCGTCCACCCACGCGGAGACGGGGCCGATGCCCTCCACGTCCACGAACCCGGGCGCAGCGTGGGTCATCAGGAGCTGCCACCCGGCGAAGGGCGACATCTTCGTGGCCGGTCGAACGGCGCCGGGGCGGCTGACCACGTCGAACGTGTAGCCGATGGCGACCGAGAGGTCGAAGACGCCGAGATCGAGCTCGTCGTTGCCGAGGTACCCGGTGTATCCGAGGGACACCGCCACGTCGGGGACCTTCGTCCAGCCGTCCAGGAACGCCCAGCGCCCGTACCCGCCGAGCACCATCTGCCGGCTGCCCGCCAGCCACGCGAAGTCGATCCCCACCTCGAAGGACCACGGCAGCCCCTTGCGGAACCTGACCGTGGGGAGGTAGCCGACGCGGGTGGCGTCCCCGTCCTCGGCGAGCGCGTCCCAGGCCGAGACGTCCTCGCCCGCGAGCGGATCCGTGTGCAGGAAGCCCACGCGGTTGTCGAAGGAGAACTCGAACTCGAGGTAGCCGAGCGACCCCACGGCGTGGGCGGGGGGCCCCGAGACGAGGCCCGCGAGCTCGCTCACGACGAAGTCGAGCTTCCCCTGGCGGGTCGCCTCCCGGACGTCGGAGAGCCGCGCGACCACGACGTCGTCGGGGAAGGCGGCCTGCGCGGGGGCCGTAGGGAGCATCGCGGCGACGAGCAGGGCGAGGAGGAGCGAGCGCAAAGCGTCGCCATCTTGGCAGCGTGACGGCCGCCAGAGCAAACGCCTCCGGTTCGGATAGAGTCCCTCGCCCATGTCGGTACATGCCCCCACCCTGAGCGTCGAGCAGGCGCAGGAGCGCATCCTGAGAGGTGTGCGATCGCTGGACGTCGAGCGCGTACACGTGCTCGAGGCGGACGGCCGGGTCGTGGGCGAGGACGTCGTGGCCGTGCGGGATCAACCGCCCCGCGCCAACTCCGCGATGGACGGATACGCCGCGCATTGGGCCGATCTCGAGAGCCTGCACGCGGCCTGGCAGGGCGACTCCGAGCCGCCGCCGGTCTCGTTGACGGTCGTCGAGACGATCGCGGCGGGCGCGGTCCCCACCAAGACCCTCGGACCCGGGCAGGCGGCGCGGATCATGACGGGGGCGCCGGTCCCCGCCGGGGCCGACCTGGTGGTGATGCGCGAGTGGACGGACGAGGGCGGGGACACGGTCCGGGTGCAGCGCTGCGGCGGCGACGGGGACAACATCCGCCCCGCCGGCGAGGACGTGGCCCTCGGAGCCGTGGTCGCGCGGGCGGGCGACGTCCTCACCCCGGGGCGCTTGGGCCTCATCGTGGGTCAGGGCTTCGCGCACGTGCCGGTGGTGCGTCGCCCGATCGTCGGGATCCTGCCCACGGGCGACGAGATCCAGGAGCCGGGAGACGACCTGCCCGAGGGCCACATCTACTCGTCGAACTCCTACGCCCTCGCCGCCATGGTGCGCGAGGCGGGCGGCGAGCCCCGGATGATCGGCATCGCCCGGGACACGCGAGAGTCCCTGCGGGCGGCGTTCGGGCGCGCCGCCGGGTGCGACGTGCTCCTCACCATCGGCGGCGTCTCGGTGGGCGACTTCGACTACGTGAAGGAGGTCCTCGCGGAGCTCGGGGCCGAAGAGGACTTCTGGAAGGTCGCGATGCGGCCCGGCAAGCCGAACGCGTACGGCCGGATGGGGGGCATGCCGTACTTCGGGCTGCCCGGGAACCCCGTCTCCGCGATGGTCTCGTTCCTCCAGTACGTGCGGCCCGCGCTGCTCGCGATGCAGGGGCGACCGGACCGCCATCTGCCCACCGTGGACGCGGTGCTCGAGCACGACGTCCGGTCGCGGCGGCGGTTCCTCTTCTTCCTGCGCGGCGTGGTGACCTGGGATCACGGGGCCGCGCGCTGGACCGCGCGCACGACGGGACCCCAGGGCTCCGGAATCCTGCGCTCCATGGCCGAGGCGAACTGCTTGATCGTGGTGCCCGAGGAGCGAGGCTCGGTGAAGGCGGGCGAGACCGTGCGGGTGCAGCTGCTGCCCTCGGCGGGGGGACGAGGCGATGCCGGACTCCGTTGAGACGGACGCGGGGCTGCCGATCGTCTCGTTCACGGCGCGGTCGGGGACGGGCAAGACGACGTTCCTCGAGAAGCTGATCCCCGCGCTGCTGCGACGCGGCGTGCGGGTGATGGTCGTGAAGCACGACGTGCACGGCTTCGAGGTCGACAAGCCGGGCAAGGACTCGTGGCGACTGCGCGATGCCGGGGCCCGACGCGTCCTGCTCGCCAATCGGCACAAGCTCGCGCTCATGGGCGCGGTGGACGGCGAGGTGCCGCTCCCCGAGCTGGTCGCGCGCTTCGGGCACGACGTGGACCTGATCTTGTCCGAGGGCTACCGACGGTCGGCGATGCCGAAGATCCTGATCGCACGACACGGGGCCCGCGAGACCCTCGATCCGTCCGAGGTCAGTCCCCTCGTGGCGGCCGTCACGGACCACGATCTCGGCCTCGACGTCCCCCAGTTCCCCCTCGACGATCCCGAGCCCTGCGCGGACTTCCTGGTGAGCCGGTACGTGCGGACCGAGGGGACGGTGGACCGCGACCTCACCGGCGTGCTCCTCGCCGGCGGCTGGTCCCGGCGCATGGGCAGCCCCAAAACGGAGATGGAGTTCGGGGGCAGGCCGCTGCTTCCGGACCTCGTCGACCG
This sequence comes from uncultured Rickettsiales bacterium, assembly GCA_964620495.1. Taxonomy (GTDB): domain Bacteria; phylum Myxococcota_A; class UBA796; order UBA9615; family UBA9615; genus CAZEKB01. The sequence continues at coordinate 142,057 of CAZUHI010000008.1, read as the reverse complement.
GATGGCGTCGGTGTGCTCCGGGGGCGTCCTCGTGGTGCGCCGCAAGTGGCAGGAGCTGCCCGCGCTGCCGGAGCCGGCGCGGGTGGTCGACGACCTGCTGCCCGAGCGGGCGGCCTTGGGCGGGCTGTTCACCGGCCTCGCCCTCGCCCGCACCCGGTTCGTCTTCCTCGCCGCCTGCGACATGCCGCTGCTCTCGCCCGCCGCCATGGAGGGGCTTCGGGTCCTCCCGCCCCCGACCGCGGACGTGATCCTGCCCGTCCGCGACGGCCACTCGGAGCCGACCCACGCCGTCTACGGGCACCGCTGCCTGGGCGCGATCAAGCGCGCGCTGCTCGCGGGCGAGTTCGGGATGGGTCGGTGGCTCGGATCGGTCCGCGTCGAGCGAATCCCCGAGGAGAGGTGGCGCCGCTTCGACCCCGACGGGCGCTCCTTCCTGAACGTGAACACCCCCGAAGACCTCGCGCGCGCGACCGCCTTGGCCGGAGCCGAATCATGACCGTGGACGACGTACGACGCGCGTGGGTGCAAGCCGCCGAGGAGACGGGCGTGCCCGCGCGCCTGGTGGCCATGGGGCGCCCGGGGGCCGAGGGGCCGACCCCCATGCGCGGGCGCACTGCCGCGGGGTGGGGAGACCGCCTGCGCTTCGAGGCCGCGCTCGCGGCCCTGCTCGGAGACGACGCCGGGAGGCTCGACCTCCAGTGGCTGGCTCCCGCGCCCCGCTCCGACGCGGCCAAGGACCGCGCTCGCGCCCGGCTGGGCATGGCGCCGCGCTCGGAGGCCCCCATGGAGGTCGGGCAGATGCCCCCCGGCGTCAAGCCGCAGCCGAAGCCGAAGCAGCCCGTCCGCGGCGCGCCCACCGCCGTCCCCGGCGCGAAGCGGGTGATCGCGGTCGCCTCGGGCAAGGGCGGCGTGGGCAAGTCGACGGTTTCGGTGAACCTCGCCGCGGCGCTTCAGGCCCGCGGTCTGAAGGTCGGCCTGCTCGACGCGGACGTCTACGGGCCCTCCATGCCCACGATGCTCGGCTCCTTCGCGGCCCCGACCCGCACCGGCGAGATCTTCACGCCCGCCGAGGCCCACGGCATGCCCTTCCTGTCCCTCGGGCTGATGGTGAATCCGGACCAGTCGGTGATCTGGCGCGGCCCCCTGGTGCAGCGGATGGTCCGGGACATGCTCCAGAAGACGGCGTGGCCGGACCTGGACGTGCTGATCATCGACCTGCCCCCGGGGACCGGCGACGTCCAGCTGACGCTGGTCCAGCGGACCCTGATGACGGGGGCCGTGGTGGTGTCCACGCCGCAGGACATCGCCCTCATCGACGCCGCCCGGGCCCTCGACATGTTCCGCAAGCTGAACATCCGCGTCCTCGGCATCGTCGAGAACATGGCGTCGCTGACGTGCGGGACCTGCGGGGCCGAGAGCCACCCCTTCGGGCGGGGGGGCGCCGAGGCCAAGGCGACCGCGATGGACGTCCCCTTCCTCGGTCGCATCCCCCTGGAGGAGGCCGTGCGGGCGGGCGGCGACGCGGGCGAGCCGATCGTCTCGAAGTCCCCCGACTCGGCCTCGGCCCGGGCATTCGCCGAGTTGGCGGGCCGCCTGGTGGCTATCCTGACGCCGTGAACTCCAGAGTCCCCCTCCGCGGCGCGATCGTCGACCCGTTCGGCCGACGGATCCACTACGTGCGGCTGAGCGTGACGGACCGCTGCAACTTCCGCTGCGTCTACTGCATGCCCGAGGAGGGCGTCGCGTTCACGGACCGCGCGGACCTGCTGGACTTCGACGAGATCGAGACCCTCGCCCGCGTGCTGGCGCAGATGGGGGTGGACCGCATCCGCCTGACGGGGGGCGAGCCGACGGTGCGGCGCGGCTTCCTCGAGCTGGTGGCGCGGATCGCGAAGGCGAAGGCGTTCGGCCTGCGCGACATCGCGATGACCACCAACGGCTGGAACCTCTCGAAGATCGGGGGGGACCTCCGCGCGGCGGGCCTGGACCGCCTCAACATCAGCCTCGACACCCTGCGCCGCGACCGCTTCGTGGAGCTGGCGCGGGTCGACCGACTGGACGAGGTGCTCGCCGGGATCGAGACCGTCGCGGGCATGGGTTGGCTGCCCCTGAAGATCAACGTCGTGGTGTGCAAGGACCGGAACGAGGACGAGGTCGCCGACTTCGTGGCTCGCTTCGCGCACCTGCCCGTGACCATCCGGTTCATCGAGTACATGCCCTTCGGCGAGTCGCGGTTCCCCCTGGTGCCCTGGAGCACCACCCGCGCCCGGCTCGAGGAGCGGTACGAGCTGAGCCCCGTCCAGGGGCCCGCGGGCAGCGGCCCGGCCGACTACTGGGAGGTCGCGGGGACCGACGTCGTGGTGGGGTCGATCGGGGCCCTGTCCCGTCAATTCTGCGAGGCGTGCAACCGCGTCCGCATCACGTCGGACGGCCGGCTCAAGAACTGCCTGGCCTACGACCCGGACATGGTCTCGCTGCGCGACGTCCTGCGCGGCGGCGGCGACGACGACGCCCTCGAGCTCGCCATCCGAGCCGCCATCCGCAGCAAGCCCGAGGCGCACATCGCGGGCGAAGACGGCAGCAACCCCTTCGAGGGGCAGATGATCCAGATCGGCGGCTGAGCAGGGGGCGCGCGCCTGCCTTACCCCACGGCGCCGCAGTAGACGTTCATGCTGCCCTCTCGAGCGAACCCGACGAGGGTCATCCCCGCCTCGGCCGCGTAGTCGACGGCCAGGCTCGACGGGGCCGAGACCGCCACGATCGCGGGGATCCCGGCCATGGCCGCCTTCTGCACCATCTCGAACGACGCGCGCCCGGACAGCCCCAGGACGTGCCCCCCCAGCGGCCACTCCTCGCGCAGGGCGAAGCTCCCGAGGATCTTGTCGCAGGCGTTGTGGCGGCCGACGTCTTCGCGGATGAGGCGGGCGGCCCCGTCGCGGGTGAACAGGCCCGCCGCGTGCAGCCCGCCCGTGGCGTCGAAGAGGGACTGACCCGCCCGGAGCGCGTCGGGGATCCCCGCGACCACGGCCGCCGACAGCGAGATCGGCGTGACCGGGGGCGCCAGCAAGCGCACGGCGTCGAGGGTCGTCTTGCCGCACAGGCCGCACGACGACGAGGCGTAGACGTCGCGACGGGCCGCCTCGAAGGCCTCGCGATCGGCGCCCTCGGCCAGCACCCGCACGATGTTCCCCTGGGCTTCGGCCTCCACGTCCGTGCAGTAGGCGACCGACAAGACCTGGTCGGGGTCGTTCAGGATGCCCTCGGAGAACAGGAAGCCGACGGCGAGGGCGATGTCGTCGCCCGGCGTGCGCATCACGACCGCCACGGGCTCGTCCCCGAGCCGGATCTCCAGGGGCTCCTCCACCACCAGCCGGTCCTGGACGACCGTGGCGCCCGCCGGGGTTAGGCGGCGAACGGTGCGCTCGGCGAGTGGATCCCGGGCCATCGCGGGAAGGGTACCCACGCTCTACAATTCGCGCGTGGTCGCCTTCGCGTGGAACATCGTCCGGTTCTCGGTCTGCGCGAGCTGCGGTCTCGGGCCGGACGGCGGGCTCGGCCACCTCTGCCGGGGCCGGTGGGGCGACGTGCGTCGGGCCGCGATCCCGGCCATGGAGCCCGACGGCCTCCCCCGTCGACGCCGCCTGGAGAAGATGTCCGCGGAGGCGCTCCGCCGCGTCGGGCGCGTCCCGTTCCCCATGCTGCGCCGCGGCGACGCCGAGTTCCTGCAGCTGACCTGGGACGACGCCACGAAGCTGGTCGCCCGGCGGCTCGGCGGCGGCGGGACGCTCTTGGAGGGCGACCGCGCCCTGTCCGTGGAGGCCCGAGACGCGGTCGACGCGCTGGCCGCGCGCCTCAGCCCCGGGGATCCGCTCCTGATCCTCGGCTCCATGCCCTGCGAGGCCGCCTTTCGAGCCCACGTGACCGAGCTCCTCACCCCGGAGATCGTCGCTCCCGTCGGGGACGAGGTCGTGGTCCTCCCCGCCCTGTCGCGCTACTCCCAGACAGGGGGCGCCCACTGGCGCGGGCCCGACGACGTCGTCCGATACAGCCCCGAGATCCGCGGGAACCCCGTGCCCGGCGCGCGCCCCGACCACGAGATCCTGGGCACCCTCGCGGCGGACCTCCCCACTCCGGGCACCCCTTTGCATTCGGAGCCCGTCGGGGGTCAGTGATACAAAGAATGCCGATGCGCACCTCTCTTCCGGCCGCGAGCGCGGCCCTCCTCCTCGTGGCCGGGTCCGCGCGAGCGTCCTCCATCGAGCCCTCCAACGCGGCCGAGGTCCCGCTCGCCTCCGTCGTGGCGTTCGACGAAGGGATCGGCACGGCCGCGGGCGAGCTCATCCGGCTCTACGGGAACGACCTGACCGTCACCACCTGCACCGTGGGCGACCTGCTCGAGTGCGGCTCGGTCCCCCGCGCCATGGATTGGCTCGGCACCGGCCCCGACGACTTCCTGCTCACGTCCGCGCACGTCGGCCGTCGCCACACCGTCCTCACCGACGCCTGCCACGGCCGCGTCCTCCAGGTCACGGGGAACGGGGTCACCGGGTTCAACGCGCACGACATCGTGGACGAGTTCGCGGACGCGAACGGCGGATTCTCACCCTTGGAGCGCCCGGCCGCCGCCCTCGCCGTCGGCGATCAGCTCTTCTTCACCGAGGGTCGACTCCCGGACGGCGCCTCCAACCCTTCGTGCAACCCCGAGGAGGCGCTCGAGCCGCCCCATGGCGCCCTCATCGAGGTGGAGGACCCGTTCGCCATCGTGGTGGACCCGCTCGACCAAGAGCGCGGGGAGTACGACCAGACGATCCTCATCTCGGCGGGCGACGAGCCGTACTCGTTCCACCCCCAGGCGTCCAAGGCCATGGCGGTCTACTCGGACGGCGACGCCACCGCCCCCGAGTTCTGGGCCGTGACCGGGTGGTCCCAGCGCGAAGAGGAGCTGCTCACCGTCCCCCACCTGACGCGCTGGCAGACGAGCCTGGTCGCCGGCACGGCCACGCGGTTCGGCGACCCGATCGACGTCCCGTTCCAGGTCACCCTGGGGGCGGCCGCGGTGCCGGGGGGCATCGGGCAGCCGGAGTTCGTGGCGCCGCTGCGCATCGATCGCGAGCCGCCCATGGTCGTCGTCGGGGGGCCCTTCGGGCTCGTGGTGTTCGCCATCGACGGCCGCTACCTGGGCCCTCTGTGGCTCTCGACGGACCGCCTCGGCCCGCTCGGTGAGGCGGCGCAGCTGGTGTCGCTCGCGAGTCACCCCGCCGGCGATCGGATCGTCGCGCTCTTCACCGGCGCGAACACGGACGGCGACGGCGTGGGCAACCGCGGCTCGCTGGTGGCCACCTGGACCGCCGAGGGGGTGGGGGATCAGCTCCAGGAGCGGCGGATCCAGGTCGAGGCGGGAGACTCCCCGATCTGCAACCGCGAGGACGACGGGCTGCGCTGCTTCAGCGCCCAGGCCGGGGTCGCGCGGGCGTGGAGCGGCGACACCGTCGCGGTCGGCGAGGGCTTCTATACGGAGGGGATCTTCGCCTACCAGCGCCACTTCGACCTGGTGGCCGACCCCGTGGGCCAAGCGGTGCTCTTCCACCCCGACGGCAGCGGCGGCGTGGTGTACGTCGAGGACGTCAAGGACGGCACGGTCGTCATCGACGGCTTCGTCATCACGGGGGGCGGGGGCTACGAAGTGGACCTCGGCACCGGCCTCGAGCGCTACGGCGGGGGCATCCTGTCGATCGGCTCGAACCTGCGCGTGAAGCGCACCCTCATCGCCCACAACCAGGCCGACATCGGGGGCGGGATCGCCTTCGGCGGGGACGGCGTCCGCCTCGAGCTCGAGAACGTCGGGATCGTGGACAACCTGGGTCGCGCGGGCGGGGCGATCGTGGGCGCGGGGACCGCGTCGGCCCCCTCCGAGGTGGTCGTGCATCGGTCCACGATCGCGGGGAACTGCGCGGAGACCGAGGGGTTGGGGCTGGGCGCGTTCACCGACGCCGCCCTCGACATCGACCGCTCGATCGTCGGGTTCAACGGCGACGACGGGCCGCCCCCGCGCGACGGCGACGCGCCTCTCGAGATCACCAACACGGACCTGTACTTCGGCGTCCCCACGGAGCAGGACGTGCTCGACGGCTTCGGCGACGGGAACATGGCCGTCGACCCGCTGTTCTCCGACCTCTCGAGCCGCACGCTTCGGCTCGACGACGAGACACCCGCCGTGGTCGACGGCGAGCAGCTCGGTCTCTATGGGGGCGCGTCCGGGGACGATCTCGACTTCACCCGGATCCCCCCCGAGGCGTCGCTGTACTGCGATCTGCCGGGCCCCATCGGGGGCGACGACGACGACGACGACGACGACGACGACAGCGTCGGCATCGGCGGGGGCGACGAGTACTCCCTGCCGTCCGGCCTGCGCTGCGACGACTGCGGCGCGTCCATGAGCGCGGCCGACGCCGCCGGCGGGCTCCTTCTGCTCCCTCTGCTCGCCGTCCTCCGTCGTCGCGGCCGCTGAGCGGCTACCCTTCCGGACCGAATGTCCAGCCTCGTCGATCTCTGCTCGTGGGCGCTCGCCATGGACCCCGCGGACGCTCCGCCCTCGGTCCACCACCGCCTCCGGCTGCAGCTCCTCTCCACGCTCGCGGCCACGGCCGTGGGGGCGGGATCGGAGGACGCAGGTCCCGTCGTCTCCCTCGCGGAGACGCGCCCGGGCCCGCTGCGGGTTGCCCCCGGCGTGGGACACATGGACGTGGAGGGGGCCCTCGCGGCGGCGGCGGCGCTCTGCTCGGCCGACTCCTACGACGACTGGTTGCTGACGGCGCGGCCGGGACCGTCGGCCTGGACCGCGTGGCTGACGGCCGCCGAGCTGGACCGGTCCTGGGACGACGCCCTGCGCACCCAGCTCGCGGTGAACGAGGTGCTCTCGCGCCTCGGCGGCCTGACCCTGCCGGGCGTCCGCGAGGGTCGGAATCGCATCTGGCTGCACGCCGCGGGGTCGGCGCTGGCGACGTCGATGTTGCTCGATCTCTCGCCCACGAAGGCCGCCCACGCGGTCGCCACGGCCATGGCCGGGGCCCCGCGACCGCATCGCTCCATGGAGGTCGGGACGGGTCACCTGCTCGCGATCGGCGAGGCGGTGCTGCTCGGCCGCCGCTGCGCGCTGCTCGCGGATCGAGGCCTCCAGGGCCCCGTGGAGGAGTTCGACGACGGGGGCGGGCTGGTCGCGCAGCTCTCCGGGGGTCGCCCCTTGCGGAACTGGCTGACGGGGCTGGGCTCGTCTTGGCTGACCAGCAGCCTCAGCCTCGGGATCACGCCCGGGGGCCCGCTCAACGCCTGCGCGGTCGAGGCTGCGCTCGAGGTGCTCGAGGCGGCGGCGAGAGAGACCGGCACCCAGCTCCGGGCGCCCGACATCCTGCGGGTGGACGTGGAGGCGACGGTCCTCACCTGCGCCCACGCACGTCACTTCGGCGACGAGTCCGGGGCCCCCGAGCGCCTGAGCCCCGGCCGCACCCAGCGCGCGCTGACCGCCTCCCTCACCGCGGCCCTGGCCCACGGTCGCCTCACGCCTCGGGAGCTGCGCCTCGACGCCCTCGCGGTCGCCGTACGGGAGGCGGGCGACCTCCCCGCTCGGATCCACCTCCACCACGAGTGGGGGCTCAGCCTCCGCACCTGGGACGCCCTGCGGGCCGGTCTCGGCGGCGACCGGCTGTTCGACGGCCTCGGCCCCAAGGGGATCGCCCGGCTGATCGCGGGACGCACCGGCGGGATGGGGTGGATGGAGCTGCCGTTCGCGCTCGCCGCGGACCGCATTCAGGGCGCGTCGCGCAACCCCGAGCTGCGGGAGCTCCCCGCGGAGCTGGTCGACGATCCGGGCGCGGTCCTCGCCCGAGGCGTGCACGCGGCCACCGACTGGGCGGCGAAGCGGCTCGAGAAGCTGCTCCTCGGCCCTCCCCTCCCGGGCCAGGAGGCCGACGACGAGCCGGAGCCCACCGCCTTCGACCTCACCGACCAGCCCTGGGAGGGGTTCGCCCTGCCGCTGCCCGCGCGCGTCCGGGTCCTCCTGCACGGGGGCCGGGTGCGCGAGGCCGAGCGATCGCACCCGCTGGGCTCCCCCGGACGCCCCGCAGAGGAGACGGTCCGAGGCGTCCTCGAGAAGTGGACCGCGGCCCGACCCGGCGCGTGCGACGATCAGCGCTGGGCCGAGCTGGGCGGCCGCCTCGTGACGGCCGACGGCGAGCTGCCGGGGCTGCCCGCGGGGGGACCGCGGGCGTTCCTCGCGCGCCTCGGCCCGCCCCCGGGGTGAACATCCCCGATCGCGGAGCCGCTCCTTGATCGAGGTCCGTCGCACCGACGGGACCGTCGAGGAGCTGTCCTTCGACGAGTTCGAGCAGGCGATCCGCAAGGGCCGCCTCGGCGCCGAGGACTTCGTCCGATTCCCCCCCGCCACCGGCGACGAGTTCGTGGAGGCGGGCGAGCTCGAGCTCTTCACGTCGGTGGAGAACGACCCCCGCACGCGGTTCGAGCGCGAGTTCACGCTGCGGCGCGTGCCGTGGGCCACCCTCAGCACGGGGGCCCTGCTCGTCGTCGTGTTCCTCGCCCAGCTTCAGGACGCCGCCCCCGAGGGCATGGGGTTCGTCCTCGAGCCCCCGCGCGCCGGCATCGACGGCGGGGCGCTGCTCGATCAGGGCGCGAAGTTCCTCCCTCACCAGGTCGAGTTCGGCGAGTGGTGGCGGCTCCTCAGCGCCTCGCTGCTGCACGTCGACTGGTGGCACCTCGCCTGGAACCTGCTCTACATCCTCTACGTGGGTTGGAGCGTCGAGTCGGTGGTGGGGGCGTCCGGCCTCGGGCTGCTGGTCGTGGGCACCGCGGTGGGGTCCATGACCGCGTCGTCGATCGCCACCCCCGAGCTCTCGGTCGGCGCGTCGGGCATCTGCCTCGGGTTCTTCGGCGCGGCCGTCGCGCTGGGGTGGCGGCTGGGACCCTGGCTGCCCGCGGACGTCCACGTGCGGTTCGGCTGGCCGATGTTCCTGTGCGTCGTCTACTTCTTCGCCCTGGGCGCCCTCGGGCCCGCGTACGTAGACCACTTCTGCCACCTGGGAGGGCTCCTCGCGGGGGTGGCGGGCGGCCTCCTCCTCCCCTATCGGCCGGCGGGCGGGGAGGCGTGGCGATCGACGCGGTGGATCCGCGTGCTGTCGGCGGTGGTGCTCGCGGGGTTCGTGGGCGTGATGCTGCCCCTGGCGGCCCGTCACGGCCTCGTGCCCACGGCGCCGCTCTCGGCCCCGGTCGTGGAGGAGGAGACCGGGCTGGAGCTCCGGGTCCCGCGGCGCTGGAAGGCGGCCCGGGCGGAGCACGGCGCGGCGATGTGGAGCTCGCGCACGACCGCCGCCCGCGTGACCGTCGGCGGCTGGGTCGAGCCCTGGGGCCCTCCGACCCGCGAGCAGGTCCTGGTGCGCTGGCGAGAGGAGCAGGCCGCGAACTACGGGCTCGTGGAGTTCGAGCGCGACCGGCCCGATCCCGCGAGCCTGGGGCTCGGCCCGGAGTGGTTCGCCCAGTCCGCCGACGTGGTGAGCGGCGGGCTCCTGCTCCGCGCCCTGCGGATCGGCGCCGTGCGGGGCACTCACGTGGTGACGATCGAGTTCCTCCACCACGCCGACCGCTGGGACGACTACGCCCGCATGCGTCGAGGGGTGCTCGCGAGCCTGCGCTTCGTGGAGCCCGCGTCCGTGCGTCGCGCGCGGGAGGCGGTGGCGGGCCGCCTGGTGGACTCCCCCGACGCGGCGTTCACGTACGCGGAGGCGCTCGCCCGTGTCGGGCGCGGCGACGAGGCCTGGGACGTCCTGTCGCACCTCGGCACGACGGACTCCCCTCCCGGCGGCATCGACTACCTCCGGCTGTGGATCCAGCACCACCTCGACGACGTCCCGCCCACCCAGGACGTGCTCGCCGACGCCCGCATGCTGCTCGACGCCGCGGGCGGGGAGGACGTGCCCCTGCGCGAGATGGTCCTCGCCACCCAGGTGCTCTGGGGGCGACACCCGGGCGCGCCCGCGACGCTCGACGCCCTCGCCCGCCTCCGGGCCCGCGATCCGGCCCTGGCGACGATGGTGATGGGGTCGCCGCTCAGTCCCAGGTGACCCCGAGGGCCTCGGCCCGCTCCAGGGCCTCCGGCTCGTCCGAGAACGGCCCCAGCACCTGAGGCGCTGCGCCCCCGCGGCGCAGCCTCAGCCAGAACCAGGGCCGCGACGTGGCCTCTTCGTCGGCGCCCATGGCCCCGTCCACGTCGTAGTAGAGGTCCAGCCGGGCGTCCCCCACGGACCCGCTCACGAGCACACGCACGATCTCCGTGATGGGCATGCCGAGGATCCTAGTCCTCCGGAGAGGGGCGTCCGGAATTAGACGGCCCCGGGTCCATCCTTGGTCCCGGGGCCGCCTGGAGGTCCCGCTGGTCGCGGGAGGTCGTGTCTACCGGCTCAGTCGCCGCACTCGCCGAGCACGGTGTACTCGATGGCGATCTGGTCCCCGGACTCGGGGATGTGACTGAGGTCGAAGATGATGGCGTTGAGGGCCGAGTTGAAGGTCCAGCCGACGTAGATGTTCACGCCGTTGAGCCGCACCTCGATCGTGTCCTCGACGGGGGTCTGGGACAGCTCGAAGGTGTCCGCGTAGCTCTGGGAGAGCCAGGCGAGCGCCGAGAGCGTGGCGACCCAGTTGCTGTCGCAGATGGACGCCGAGATGCCGCCCGTCGCGACCGTGGCCGCCACGAAGTCCGAGCCGGAGCCCGCCGAGCCGCCGGAGCCCGAGCAGCCCGAGAGGCCGCCGGAGATGTCCGAGAGGATCATCTTGTCCGGGTTGTCGCGCAGCGAATAGAAGTAGTTCACGTAGTCGGCGACGGTGCCGAGGGACGTGCTCTGCTCCTGCTCGTCGGACACGAAGATGAGCCGCAGGCCCGCCTCGTCGCCGCGGTCGAAGCCGCCGCCGCACGCGCCGCCGCTGAAGCAGAGGTACGCGCTCTGGAACCCGCGCTCGGAGCCCGAGCCGCTGGTGCCCAGGTCGACGTTCGTGGCGAACGTGCCCGCCGGGTCGGGGGTCGACGGGGTCACCACCGGGGTGGAGCCCTGCAGGCCACCGTTGTCGCCCGTGTCCGTGGTGGTCACGCCGATGTGATAGTCCATGTCGAGCGCGTCGACGATCTGGATGAACGAGCTGAAGTTGATCGCCAGGGACGTCTGCTCGTCGCCCATGGAGCACGAGTTGTCGACGATCCAGAGCACGTCGGACTTGCTGTTGCCGTCCTGGGCGAACTCGTCCGTGTTCGACTCGCCGAGGTGCGCGATGCCGAACTGCGTGCCCGTCTTGTCGGGCTGACTCGGGTCGTTGCTCTCGATGTGCATGACGCCCGTGTCGGGCTCGACGTCGATCGGCACGTAGTGGACCTCGAGGGTCTGCACGTCCGTCGGGTTGAGGATCGCGCCCGCGGGGATGTTGTGGATGAGGGTCATCTCCCCGTTGCCGGCGAGGTCCTCGAACCAGACGTTGTCGAGCGTCAGCGGCGCGCGACCCACGTTGGAGACCTCGACCTCCAGCACGTTCACGCAGCCCAGCTCCATGTTCCCGAAGTCGAACGACTCGGGGTCGATGCGGATCGTGGGCGCCAGGCCCTCGGCCAGCAGCCGGACCGTGACCTCGGGGGTCTCGCGGTCGTTGGAGGCGACGATCAGCGTCCCCTCGATGTGCTCGTCCTGCACCGGCGAGTAGCGCAGCGTCAGCTCCGTGGTCTGCTCGGGGGTGAGCAGCGGGGCCACGTTGTCGCGGTCCACGATCTCGAAGGAGGCGAAGTTGCTGAGCACCAGGTCCTGCACCTGCAGGGTGTCGGTGCCGATGTTCTGGATCGTGACCCGCTGGTCGCGGCTGTCGCCCGCGTTCACCTCACCGAAGTCGATGACGTGCGGGTTGTCCGGGTCCTCGCCGAACACGTCGATCACCGCGTCGACGCGGGTCGGGTTCGTGGTGTCGGGCGGCGCGAGGAGGACGCTCTCGGAGCAGCCGGTGACGGCGACCAGAGAGAGGGTCGTCCCGAAGGCGACCAGAGAGCGGAATGAAAGGGACTTGGACACGACCAGAAACCTCCGAAGTCGACGCAATCCTCGCGCCGCGTGGGAATGAAACCCTCAAGGGAACGATCCGGAAACAAAAATATCGGAGATGCGCCAAGAAGAAAGCCCCGGCGACCTTCCCTGGTCGCCGGGGCTTCCCTGATCAGGTCGATCGGCTCAGTCGCCGCACTCGCCGAGCACGGTGTACTCGATGGCGATCTGGTCCCCGGACTCGGGGATGTGACTGAGGTCGAAGATGATGGCGTTGAGGGCCGAGTTGAAGGTCCAGCCGACGTAGATGTTCACGCCGTTGAGCCGCACCTCGATCGTGTCCTCGACGGGGGTCTGGGACAGCTCGAAGGTGTCCGCGTAGCTCTGGGAGAGCCAGGCGAGCGCCGAGAGCGTGGCGACCCAGTTGCTGTCGCAGATGGACGCCGAGATGCCGCCCGTCGCGACCGTGGCCGCCACGAAGTCCGAGCCGGAGCCCGCCGAGCCGCCGGAGCCCGAGCAGCCCGAGAGGCCGCCGGAGATGTCCGAGAGGATCATCTTGTCCGGGTTGTCGCGCAGCGAATAGAAGTAGTTCACGTAGTCGGCGACGGTGCCGAGGGACGTGCTCTGCTCCTGCTCGTCGGACACGAAGATGAGCCGCAGGCCCGCCTCGTCGCCGCGGTCGAAGCCGCCGCCGCACGCGCCGCCGCTGAAGCAGAGGTACGCGCTCTGGAACCCGCGCTCGGAGCCCGAGCCGCTGGTGCCCAGGTCGACGTTCGTGGCGAACGTGCCCGCCGGGTCGGGGGTCGACGGGGTCACCACCGGGGTGGAGCCCTGCAGGCCACCGTTGTCGCCCGTGTCCGTGGTGGTCACGCCGATGTGATAGTCCATGTCGAGCGCGTCGACGATCTGGATGAACGAGCTGAAGTTGATCGCCAGGGACGTCTGCTCGTCGCCCATGGAGCACGAGTTGTCGACGATCCAGAGCACGTCGGACTTGCTGTTGCCGTCCTGGGCGAACTCGTCCGTGTTCGACTCGCCGAGGTGCGCGATGCCGAACTGCGTGCCCGTCTTGTCGGGCTGACTCGGGTCGTTGCTCTCGATGTGCATGACGCCCGTGTCGGGCTCGACGTCGATCGGCACGTAGTGGACCTCGAGGGTCTGCACGTCCGTCGGGTTGAGGATCGCGCCCGCGGGGATGTTGTGGATGAGGGTCATCTCCCCGTTGCCGGCGAGGTCCTCGAACCAGACGTTGTCGAGCGTCAGCGGCGCGCGACCCACGTTGGAGACCTCGACCTCCAGCACGTTCACGCAGCCCAGCTCCATGTTCCCGAAGTCGAACGACTCGGGGTCGATGCGGATCGTGGGCGCCAGGCCCTCGGCCAGCAGCCGGACCGTGACCTCGGGGGTCTCGCGGTCGTTGGAGGCGACGATCAGCGTCCCCTCGATGTGCTCGTCCTGCACCGGCGAGTAGCGCAGCGTCAGCTCCGTGGTCTGCTCGGGGGTGAGCAGCGGGGCCACGTTGTCGCGGTCCACGATCTCGAAGGAGGCGAAGTTGCTGAGCACCAGGTCCTGCACCTGCAGGGTGTCGGTGCCGATGTTCTGGATCGTGACCCGCTGGTCGCGGCTGTCGCCCGCGTTCACCTCACCGAAGTCGATGACGTGCGGGTTGTCCGGGTCCTCGCCGAACACGTCGATCACCGCGTCGACGCGGGTCGGGTTCGTGGTGTCGGGCGGCGCGAGGAGGACGCTCTCGGAGCAGCCGCTGAGGGCCGCGAAGGACCCCGCGATGCCGAGCAGCACACAGGAACGAAGAGAAAAAACAGTCACGTAACACCTCCAAGAGTCGTCGGACAGTCCTTGCCGACTCCGAGCCGAAGACAGAGATGTCCCAGCACGGACTCCAGACACCCGATCATGACCGGCCTCGTTCTGGTGTCAAGGGTTCCGACACGCGCGATGGCTCGCGGTCAGGCGTCGAAAACGGACCCCGCGGTGAGCGCCGAGGCGAGGGCGCGCCCCTTGAGCAGGGCCTCCTCCCACTCCTGGTCCGGGTCCGAGTCGTAGACGATGCCGCCACCGACCCCGTACTCGACGCGACCCCCGCGGAACACGATCGTGCGGATGGCGACGCTGGTGGCCATCCCCCCGTCCGCGCCGACCCAGCCCAGGGCTCCGGTGTACGCGCCGCGACGGCTCCGCTCCAGCCCCTCCAGGATCTCCATGGCTCGGATCTTCGGCGCGCCGATGCACGAGCCGGGCGGGAAGGCGGCCTTGAGCAGGTCGAACGCGTCGCACCCGGCCTGGAGGCGGCCGTCCACCTCGCCCACGAGGTGCCAGACCGTGGGGTGCGCCTCCGCCACGATCCGCTCTCGGCGGGTGACCGTCCCCGGCTCGCACACCCGCCCCAGGTCGTTGCGGACGAGGTCCACGATCATCGCCAGCTCGGCCCGGTCCTTGGCCGACGCGAGCAGCTCCTTGCGCAGGCGCTCGTCCTCGGCGAACTCCCCGCGCGGGCGCGTCCCCTTGATCGGGCGGCTGCGCACGCGGCCGTCGGGGTGCAGGCCCAGGAAGGCCTCGGGGCTGGCGGACACGATGCGGGTGGCGGGGAGGTCCAGGTAGGCCCCGTACGGCGACGGGTTCGACGCCCGCAGCCGCAGGTGCGTCGCCAACGGGAGGTCGGGGTTGGTCCACGGCCCGCGGAACCGCAGCGTCAGGTTCGCCTGGTAGATGTCGCCCGCCACGATGTGCTCGCGGATGCGCTGGACGCACGCGGCGTGGTCGTCGCGGCTCATGCCGGGGACCAGCATCCCGTCGAGCACTGCGTCGCGATCGAGGGGCTCCACGCTGCCGTGCTCGGGGATCCGCCACTTCTCGAGCAGGTGCCGCGGGGTCGCGCCGCCGTCCGGCGGAGGGAGCGCCGAGTGACGCACCTCGCCGGTGTCCGTCCGGATGTTGAGGACCTCGTCGTACAGCCCCAGGAGGAAGTCCCACCGCAGCTCGGAGGGGAGGGTCTCGGGGACCTGCTCGAAGCTCCGACCCAGGTCGTACGAGAAGCAGCCCGCCAGGCCCCCTGTGAAGAGCGGCGCGGCGTCCGGGTCGGCGGTCGCGGCGACGAGGTCGGCCGAGCGCTGGTTCAGCCGTCGCCAGATCGTCGCGAGCCGGTCGTAGGCGTTGCCCGCCCGCGGATCGTGGCGACGCATGGCCTCCTTCCAGCCCCGGCCTCCGCGAGGACCCTGCTCGATCTGCAGCTTGTCGCCGCGGCCGAGGATCCAGACGGCGGGCTCGCAGGCCAGGGTGGTCCAGGGTCCCGCGCTGCCCGTGGCGGAGCTGGTGTCGAGCCACAGCGCGCCGGATCGCTGGGCGAGGAGGGCGAGCCGACCCGTGGGCGACGCGACTACCGTCGACACGCGCTCACCCAGTCGGCCGCCGCGACGCACGGGTCGGGCGCGCCCGCGACGGCGCCGATCGCCACCACGCCGTGAGGGTTCGCGCCCCACACGTCCGCTCGGGAGGCCGCGTCGATGCCGCCGATCGCGACCACGGGCCGGACGCTCGCGGCCACGGCGGCGCGCAGCCCTTCGACGCCGCAGGCCGGGTCCTCCGTCCGACGATCGGCCCGGTGGAGGTGCTTCGTGGCCGCCGAGAAGATCGGGCCGTAGCCCACGTAATCGACGGGCAGCGACCCCGCGCGACGGATCTGTTCGAGGTCGTGGGTCGACCACCCGATGAGTCGACCCGGGAGGAGATCACGCGCCTCGCGCGGGTCCACGTCGTGCTGTCCGAGGTGCACGCCCACCTCCGGGAACTCCGCGGCGAGGTGGGGGTGGTCGTTGAGGATGAGCACGGCTCCGACCTTCGCAGAATCGATCCGGAGCGTCTCCAGCACGGGCCGAATCACGTCCGGCGCCCGGTGCTTCATGCGCAGCTGCAGGACTCGGACCCCGCCCCGCAGGAGGGCGCGGCCGAAGGCGAGGACGTCCGGGGCGGCGTCGGCGTCGGCGATCCCGTAGAACCCGCCGGGGAGGCCCGAGGTCACCGGCGGCGACGGCTCCGGCGACGGACCTCGTTGATGTCGATCTCGTGCTCGTCGAGCTTCCGGCGCAGCGTGTTCCGGTTGAGCCCCAGCAGGGCGGCCGCCCGCACCTGGTTGCCCCCCGTGCGCTGCATGACCAGCTCGAGGATCACGCGCTCGGCCGTGCCGACCACGAGGTTGTGGAGGTCGAACCGCTCGTTCTTGTCGGGCTCGGGGAAGTTGCGGACCACCGGACGGAGCCGGTTGACCAGCATCGTCTCGAAGGACTCTTCCTGGGCCCCGGTGCGGCGCAGGTTGAGCTTGCCGGTGGGGCCCACGAGGTCCGGGACGCGGATGACGGGGCCCTGGGCGAACGTGGCCGCGCGCACGAGCGTGTTCTCGAGCTCCCGCACGTTGCCGGGCCACGTGTACTGACCGAGCCATTCGACGGCCTCGGCCGACAGCGAACGCTCGGGGATGCTCCCGGAGTTCGCGTGACGCTCGAGCAGCCACCCCGCGAGCGCCGGGATGTCCTCGGTGCGCTCGCGCAGGGGCGGCAGCTCCAGGGTGAGGACGTTGAGCCGGTAGAAGAGGTCGCCGCGGAAGTGTCCGGAGCGCACCTGCTCGGCGAGGTTGCGGTTGGTGGCGGCGATCACGCGCACGTCCACCCGCACCGGCCGGTCCGCGCCCAGCGGATAGAACTCCCGCTCCTGGAGGACGCGCAGGAGCTTCGCCTGCAGCGACGCGGGCATCTCGCCCACCTCGTCCAGGAACAGGGTGCCGCCCTGGGCGGCGAGGAACTTGCCGGGCTTGCTGCGGTGGGCGCCGGTGAACGCCCCGCGCGTGTGCCCGAAGAGGTCGGCCTCGAGGAGGTCCCCCGGGATCGCGGCCACGTTCACGGCCACGAAGGGCCCCGTGGCCCGCTCGCTCTCGCGATGCAGGATGCGGGCGACCAGCTCCTTGCCGGTGCCGCTCTCGCCCGTCACGAGGACCGGGTAGTCGCTGGCCGCGGCCCGCCCGATCGCCTTGAAGACCCGCTGCATGGCGGGGCTGCGCCCGTACAGCGTCTTGGTGTCGGGGCGGCTCTCATCACCGTCCACGATCGTCTGCACGGGGCGGGCGACCGAGCTGCGGTCCTTGACCGCGCGCAGCACCAGCTCCTCGAACAGGTCGATGTCGAACGGTTTGCAGAGGTATTCGTAGGCGCCGCTCTTCATCGCGTCGATGGCGTTGGCCATCGTGTTCTGCGCCGTGATCACGATCACGTGCGGCGGATCCGCGAGGGTCCGCACCTCCTTGAGGAGGTCGAGGCCGCCCATGGACGGCATCTTGATGTCCACGATGGCGACGTCGTAGCGGTCCTTGCGGAGGAGATCGAGGGCGCTGCGACCGTCGTCCGTCTGCGCCACGTCGAGCCCCTGGCCGGCCAGGGCCTTCCCCAAGACGGTGCGCAGGGTGCGGTCATCCTCAGCGATCAGTACCCGAGGCGAGATCAAAGGAGGGTCTCCAGAGAGTGGGCTGGGAGCGGACGTCGCCTGCCTCGGCCGTCATCGACCTCGACGTCTTCTCGGGGGGTGGGGAGTCGTTCGAACAGGATCAGGCTGAAGCATGCCCCGGACGCGCCGAGCGCGTCTTCGAGGCCGGGCCGCGGGCGCACGTCGAGGCCGCCGCCGTGGTCTTCGACCGCGAGACGGGTCACGAACAGGCCGAGGCCGGAGCCTTCCAGTTTCGTCGTGACGAAGGGGACGAAGAGATCCTGCTCGACCGACTCGTCGATGCCGGGGCCGTCGTCCTGCACGTCGAGCCGCAGCGTGAGGCCGCGATCGAGGCCGCCTTCGACGAACCGCCCCTCGGGCTCCACCCGCGTGCGCACGAGGACGAGCGCGTCGGCCGCCTGGGCGGCGTTGCGCAGGAGGTTCCCCACGGCCTCGGCGAGCCGCACCGGATCGCCCTCCACCCGCGGCAGGGAGGGATCGAGATCGACCCGGTAGTCCACCCTCCGCTGGGACGCGTCGGCCTCGAGCAAGGCGATGCCGTCGTGCACCAGGAGGTTCAGGGAGACCGACGCCCGGCGCAGCGGCGCCGGGCGCGCGAGCTCCATCAGGCGGGTCACTCGATGACCGATTCGATCGGCCTCTTGAATGATCAGGTCGGTCAGTTCGTCACATTCTTCGGAAACAGTCGAAATCGAGGATGACGATCGGCTCTCGATCGGTTTCATTGAAGAGAGACCGCGAAGGTTCCGACGAAGGAGCTGAGCGGCGCCACGGATGCCGCCGAGCGGGTTCCGGATCTCGTGCGCGAGGCCGGCCGCGAGCCCCGCGAGCCACGCGAGGCGGCCCTTGAAGCTCTCACCGCGCGGGTGCGCGTCGGGGGCCGTGGCGGGCGCGATGACCAGGACCACCAGTCCGGCTTCGGGGCCGGGCGCACCGGTGATGGAGAGTTTCGTAGTGGATCGTTCCCAAGTGACGCCCGCCGCCGTGCAGCTCGACGCGCCGTCCAGGATCCTGCCCACCACCGAGATCGCCTCCTCGGGCGCCACCTCCCCGAGGGGGGCCCCTTCCAGTCGACCGAGGGAGCGACCGAGCAGCGGCTCGGCCCACCCCGTGGCGTGTCGCACGAGCCCATGCTGGACGGTGAGGACCCCCACCGGCAGGTGGCGCAGAAGGTCGTCCGCGCTGGGAGGCATCGAGGGCATCTTAGGAGGGCGAAAAGCGCGACCGGCGCGCCCGCGGGGAGGTTCTAACACCGGCCCGGGGGCCGGGTGTGGCGAAAAGCCCGACCTCGGGCATGTCGTAGGCAACTCACCGGACTGCGGTCGAATTCCCGGTCCACGTCGCCGTCGTTTTCACCCCCCTTCGGGTAAAATGTGACAATATCGACGCCGATGCCCGGTCCCCTCTCCAGCGGTCTCTTCCACAGCCGATCTGCGGCCTTTCTCCTCGCCGTTCTTTGGGTTTTCCCCACACCCGCCGGGGCACAATCCACAGGTTCATCCACAGATCCCGCCCTCCTCGCGATGCGGAAGCCCTTCGCGAAGAAGAAGCGCGCGGAAGAACAGGTCCCGGATTCCCGAACCGAGCTGCTCGATCGGATCCGCGGCGAGTCCGAAGATCCCGCCACCTGCTTCATCGAGCCCGTCCCCGCTCCCACCCAAGAGCCGCCGCCGACGGCGTTCGCCGAGCACGAGATCGAGGTCCTGCTCCGCGAGGTGCTGAGCGGACTCGAGGCCCACGAGCAGGAGTTCATCGAGGCCGCCCAGGACGAGATGACGGACGAGGCGTTCGAGGAGCTGGCCTACTTCGGGTCCGCCGATCACCTCATGCACCCGAGCTCGGACTACTACACCGACCCGCTCGCGACGCTCGTCACCCCCCCGCTCCTCCTCAACCGGATCGACCCGCGCGACTTCGACATCCCGATCGTGCTGAACGACCGGACCGAAGCGTGGATGACCTACTTCCTCACCCGCGGGCGGCGCTACTACACGCGCTGGCTGGCCCGGGGCGAGCGCTACCTCCCGCTCCTGCGTGAGCGCCTGGCCGAGGCGGGGCTGCCCCAGGATCTCGCCTACCAGGCGATGATCGAGTCGGGCTTCAACCCGTACGCGACGTCGCGGGCCAAGGCCGTGGGCGTGTGGCAGTTCATGTCCTACACGGGCAAGCACTACGACCTGCAGATCGACTGGTGGATCGACGAGCGTCGCAACCCCGACCTCGCCACCACCGCCGCGATCACCTACCTGTCGTACCTCTACCGGCTGTTCGGGGACTGGACCCTCGCGTCGGCCGCCTACAACGCGGGGGAGGGCAAGATCGGCCGCGCCATCAAGCGGTACGGCACGCGGGACCTCTGGGAGCTGTCGGCGCACAAGCACACGTACCTGAAGCCGGAGACGAAGAACTACGTCCCGAAGATCATGGCCGCCGCGATCCTCAGCAAGTACCGCGACCGGTACGGCCTCACGGACGAGATCCTCGAAGAGGACCGGCTCTCCGCGTGGTCGTTCGACGAGGTCCAGGTGCCCGAGGCCACGGGCCTGGCCGTCGTGGCGAAGATCCTCGGCATCGACGAGGAGGAGCTCGAGGGCATGAACCCCGAGCTGCGCCGTTGGTGCACGCCCCCCGGCGTCGAGAACTACCCGCTCAACGTGCCCGTGGGGAAGGGCGAGCTGGTCCTCGCCGAGCTGAAGAAGATCCCCGAGGCCGACCGGGTGACGTTCGTGCGCTACAAGATCCGCCGCGGCGACACGCTGGGCGCGATCAGCAGCCGGTACGGCGTGCCCACGAAGGCCATCATGAAGATGAACGGCATCCGCGACGCGCGACGTCTGCGGATCGGCCGGCACCTCGTCGTGCCCGTGCGGCCCACGGGCGCCGAGGCCCAGGACCGCACGCGTGTCCACGTGGTCGCCAAGGGCGAGAGCCTGTCGATCATCGCCGCGCGGTACGGCACGACCGTCGCCTCCCTGCAGGACAAGAACAAGCTCAAGGGCACGACGCTGTCCATCGGTCAGCGGCTCACCGTCACCGGCGCCGCCGCCCCCACGCCGAAGAAGTCCGCAGGGGAGAAGCCCGTCCCCAAGCTCGCGTCCGGCACCACGAAGTGGCACACGGTCAAGAGCGGCGACACCCTCGGGGGGATCGCGAAGCGGCACGGCACCAACGTGGCGACGGTGAAGAAGCTCAACGGGCTCAAGGGCGACCGCATCCGCGTCGGTCAGCGCCTGAAGGTCGGCGAGTCGGCGGCCAAGGCCGTCGTGGCGACGGCCCCCACGAAGACGTACACCGTTCAGAAGGGCGACGTGGTAGGCACCATCGCCGAGAAGTTCGGCATGTCGATCGCCGACCTCCGCTCGCTGAACAAGCTGAAGAAGGATCGCATCTACGTGGGCCAGAAGCTGCGCGTACGCGGCATGGGCAAGGCGACGGCGAGCGCGAAGGAGCCTGTGAAGGCGCGCTCCTACACGGTGCGGTCGGGCGACTCCCTGAGCGTGATCGCGTCGCGGCACGGCGTCTCGACGAGCGACATCAAGCGGTGGAACGGGCTGAGGTCGGACCGCATCAAGGTCGGCCAGAAGCTCACCATCAAGGGCGGCTCGACCGCCCCGACCACGCGCACGGCGTCGGTCAAGACCGTCACCTACACGGTCCAGTCGGGCGACACGCTCTGGGAGATCGCGCGCAAGAACGGCGTGACCGTCGACTCGCTCAAGTCGGCCAACAGCCTGCGCTCGAACTCGCTGAGGCCCGGACAGAAGCTCCGAATCCGCAAGTAGCGGCCGCCGCGGGGAGACGCCCGAGTGCGCGCCCGCGGGGTGCGTATGATGCGCCGCCATGTCCACCGCTCCCGCCATCCTGATCGTCGACGACGACCGCTCCTTCGTGGAGCTGACGGCGCGGCTCGTGGGGCGCGCGTTCCGAGGCGCCCGCATCGGCCGAGCCCACACCGGCATGGACACCATGAAGGCCCTGGAGGCCGACTCCTGGGACGTCGTGCTGCTGGACTACCGCCTGCCGGACATCGACGGCGTCGAGATCCTCGGGGAGATCGGCCACCGGAAGCTGGACGTCGCGGTGATCGTGATCACCGGGGAGGGAGACGAGGCGCTCGTCGCGGACCTGTTCCGCATGGGCGCCTACGACTACCTGACGAAGGGCGGCGTCGACGCGCTGGGCCTGCGTCGCTGCGTCGAGCAGGCCCTCACGCGCGTCCGCCTGGAGCGGGCGATCCGAGACCAGTCCGACGAGCTCACCGAGGTCTCCCGCGAGCTGGCCGACAAGGCCCGCGCCCTGGACGTCGCCTACGACAAGCTCCGGGAGCGCAAGAACCAGCTGGCCGCCTTCGCCGACTCGCTCGAGGCGACCGTCGCCGAGCGCACCTCGGAGCTGCAGGCCACCACGGACTACCTGTCGCGCGTCCTCGACTCGGCGGTCGATCACTTCATCATCGCGACGGGCCCCGCGGGGATCGTGGCGGGCTTCAACCGCGGCGCCGAGGCGATCTTCGGGCGGGACGCGCGCACCGTGCACGACCTCGTCCACTTCCGCAGCCTGTTCGACGAGCTGCGGGCCGACGACGACGCCCTGCGCGAGATCCAGGACGCCGTCCGCGAGACCAAGAGCATCCACCGCACCCTCACGGGCGTGGGCGACGGCGATCGCCCGTTCATCGCCGAGGTGACCCTCGCGGAGCTCGCCGAGGGCGAAGGCGGGCTCGTGATCGTGGGCACCGACGTCACCCAAGAGCGCGAGCTGCAGCGTCAGAATCAGGCCTACATCGCCCAGATCGAGCTGGCGAACGAGGACCTGCGCCGCAAGAACCAGCAGATCCTCGAGGCGGCCCGGCTGCGGACCGAGTTCCTGGCGAACGTGAGCCACGAGCTCCGCACGCCCCTGAACGCGATCATCGGCTACGCGGACCTGCTCGCGGGCGGCGTCTACGGCGAGCTGAAGGAGCGGCAGGAGTCGGCCGTCGGCGGCATCGCCGCGCGCGCGCGCGACCTGCTGGACCTCATCAACCAGATCCTGGACCTCGCGAAGGTCGAGTCGGGGAAGCTGGATCTGCGACCGGAGAAGTTCCGGCTCGCGGAGCTGCTCGAGGGCGTGGTGGAGACGGGGCGCATCCTCGCCAGCAGCAAGGCGGACCTGGAGGTGGGCTGGGTCGACCACGGCGCGGGGGATCTGCGGCTGTTCACGGACCACCAGAAGCTCCGCCAGGTCCTCCTGAACCTGGTGAACAACGCCGTGAAGTTCACGAAGGTGGGGTTCGTGTCCATCGAGACGAGTCGCCTGAGCGACGACGTCGAGCTCGTGGTGAGAGACAGCGGCATCGGGATTCCGAGGGCGGAGCTCGAGCTGATCTTCGACCAGTTCCGCCAGGTCGACGGGACGTCCACGCGCGAGTACGGCGGCACGGGGCTCGGTCTGGCGATCAGTCGGAACTTCGTCGACCACCTCGGGGGAACACTTCAGGCCGAGAGCGTGTTGGGTGAAGGCTCGACGTTTCGTCTGCGGATCCCCCTGGAGGCTCCCGGCGCCGCGGCGGCGTTGGAGGCGAAGGCCAAGAAGTCCCAGGTGGTGCTGGCCGTGCAGACGGACGAGCACCACCGCGTGCCGCCCGGGGAGGACGTCGTGCAGCACATCGTCACCGAGACGACCGAACAGGCGGACTGACCGTGCGTGCGGCGTTCGCGGCGACGCTCCTCGTCCTCGCCCCGACCTCCGCGTGGGCGGAGGCGCTGAGCCTCGATGAGGCGGTGCGGCGGGGCGTCGACCACAACGTCGGGCTGGCGGTCCAGCAGCTGGAGACGGCCCTGGCCGAGGACCGGCGGCGCCAGGCCTGGAGCGCCTACGAGCCCCGGCTGGACGCGGGGATCTCCCGCTCCAACGACCTCGTGAACTACCTCGATCCCGACGAGCCCGTGAGCGGGATCCCGCTCCGCATCGGGGTCCGTCAGGCGCTGCCGGGGGGCGGCTCCATCGGTTTCTCGTACGCCGGGACCATCTACGATCAGGAGGCCCGCGACCTGGGCTACGACCCCACGCCCGATCTCATCGTGAGCCTCACCCAGCCGCTGCTGAGCGGGGCGATCTTCGGGGCTCGGGAGCGCTCCGTGGCGGAGGCCAGGTTCGGGGTGGAGCAGGCCCACCTCGGGCTTGAGGCGGCGGTCGCGGACCTGGTCCTCGCCGTGGAGAACGCGTACTGGTCGCTCGTCCAGGCGGGGGACTCGGTGGCCGCCGCGGAGCAGAGCCTCGAGGGGGCGCGGCGGCAGCAGGCGTGGGTGGAGGAGCGCATCCAGCTCGGCTTCGACGCGCCCTCGGAGCTGCTCGCGACCCAGGAGCGCATCGCGTCGGCGGAGGCGGAGCTGACGGGCGCGGTGGCGGCGCGTGAGGACGCGGAGGCCCAGCTGCTCTATCTCCTCGGCGTCGACCTGGGCGACCCGGACCGGCCGACGATCGAGCCCACCTCGGTCCCCGGCACCGGCGAGACCACGCCTCCGGACGCGGCCCTCGAGGCGGCGACGCGGCGGTCCATTCCCCTGCGCCTCGCGCGGCGCAGCCTCGAGCAGGCCCGTCGGGACCTCCGCTACACGGTGGTGGATCAGCTCCCGTCCATCGACGGCAACGTCGGGGTGAGGCGCGACCTGGGCCAGGAAGAGACCCTGACCGTGTGGTCGGTGGGGCTCTCGCTCTCGATGCCGATCCCCGGCGTGGGGAGGATCACCGGGATCCGTTCGGCGCAGCGACGGGTCCGCCAGGCGGAGCTGCTCCTCGAAGACGCGACCCAGCAGATGCGGCTGGAGGTCGAGCGCGCGCTGCGCGACGTGGCCGCGACGCGGGCGGGGTTCCGCCTCGCGGAGCAGGGCCTGGACCTGGCGCAGCGGAAGTACGACGCCGAGGTCGAGCGGCTCAATCGGGGGACGTCGACCAACCGCGAGGTGCTGGAGTACCTCGAGGATCGGGACGCGTCGGCGCGGGCGTGGAACCGCAGCCGGACGGCCGTGGCCCGCTCGGAGGGCCGACTCCGCCGCATCATCGGAGCGGGCCTCAGCGACTGGGGCGTCCAGCTCGACCGACTCATCGAGGCAGCGAGGTGAACATGCGAATCGCGATGGTGATGGCGGTCTTGATGGTGGGCTGCGGCGGAGGCGGCGCGAACGTGGAGCTCCCGCCGAAGGGCACCGTGGAGCGCGGCGAGTTCGACCACACGCTGACGGTCACGGGCGAGCTCAAGGCGGTGAACTCCCAGAAGATCGTCGCCCCCAACGTGCGCGGCTCGCTGAAGATCACGGAGCTCGCCGAAGAGGGCGCCTTCGTGAAGTCCGGCGAGACCATCGTCGTGTTCGACACCGAGGAGCTCACCCGCGACCTCGCCACGCTCGACGCCGACATCGGCCTGCAGCACCAGAAGATCGTGCAGAAGCAGGAGGAGCTGAAGGCGGGGCTCGACGAGAAGCGCCGCGCCGTGGAGCGCAACGAGCTCGCCCTCGAGCGTCATCAGCTCAAGGTCACGGACAGCGAGACGGTGTCTCGGATCGAGCGCGAGGAGACCCGGATCTCCATGCGGGAGGCCGAGCTGTCGCTCGACAAGGCGCGGCAGGAGCTGGAGTCCACCATCGCGAAGGGCGACGCCGACGTGGAGCTGCTGCGCCTCGAGCTGCGCAAGCAGGAGGACCGTCGGGCGCGCCTGACCGACGCCCTGGAGAACTCGACGATCCAGGCCCCGTCGGACGGCATCGTGATCCTGGGCACCACCTGGCGCGGGGGGAAGGTCGCCGAGGGCGATCAGGTGTGGCGAGGCATGGTGATCATGGAGTTCCCGGACCTGTCGACGATGGAGATCCTCGCGCCGGTGCACGAGGTGGACGCCTCGAAGGTGGCGGTGGACCAGACGGCGACCGTCCGCGTGGACGCGCTGCCCGGCGACTCGTGGACGGGCAAGGTCGAGAAGAAGGCGAACCTCGCCAAGACGAAGCGCCAAGGCAGCGAGGTGAAGTACTTCGACGTAGAGGTCGGGCTCGATCTCACCGACGAGGCGATGAAGCCCGGCATGACCACCAAGGTCGACCTGCTGATCGAGAAGCTCGAGGGCGTCCTGACCGTGCCGCGCGAGGCCGTCGTGCTGCTGGCGGGCAAGCCGACGGTGTACCGCGCCCGCGGCGGCGATCCCGACCCCGTGGAGGTCGTGGTGGGGCCCCGGAACTCGACGCACGTGGTGATCGAAGAGGGGCTGGACGAGGGGGACGAGATCTTCCTCGGGCCTCCCGGGGGCACGAAGACGGACGGCGGAATCGGCGACGAGTCCCGGGACGCGTCGTCGCCGCCGCCGGAGGTCGAGACCGGCGGGTCCTAGGTGCAGATCGAGGTCCTCCAGGACGGGCTCAGCGGGCTCGTCGATCATCCCCTCCGCACCGGCCTCACCGGGCTCGGGATCGTCTTCGGCGTGGCCGCGGTCATCGCCATGCTGTCCATCGGCGAGGGGGCCCAGCGCGAAGCCCAGCAGCTGATCTCGCTGCTCGGGCTCCACCAGGTCCTCGTCGAAGCCGTCCCCATCGAGGGCGACACGGAGGACGCGATCGAGGCGCGCAAGGCGTCCCTGGGGCTGCGGGTGGCGGACGGCGAGGTGCTCCTGCGGGCCGTGCCTCAGCTCGCCGCGGTGGGGGGGCGCAAGGAGCTCAAGGTCGAGGACGTGCTGCCCCGCATCGAAGACCCGACCCTGCTCGCGGTGGAGGGGGTGGACTCGGGGTTCCTGGGCGCCGCGGGGATGGACCGGGTGGCCGGGCGGCTACTGCTCCCCGCGGACGACCGCGAGCAGGCGGCCGTCTGCGTGCTCGGGATCGGCGCGGCGCGGATGCTGTTCGGGACCACCGAGGTGGTGGGCGAGCAGGTGCGCCTGGACCGCGTCTGGCTCGACATCGTGGGGGTCGTGCAGCAGCCGACCTACCGCAGTCGCCCGGTGGAGGGCCTCGAGCTGGAGGACCGGAACCGGCGCATCTACCTGCCGCTGGCGACGTCGTTGGGGCGCTTCGAGGCGGACGTGAAGCCCGGCGAGCCGCGCCCCCCGGACCTGGACTCGCTGATCCTGCGCGTGGACGAGGGCGAGGACATCGCGGGCGTGGCGGCCGTCGCCGAGCGGACCCTCATGAGGCTGCATCACGAGGTCCGGGACTTCCGCGTGATCGTGCCCGTGCGCCTCCTGGAGCAGAGTCGTCAGACGCAGGCGCTCTTCAACCTCGTGATGGCCCTCATCGCAGGCATCTCCCTGCTCGTGGGCGGCATCGGGATCATGAACATCATGCTCGCGGGGGTCGTCGAGCGGACGCGCGAGATCGGGGTGCGTCGAGCCCTCGGGGCGCGGGCGAAGGACGTGGAGCTGCTTTTCCTGGTGGAGTCGACCACCATCAGCCTGCTCGGCGGGATCGTGGGCATCGGGCTCGGGCTCCTGGCCGCGACGATGATCGCGAGCGCGACGGGGTGGACCACCGCCGTGTCGGGCAAGGCGATGCTGCTGTCGGCAGGGATCTCGGCCGTGGTGGGGATCGTGTTCGGCACGGTCCCGGCCCGCCACGCCGCCCGGCTGGACCCCGTGGAGGCCCTCCGGCACGAGTAATCAGCCGCGGGGGAGCTCTTCTGCGAGGGGGCGCTTGGCGCGATAGCGGGACACGGCCAGCCGAAGCTCGCCGTCGCCGTCGGAGCGGTACTCGTCGCGCAGGATCGTCTGCACCGCCACCCGCAGGTCGGCCGCGGCCTCGATCCGCTTCTCCCGGTCGCCCACAAGCGTGCGGTCGAGGAGCGCCCGGATCGGATCCGGCAGGAGCGCGAGGCGGGGGTGATCCGGGGGCCCGCCCGCCCACGTGCGGTACCGATTCCAGTCCGAGTCGGGATCGCCTTGGTAGGCGTCGGGGCCCACCAGGCACTCGTAGAGGACCGCGCCCAGGCCGAAGAGGTCCGCGCGCACGTCGGCGGCCATGCCCTCGGCCACCTCGGGGGCGGTGTACGCGGGGATGCCCACCTCACCCTGCCCGCTCGGAGGCGGCGCGCCGGAGCCGCGGGGGACCGACACGTTGGCCACCCGGATCTCGCCGGAGGTGGACAGCAGGATGTTCGACGGCTTGATCGCGCGATGCACCAGCCCCCGGGTGGTCCAGGGGGCGATGCGCAGGCCGTGCAGGTAGTCGAGGGCGCGGCAGACCCCGACCATGATGCGCAGGGCGACGGGCAGGGCCACGGCGTCGCCCGTCTTCCACGTCTGCTTGAGGAGGGCCCGCAGCCCCACGCCCGAGACCCACTGCCGCACCAGGAAGAAGCGGTCGTGGTCGCGACCGAGGTCGAGCGTCTGGAGGAGGTTCGGGTGAGACAGGCGCATGCCGACGCGCGCTTCGTCCGTGATGCGCAGGCCGATCTCGGGGCGCTCGTGGAACGGGTGGTCGGCGACGCGGAGGAGGACGAGCTTGGCGAAGCCGAGGATCCCGCGACGGATCGCGAGGTAGGAGGTCACGCCTTCGTGCTGGGCGAGGCGTCGCAGGATCTCGAAGTCCTCGAGGCGCGCCGGGGGCAGATCGAGCTCGGGCTCCGCGAGGGCCGGATCGGCGCCGAAGGAGTTGCTGTCGTCCGCGCCGTAGTCGCTGCTCACCGCGCCCCCGGGATCGGCGTCGAGAACCACACCCGGTAGCCCTCGGGATCGCGCACGCCGCAGGACCGCAGGCCCCACGGCTTGTCCTCGGGGGCGAAGTCGAACGGGACGCCGGAGCGGCTCAGGCGGCGATGCAGGTCGTCCACGTCGGCGACTCGGAACTCGACCTTGGTGCCGCGACCCTGCGCGCCGTGGTCCGCGTAGTCCTCCCGCCGCGCGTTGCAGCAGATATGCACGTCGTTCCCAGCGTTCAGGGACAGGAACCAGTCGGACTCGTAGACGATCGGGAAGCCGAGCAGGTCCGAGTAGAAGCCCCGGGCGGCGTCGAGATCCCGGACGAAGAGGTGCAGTTCGAGCGCCTGGGGGCGGGGCATCGCGAGATCCTATACGTCGGGTCGCGTCGGTTCAGGGAACTGTGGGTTCCGGGGCCCGAAGAGGCGGCAGCGGCTGAAGCAGCGGGAGGGCCTCGATCGCGTCGGCGCCGGTGACGTCCACCTCCGGAAGCAGCGCCACCATGGGCACGGCGCGGTCGCGCTGGATCCGCTCGAGGCGGCGGGCGCCCAGCAGCAGCCCGATGGGGAGCGCGAACAGGATCGCCGACGCGATCGCGACGAAGGTCTTCGAGAGCGGCTTGCCGCGGGCGAGCTCCATGGCCCGCTGCTCGGCCTCGACTTCTTCCACGGGGCGGTCGGGCAGGTCGTCGGCCAGGCCCAGATCGACGTCGGCGCGCTTCGTCCGCAGGGGGGCGGACTCGCCCGGGGAGGTGCCGCCGCGAGCGCGACCGCGACGACGGTGGCCGGACCCGATGCCCGGCCCCACCACCTTGTGCGTCCCGGTGCTCCGCGCGATCGCGGGCTTGCCCACCTCCGCGACGGGGGTCGGCTTGATGGGTCCCTCCGGCAGCTTCTGGCCGATCGAGGCGGCCGAGGGCATCAGGGACAGCGTCTCCGGCTCCGGGAGGTCCGCCGCCCCGCTCGCCGGGGACGAGGCAGCGACCTCGGGTTCGGGCTCCGGTTCGGGCTCCGGTTCGGGTTCAGGCTCCGGTTCGGGTTCAGGCTCCGGTTCAGGCTCCGGGTCGGGCTCGGGCTCCGGCTCGACTCCGGGCGGGTCGAAGGCGCTCTCTCCCAGATCCCACTCGTTGAGATCGGGGAGCCCGAGGTCCGTGCGCGCGGGCTCGACGCGGACGTGATCCAGGAGCGCGTCGACGCTCGGAGGCGGGGCCCCGGGCACCGGCAACTCCACCTGCTGCTCGACCGCCGGGACCGAGCCCTCCCCGGACCACTCGGACGGCTCCTTCTCGGCCTGCGCCTGGGGGTTCGGGGCGGGGACCTCGACGGAGACCTCGCCCTGCCACTCGGACGCCATGTCCCACCGGCTCACGTCCGGGTCCGCCACCGCGCGCAGGCCGGGGTCCGTGTCCTCGAGGTCTTCCTCGTCCTCGGCGTCCTCGGCGTCCTCGGCGTCCTCCTCGGGGCCGACCTCGTCCACCGGGTCGTCGGCCCAGGGCAGGGGCGGCAGCGCGGCGTGCTCGGCGAGCAGGCGCACGGGGACGGGCACGGCGGGCTGCGTGGGCTGCAGCGACTCCTCGGGATCCTCGCCCTCCACGGACCACTCGTTTCGAGAGACGTCGTCCCAATCGTCGTCCGCCGGCGCGGCCGGGTCGGGGGGCTCGAGGCGGAGGTCTTCGGGCACGCCCGACGCGGTGTCTTCCGTCGCGACCGCCCCCCAGCTGTCGCCGCTCGGGGGCGCGGAGACCCACAGCGAGTCCCGCAAGGGCGGCCGCTCCTCCAGGCGGACGGCGGCGCCCGGGCCCTCGGGGAAGCGCTCGGGCACGGGCACGTCGTAGGCGGTCAAGACGTGGGCGAGGGCCTCCCAGACGGGGGCTCCGGGGTGAGAGCCCTCCCGTCGATGCGCCTGGGGCGCGCGCTCGGGGAAGAGCTCCTTGAGGAACTCCACGAGGAGCGCCGGCTCGTCGGCCTCGGGGCGCTCGAGCATCAGGGCGGCGAGGTCGCGCCGCAGCTCCCCGCCGGTCTGGTAGCGGAGCTCGGGGTCGGGTTCGAGGAGGCCGAGGAGGATGCGGTCCAGCTCGGCGGGGGTGTCGGGCCGGAGGAACCCCGCGGGCTCGACCTCGGCGCGACCGACGGACTCGATGGTCTGGTAGTCCGTCGAGCCCTCGAAGGGGTTCACGCCGGTCAGGGTCTCGTAGAGCAGGATGCCGAGCCCGAAGAGGTCGCTCCGGTGGTCGATCTTCTTGTGGAGCACCTGCTCGGGCGACATGTACGCGTACTTGCCGCGCAGCACGCCGGGGCGGGTGGCCGAGTCCCGCACCGCCGCCTTGGCGACCCCGAAGTCGGTCAGCTTCACCTCGCCTTGGACGCTGAGCAGGATGTTCGGGGGGGAGACGTCTCGGTGGATGATCCCGAGCTCCTCGCCGTCGAAGTCGGTGACGCCGTGCGCGTACTCGAGCGCGGACGCGAGGCGGTGGCCGAGGTGGACGACCACGTCGACCGGGGGATGGATCCCGCGGCGCCGGCAGCGATCCAGGACCTCCTCGAGGTCCGGCCCGTCCACGAACTCCATGGCGATCCAGTGGTCGCCCTGGTGCTGGCCGAAGTCGTAGACCTGCACCACGCCGGAGTGGTTCAGGGCGGCCCAGATGCGCGCTTCGTCCCGGAACAGGCGGGCGAACTCCTCCATCCCCGCGTAGACGGGGAGGATCTTCTTGAGCGCGACGCGGCGCTCGAACCCGGCGGCTCCGCGCAGGACGGCGAGGTAGACCTCGGCCATCCCTCCCCGGGCGATGCGGCGGATGAGTCGGTACCGCTGGAACGCGGCCTTGCCGCGGGGCGGCTTCGTGATGGAGCTCGATTCGAACATCCAACGATCAGGATATCGGATCGGGGCCGCCGCGTTCGATCGCGGGTGGGGCAGGGACCACCCGAAACTCGGGGGGAACGGCGCGTTCACCCCGACTTGTGGGGCAGGAACCACCCATAACTCGGGGGGAACGGCGCGTTCACCCCGACTTGTGGGGCAGGAACCACCCATAACTCGGGGGGAACGGCGCGTTCACCCCGAGTTATGGGGCAGGAACCACCCACAACTCGGGGGGAACGGCGCGTTCACCCCGACTTGTGGGGCAAGGGGCTGTGGGGCGAGGGGCTGGGGCGGGAGGCTCTGGCGGGGAGGGCGCCGTGGCGGACCGGAGCGCTAGGAGACGGGGACGAACAGGTGGTCGCGGTAGTACCGCAGCTCCTCGACCGACTCGCGGATGTCGTCGAGCGCCAGGTGGCTGCCCTTCTTCGCCGGGGCGTGGCGGTCCGCGGGGTACCAGCGCTTCACGAGCTCCTTGATGGTGGAGACGTCGATGTTCCGGTAGTGCAGGTGCGCCTCGAAGTCCGGCATGTAGCGACGGAGGAAGCGGCGGTCGTGGCTGATCGTGTTGCCGCACAGCGGCGACGCCTCCGCCGGGATCCATCGAGCCGTGAACTCGAGCGTGAGGCGCTCGGCCTCGGCGACGGTCGTCTTCGAGGCCCGGATGCGGTCCACCAGGCCCGAGGCGCCGTGGGTCTGCCTGCACCAGTCGTCCATGCGGTCGAGCACGTCGTCCGGCTGGTGGATGGCGAGCATCGGGCCCTCGGCGAGGACGTTGAGCTGCGCGTCGGTGACCAGCGATGCGATCTCGATGATCACGTCGGTCTCCGGGTGCAACCCAGTCATCTCGAGATCGATCCAGATCAGATTGTCGGGGTGCGGAACAGGGGCCGTCATCGCGCGGACAGTAGCAAAGCCCCCGGCAGCGTCTTTCGCGCTACCCTCCCGCCGCTCATGTCGCTGCTCATCATCCAGATCCCGTGCCTCGACGAAGAGCTGACGCTGCCCCAGACCGTCGCCGATCTGCCCCAGGAGATCGACGGCGTGGACCGCATCGAGCTCCTGATCATCGACGACGGCTCCACCGACCGCACCGTCGAGGTGGCGAAGGAGCTGGGCGTCCACCACGTGGTGCAGTTCCCCACCAACCGCGGGCTCGCCGCCGCCTTCCGGGCCGGCCTGGACGCCAGCCTTCGCCTCGGCGCCGACTACATCGTCAACACCGACGGCGACAACCAGTACGGCGGCGAGTGCATCCCCGAGCTGGTCGCGCCCCTGGTGGCGAGCGACGCGGACATCGTCATCGGGGACCGCGTCACGTCGTCCATCGCGCACTTCTCGTGGCTGAAGAAGCGGCTGCAGAGCCTCGGGTCGTGGACGGTGCGCATGTTCTCCCGCACCTCCGTGGCGGACGCGACCTCCGGCTTCCGCGCCTACACCCGGGACGCCGCCATGCGGCTCAACCTGGTGAACACGTACACCTACACGCTCGAGTCGATCATCCAGGCCGGGCACGCGGGCATGACCATCCGCTCGGTGAAGATCCGGACGAACGCGAAGCTCCGCGAGAGTCGGCTGATCAAGTCCATTCGGACCTACGTGTCCCGCTCCGGGGTCACGATCCTGCGGTCGTACATGCTGTACCGACCGTTCGCCGTCTTCCTGACCCTCGGCGGCGTGTTCTTCACCGCAGGCCTGGCGTTGGCGATCCGCTTCCTGCTCTTCTATCTCGCCGGGGACGGGTCCGGACACATCCAGTCCGTCATCCTGTCCGGGGTTCTGATGATCATCGGGGTCCAGGTGAGCATGTTGGCCCTGGTCGCGGACCTCGTGTCCGCCAACCGAAAGCTGGTGGAGGAGAGCCTCATCCGGCTCCGCCGCCTCGAGTCCGCCCAGGACCGCACGCCCTACGACCCGCCGTCCCAGCGCCTCAACGACTAGCCGCATGAGGTTGTTGTTCGATGTGCTGCACCCGGCGCACGTCCACTTCTTTCGGCACCTGGCCGAGAAGACGCGGAGCGAGGGCGGCGAGGTCTACTTCACGGCCCGCCAGAAGGACGTCACCATCGAGCTGCTGGAGGCGTTCGACCTCCCCTACGAGGTGCTGACCCGCATCGGGGGCGGCTTCGCAGGCCTGGTCCGCGAGATGGCGGTGCGCACGGCCAAGCTCACTCGCCGCGTCCGGTCGTTCGAGCCGGACCTGATGCTCGGGATCATGGGGCCCGTCATCGCCCCCGTGGGTCGCATCACGGGGGTCCCGTCCTGGGTCTACTACGACACCGAGACGGCGACGCTCACCAACACCTACGCCTACCGGCTGGCCCACCGGGTGTACCTGCCCGAGTGCTACCACGGGGCCGCCCCCGCCTCCGCCCGTCGGTACCCCGGCTTCCACGAGCTCGGGTACCTCCACCCCGACCGCTTCACGGTGGACCCGTCGATCCGCGCCGAGGTGGGCGTGGGGCCCGACGAGCCGTTCGCCGTCGTGCGGATCGTGTCCTGGGAGGCCTCTCACGACGTGGGGGACACCGGCTTCTCGGACGCCTCCGCGTTCGTGCGTCGCCTCGCCGAGCGCATCCGCGTGGTCGTCACGGGCGAGCGGGGAGTCCCCGACGACCTGAAGCCCTACGCGCTGACCATGCCCCCGCACCGCATCCATCACCTGCTCGCGGAGGCGGACCTGTACGTCGGAGAGGGCGCCACGATGGGGGCCGAGGCCGCGATCCTGGGCACCCCCGCGGTGTTCGTGCACACGGCGCGGCTCGGCTACATGCTCGAGCTCGAAGACCGGTGGTCGCTGCTCTGGAACACGGCCTCGCAGGCGGACGCCGAGCGGCACGCGGACCAGGTCCTCGACGACCTCGAAGCGACCCGCGCCCTGTGGAACGAGCGCCGCGCCGAGATGCTGAAGCACCGCATCGACGTGGGCGCCTGGATGGTCGACGAGGTGAAGGGCTTCCTGGGCGGCTGACTCGCCCGCGCCCGCGACGGGTCAGTCCTGGTAGTCGCCCCCGTCGCCGCCGTCGTTGTTGTAGTCGGTGCCGTCGCCCTCGTTGAAGTCGCCGTCGCCCTCGTTGAAGTCGCCGTCGATCTCGAGGTCCTCCGGCAGGTCGGGCTCGTTGACGCGCTCGATGTCGTCGCCCGGCTGGATCGGCTCGATGTCCTCGAGGGCGTTGGGATCGAGCTGCGCCGCCCGGTCCAGGGCCCGCTTGCGGCGCGCCTCCCGCTGGCGTTCTCGGCGCGCGCGACGCTCCTCGCGCAGCTTCGTCCGGCGCTCCTCCAGCTCCTTGCGCCGCTCGTCGTCGGCCGCCGGGCGCTCGATCGCGTCGTCGCCACCCCGGGCGCGACGGTCCTTGACCCGCCGCTTGGTCCGGGGCTCGGAGTCGTCGTCGTCGTCGTCGTCGCCCGTGTCCGCCACCGGGGGCCGGGGGGCAGGCGCGCTGCCGCGACGCTTGATGGGGCTGGGGCGCACGTTCGGACGCTTCAGGTTTCCGAGGATCTGATAGTGGTACCAGCCCTCGTCGTCGCGGTGCCTCGGGTCCTTGCCGACGGCCAGCTGCAGCAGGCTGTCGAGGTTGTCGCGGACCTTGAACTTCACGTTCAGCGACAGCGTCGAGCGCATGAACTTCTTCTTGAGCGTGATGAACCCGCCCACCTCGGCGGTCACCACCTCGGACTCGAACGACGTGTCCCGGAACTCCGCCTTGCCCGACTTGATCTTGAGGTGCGCCTCGGACCGGTCGAACGCCGCCTGGGGCATCGCGAACCCGCTCGCCTTGAACCCGGCCAGCACGAGGCTTCCGAGCTCGATGTCCACGCTCCCGCTCGTCTTTCTCGGGTCTTCCCAGTTCCACACGACGTCGATGTTCGAGTTCAACGAGCCCGTGGGGTCCGCCTCGAACATGCCCGCGCGGATGGGGTACTGCGACAGGTCGAGCTTCTTCGCCTCGATCTTGATGCGCGCGCTGGACTCGTCCCCTTCGACCTCCGCCTCGAACTCGCCGCCGTAGAGGTCCGCGTCCAGCCCGGTGCTGCCCGTGGCCCCGATCATGCGCTGGAGCAGCTCGCCCAACCGGACCTTGCCCTCCGACGCGATCGCTCGGTACTCGAGCGCACCCTTCAACATGGCGATGGGCCCCGTCTCGAGCTTCACTCGGTCCGCTTGGAGCCAGGGCGCCTTCGCCTCGCCGCCCTTCGCGAGCGGCGCGACCGACAGGTCCTTCACCTCGGCCCCGAACGGGCCCGCGCTCAGCGAGGACATCTGCAGGCTCGTGCCGCCCGAGTGGGCTCCGACGATCGCCTGGTCCCGGACCTTCGACCACGGGAACGTGAGCCACGTCAGCAGCAGGAAGACGAACGCGAACCACGCGCTGTAGGCGACTCCGAAGAGCAGCTTTCGAGGCATCTTCATCCTGCGCTCCCGAGGGGCTTGAGCACGGAGATCGTCATGCGCAGCCCCAACTTCGAACGGTCCTTGCGGTCGGTCTTGACCCGCATCTCGTCGACGCGGATGGCGGCCTCGGCGGTCTCGATACGGTGCGTCAAGCCGACGACGGTGTCGAGGTCGATGTCGTCGACGATGAAGTCGACGGTCTGGGCCTTGTAGTAGTCCGTCTCGCTCGACCCCTTCTCGTTGATGCCCTTGATGTTGGCCGAGATGTTCATCTCGTTCCCCACCGTCTCCAGCCACGTGGCGGGCGAGAAGCTCGCTCCGGCGGCCAGTCGACCGTCGAGTCTGCCGATCTCGTCGTTTATCTCGATCAGCTCGGAGGTGAGGAGCGCGATCTGCGCCTGGGCC
Source organism: uncultured Rickettsiales bacterium (assembly GCA_964620495.1). Classification (GTDB taxonomy): domain Bacteria; phylum Myxococcota_A; class UBA796; order UBA9615; family UBA9615; genus CAZEKB01. The sequence continues at coordinate 106,161 of CAZUHI010000008.1, read as the reverse complement.
TTGGCGGCGTCGGCGATCCCGGCCCGCGCCCGATCCTTCGAGGCGTTCATCGCGGACAGCCCGAAGAAGAGGAAGATCAGGAGGAGCACCCCGGCCATGAGGCCCGCGAGCGCACGATCGCGCGGGGTCATCCCCTCCAAGAACTCGCGGCCGCGGTCGCCCGCGGAGTCGATGGTGTCGAGCAGGCTCATCCTTCGTCCTCCCCCTCGCCGGGCTCGCGCGGCGCCTGCACGATGAAGCGGGCCTTGCCCTCGCGCGTCTTGCTGACGTCGCTCTTCTCGGCGGCGGCGAACCGGGGGTTCTTCTTCACGGCGGCCTCGATGGTGTCCACTTCCGTGTAGGACCCCGTGATCCCGCGGATGCGGATCATCTCGTCGGTCACCAGGAACTCGTCCACGTTGACGGTCACGCTCTTCGGCACCGCCTCGCTGAGCTCCTTGAGGGCGGTCAGCGGCGTGGTGGTGGGTCCGCGAAGCGCCTCGGCGCGCTGCTGGATGCCGAGCACCTTCTCCTGCATCACCGCGATGGCGGCGCGAGGCGACGCGAGGCTCACGGCGGGCACCTCCGGGAAGGCGTTCTGGACCGTCTTCACGAGGTCGTCCTCGATCTGCGTCTGCTGCGCCGTCAGCTTGTTCAGCGTGACGAAGTGCATCACCACGACGCCGACCATGAGGAACAGGAGCGCCGCCACCCCGGCCGTCGCGAGCCGGGTGTAGAGCCGCGAGTCGGCCTGGTAGGCGAACTCACCGCGGCGGAAGTCCACCGGCTGGTCGCCCCTGGTCTGGAACGCCCGCATGGCCAGGGCGTACGCGAGCGCGTGCTCCGGCCCGGGCGTAGGCGCGGCCTCGGGGTTGGTGGGAGGCACGGGCAGCTCCCACTCGACGGCCTCGACGCCGAAGTCGGCCTCCAGCTGCGTCAGGAGACCGCCGTGCAGGGCGCCGCCGCCGCAGACCTCGATCCGCTCCACGGGGTGGCCCGCCTGCTCGGCGGCCAGGAGCGTCGGTCGCAGCTGGGTGATGTACCGGGCGAGGCCCGTGGAGTCGAGCCGGCCGTCGTCGTCCAGGAGCTCGCGGGTGCCGGCGTCGAAGCTGCGGACCCAGGCGGCCCGGGAGGCGACGCCCACGCAGACCAGCGTGCGGGAGGCCCCCACGTCGAGCAGGACCGTGCCCTCGAGCAGGGCGCCCGGCAGCGACGCCAGGGCGGCGACGTCCACCGTCACGTACCGAGGGTCGACGTCCGCCGCTGCGAGGGTCGCCAGCAGACGCGCGACGCTGCGGCGGGGGGCCATCGCGCTGAAGACCTTGGCGCTGCCGTCGGGCTCCGTGGACGCCACCTGGTAGTCCAGGACGACCTCATCGAGGTCCCACGGGACGTAGTTCTCCATCTCGAAGGGGAGCGTCTGCGTGAGGCGCTTCGGGTCCGCGAAGGGCATGTCGACCAGCCAGGTGGACACGGCGGATCCGGGGAGCCCGACGACCACCTGGGCCTGGGGGCGGTCGATGGTCTCGAGCAGCGTCGTCACCGCGCGGGCCATGGCCATGTCCGGCGGATCGGCGGCCGCGACCTCGATGCTGGACGAGCTGTCCACGGTCTCCCCGTCGTCCGCCGACGGGTTCGGCTCATCGGGGATCTCTTCGCCCTCTTCGCGGACGACGTCGAGGGCCAGGAAGTCTTCGACCTCCCAGCCGCGGAAGGAGCCTTTGAGGACGGCGGCCTTGACGGCGTCTGCGCCGAGGTCGAGTCCGATCACGTAGGTGGGCATGGGTTACCTCACGCGCCGATCCAGCGTCGTCGTGCGACTGGAGCGCACGCGAACGACCACCTCGATGGTGCGTGCGGAGTCGCCCACGTAGCCGGTCGACCGAAGCCGGAAGTAGTTGGAGTTGGTGCGAACCATCGAGCGCAGAGTGCCGTCGGCGCCGGGGGCGAGCGGGATGCGAGGGATGACCGTGGTGGGCATCCCCGGGAACGGGAGGGGTTGGGACTCGGAGGTGACCTTGGTCAGGAACTGCCGCGCGTTGCGGAAGGGCGCGAAGTTCCGCTCCAGCGTCAGGTATGCGACCTTCTGCTGGATCAGCTCGTTGGGCACGAGCGGGTCGGCGTTGGCCTTGATGATCGCGAAGAGGATGTTGGCGGGCGCGGTGTTGACGTTGATCTTCATGTCGCGCGCGTGCACGGAGACGTTCTCCCCGAACGTCGCCCACACCTCGTCGGTGACGCCCGCGACCATGCGGATCTCTTCGGTGGTGTCGAAGGGCCGGTTCTTGGCCTTGTAGCGGGGCTCGAAGTCGTCGTAGAGCGCGTCCTCGTCGCCGCCGAAGGCCCCGCTGCGCTGCGAATCGGGGTCGATGTAGTCCTTGATGTTGCCGATCAGCTCCCAGCGATCGATCTTCAGCCGGTCCTCGAACAGCGGGTCGTACTTCTCGGACGCCATCAGGCCGTAGAGCATCCCCGCGATGGGCTGCTGCTCGAGCGGCATGAGCGCCTGCGCGGGGTTTCGCGTGCTCGCGAAGTGGTTGACGTTGATCTTGCTCTGGACGTCGCTGCACTCGACCTTGAAGTCGCCCTGGAAGTCGAGCAGGTCGCGGCGCAGGCCCTCTTCTCCGTCGTCGAGGACGGGCTTGCCGCGCACGACCCCGGAGGTCGCGCCCTCGGGGGTCTCGCCACCGGGTCCGTCCTCGGTCTGGGCAGAGTCGAGCAGCTCCTGGATGCCCTCCTCCTCCTGGTCGCTCGTCATGCCGTCGGACCCCGCCAGGAACCGCAGCATGGCGGTGTCGAAGAAGGGGATGGACTGGCAGACCATGGCCGCGCCGTCGAGCTGGAGGCCGGGGATCATCTCCGAGATCTGCGCGATGAGCGGGTTGTTGGCGGCCTGGCGACCGAACAGGAGGAGCAGCGAGTAGATGCGGATGCCGGACTCGGCGAGCATCGTCGCCTTGGCGTCCTCCTCGGCGTGGGCGGCGGACAGGATCCGGACCCGCGCGCCGTAGTTGAACTCGGCCACGAACGCCGTGAGCAGCACGACCATGATCAGGGCCATCAACAGCGCGACCCCGCGCTCCCTGAGCGTGGCGGGGCCCGTCCGGCGGCGCGGGTGAAGGGCCATCCTCACGGGTTGGCCTCGTAGACGAGCGTGCGGGTGAGGAACGACTGGGAGCGACCCTCTTCGTCTTCGAGCTCGAGCCGGATCTCGACGGCGCGGGGCAGTCGGTTGACATAATCCGAGGACTCGCTGTCCCACTCCTCTACCCACTCCTCCTTCTTCTCGTCGTAGTACCGGAGCTCGAGCTCGCGCACGTTGTGGGCCATGGCGAGCACGGTGCCGCCGCGCTCGGGGTCGTCGTCGATCACCGGGGCTTCGCGGTGCAGCAGCGTGCGGAACGCGCCGCCGTCGCGGTCGGACTCCGACGTGTAGTGCACCTCCGCGAGGTCGCACTCCTTCACGTCGGCGTACCGCTTCTCGTGGGACTTGGCGACGAAGTACACCTCGTCGATCGGGTCGGTGTCCTCGGCCTTGAAGACCGTCTTCCAGTCCTCGGTCTGGTGCTCCGAGAGGTGCGCCTGCGACAGCTCGCTGCGCATGATCTCCATCGCGTTGCGGCCCATCTGGGCGAGCGACGCGCGGGCCGACGACTCCTCCTGCACCTCCAGGGAGTTGCGCAGGATCATGTACACGGACGTGGTCATCACGGCGAGGATCGCCACGGAGATGATCACCTCGATGAGGGTGAAGCCCTTCTGACGATTACGGAGCATCGTCGTCGTCGTCCCCTTCCTCGGCGGTGATCTGGCCGGTCGGGTTGGTGAGGTGGGTGATGAACTCGATGCAGTCCTCGTTCTGGAGCTCGAACGGGCGGTCGGGGCGGATCTTCCAGCAGACGCGGACGCGGGCCGCGCGCAGGTAGTTGCCGAGCATCTCGCTCATGAAGCTGAAGTCGAAGCCCATGCCCGCGAGCGCCTCGCCCTGGCTCGCCGCCTGGCCGCCCGCCCCGAGGCCGCCTCCGAGGCCGCCGCCGCCCTCGTCGTCGTCGTCCCCGCCGCCCATCATGTCCATGAGGCCGCCGAGGTTCGGCATGTCGATGTCGACCTTCTCGACCTCGTACTCCCAGCGGTAGTCCTCGAACTGGTCGTCGTAGAAGTCGTCCGAGAAGTCGCCCGACTCCTTCACCTCGAGCTCGCCGAAGCCCTCCCTCTCCATGTGGAGCTCGAGGTCGGTCATGAGCTGCCGCGCCAGCATCGTGGCGACGCCGAGTCGGGATGCGTCCTCCTGCATGTTCACGGCCGCCGTCTGGGCCTGCACGAGGATGACCGCGGACGTCGCCAGGAGGAGCAGCGCGATCATGCACTCGAGGAGGGTGAAGCCACCGTCTCCGACTTGTCGAGAGGGGTGCATCAGTCGTCGTTCCGGTCGCGCGTGTCGGGGGGCTCCACGTAGTCCTGCTCGATCTTCACGCGCCCCATCAGGGGCTCGACGACCAGGGAGGTGACGTCTTCCCCTTCGTCGTCCGTCAGGTAGACGACCGTGTCCTCCATGTAGCCGCCGGGGAAGACGTGCGTGTACGCCGTCGTCCACTTCTGCTCTTCGGGGTCCTCGTCGAGCATCGCCTCGAACTCGATCTGGCTGAGCGGCTGAACGGGCTCCTCGTACTGGGGCGTCCAGACCCCCCAGAAGTGCACGCCGCGAGGCAGTTCTCGCTTGCGGAAGATGCCGTCCTCCACGAGCACGAACTCGTTGGGTCGGTACTCGGACCCGGTGGAGCCGTCCGCGCCGCCGCTGGGCCCGCCGCCGCCCATGAAGCCGGCGAGCAGGTTCCCGATGCCGCCTCCCAGGCCGCCCAGCAGGCCGTCGTCCTGCTTGTCGTACTTCGCCTTCTCCGCCGCCCGCTCATCGGACTCGGCCTTCTCGGCCATGAACTCCTCGAACGCCTCGGCGTGGCTGCGGTCCCGGAAGATGACCGCGCTGTCCGACGCCTCCACCCAATACGACCGCGCGTCCAGGTCGTAGGCGACGCGCATGGGCTGGTTGCGCACGACCGCCTCTTCGTAGACCGCCCGCAGGGTCGCCGCCAGCTCGCCGCTCGCCTGTCGCTTGTCCGCCCCCAGCACCTGCCGAAGCGACGGCGCCGCCACCGCGATCATCAGCGCCATCAGTCCGAGGACGACGATGATCTCGATGAGCGTGACGCCGGCTTGGGGGCGAGCGGTCAAGGGCTAGCCGTCCTCGGGGGAGCGGAGGCGCATCTCAGCCCTCCCAGTTGCTGATGTCCTGGGCCGTCGCGGTGCCGCCCGGCGCGGCGTCGCTGCCCGTGGAGATGATCTCGTAGTCCTTGTCGCCCGACGTGGCCGGCGAGTAGTACTGCAGGGGCTGGCCCCAGGCGTCCGTGAGGAGCTTCTCGTTGTCGAGGAACGCGCCCGGCGTGCGGCCCGACTTGAGCGGCGGCGGGTTCACCAGGGCGTTGAGCCCCTCCGACGTGGTCGGATAGCGGTGGTACTTCACCTTGTAGTTGAGCAGCGCCGTCTCGATGTTCTTCATCTGGAGCAGCGTCGCGTCGACCTTGCCCTCTTCGAGCCGGCCCATGACGTTGACGGCGAGCACGGTCATGACCACGCCCAGCAGCGTGAGCACGACCATGATCTCGATGAGGGTCATGCCCTTCATGCCCGAGGCGGAGTACCGCCTCAGGAGCCTTCGGTTTGCAGTGAGAGTCATCGGATGTTCCTCCGGGTTGGGGTCTCGTAGGAGTCGCCGGCTTCGACGGTCATCGGGCCAGCGAATTCATGTTCAGCATGGGGAGCAGGATCGCGAGCGCGATGACGAACACGACCCCTCCCATGATCAGGATCATCAGGGGCTCGAGGAGTGAGCTGAGGGTCTCGAGCCGACGGTTGACCTGGCTCTCGTACGACGTCGAGACGCGCTCGAGCATCGGGGCCAGATCGCCGGTGCGTTCGCCGACCGCGATCATGTGGATGACCATCGGCGGGAAGCGGCCCGACTCCTTGAGCGGGCGGTTCAGCGCGCGGCCCTCGCGTACCTGCTCCTGCGCCTTCTCGATGACGTCCTGCAGGATGACGTTGCCGAGGATGTTTCGGACGATGCCGAGCGCCGACAGCAGCGGGACGCCCGAGTTCATGAGCGTGGCGAGGGTGCTCGCGAACCGGCTGATCGCCACCATGGACATCATCCGACCGAAGATCGGGATGCGGAGCAGCAGGTCGTCGACGCGGTGGCGGCCCTTGTCGGACGCGTACCACCGGCGGAAGCCGTACAGCGCGCCCGCCCCCACCAGCGCGAGCAGCCACCAGAAGGACTGCATGAAGTCCGAGATGCCCACGACGAACCGGGTGATGAAGGGCAGGTCGGCGCCCATGTCGTCGAAGATCTTCGTGATCTTCGGCACCACGAAGGTGAGCAGGAAGCCCACCACGCCCATGGCCACGAACATCATGATCACCGGGTAGGTCATGGCCGCGACCACCTTGCCGCGCAGCTCCACCATGGACTCGGTGTAGTCCGCGAGGCGATCGAGCACCGTCTCGAGGGCGCCCGCCTGCTCGCCCGCCTTCACCATGTTCGTGTAGAGGTTGGTGAAGATCTTCGGGTAGCCCGCGAGCGCCTTGTGCAGCGTCGCGCCCTCGTTGACCTTCTCCTTCACCTCGCGCATGACCAGGCGGAGCTTCTCCTTCTCGACCTGCTCGCTGACGGCGCCGAGCGACTCGACGAGCGGGATGCCCGCGCCGATCAGCGCCGAGAGCTGCCGGGTCGCGATGGCCACGTCGCCCACGCCGATGCGCTCGAAGTACTTGCTGAAGTCGACCTCGACGGACAGCCCGCCCCCGGACGACGGCGCCGACGTCGTGCCTTTGCCCGCCGCCCGCAGCGCCCCCGCCTTGCCCTCGACCACGGACGTGGGGAACACGCCCTGCTTGCGCAGCTTCAGCCGCGCGGCCTTCGGGGAGTCCGCGTCGACGATGCCGACGGCGTTCTTCCCGGCCTTGTCGAGGCCCTTGTACTCGTAGACGGCCACGGCTCGGAGGTCCTAGGCGACCGACGCGTCTTCGAACGCGACCGTGTCGTCCTGGGTGATGCGCATGACCTCTTCGAGGGAGGTCTCGCCGAGGAGCACCTTGCGGGCGCCGTCCATGCGCAGCGTCTGCATGCCGTCTTCGATCGCCGCGTCGCGGATCGCCGTGGAGGACAGGTTCTGCACCACCATCGGGCGGACCTTGTCCGTGATCGGCAGCAGCTCGTAGATGCCGGTCCGGCCCTTGTAGCCCGTGTGCAGGCACTCCGAGCAGCCGCGGTCGCGGGGGCGGTAGATGGGGCCCTTGAGGTCCGCGGGGTCGATGCCGACCTCGACCAGCTCGGACGGATGGGGCTTGTAGACCTCTTTGCACGTGGAACACAGGCGGCGCAGGAGCCGCTGGGCCATGACGCCGACCAGCGAGCTGGCGACGAGGAACGGCTCCACGCCCATGTCCGCGAGGCGGTTCACGGCGGTGGCCGCGTCGTTCGTATGGAGGGTGCTGAGCACGAGGTGACCGGTGAGCGACGCCTGGATCGCGATCTCGGCGGTCTCGAGGTCGCGGATCTCGCCCACGAGGATGACGTCGGGGTCCTGGCGGAGGTACGCGCGCAGGCCCGACGCGAACGTCAGGTTGATCTTCGGGTTCACGGCCATCTGGCCGACGCCCTTCATCTGGAACTCGACGGGGTCCTCGACCGTGAGGATGTTGATGTCCGGCTCGTTGATCTCCGAGATGGAGGCGTACAGCGTCGTCGTCTTGCCGGAGCCGGTGGGGCCGGTGACCAGCAGGATGCCGTGGGGCTTGCGGATCAGGTCTCGCCAGTAGTTCAGCTTCGGGCCCGCGATGCCCACCTGATCGAGGGACAGCAGCCCCGCCGACCGGTCCTGGAGGCGCAGCACGATGCGCTCTCCATGGGCCACCGGGACCGTCGACACACGAATGTCGACGTCGCGACCGGCGACCTTGATGCGGATCCGACCGTCCTGGGGGAGTCGCTTCTCGGCGATGTCGAGCTGCGCCATGACCTTCACGCGCGAGCTGATCGCCGACTGCAGCCGCTTCGGCACCTCCACCTTGTTGTAGAGGACGCCGTCGATGCGGAAGCGGACGGCGTAGGTGCGCTCGAAGGGCTCGAAGTGGATGTCCGAGACGCGCTCCTTGAGCGCCTCGGTCAGGAGCGAGTTGACGAAGCGGATGATGGGCGCCTCGTCGTCGCTGTCGACGATGTCCTCGATCTCGGCGAACTCGCTGTCGCCCTCGTTCTCGTCCATCTCCTCGATGACCTGGCCGGCCGATCGAGCGAGGCGGTCGTAGATGCGGTTGATGGCCTCGACCACCTGGGCGCCGCCGGCGATGTACGGGCGCATCGGCCGCTCGAAGAGGACGCGCAGGTCGTCGATCGCCTCGGTGGCGTACGGATCCTCGGCGGCCACCGCCACGGCGCCGTCTTCCTCGGACCACAGCGGCATGACCCGGTGCGTCTTCGCGAACCCGATGGGCAGGTCTCGATAGAGGTCCAGGTCCACCGAATCGATGGGGATCGACGCGAGGCTGGGCACGCCGGACTGCGTGGACAGCGCGTCCACGACGTTCGTCTCCTGGGCCAGACCCAGCGCGATCAGCGCTTCGCCGACGCGAAGCTCGTGCTTCTCGCCGTACTCCATCGCCGCCTCGACGTTCTCCGGCGCCACGGCGCCCGCCGCGACCAGGATCTCGCCGAGGGTCTGCCTCCGGATCGGCATCAGCCGCCCTCGCCGCCCGCGTCGGGGGACTCGGCCTCGTCGTCCGACTCGTCGTCGCCGCCCTCACCCTCGCCGCCGTCGTCTCCGCCCGCGTCGAAGGGGGGCTCCTCGCCGTCTTCCTCGCCGTCGTCCACCGGGGCCGTCCGCTCCCCGTCGGGCGTGATGAGCACCTCGCCCTCGTCCAGCAGCTGCAGCAGCTCCTCGTCGGTGACCTGCTCCGTCTCCATGTCCTCGGGACGCGGGCCGTCGCCGGGGTGCCACGAGCGGTACACGGACGGCTGCTCCGGGAGGTTCATGGAGTACTTGATGAGCTTGTTGAGCTCCTCGGCCTGCTCGGCCTTGCTGCGCCCGTAGAAGCGACGCATGAACTCCTGACGCTGGAGCATCTTGATCTTGTAGACCTCCTGCAGGTCCTCGGGCCCGTAGATGACGTGCGGGGTCAGGAAGATCAGCAGGTTGGTCTTCCGCTTCGTCTTCGCCTTGTTGCGGAAGAGGAAGCCGATGAGCGGGATGTCGCCGAGGATCGGGACCTTGCTCTCGTTCTCGGAGTCGACCTCCTGCATGAGGCCGCCGATGACGATCGTCTGGTTGCTGCGCACGGAGACGGTGGTCTCGGCGGAGCGCTTGGTCGTCGTGGGGCCGCCGGACGCCAGCGTGTCCGCGGTGGACCCCTCCTTCACCTCGGAGATCTCCTGGTACACGTCCATGGTGACGTAGCCGGAGTCGTTCACCTGGGGCGTGATCCGCAGGATGATCCCCACGTCCTCGCGGGTGAAGGACACCGAGGGGAAGCCGCCGAGGCCGCCGGTCGCGCCGGTCGCGCCGCCCAATCCGCCGAGGAAGCCGCCCGTGGGGAACGGGACCGTCTCGCCGATCTCGATGGACGCTTCCTTGTTGTCGAGCGTCAGCAGGTTCGGCGCGGAGAGCACGTTGGTGGACGTGTCCTCCTGCAGCGCGCGGATGACGAGGCCGAAGGCGGGGATGCTCAGGCCGCCGTCCACGCCCGGGATGGCGAGGTCGATCGCGCTGCCGAAGATGCCGAGGGCGAGGCCCGAGAGCAGGCTGCCGTCCAGCAGCGAGGCGCCGAGGTTCACCGACTGGGACCCGCGCGCGCCGATGATGGACGGGGCACCCGCGACGGACGACGTGTCGCCCGGCAGGCCGCCGTGCCAGGAGACCCCCTCGTCGTCCCGGACGCTGTCGGAGACCTCCATGATCACCGTCTCGACGAACACCTGCTTGCGGGGGATGTCGAGCTGGTTGATCACGCGGCGCAGCCTGGCGTAGTCGTCGCGGCCGGCCGTCACGACGAGCGAGTTCGTGGCCGCGTCGTGGGTGACCCGGACCTCGCCGGTGAAGTTGCCGCCGCTGCCCTCGGAGGAGGAAGAGCCGCGCGTCGCCGCGTTGTTCCGGTTGTTGTTGTTCCGGTTGTTCCGGTTGTTCCGGGTGTTCCGGGTGTTGGCGTTGTTGTTCCGGGTGTTGCGCGCGTTCTGCCGCTGGTTCGCCGCCTGGATGAGGTTGTTGAGCGTCTGCGCGAGCTCCTCGGCCTTCGCGTGGCTGAGGTAGATGACCTTGATGGCCGTGTCCGTCGGATCGGTCTCGTAGTCGATGCGCGCCACGAGGTCGCGGATCTCCACGAGGGCCTTCTCCGTCGCCATGACGATGATGGAGTTGGTGCGCTCGTCCGCGATCATCTTCCCGATGAAGGAGGCCTCGGCGCCCACCTGGGTCGTGCTGCCCTTGCTCGCCGTGGGCGTGGCCCTCTTCTTGTCCTTGTTCCGCCGATTCCGACGACGCTCGGCGCGACGGGCCGCGGCGTCGCTGGCCGCGTTCTTGGTGTTCGAGGGGCTTCCGGACTGCTCGGAGCCGTACAGCTCGTTGACGATGTCCACGACCCGCTGCGCCTCGGCGTGCTCGATCGCGATGATCTCGAGCTTCTGCTTGGGGGCCGAGATGTCGAGCTCTTCGATGAGCTTCATGAGCCGACGGATGTTGTTCGCCGAGTCGGTGATGATGAGGGTGTTCGTGGGCTGGTAGGAGATCAGGTCGCCGTCGCCGCTGATCATCTTGCCGATGATCTTGCTGACCTCGTCCGCCGACGTGGCTTCGAGCGTCACCAGCTGGGTCACGAGCTGACCGCCGCTCGCGCGCGGGCGACCGTCGAGGTGGATCGGCAGGTTCTCGGACATCGCCACCTTCGCCGGGAGGATCCGGCTGAGGGACGGGGTGCCGTTGGCGTAGCGCTCGAGGACGACGATCGCGTACCCGGCCTGGTCGAGGGCATGCACGAAGGCGGCGTAGGCCGTCTTCATCGTCACCTGGCGCGGCGAGATGATCGTGATCTTCCCGCTGATCTTCGGGTCGATCAGGAAGTTGCGGCCGGTCACCTCGGCCATGTTCTTCACGACGTCCTTGAGCTCCGCGTTGTCGAAGTTGATCCACACGAGCTTGTCCTCGGGGATCGGGTCGACCGACTTCTCGGGGCGCTCGGCGCCCGGGACGATCTCGGCGGCCTTGGAGTCGCCGGTCTTGGTCTTGTCGGCCTTCCCGCCCTTGCCCTGACCCAGGGCGGAGGCAGGCAGCGAGAGGATCAACAGCACGCAGATGTGCAGCAGCAGCTTCATCGGCTTCATCGGACTTCGTACTCCAGGGTCATCGGCTCGCCGTTGCGGAGGACTTCGAGCGTGAAGCTCTTCTCCGCCTGCAGCTTCCCGTAGACCTCCAGCGCCTTCTCCGTGTTGGAGAGGTCGTGGCCGTTCACGGCCGTCAGGACGTCGTTGTTCTTGATCCCCATCTGGCGCAGCGCGGACGTGCGGCGGATGGAGAAGACCTTCCAGCCGTTGGCCTGGCCGTCGGCGAAGTTGGGGACCACCCGGGCCTCGCGCCCGAGCTTGTCGAGGTTTCCGAGCACGTAGTCGATGTCCTTCTGCGGGATGTCGAACTTGCCGTTGCCCTTGTCTTCGATGCTGTACTTGTGGCGGCCGCCCCTCTTCGCGGGCTTGGCCTCCTTGGCCGCCGTCGGCGTCGCCTTCTTGCGGCCCTTCTCGTCGCACGCCGAGAGGTACTCGAGCTCGCCGCCGTTCTCGAGGATGACCCGCGCGCACTGGTCCTTGAGGGGACGCCTGATGTCGCGGATCTTCGCGGTGAGCAGCTGCTCGCCGATCATGTAGACGGCGGGGCCCTGCCCGGCGGCGGCGATGAGGGCCGTGGACCACTTCGGGTCGGCCGCCTCCATCGTGCTGATGAGGGTCGCGTTGAGGTCCGACTTCTTGGTGACCTCGTTCGGGTCGCCGTCCACCGGCCCGCTGGGCGTGGCGTCCGGGTTCGCCTCGCTGTCGAAGATGTTCCGCCGCTTGATGGGGTCGAGGAAGTGCCGGAGCAGCTTCTGGCCCGGGGCGCGGGCCGTGGCGACGGCCTGGGGATCGGCGGGGGCGGACTCGGCGGACTCTCCCGTCGGGTTCACGGCCACGATGGCGGGGACGGACGACCGAGCCTCGGCGAGCTTGCCGGCGGGCGGCGTCAGCAGCTTCGCGAGCATCGCGTTCGTTCCGAGCGCGGCGCCGAGGGCGAAGACGCTCAAGATCATCATGATCTGGACCGGGCGGGGGATGCGATCGAGCATGGGACCCCAAACAGAAGCAAGGACCATGCCCGGGGGCCATCGGCCCCGACGCACAGCGATCAGGCCAAGAAGGGGAGCGCCCTCCAACGACAAAGTGGCAAGGGAGACGGAGCGCCCCCCCACGCGCTGACAATTTGTCAGGCAGGCCTCGCCGCGAGATTTCGCGAGATGGAGGCCGTCGGCCCGGCCCACGACGGCTGGGCCGCGAAACTTCGCGGGGCGTCGGCCGGGGCGCGGAGTCTCGGGGCGGCCAGGGTGAGGAGGACGGCGTCCACCGCCGCTTCCGTGGGCCTGCGGGACCAGTCGTAGGCCGTGCGTTCCTTGAGGCCGAGGTGCGCCACGGGCATGCGGACGGGGTAGCGGAGGCGTCGCGAGGCCGCGAGGAAGAGCGCGGCGGTGGCTGGATCGAGGGGTCCGATCCTCCGTGAGGCGGCGCGGGCGGCCTCGAGCACCGCCGGGAGCGTGCCGTCGCGGACCTCCCCGAGGACCGGCATCCGGCGAGCGGCGGGAGCGACGGTCGGGTCGCCGGTGACGTAGGCGTGGTGTCTCCGAGCGAAGCCGACCCGCGGCCTGCCGAGCGCGTCCGCGAGACGCGACGGCGTAACCCAGGGGTCGGCGGAGGCGCCCACGATGTCCCGAAAGGTGGAGAAGAGCCACCGGAGGGGGTCGTCCACGAGGCGGGCACGGCACGGGTTCAGCGCGATGTAGCGCACGTTCCGGGCGATCTTGCCGGGGTCTCTGATGGGCCGCTCGACGTCGGCGAGCACCCACCCCGGGCCTCCGAAGCGACGCGTGTGGTGCTGAAGCAAGCGCAGGAGCCGCTCGTCGCGCTCGGGATCCTCGACGGGCGCGAGGACGTGGGGGTGATCGGGCATGACGCAGGCCGCGATCGCGTCGGGGAAGGCGCGGCGGAGGCCGTCCCAGAGCCATGCGGCGGAGGCGCCTTCGATGCGAGCGGCCCGGGGCCGGAGACGAGCAGTGAGGTGATGCATGCGGGGGAAGTGAGCAAGCGCCGTGCCGACTCGCGAAGACGGCGACGCACCCCGAACACGACCCGCGAGAGTGTCCAAGAGTGTCCGGGAGTGTCCAAGAACTCCCGGACACTCCCGGACACTCTCGGACACTCTCGGACCCTCCGGCCCCCGCGAAATTTCGCGAGATGGAGGCCGTCGGCGGGGCCCACACCGCCCACCCCGCGAAGTTTCGCGTCACGCCCGGGACGACCCGCGCCCATACGGGGCATGACCGGACCCAGGAAGGGACTCGCGCTCTTGGTTATCCTCGGGGTCGGAGTTCGTTCGTGGAGACCGCCGTGCGTTTGTTGATTGCCCTCCCCGTGCTCGTCGTGGCCCTCTTGGCGCTGCCGGGCTGCCCCCCGACCACCTGCCAGGCCGACGACGAAGCGACCATCGAGCTGGGTCACGGCATCTCGTCCGCCTTCGCTCGCTACACCGACGGCCAGACCGTCACCATCGAGCGCGCCTCCCAGGGCGGCTGGGGCTTCCCGATCCTCATCCGCTCCGTGGGCCTCGAAGCCGGCGCCGACGTGGACGCTGCGGTCGTCATGCGCACCGTCCTCGAAGGCACCGAGACCGGCTTCTGGAACCAGTTCACGAAGCTCACGTGCGACGCCGACGGCGGCCGCACCCCCTCCACCCTGCACGTGGGCTTCGATCCCGAGGAGTACGGCACGCTCGACGACTTCAACTTCCTCGTGGGCGAGCAGATCGACCTCGACGTCACCCTCACCGACCCCTCGGGCAACACCGCCGAGGTCGTGCAGACCGTCACCCTCGCCCTGGGCGCTGAATGACACACGCAGCGCGTCTGCTGCTCCTCCTCCCGCTCCTCCTCATCGGCTGCACCGGCTGCACCGTCTACGGGCCCGAGGGAGAGGTGGACGGTTGCGTGACGTGCCACGGCGGCGCCGAGGAGCCCCGCGACCTCGACGGCGACGGCCGGCCCGACGTCGGCATCGAGCAGGCCCACCGCGAGGCCAACTTCACGGCCGGGCGATGCAGCGTCTGCCACGGCGGCGACGCGACGGCCACGAAGATCGAGGAGGCGCACGTCCCGATCCCGGCCGACTGGGCGGAGATTCGGGGCATCGAGGGGCGGCCCCCGGCGCCCGACGGCTTCATCCGCGACTTCGCCCCCAACCAGCTCGACCGCATCGACCGCGACTACCTCCAGTTCATCAACCCCGGCGACATGCGCGTGCTGGATCGCACCTGCGGCAGCGCGGGGTGCCACGAGGACAAGGCCGCCACCCTCGCGAGCTCGGTGATGACCACGAACATCGGTCACTACTGGCCCACGCTCTACCTCTCCGGGCGCCAGATGGACCGCACCCCGCACCACGGCTCCTTCCCCGTGGAGGACCCGGACTGCGATCCCGAGGACGAGACGACCGTGTGCGAGCTCGTGACGCTCGAGCCCCCGAACGCGGAGGAGATGGCCGCCGCCTTCGCCGACGGCGTGCCCGAGGAGTCCGACCTCCTCGAGATCACGTATCGCCACTACCTGTCCAAGAACTGCGGCACCTGCCACCAGGCGGGCTTCCCCCGCAACAACTCGCCGGGCCTCTTCCGCTCCACGGGCTGCACGGCCTGCCACATGATCTACGGCGAGGACGGGCTCTACGAGGGCGGCGATCCGACCCTCGATCGGGCGGCGCCGGTGCACCCGAAGCAGCACATCATCACCACCGCCATCCCCAGCGAGCAGTGCGCGACGTGCCACTTCCAGGGCGGCCGCATCGGTCTCCTGTACCGGGGGATCCGGGAGGGCGGGTTCAACTCCGCGAACACTCCGCCCAACGCCGAACACATACAGAAGAGCCTCTACGGCCACGCCGCGGGCTACTACATCACCGACGAGGACACGACGAACGACATCGACGAGACGCCCCCGGACATCCACTACCAGCGGGGCATGGAGTGCGGCGACTGCCACGTGGGCCGCGACGTACACGGCGACGGCAGGATCTACCGCTCGAGCAAGCACCAGGTCTCGATTCGGTGCGAGGACTGCCACGGCACCGTGCGCGCGGCGGTCGCGGAGGACGCCGAGGGTCGCTTCATGACGCAGGAGGGCACCGAGCTGACGCACGTCCGCCGGGAAGCGAACGGGGACGTCGTGCTGCGGGGGCTCGTCAGCGGGCGCGACCACGTGATGCCTCAGATCGCGGACCTGCTCGCCGAGGGCGGGAGCGCGTCGCAGCGCATGCACGCGGCGATGGCCCCGGACGAGAACGGCTGGTCGCACACCGACTCGCTCACCTGCGACACGTGCCACACCAAGTACATGCAGATCTGCATCGGGTGCCACGTCAGCCTCGACCTTCGCATCAACCAGATCGACTTCCAGACCGGCCTGTCCACGCCCGGCATGACCGGCGGCAGCCGCACGAGCTACACGCTCGACCACGTGCTGCTGGGCACCGGACGCGACGGCAAGGTCCAGTCCGTGTCGGCCTCCCAGCAGGTCCAGGTCGCCGTCCTGGGCTCGGAGCGGTTCGGCACCGAGAACGGCGAGGTGCTGCACGGTCGGAAGCTGGACGAAGGCACCGAGGACGAGCGGCTCCGCGGCCGGTTCCGCCACGCCCAGGGCAGCCAGGCGAACATCGGCTTCGCCCCGTTCGTGCAGCACACGACCACGGACGACGCCAAGCGCTGCGATGCCTGCCACCGGCGCGACGAGTCGGCCGAGGAGATGGCGCGCGTGCGCGGCGTCTACGGGTTCGGCACCGGCGAGTTCATGCTCGAAGGAGACGAGGGCGAGTTCGTGGACGGCCTGCAGTTCCTTGCCGAGGACGGCACGCCCCTGACCACGTGGGCCCACCCGGGGACCGGCCCCGTGAGTGAAGAGCGGCGCGGTCGCGCCTTGGGGGTCGTGCTCCCGCCCCCGGAGTAGCCGGCGGGTCGGTCAGTCGACCTCGAGCTCCGCGGGGAGCCGCACCCGCACCGCGGCCAGCAGATCCTGGATGCGGCGCGCGTTCATGCCGAAGTCGGCGCGTCCGTCACGGGCCTTCGCGCGGACGTCCAGGACGGTGACCTCGCCGTCGACCCGCACCCGCACGGCCACGTCGTCCCGAAAGCGGAACTGCCCGGTGATCGAGACGGCCTCGTAGGTCCGGGCCTCGTCGTCCACGGCGTGCAGGTGCCAGTCGAAGTCGCGCCCCGCCTCCTTCGCGACCTTGAACACCGCGTCCGGCACCGCCTTCGTGCGGAACGGCTTCACCTGCGGGTAGTGCTCGCGCTGCATCGCGACGTTGCGCGTGCGGAACTCGAGGTTCTTGCGCTGGTTGGGCCCCAGGTCGGCCGCCGCGACGAAGGCGGGCGGGTCCTCCAGGTCCGTCGTGATGTCGTTCATGACCGGGTACTTGCGATGCCCGAACCAGAAGATGAGGAACCCGACGAAGGGCACGGCGCCCACGATGGCCATCGAATGGGGGCCCCCTCGGAGCACGAGCCCGACGGCCCCGGACAGCCCCGCCAGCGCCCCCAGCGCGCTCACGCCCAGGGCGACGATCGAGGGGATCCTCACGCGGGTGAGCAGGGGCGCGAGGATGCACACGGCGACGCCCCCCAAGGCGGCGATGTGCGCCCAGGTCACACGGCCTCCACGCGGCGCACGGCCTGCCCGGGGAGCGACTCGGCGTGGGTGCGCAGGGCCCACAGGGGTTCGCCGGTGCCGGGGACCACGAGGCCCGGCGCGGCGTCGGCCCACGGCTCGAGAACCGACCGACGTCGGGTGATTCCGGGGTGCGGCACGCGGAGGTGTGGGCGCTCCACGACGAACGTCTCCACCAGCAGGACGTCCAGGTCCAGGGTGCGCGGACCGTTCCGCTCGTGCCGGATCCGTCCCGCCTCGCCCTCGATGGCGAGGCAGCGCCGGAGCAGCGCCTCCGGCCCGTCGAGCCAGTGCAGTCGCAGGACGCCGTTGAGGAACCAGGGCTGCTCGACGATGCCCCACGGCTCGGTCTCGTAGACGGGCGACACCTCCACCACGGCGTCCCCGAACGAGGCCACGGCGCGCTCGATGGTCCCCCACCGGTCGCCCACGTTCGAGCCGAACCCGACCCACGCCTCGGCGGGCTCCGGAGCGCGCACGATGGTCGGCGCGAGGGCCACGGTCATGGGTCGTCCTTGTCGCCCTCGAGGCGACGGTAGATGGTGCGCGCCGCGATCCCGAGCAGGCGCGCGGCGAGCTTCTTGTCGCCGCCGGTGTGCTTCAGCGTCTCGCGAATCACGGTGTCCTCGATCTCCCGCAGCGGGGTGCCGATGGCGAAGGTCAGCTTGCGCGTGGCGCCCGCGCCCTCCGGCTGCATGTGGGGGGGGAGGTCGCCGACCCCCACGGTCTCGTCGCGGCAGAGGACCACCGCGCGCTCCATGGTGTTCTCCAGCTCGCGGATGTTGCCCGGCCAGCGGTACGACGCCAACGCCTCGAGCGCCGCGTCCGTGATCCCGCGGATCTCCTTCCGGTTCTTCTCCGCGTACGTGCGCACGAAGTGGGCGGCGAGGATGGGGATGTCGTCGGCCCGCTCCCGCAGCGCGGGCAGCCGCATCGGGATCACGTTGAGGCGGTAGTAGAGGTCCTCGCGGAACGCGCGCTGGGCGATCAGGCGCTCCAGATCGCGGTTCGTCGCGGCCACGAGGCGCACGTCCACCGACACGGTCTTGGTGCCGCCCACGCGCTCGAACTCGCCCTCCTGGAGGACCCGGAGCAGCTTCACCTGCATGGCCGGGGACAGCTCGGCGATCTCGTCCAGGAACAGCGTGCCCCCGTCCGCGAGCTCGAAGCGGCCGGGCTTGCGGCCCGCGGCGCCCGTGAAGGCGCCCTTCTCGTACCCGAACAGCTCCGATTCGAAGAGGTTCTCGGGGATGGCCGCGCAGTTCACGCGGATCATCGGCCCCTTCGCCCGCCCCGAGAGCGCGTGGATCGCCCGCGCGAGCAGCTCCTTGCCGGTGCCGGAGTCGCCGGTGACCAGGACCGTCGCCTCGGACGGCGCGACCTGGGCGACGGTCTCCAGGACCGCCCGGAAGGACTCGGAGCGCCCCACGAGGTGGGACAGCGGCCCGCTCGCCTCGGACTTCGACGCGATCTGCTCGCGCAGGCGTCGGTTCTCGGCCAGCAGCTGGGCCTTCTCGAGCGCCTTGCCGACCGCCCGGAGGATGTCGTGGCGCTTGAGCGGCTTGGTGATGAAGTCGTAGGCGCCGACCTTCATGGCCTCGACCGCGATCTCCACGGTGCCGAAGGCCGTCATGAGGATGACCTCGGTGGTGGGCGACACCGTGCGCATGGCCTTGAGCAGCTCGAGGCCGTCCATGCCGGGCATCTTCAGGTCGGTGAGCAGCAGCTCGGGGGTGGCCGCGCGCGCCGCTTCGAGGGCGTCGGGGCCCGTCCGCGCCGTCCGCACCTCGTACCCCTCGCGACCGAGCAGTCGCTCCAAGACCTTGAGGTTGGACTCCTCGTCGTCGACGACGAGGATCGAGGGCGCAGACACGGTGTCGACTCCTGAGACCTACGTCGAAACGGGGGGGTCCAGCGGGAGGCGGATCGTGAAGGTCGTCCCCTCGCCGGGCGTACTTGTACACGTGATCGTGCCGCCGTGTTCCGCGATGACTTGATGGGTCAGCGGCAGACCGAGGCCCGAGCCCTTCTCCTTGGTGGAGAAGAAAGGGTCGAAGATCCGGGACACGTGCTCGGGGTCCATGCCGGGCCCGTCGTCGGCGATCTCCAGGACCACGTCCGGCGAGCGCGCCCGGAACGACGAGATCGCGAGCGTCCCGCCCCCCTCCTCGCGCAGGGCCTCGCCCGCGTTCCGCACGATGTTGAGCAGCGCCTGCCGCACCTGCGAGGCGTCGAGCTGCAGATCCGGCAACTCGGCGGCCAGGTTCAGGGTCACGCGCACCCCGCCGCGCTCCAGCTCCTCGTTCTGGAAGCGGACCAGCTCCTCCACGAGCCCGTTGAGGGAGTGGGGCTCCAGCCGCATGGCGGGGAGGCGACCCAGCTCCAGGTAGGACTCCGTGATCTTCGTGAGGCGACCCACTTCGCCGCGGATGTCGCCCACGATCTCGGCGACCTCCGTCGCGTTGCCGTCGCGCGCCTCGTCCGCCAGCAGCTCGACGTTCAGGCCGAGGGCGTTGAGCGGGTTGCGGACCTCGTGGGCGATCTGCGCGGCAAGCTGTCCGATGGCGGCGAGGCGTTCGCTGCGGATGAGCCGATCCTGGGACCGACGCAGGTCGGCGAGGGCCCGCTCCAGGTCTCGGCTGCGCTCCTCCAGCCGGGACTCCCGCTCCTCGAGGGACGCGGCCATGGCGTTGAACGCCCGGGCGAGGCGCGCCACCTCGTCGTCCGCGCCCACCTCCACGCGCTCGGCGAAGTTGCCCTGCCGGATGCGCTCGGCCGACGCCGTGAGCCGCTGGATCGGCCGCAGCGTGAACCGGACGCCGAACAGGAGGACGCCCGTGATGACGAAGCCGAGCAGGCCGAGGGTCAGGAGCGCGGCGCGGGAGTCCTTGCGCGCCTCCTCCGTCCGCTCCACGACGGCCGCCACCCGCAGCGCGATCCGACGGCTCAGCTGATCGAGGTCCCCCTGGACCGCCCGCTGCCGACGCCTGAGCTCCCGAAGCACGTCGGCCGCCGCGTCGGTCATCTCCTCCGCCGCGTCGTCCTCGCGGAGCCCCTCGGCCTTCACGAAGGCTCCGTGGGCCTGTTCGTACAGCCGCAGCTGCTCCAGCGTCACCTGGAGCTGGGCGCCGATGCGCCGGAACGACGCGGCGTCGGTGGGGGCGACCTCGGGATCGGCGCTTCGGACCTGGGCCACCTCCAGGGCGCGCTCCAGCTGGGCGCGCATGCCGTCGATCACGAACTTCTCGTTCCGACGCAGGCCGTACAGCTGGTCGAGCGACGACGCCCGCTCCAGCTCGAGACCCAGGGGCCACGCGCGCACGCCGGCGACCTCCTGGGCCAGCGGCAGGTAGCCCGCCGACAAGGCGAGGAGCCCGTGCTGGGTCCGGCGCATGTCCACGAGGACGAAGGCGATCGCTGCGACGAGCACCAGCAGCATCAGCCCGTATCCCACCACCAAGCGGGTGCGGAGCGTGAGTGACGGACGCGACGGCGGCGGCGGATCGCCTCGGGTGGATCGAACCTGCGGGGAGCCCTCCGTCACGGCCGCAGTGTACGGGTCCGGGCCCCGGTCGGACCCCCCGGCGCCCGAGCGTCTACACTGGGGGGTCGAATGGGCAACCCGCTCAACATCGCGCTGGTGATCCTCAGCCTCCTGATCTTCGCCGCCGGGGGTGTCCTGCTCCTCCAGGTGGTGGACGGCACGCCCCCGCGGGCCGCCATCGTGGTCGGCGAGCGCACGCTCGGGGACGACGTCTCCCTCGGTCCCGTCAAGGGCCGCGGCGTGTGGGCCATGAAGGTCGCCGACGCCCGCCCCGGGGTGCACGCCACGCGCATCTCGATCGACGGCGGCGAGCCCATCGTCATGAAGAAGCCCGGCGAGCTCACGTTCGACACCGCGGTGCTTCAGGACGGGCCCCATACGTTCGTGGTGGAGGTGGTCGACAAGTCGATCCGCCGGAACGCCACGACCATCTCCGGGACGTTCGTCTCGGACAACACCGCGCCGGTGCTCGCCATTGCCGGCTCGTCGTTGATCGGCAAACAGGGCCGCACGCTCGCGCTCTACGTCCGCACGTCCGAGCCCGTGGACGGCTTCCGGGGCGGCGTCCTCAAGAAGGAGCGCACGTTCCACCCCCTGGACGGCGGCGCGAAGCGGGACGGGGGGCGCCTCTTCCGGGCCCTGGTCGGGGTGCCGCACGACGCGAAGGTCGGGCGCGTGCCCCTCGAGCTGCGCGCCCGCGACCTGGCGGGGAACGTCCGCCGGGCCTTCCTGGCGCTCGAAGTCGAGGACGGCGAGTTCGACCGGGGCGGCACGATCCGCCTCACCGAAGCGCAGACCAAGGCGCGCACCGAGACCGAGCGCATCCGCGCCGTGAACCTCGCCCGCGACGAGGCCTACGCGACGGTCATCCCCCAGCAGCTGTGGGACGCGCCGTTCGTGATGCCGGTCCGCGGGCGACGCACGTCCACGTTCGGCAAGTACCGCACCTACAGCGACGGCAAGAAGAAGCACCACTTCGGGGTCGACATCGCGAACCGCACGGGCACGCCGGTGTTCGCGGCGGCGACCGGCGAGGTCGTGCTCGCCGAGGAGCAGCAGATCTACGGGAACGTCGTGATCGTGCACCACGGGCAGGGGGTGGCGACGTCGTACAACCACCTGCACAGCATCGACGTCACCGTCGGCGACGAGATCGAGCGCGGCCGGCGGGTGGGCACGGTCGGCAGCACGGGCCAGTCCACCGGGCCGCACCTCCACTGGGGGATGGTCGTGGACGGCACGGCCGTGGACGCCGAGCAGTGGGTCGATCGCGACTACGCCGCGCCCGTCACGGAGGAGGCGTGGATCCCCGTCGCGGAGATCGAGCTCAAGCGGAAGTCGAGCTGAGCTCGTCCCGTCGGGCGCGCCACCGCGCGGCGTACGGGTGCTTCGGCGCGCGCTCCAGAGCCTCGGTGTAGAGGCCGATCGCCGCCTCCCGGTTCCCCCGGGCGCTCCACGCCTCGGCCAGACCCGCCGTCGCGAGGGCCAGGTGCATGTCGTGGCCGAGACGCACGGCGAACTCTCGCGCCCGGGTGTAGGACCGGAACGCCTCCTCGACCGCGCCGAGCTCGGCCTGGATCTCGCCCAGCCCCGCCTGCAGCGCCGTCGCCAACGGCAGCACGTCCAGCCCGTCGGCGGCCCGGAGCGCCTCGCGGAGGCTTCGTTCGGCGTCCTCGGGTCGTCCGAGGGCGGAGAGCACGTGGGCGAGGTTGCCGAGCGCCAGCGCGAGCCCGTACTTGTCGCCGGCCGCACTCGCGACCGTCACGGCTTCGTCCAGGATCGGCAGCACCTCCTCGTCGCGGCCCTGCTTCGAGATCGAGATCCCGAGCGCACACAGCGCCGCCGCGAGCCCTTCGCGGGCCGGGCGACGCCTCGCCACCACCTCCTTCTGCAGGGCGATCGCGTCGTCCATGCGGCCGAGACGCTGGAGGATCCACCCCTTGCGGTGCATCGCCGCCGTCTTCGGGAACCCCTCCACGGCTTCGAGGCAGCAGTCGATCAGCGCGAGGGCCTCGTCGGGGCGGCCCGATCGGAGCACGATCGCGGCGACCACGTAGTCGACGGCCGCGAGGGCCTCGTCCGACGCCCCCTCCGCGAAGCCCGCGGAGGACTGGATTCTGCGCCCCGCCGCCAGCGCCCTCCGGCGCGGCCCGCGGTCTTCGAGCACCGCCGCCCCGCTCGCGAACGCCAACGCCGCGTCGTCGGCGTGGCCTCGGGCGAGGGCGTGCTCGAAGGCCGCCCAGATGTTCTGCTCGTCGCGCGACATCGCCGCCATCCGCGTGCGGTCGCGGACCACGCGATACGGCGCCGTGAAGTCCGGGGACCCCAGGCGCGCGTAGTGGACGGCGTGGGCGTCTCGGATGAGCGTCTCCGAGGCGACGGAGGCGGCGTGGGGGAGGTCCGGAGCGCCGCTCAGCATCGCCGCGCCGAAGACCCGGATCGACTCGAGGAGGCGGAATCGGGGCCTCCCGTCGACCATCTCGGAGACGATCAGCGACTGGTCCAACAAGCTGCCCACCACGTCCACGATCCAGGGGGCGTCCGGATCCTCTCGCAGGCGCACGATCGCTTCGATCGACTCGAGGTCCGCGCCATGGAACACGGACATCTGCGCCAACGTCGCCTGTTCCCAAGGGGTGAGCAGCTCCCAGGACCACTCGATGCAGGCCCGAAGCCCGGCGTGCCGGTCGTCGCCGCGCTTTTGGAGAAGCCGGAACCGGTCGTCGAGGCGCGCGAGGATCGTCTCGGGTGTCAGGACCCCGGTCCGGGCGGCGGCGAGCTCGATGGCGAGCGGGAGCCCGTCGAGGCGCGCGACCAGCTCACGCACGGGGTCCGTCGCGACCCCCTCGATCCCGGCCCGATCGACGAACAGCTCGGCGGCGTCCTCGAGGGGCAGGGGGGCCAGGGGCAGCACGACCTCCCCCTTCAGGCCGAGGCTCCTCCGCGAGGTCACGAGGAGCCGAAGATCGGGGGCCTCCGCGACCCACCGACCCGCGGCCGCCACCGCGGCGTCGAGGACGTGCTCGGCGTTGTCGAGGACCAGCAGGGCCTCTCCCCAACCCGCGATGGTGCGTCCGATCCGGTCGAGGTCCCCCACCGAGTCCGCACCCGAGAGCGTGAGCCCCAACCCCGCGGCGGCCGCGCGGGCCACGCCGGCCTCGTCATCGACCGAGGCGAGATCCACGAACCAGCAGCCGCCCCCGTACCGCGCCGACAGCTCCCGGGCCGCTCGGCGCGCCAGACGCGTCTTGCCGGTGCCCCCGAAGCCGGTGAGCGTCACCACCCGCGCCGACTCGAGGTGCTCGAGGATCCTCGCCAGCTCGGCCGCGCGACCCACGAACGTGTCCGGCTCGGGGCCGATGTTCGTGGTCTCCAGCTCGGGGGCGAGGCGGGGGGCGGACCAGGTGCGGGGGCCGGAGTCCGCGGGCGGCGGCACGACCTCCGCAGCCCAGGCCCGGAACTCGGCGCGGTCCCCGCGTCGCTCGATGAGGGAGGCGAGATCCCGGGCGACGTCCGCGGCCCGGGGGGTCCTCGCGTCGCGATCGAAGGCGAGCATCTCCAGCGCGATCGGCCCGAGGCCCGGGACGCAGGCGTCGAGTTCGCGCCCCAGGCGCCCGCTCCGTACGCGACGGTCGAGCCCCACCGCTCGGTCGCCGGGCTCCGCGAGGTCGGCGACCGCGTCGACCGTGTCGGCGAGCCTGCTCCGGCGCCCGAGGACGAGGTCCAGCAGGACGAGCCCCAGGGAGTAGATGTCGGCGCGTCCGTCGAGCGGCTCGCCGACCAGCTGTTCGGGGGCCATGTAGCCCAGCGTGCCCATCACGCGACCCTCGGGGCGGGTCCCCCCGTCGGCCGCGGCGTAGGCGGCCGCGAGCCCGAAGTCCACGACGCGCACCACCCCGTGCCGGTCCAACATCAGGTTCGCGGGCTTGATGTCTCGGTGCACGAGGCCGTCGCGGTCCCCTACGGCGACGGCGTGCGCGTGGGCCAGGCCCTCGGCCGCCTGGCGGACGATCTCCAGGGACGCGGTCGTGGGGAGCGGGCCGCGCCTGCGCACGTCGTTCAGGGCCAGCCCGTCGACGAGCTCCATCGCGATGAAGTACTCCGCGCCGTGCACGGCCACGTCGTGGGTCCGGAGCAGATTCGGGTGGCGCAGCATGGCCCCCAACCGCGCCTCCCGCAGGAACGCGCGCGCGGGGCCGGGCCGACCTCGGAGCGCCGCCCTCAGGACCTTGATGGCGACGGCCTTGCGGAACCCGGCGGGCCCGAGGAGGGTCGCCCGATAGACACGGCCCATGCCCCCGGAGCCGAGCAGCTCCTCGAGCACGTACCGACCGTACCGTCGCGGCAGGGGCTCCCCGGGGGGCTCCTCCGAGACCTCGCGGGCGAGCGCGGCGGTCGGGTCGGACGTCATGACTCGAGCCTAGGTGGGTCGGTCGGCCCCGCAGGTAAGCGATTGCAAGCGATCGTCAGGAGGGGACGACCGTGCCGCCGCCCATGCGATCGAGCATCGCCCGCGCCTTCTCCGCGGCGGGGTGCTCGTCGTCGGCCGCGGCGCGACTCAGCGCCTCGCGGGCCTCGTCCTTGCGCCCCGTCACCCGCAGGAGGACACCCAGCGCGAGCAGCGCCTCGGGGTCTCCGGGCCGCATGCGCAGCGCCTCCCGGTACTTCTCTTCGGCCCCCTCGACCTCCCCGTCGTTGTAGAGGACTCGACCCTCGGCGACCCGCTCGTCGGCCTCGTTGATCAGCTCGACGTCCAGCACCGAGCCGAGGCCCAGGTTCACGAGGATCAGCCGGAGCGGGCCCGCCCAGCTCAACGACCAGATCTCGCCCGCCAGGAACAGCCCCAAGGGGATGTCCGGGCCCACCTGCTTGCCCTTGTAGTTGAGGCGGACCTTCGTCCATCGGTGGGTGCCCACCTGCTCCTTGATCCAGCGCCCCGCCTCGCGCAGGTTCTCGTCGATCTTCTCGGGGTCGAGCTCGAGGAGCAGGTGCTTCGTTTCGCGTTCGGGATCGGTCATGGAGCCTCCGAGGCCGGGGAGCCGTCGTGTGCCTCGAGCTCGGCCAGGAGCTCGCGCCAAGAGTCCGCATCCTCGTGCCCGGGCGCAAGGTCGAGGGCTTCCTTCAGCCGCTCCCCGGCGGTCTCGCGGCGGCCGCGGGCAGCCAGCACGGCGCCGAGCCCGGCGAGCGCGGCGGCGAGGTGAAGCACGTGGCCGATGCGACGACACTCCTCCACAGACGATGAGAACGCCTCGAACGCATCCTCCACGCGGCCCTCCTCCAGGAGCAGCCGACCCAGCGCCGTCCACTTGGTGGCCGCGAGGAGAGGCCGCGCGTCTCCGATGAGCTCGAGCGACGCGCGCAGCAGGGGCTCCGCCTCGCCGCGCCGACCCATGCGCAGGAACGCCTCGCCGTGGTTGGCGAGCGCCACGGACAGCGCGATGGGCTCGCCGATCTCCCGACCGAGGCTCACCGCCCGCTCGAACATCGGCAGCGCAGCCTCGGCGCCCTCCATCTTCGCGATGACGACCCCCAGGCCCGACGCGGCGTTGCCCGCGCTGATGGGGTCGAGCGCCAGCCGCTCCTCCAGGTTGCGCTCCATCAACGCCCGGGCGTCGGCGAGGCGACCGAGGGAGGCCAGCGTGAGGGCGCGACGATGCACCAGCTCGAGCCGCTGGGGCTCGGTCCGGTACAGGGGCTGCGCGCGGTCCAGGTGCTCCAGCGCTTCGGCGAACCGACCCACGCGACGCAGCCCGTTCCCGAGGGTGTGGAGGACCCGGAATCGGGCGGGGCGGGTCGCGTCGGGGAACTCGGGTCGCCCGACGACGCGGAGGCCCTCCTCCACCAGCAGGCTCATGGGCCCGTCCAGGGAGTACACGTCGCCCAGTCGGATGAAGGCGCCGCAGGCGGGCTCGATCTCGCCCGCCTCCAGGGCCCACCGCAGCGTCGCGACGAGGTTGGCGAGCTCGGAGCGGTCCTTGCCGCGGGCCGGGTCGGCGACGTGGGCGTACCCCGGGGGCATGGATCCGTACCAGGCGGCGTGGGCGGCCCGCGTGCTCTGCTCGGGCGGATCCTCGACGAAGGGCAGGCCGGCGTCGGCCCGCTCGAGCTTCGCGGTCGCGAACTCCCGAATCGACTCGAGGAGCCGCAGTCGGGGCTTGCCCGCGCCGGGGTCCGCGACCACCAGGGACTGACCGACGAGGCTCTCGATCACGTCCACGATCCAGGGCGCATCGGGGTCTTCAGGGAAGCGGACCACCGCCTCCACGGCCTCCAGCGTCGCGCCGTGGAACACGCTGAGCTGGGCGAGGACGGACCTCTCCCATCGATCCAGGAGGTCCCACGACCACTCGATGCAGGTCTGGAGCCCGGCGTGCCGGTCGTCGCGACGGGAGGTCAGCATCCGGAATCGATCGTCGAGCCGGGCGAGGATCGTCGACGGCGGCATGAGCGTCGCCCGCCGGGCCGCGAGCTCGACGGCCAGGGGGAGCCCGTCGAGCCGCTGGACGAGGTCCCCGATCGCCAGGTGCTCGGGTCCGGAGAGCGACGCGACGCCCCCCGGCAGGCGCTCGCAGAAGAGCTCCACCGCCTCCAACGGAGACAGCGGCGCGAGAGGCATCACCCGCTCCCAGGGGACGTCCAAGGCGGCGCGGGAGGTGACGACGAACCGGGCCTCCGGAGCGCGGTCGAGCCAGATGGAGACGGCCGCCGCGGCGTCCTTGCGCACCTGCTCGGCGTTGTCGACCACGACGACCATGGCCCCACGCAGCCCCAACCCGTCGCCGACCGCCTCCAGATCGGCGTCCACGTCGCCCGACAGGGTGCCTCCGAAGACCCGCGTCGCCGCGCGCGCGATCCCGGCGCGATCCCGCGTCCCCGCCAGGTCGACGAACCAGGCTCCTCCCTCGAGCCGCCGCGCGACCCGCGACGCCACCCGGCGCGCCAACCTCGTCTTGCCCGTCCCGCCGAACCCGGTGAGCGTCACCAGTCGCGAAGTGCCCACGGCGTCCGCGAGCGCGGCCTGCTCGTCCTCCCGACCGACGAACGTGTCCGGCTCCGGGCCGACGTTGCCGAGCATGCGCGTGATCGCTTCGGTCGGCGGGGCGACGGTGTGGCCGCCCACGGGAGGGGCGGGGGCGAGGTCGGCGGCCCATGCGTGCCAGGCGCCCGGCTCCGAGTGGTCGCGAAGGAGCGGCTCCACGGCCCGCGCGAAGGTCGTCGCGTCGGGCGTCCGGTCGTCGCGACGGAAGGCGAGGAGGCCGCTGAGGATCGGCCCGAGGCCGGGGAGGTGTTCGTCGATGCGCGCCGCGAGCAGGCCCTCGGAGACCTCCCGATCCAGCGCCACGAGCCGCTCCTCGTACCTCGCCAGATCCTTCGACGGCAGGAGCCGCCGGCCGAGGGCGATCTCGGCGAGCACGACCCCGAGGGAGTAGAGATCGGAGCGGCCGTCGAGGCCTTCACCGAGGATCTGCTCCGGGGAGAAGTACCCCGGAGTGCCGAGGACTCGCCGTCGCCCGGTCGGCTGCGTCGCACCCTCGGCGGCCGCGACGGCGGCGGCGAGGCCGAAGTCCACCAGTCGGACCACCCCGTGGCGGTCGATCATCACGTTCGCGGGCTTGATGTCCCGGTGCACGAGCCCGGTCCGAGAACCGACGTCCAGGGAGTGGGCGTGGGCGAGGCCGCGCGCCGCCTGGGACGCGATCTGCAGCTGCGCGAAGGGCGGGATCGGGCGACCGCCGACCAGCATCTCGTGCAACGAGAAGCCCTCGATGAGCTCCATCGCGATGAAGGGAGTGCCCTCCTCGACGCCGAGGTCGTGGATGGTCAGCACGTTGGGGTGGCGCAGCATCGCGCCCAGCCGCGCCTCGTTCAGGAAGGCCTCCCGGAACCGGGCCCGCACGTCGTCCACCGGCCCGGGGAGGAGCTTCAACGCGACCGTCTTCTTGAACCCCGCGGGGCCCAGGAGCGTCGCCCGAAAGACCCGGCCCATGCCCCCCGCGCCCAGTTCTTCGCCCAGCAGGTAGCGACCCAATCGGCGGGGGACAGGAGAATCGGGCGGGGGGGTCGAGCTCAGGGGGTACTCCCGGGCCGCCCAAGCTAGCAGCGGCGCCGGGGACGAATACCCCGACGCCGCTGCTTCATTTCGTCAGGCCGCGGCCTCCGACGAGTCGTCCGCCTCGGTCTGCGAGACGGCCTCCTCTTCGGCGACCTCGACCACCGTCTGTTCCATCCAGCGGTCGCCCAGGACGCGCCGGGTGTAGATGACCGCCACGACGGCGATCTCCACGCTCAACGCGATCCAGGCACCGGCGGCGCCCAGGTCCGCCCAGACCACGAAGATCCAGGCGAGCGGCAGGTTCAGGAACCAGGCGCCGGCCACGGCCACGACCATCACGTAGCGCGTGTCGCCGGCCCCGCTCAGCGCCCCGTGGGACGTCATCGCGAGGGCGTCGAAGATCTGGAAGCACGCGCCGATCACCAGCAGGTTCCTCGCGACCTCCACCACCCCGGCCTCGGCTCCGAAGACCGCGATGAGCGGCTCCGGAGTGACGATGAACAGGACGGCCATGGCCGTCATCCCGCTGAGAGCCAGGATGGTTCCGGCTCTCCATGCTTGGCGCGCGCCTTCAGGCCTCCCGGCACCCAGTGCCTGACCCACCAGCACACTGACCGCCTCGCTGATCGCGTGACCGGGCAGGAAGCTGACCATGATGATGCGAATCACCACCACGTGAGCGGCCAGCTCCCATTCGCCCGCTCGTGCCACGAGCGAGGTGAACAGCACCCAGGCCCCGACCTCCAGCACCGAACGCACCCCGAGGGGTACGCCGACGTGCAGGACGGAGCGCCAGGACGACAACCGCTGCCGGGCCGACGTGCGACGGAGCACCGGGCCGCTCTGGAGGAACAGCCAGATCGCCGCCACCGCCACCGAGCCGACGGTCGCCAGCGCGGCGCCGCCGATGCCCATCGCCGGGATCGGCCCCCACCCGAAGATGAGGATCGGGTCCACGGCGATGTTCAGGCCGTTGGCCACCAGGTTCGCCACCATGGGCGTCCGGGTGTCCCCGCGGCCCTCGAACCAGCTCTTGACCGCGACCATCACGAAGACGATGGGCGCGCCCAAGACGCGGATGCCGAAGTAGATGTCTGCCTGCTCGGCGACCTCCGCCGACCCCGAGAGGAAGGGCAGGAGGATCGGTCCGATGAAGGCGAACAAGGCAGCGACGACGCCGAAGACGCCGGCGATGCCGAGTCCCTGCCAGAGGTATGCGTCGGCCGCGTCGTCGTGGCCCGCTCCGGTCTCCTGAGCGACGACGACCCGGAGGCCGCCGAACAGCCCGAAGGCGAAGCCGAACACGATGAAGGCGGTCGAAGCCGCGATTCCGATGGCGGCCAGCGGCGCCGTGCCGAGACGCCCGACGAAGAGCGTGTCGACCACGGACATGACCGTGTAGGACAGCATCGAAATGAGGATCGGCCACGCGAGGCGGAACACCGCCCGCGCGCCGACGCGCCCCTCGGGGAGGGCTTGGGTACGAGAGACCCTCATGGGTCACCTCCCGATGAACGGGATTCTTGAGTTCGATTCGTGCTGGAAGTGCGGGATCCGCCCGCCGCGGGCGTCACATGGACGCCTGGCCGCCCCCGGAGATTCCCGGGACTCGCCTTCCGCGCTGAAGGGGCTCGGGGCTAGTGCCGACGAGGGCTACCGCGCCGGTAGCTTCGCATGCCGAGGACCCGACCACGCTGGAGGGCGACGATCTCAGAGGGCTGGTCGCCCTTGATGTCGGTGGTGTTCGTGAAGTTCATCGAACCGCCTCCTCGTGGGTTTCTCTCGGATGCTGCAGAGCCGAACGCCCGTGTGCGTCCGTGCAGCCACACGAGCACGTTGGGGCACCGACCGTCGGCTCACAACCCCCCGATTCGAGAACCGTGACAAACCCTGACAAGTCGACATCGGCGCTTGCCGGCGGGCGCGGCGTGACTAGACCCAAGGGATGCTCTTTCCCGAAGCATCCGCCCTGCGCGTCCTGGTGGTGGCCGACGACCTCACCGCGGGCATGGCGCTGGCGGCGACGCTCGGGGACGGGGACGGCCTGACCACGGTGGGGACCGCCCTGCCGGGTCGCCTGGGGACGGCCCTACGGATGCGCGAGCCGAGCCTGCTGCTCACGCTCGGGCCGGCAGACCTCGGGGAGCCCACGCAGCCCGTCCTCGCCCTGGTGCACGACCCCGTCGAAGCGGGCGACGCCCTCGCCTCGGGGGCTCGGGGGGTTCTCCGCATCGGGAGCGAGCCGACCCTCGTCGAGGCGGCGTTGAGGGCGGTCGCGGCCGGCCTGCGGGTGGTCGACGACGGCCTCGATCCGCCGCGCGGCGACGTGGAGTCCCCCGCGTTCGACCTCCCCGAAGACGTCCCGTCCCTGACCCCCCGAGAGCGCGAGGTCCTGGACCTGCTCGCGGACGGTCTCTCCAACAAGGAGATCGCCTCCGAGCTCGACGTGGGCGAGCGCACGGCGAAGTTCCACGTGGCGGGCCTGCTGAAGAAGCTCGACGCCACGACCCGCACGGAAGCCGTGGTGCGCGCTGCGCGACTGGGCCTGCTGCTGCTGTAGGACCCGCGGCCTGACCGTCCGGACAGGTTTCGTCCGGCCCGGCCCGACCGACATTGGGGGTCATGAGCACCGACACCCCCTCCGTCTCCGACCTCTCGGCCGCCCTCGCCGACTCCGCCGAAACCCTCGCCGCCTCCTTGGTCCGCGTCGCCACCGGCCGGCGTCCCACCACGGGCACCGTGTTCGCCGACGACCTCGTCGTGGCGGCCGCGCACCGGATGCCGCGCCGAGACGATGTCGTCGTGCGCGTGGGCGACGAGAACAAGCCCGCCGTGATCGTGGGACGGGATGGGGGGACGGACGTGGCGCTGCTGCGCGTCGAGGGAGGGGGCCTGACGGTCCCGACCTGGGTCGACACCGACCAGCTGCGGGTGGCGAACCTCGTGCTCGCGCTCGGCTCCGGTCCACGCGGGGTGCACGCGGCCCTGGGCATCGTGTCGTCGTTGGGCGGCCCGTGGCGGACACCGACCGCGGCGGAGGTGGCCCGGCGCATCGACGTCGACGGCGCCCTCCCGCGCGGAGGCTCCGGGGGACCGCTCGCCGACCTCGGCGGCAGCGTCCTGGGGCTGAACACCGCGGGCGTCGTCCGCGGCGGCACGACCATCCCCACCGAGACCGTGCGCTCGGTGGTCGAGAAGCTCCAGCGTCCCGGGGGCCTCAAGCGGGGCCGACTCGGGATCGCCATCCAGCCCGTGTCGCTCTCGAAGAGCGCGACGGCGGCCGCCGGTCAGGAGACCGCGCTGCTGATCACGGGCCTCGAGAATGGAGGCGCGGCGGACACCGCGGGCGTCCTCCTGGGCGACGCGCTGCTCGCCGTCGACGGGGTCCGCGTCCACCGATTCCAAGAACTCGCGACGGTCCTCGCGGAGCGGGGCGGCACCGACGCATCCTTGACCATCCTCCGGGCGGGGGCCGTGGTCGAGGTGCCGGTGCACGTCTCGGTCCGCGAGGTCCGGACCGGGTGCGCCGCGGGTTGAGCGCGGGCGCAGCGGGCTCGGTCAGGCCGCCGGGTCGACCCGACCGTGCAGGCGACGGTTCAGCCTCGCGAGCAGCCGCACCCCGAGTCGAGGCTTGCGCAGGCACAGGCGCCGGAGGTCCTTGCCGGAGAACACGAGGACCTCGGCGTCGGTTCGCGCCCGCAGGGTCGCCCGCGCGGGCAGCGCCTCCAGGAGCGGACCGCGGTCCACGAGGTCTCCCGCGACATGGCGCTCGATCTCGACCCCGGCCCGACGCGCCGCGAGCTCGCCGCGCAGGATGAGGTACAGGCGGGAGGCCTCGGAGCCTTCGCGGACGAGGACGGCGCCCTCGGCGTGGCGCTCGTGCCGGCCGACGGCGAGCATCGCGATCAGCTCCCTCATCGCGAGCCCCGACTACGCTCGCGGCGCCTGAGCGCGCCCGTCTCGAGCAGCGCGCGCAGCGGACGAGGGGGCCGGCTAAGATGCCGGTCCGATGCCCGGCCTCTCGTTCAAAGACCGCCTGAAGACCAAAGTGAAGCTCCGGCTCGCCGGAGACGATCTGGAGGCGCTGGTCACGAACCGGGCCCGGGGTCGGATCCGCTGGCTGGCGAAGTACCACGACGACCCCGTCCTGCGTTTTCGCGCCCTGCGCAACCTCGCCGAGCTGCTCGATCCCGAGTCCGAGGACCTCTTCTTCGAGATCCTCGCGGCGCAGCCCGGCGACCTGCCCCCGCAGATCATGTGCGCGGCCGCCGACGCCATGGGCCGACTGCTGCACGGCGACGCCTTGGAGCCGCTCCAGAAGCTCCTGCGCAACAACCGCCCCGTGTCCGTCTGCCTCGCGTCGGCGCGTGCCCTGGCCCGCCTCGAGCGACCCGAGGGCTGGGCCGCCATCCGCCGGTGGGCCGAGGGCCAGGGCGCGGGCGACGTCCCTCTGTTGGCCGACGAGCGCGACGTCCTCGATCCCATCAAGCGCGAGCCCGCGGGGACCGCGGAGCTGGCCTGGATCCTCGCGCCGCTCTACGCCGACAAGGACGGCCGCTGGCTCGGCTCGAAGTCCGCGAACTGGCTCAAGTCCGACAAGCCCGTGCCGCGAATGTCGAGCGACAAGGGGTCGGACAAGATCGTCGCCCAGACGCTGCGCCTGTCCCTGGAAAAGAAGGACTTCGAGGAGACCGAGTTCATCGACCGCGTGATCCGGCTGGGCACGCTGTCCCGCGAGCGCGACGGCGACCTCCTCCGCAGCCTCCTCGGCAAACAGGAGGGCGTCCGACGACGCGCCGTCCTCATGGGGCTGGGCCTCCAGGCCGACCCTCGGAGCCGCGAGATCCTCGAGCGCGAGCTCGACAGCGCTCAGGACCCCGAGACCGCCGCCGACGTCATGCGAGCCCTGGGGCGTCTGGGCTGGGAGGACGCCGCGGCCGCGATCGGTCGGGCCCGCAATCGCTTCTCCGAGCCGGTCGTGCGGCGGAACGCCGCGTGGTCGCTCGGCGAGATCGGGGGCGAGCAGGCCGTGAACCTGATGTGCGGCTGGGTGCGCGGGCGCTCGGGCGGATCCGCAGACGGCGCGGTCGACGAGCGGCTCGACGACGACGTCATGGCCACCGAGGACGAGCTCAAGACCATCGGTCGCGCGCTCCAGCGCACGGGGATCCTCGGCAGAGAGGCCATCCGCGGCGCCGTGACGATCGCGAAGTCCGGGCGCGGCGAGCGCAAGCGGTGGGACATCGTGGCGACGGTCGCCGGCGTCTCCGGCGCGAACTCCGGCAGCTACTGACTCAGCTCTTCGGGCTCAGCTCTCGGCGCCCAGGGCGTTCATCTCCTTGAACAGCGCCTGCATCCGGCCCTCGCCGGGCTGCTTCGCGTTCTTGATCTCCGGGCGGGACATCGCGGAGCGGGCGTTTCGCCGCGCCTCCCCCGCCTCGGCGACGCCGGGGTCGAGGTCCAGCACCCGCTCGTAGCAGGCCTTCACGAACGCGAAGTCGTTCTTCCACAGCGCCATCTGCGCCTGCTTGTCGAGCAGGTCGACGGCCATGAGGAGCTGGTCGTCGCCCACGCGGCCCTTGCGGGCGTCCCTCCGACCCGCGCGGTCGGAGAGCTTCTTGTAGATCTCCTCCGCCCGCCTCTCGATGTCGGCCATCAGCTCCTTGATCCGCGCGTCCGCGACGTTGCCGAAGCGGTCCATCCCGTACTCGGCGAGGACCCGCTCGTACCCGATCTTGATCTCGTACGGCGTCGACGACCAGTGCGAGTAGAGCGCCTCGAACGCGTCGCGACGGTCGAGGTCGCGCTTGCCCAGCCAGAGCGTCCGCTCCGCGCGGTTCCGCTTGCTGATCTCGCCCTCCTCTTCGACGAAGTCGACCAGCCCCATGCCCCGCAGCGCGCTGAGGAGCCGGAGCAGGGGACGCTCGAGCATGCCCCCGTACGCGACCAGCTCCCCGATGGTCCAGCCGGCGGGCAGCATCTCGTGGACCACGAACTCCTCGTTCTCCTTGAGCCCCAGCTGCTTGAAGAGGTGCTTCCGGGCGGGCACCAGCTTCACGTGGTGCTTGTAGAAGGGCTCGCACTCCCGAATCAGGAGGTCGTTGTCCCGGGCCGCCTGGCTCTTGCGCTCCGCGTCCATGAGGACCTCGACCGCGTTCACCGGGGTGTTCTTGAACGTCGCCTTCACCACGGACAGGTCGTGGAAGGACCAGTTGCCGAAGTTGGTGCCGATGAGGTTCCGGGTGATGCGCTCCGCCCGCCTCGTGAGCGCCGCGTCGAGCTGCGCCCGGGTGAGCTTGCCCTGGCTCACCAGGTACTCGCCGGGCCGGACCGACAGGAGCTTGCCCATGCGCACGCCCTCGGCCCACACGTCCATGGAGACGCCCGCGGCGATCAGCGCGTCCGACAGGTACTCGCCCGCGTGAGGGGTGTCGCCCGCGAAGTGGACCGGGCCGCCCTTCACGAAGTAGGCCCAGCGGATCTCGCGGAAGGCGTGCACCACGAGCACCCCGGTCGCCTCCTCCGTCGTGAGACGCAGCACGACGTCTCGCCACGTCTCGTCGCCGAACGCCCCCTGGGCGCGGGGCGCGGGGAGCAGCGCCTCGGCCGCCTTCGTGGCCGCCCCGGCGATCGCGGCGACAACCCGCACGTCCGTCAGGTCCCCCACCTTCGCGGGCGCCTCGGCGGGCGCGGCGGGGCGGGCGCGCGGCTTGAACGTCGAGCCCCCCGGCGTGAACTTCGCGGCCCCCGGCTTGAAGGCGGCCGCCTTCGGCTTGAACTTCGCAGCCCCGGGCGTGAACTTCGCGGCCGGGACCTTCTCCGGCTCCGGCTCGGCGGCGGCCTCGGGCTCCGGCTCCGGCTCGGCGGCGGCCTCGGGCTCCGGCTCCGGCTTGGGCTCCGGCTCGGCGGCGGCCTCCGGCTCCGGCTCGGGTTCGGGGGCGGCCTCGGCCTCTTCGGCCGGCTCCGGGGCGGCCTCGGCGATCCCCAACTCGGCCAACCGCTCGCGCGCGGCGCGGTCGAGCTCGTGGAGCTGGATGACCGAGATGCCGACGGACGCCTGCGCCACGTACCCGGTGATCTTCACGAGGGTGGGCGAGAAGCCGGGCTGGATCGTGACGACGGCCTCGTCGCCCTCCTTCGGCACGGGGTGTACCGGCGCGAACAGCACGCCGTGCTTGAGGTGCTGGTTCCACTTCTTCTGCAGCGCCTCGAGCGTGGGCACCTTGAGCACGATCTCGGTCACTGCTGCTCCGAATCGGACGTGGTGTCGTCCCCGTACGCCGCGAGCTCGGCGGCCGCTCCCCGCGCCCGCAGCCATCGATAGCCGCCCAGAGCCGTGAAGAAGATGCCCGCCCCCAGGAGCGTCGCCGCGGTCTGGTCCGGGGTCATGCCCGGGAAGATCACCTGGCGCGTGTGCGACTCCGTGTTGAACACGTACACGCCGACGCCGACGAACAGGAAGACGAGACCAGTCATGAATCCGGACATGAGGCCGACGATCCTACCCCCTAGAAGCGTTGCTTGTAGACGACGTCGACCGAACCTTCGGCGCGATCTCCCCCCCGCGCCCGGAAGTAGAGACCCCGCGTCAGCAGCACCTCGACCTCGGCCTCGACGCGGTTCTCATCGTCCTCGCCGCCCCACGTGAACCGCGTGATCACGACCACCCGCGAGCCGATCGCCTTGCCCGCCTCCACCGCCCCGCTGGACACGTCGTCGCCGAGGTCGAGCTGGAAGATGTCCAGGGGGACGACCTTGTCGAGCAGCTTCGTGGTGAACCCGCTCAGCGCCCCCGAGACGGCGCGGGTCGTGGCGTTGCCCTCCGCCGCCGAGTGGTCGCTCAGGGGGCGACCGGTCAGCAGCACCGCGAGCATGTCGGCCTGGGAGTCGAAGGCGTCCGACTCGAACGAGATCTCCGGGTTGCTGATGGCCCCGCCCACCACGACCGCGATCTCGCCGTAGCGGCTGGTGTGCACCGCCCTCAGATCGAGCGCCGAGTCCGCGATCTCGCCCCCGAACTCCACGTCGCTCTCGGTGTCGAGGTCGAACTTCGCCGTCAGCACCTTGAGCTTGCTGTTGGTCTGCACGCCGACCCGTCCCGCGAGCCGCGGCACGCCGTCCCTCAGGAGGACACGGACGGCCCCCTCGGGCCGCACGTCCGGCTCGATCTTTCCGATCAGGTCGATGCCGCGCGCCAGGGTCTTGCCCGCGTTGTCGTCCGCGCCCTTGGCCAGCGCCTCGCCCACGCCGTAGGCCAACCGCACCCGGTTGTTGACGCCGAGATCGACCGCCACGTCGACGTCGATCTGCTCCAGGAAGGTCGGCGGACGCTCGGTGTCCGCGAGCTGGATCTGTCGCGCGATCTCCCGCTCCCCGGGGCCCCGCTTGCTGTCGGTGCGGTGCACCCGGACGGACTCCGGCAGCACCATCGGCTGGACGCTCCGCTGCACGTCGGCGGACCCCATGTCCACGTTGAGGTCGAGGATGTCGACGTTGCCCGCGATCGACAGCTCCGGGTACACGCCCTGGATGTCCAGCGCGGCGTCCACCAGCGTCTGGATCTCCTGGGTGTAGATCAGCCAGGTCTTCTTCCCCCGAAGCTCGATGTCCATGTTCCCGAGCCGCCAGCCGTCCAGGGCGATGCGGCCGCGGCCCTTCAACCCACCGGCGCGGGCGGCGTCCACCTGCCGGAACGCGGCGTCGAGGGGGTTCCGGATGATCGGCAGGGTCGCGAAGTCGAACGACGTGACCTCCAGCCGCGCGGGGTCGAGGTCCGCGTGGAGGTGGATGTCCTCGTAACAGATGGACGTGCGCGTGTAGCAGACGCGCGCCGGATCGAGCTTGAGCGAGACCCGGGGCTGGGGCCGCAGCAGCGAGCCCGTGACGGCTCCGCCAAGCACGACGGCGCCCTCCGCTTCGAGGATCCCCGGGACGAACGCGAGCAGGACCTCGACGGGGAAGCCGTCGCCCTTCACGCTCGCGCGGAGGGAGTCCGGCACGCCGAACATCTCCTCCAGGGTGCGGCTCCCGTCCAGCGCGGGGAAGACCTTCGCGCGCGGCGTCACCACGAGCCGGCCGCCCGTGTCCGGGGCGACCTCCAGCGTTCCGTCCAGGGCGCCTCCGCCGACCCCCAGCTTCAGCTTCGCCGTCTTCAGGACGCGATCGCCGAGGGTGCCCCCGAGGAGGGCCAGGTCCACGTCCAGCTTCGGGTCCGCGAGCTGCCCCTCCAGCGCCACGCGACCCCGCAGCGCGCCTTGCAGCGGCTCCATGGCGGGGACGAGCGCGTGCAGGATCTCCAGGGGCAGCCGACGGAAGCCTCCCTCGATCGCCAGGTCGCTGAAGATGGGGGCGGGCTCGAACGACGTGGGCCCGAGGCGGCTCAGCAGGTGGTCGCCGAGGGCCGTGTCGACCTCGGCCGCGAGGGAGAACACGGTGCCCGCGGACGCGTCGCGCAGGTGGGTGTCGCGCAGGCTCAGGTGATCGTCGGCGAGCA
Organism: uncultured Rickettsiales bacterium; assembly: GCA_964620495.1. GTDB lineage: Bacteria > Myxococcota_A > UBA796 > UBA9615 > UBA9615 > CAZEKB01. Next base: position 68,043 of record CAZUHI010000008.1, on the reverse strand, counting down.
CGAGCCCGGCGGAGAGGTGGACGCCCCGCTCGGCCAGCTTCAGCTCGGTGACGTCGAAGTCCCCGTCCATCGTCAGGTTCGACGTCGTCCCTCCGATGCGCAGCCGGCCGCGGATCGATCCGCCGTCGGCCGCTTCGGGGAGCTCCAACGCGAGCCGGCTCGCCCACTCGTCCAGGGGCACGTGCTCGCCCGCGAACTCGACGTCCCAACGCCCCTCGGGCGCCAGCACCAGCGGACGCTTGCCCGCGAGACGGAGCGACAGCGGCACGTGACCGAGGGTCAGCGCGAACAGCCCCGGCGCCTTCAGCGCGCCCTGGATGCCCGCGGGCGCCCAGTCCAGGTCCAGGTCCGCGTCCATGGGGCCTCGACCCGTGGCCTGGAGCCCCGTCGCGCGCAGGGCGACGGCCACGGTGGGTTCCTCGCGCGTGCCCGTGAGCCCGACCGTCATCGACGAGACCGAGCCGCCGAGCCGGAGAGTCTCCGGGAGCCACGGCCCCAGCCGCCGGAGGTCGACGCCCGTCACCGCGACCTTCAGGTCCAGCTCCCCGCGCGGGTCCCACACGCCCCCGGCCTCCAGGGTGCCGGGGTGCAGATCGAAGCGACCCGGCGTCGTCTCCACGCGCCCCGACCTGGTCGTGACCCGCATGCCGCTCCCCGTGACCTGCTCGCCGTCCCAGTCGAGCTGCAGGCCGTCGACGTCGACGCGCAGGGTCGGCAGGTCGCCCCAGGCCACGCGGCCGTTCGTGCGCACGGCTCGGGCGTCGCCCTCGGTGGCGACGAGCTCGTAGATCGCGGCCGTGTCGCTGCCCGTCGCCTCCACGGAGACCTCGGCGATCTCCAGGTCCCCGAGCTTCATCTCCCGGGCGACGAACCCGACGGTCCCGTGCACCGACGGCGGACGACCGTCCCGGCCCAGCGCGACCTCCAGGGTCCAGTCCCCGTCGATCCCGTCGAAGAGCAGGCCTCCCACGGCCACCACGGTCCCCGAGATCGTGGAGTCGGTGTCGAGCACGAAGGCCGCTCCGGGGGACTTCCAGGAGCCCTCCTGTCGGCCGTTCAGGCGCACCGAGCCGCCCTCCATCGGGAGCTTCAGCGCGTACCCGAGGCCGGAGAGGTCCGGGACGTTCGCCACGGTGTCGAGGACGAAGCTCCCCTCCTCGAGATCCACGTCGCCCGACGTCGTCAGCAGGGCCCCGTCGGCGCCCGTCTCCAGGTGATCGACGGCCACCTTCGAGTCCGCGATCGACGCCCGCAGGGTCGTCGGTTCCACATGGAACGACTGATACACGAAGCCCTGGAGGTCCGCGGTCACGTCGCCCTCGAGCGTCGGGAGCCTGGTCCCCTCGCCGTCCCAGGTGATGCGGCCGGTCAGCTCGGGGGGGAGCGCGTCGATCGTGATCACCTCCCGCAGGGGGAACGCCTCGGCGGTCACGTCCAGGGAGTGCCCGAGGGGCTCGCCGCGGGCGATGCGCGCGCCCACGTCGGCGAGGTCCAGCCGGCCGCCGCCGTCGACGTCGAGGGCGCCCTTCACGTGCACGTCGGAGAGCGCGCCGTCCACCTCCAGCGGCCCGGAGACGACGCCCGCGAGCGGGATCTTCTCGGAGAAGACCTTCAGGTGCTCCAGGTCCAGCCGCTCCACGGCGACGTGGAGGTCCGCGACGCCCCGACCGACCCGGGGCCACGCGCCGCTGACGACCACCTGGTCGTCGCCCCAGTCGACGGTGAAGGCGTCGAGGGTGAGGTCGACCTTCTTCAGCGTGCCCGAGCCGTGCGCGGACACGGGGCCGGGGTCCACCGGACGACGCAGATGAGCCTCGATCTTGGAGAACGAGAAGTCCTGGTCGAGGTCCCGCATCGACCACACGCCGCGCACCTCGAAGTCCTCCACGAGCACGGTCGGCTCCCGGTCGCCCAGGATCACCTCGACGTGCCCGCGATCGATCTGGATGTCGCGCACGTCGAGGGTGAACGGCAGCTCGACGGGGCCCTCGCGCTTCTTCTTCGGCTTCGTGCGCGGCTTGACGAACGCCTCCTTGAAGTTGACCGTCCGGTCCTCGCGGATGCGCACGAACACCACCGGCTCCTCGAGGTGCAATCGCTGGACGTCGACGCGACGGGCGCGCAGGTCGACGGCGTCCCACTCGAGGGTCAGCGCCTCGGCCCGCACCGCGACCTCCCCCCGCTCGTCGAAGACCTGCACCTCGTTCAGGCGGATCGACTCGCCCAGGGAGCCCTCGAAGGACGCGAACCGGACCTCGCCGGGCAGTACCTTCTCGTTGACGACGGGGAGGGCCGTCTCGAGGACCCAGGCGGCGAAGCTCTCGCTGTAGAGGAGGCTCTGCACGACGACGAACAGCGTCAGAACGAAGAGCAGGGCCAGGATCACCAGGCCGGACAGGATCCGTCGCAGGCGCCGCTTCGGCGGGCGGGGGGTCGCCTCGTCCATCAGAACGACTCCCCGATACCGAAGTGCAGGCTCAGCACCGGCGGCTCCTGCCACTGGTCGTTCCAGTAGCGCGACTTGCGGAAGATCGGATCGGTCCAGTCGTGCGGGTGGAACGCAAGATCCAGGCGCAGGCGGCCCACGACGGTGTCGTATCGAACGCCCCCTCCGATGCCGACCTGCATGCCGGTCGTAGGGTTGAAGAGGGTGCCGATCTCCACGTCGCCGAGCTTCGACCAGGCCCGCCCGAAGTCGAAGAACCCGGCGACCCACAGGCCGCCCCAGGGGTTGCCGCGCAGCTCGACGCTGCCGGACATCCCGAAGTTGCCGCCGATGGGCACCACGCAGTCGCGCCGCTTGTTCTCGGCGATGCAGTTGGTGTCCTGCACCCGCGGGCTCGCGTACTTGAGGCGCCAGCCCCGCACCGAGCCGTCGCCGCCCACGAAGACGCGCTCGGAGATGGGGACGTCCACGTCGTCCCGGAGCTCGACGATCCCGGAGGCGTTCGCGCGCAGGGCGAGCACGGCGTGGGGGGTACCGAGGGGGATGTAGCCGCGCACGTCGCCGTCGAGCTTCACGAACGCGAACCCGTCGACGAGCCCGGACTCGGCGGCGCTGAGGCCCAGGTAGAGGCCCTTGCTCGCGCGCAGGGGTTCGTCGCGCAGGTCGAGGATCAGCGACTGGCGGAAGGCGTAGAGCAGGTAGCTGTCGGTGAAGCCCAGCTCGGCGATGACGGACTCGAGCGCGGCGAGGCGGTCGTCGTTGATGAGGTCGAAGTAGCCGAGCTCGAAGGAGAGGTCGAACTTCAGGGGCTTCACGGGCGCCCAGGTGAGGCCGATGTCGAACTCGACGCTCGCGAGCCAATAGGCCACCTCGACCCCGAGGTCGAGCTCGACGCCGGTGTGGAACGTGAGGGTGCGGGCCGGGAAGTCGGGGACGACGATCTCCGGGCGCACGTTGACGATCGGCCCGAAGTCGGCCTCGCTGAGGAACGTGAAGCCCGCGCGGGCCCCCAGCTCGGCGCGCACGAGGCGCCGGAAGAGGTTCAGGTGCGTGACCTGGATGCTGCCGTAGGTGTTGACTTCGCCCACCTGGAACCCGACACCGAACCCGAACTCGCGCGTCCCCGGCTTCGCCTCCTGGAGGACGATCGCCACGGGGATACGCTCCTCGCCCTGCTCGTTCTTGTCGTGCTCCCCGTCGAGCTGCGGGGTGACGGTCACGAGGGCGAACAGGCCCATGCCGTAGATGCCCTGCTGGGTCTTGCGCACCGCCTCGGCGCTGAAGGGGGTGTCGGGCTCGATGCGGATGTGCCGCTCGACGTACCGGCGCAGGTCGTCCTCGAGGCCATCGAGCGTGACCTCGCCGAAGACGGCGGTGGGGCCGGGCACGACGGTGTAGCCGACGTCGACGGCGTGCTCTTCGGGGTACGCGTCGACCACGTACTCCACCGCGACGCGGGCGTGGCCGTCGTTCTGGAGCTTGCGACGGATCGCCCTGTCGCCAGCCTCCACGGCGGACATGCGGAAGGTCTCGCCCTTCACCACCGGGAAGCCGTGGACGAGGGCGCGGCGCAGGGCGGCGGGGTCGGCGCGCCCGGTGTCGCCCACGAACTCGATGCGGACCTCGCGCACGAGGCTGGGCTCGCCCTCCTCCACCTCGTGCGTGATGTTCACGAACTCGCGTGTGCCGTCGGGGCGCTTGCGGCCCCAGGGGGAGAGCTGCGAGCCGAGGACGCGGGCGTCGAGGTAGCCGCGCAGGGCGTACCAGTTGGCGATGCGCGTGCGGTCGTCGTGCCAGTCGAGCCCTTCGAGGTAGTACCGCGGGTAGAGCGGCGACAGCGGCGTGAAGTGCAGGAACGACGTGGACCGCTGACGGAGGGCCTTCTTGATCTCGCCGTCGGGGTTGGGGCGACTGTTGCCGTCGATCTTGATGCGTCGGACGATGGGCCGATCGTCGATCGGACGCGCGAGCCTGGCTGCGCAACCCGAGAGCAGCACCGCGGCGAGCGCGGCGACGATGAGCCCCCGGAGAGTCACGGACTAATTGGGGAGGCCGCTGCCGCCCTTGGCGCCCTGGAGGAGCGACGCCGGGGGCGGGATCGTGCCGTAGCGGCTCTCGAAGTCGCGGATGCGCTGCCCGAGGATCGTGGCCAGGGCCTTGGCGTGCTTGGGGCTGAGGATCACGCGGGCGCGCACCTTGCCCTTGTTCTGGCCGGGCGGGATGTAGGCGCAGTCGAGGACGAACTCGGTCTCGTTGGAGCCGACGACCTGGAAGTTGCTGTAGATGCCCTGGGCGACGGCGTCGTCGATCTGCAGCTGCAGCTTGCCCTGGGCGGGTTTGTAATTCTGGTCTTCGGCCATCTAGTTGGGGACCCCGGTGATGTTCGCGATCACGTCGTTGTGCTGGTGCTGCCAGGGGGTCAGCTCGCCCTGCGCGAGGCCCGAGACGTCGAACTGGACGATGCCGGTGCCCTGCACGAGCCACCAGTCGCCCTCCATCTGGGTGTCGCCGACGTCGGAGGTCATGGTCATGTGCCAGGCGCTGTCGATGACCTGGCCGTTGAACTCGAGGGGCTCCTGGATGGCGCCGGTGGTGGCGACGGTCCAGACCATGCCTCCGCCCGAGCCGGTCCACGAGGAGTCGTTGAAGGCGTTGCCCACGGCGAAGGGGACGCCGTCGTCGTCCATGAACAGGCTGCCGATGTCCATGACGGCGGCGTTGCTGTCCCACCCCATGAAGTGCCAACCCGCGGGGCGGTCGACGAAGTAGAGGACGGCGGACCAGTGGTCCCAGTTCGCCTGGTCCTGGGCGAAGCCGTCGACCATGGCCTGCTCCTCGCCGAAGTAGAAGCGGTAGGCCTGCCAGTCCTCGCCGGCGGGGTTCGCGGTGCCCTCGCTGAGCATGTAGCCGACGTTCGCGTCGTCGTCGTGGGTGTACTTCCAGAAGTGGCCGGCGGTGCCGGGGAACATCCGACCGATGTCGAAGCCGGTGACGGCGACGGTGGGCTCGCAGGCCGTGGCGGTGAGGGCGAGGGGCACCAGGAGCAGGAGGGAGAGGCGTCGCATGCGGCGAACGTAACACGCGCGCGCGAGCCGACGCCCCGGCCGGAAGGGGCCCGGGGCGTCGGGGTTCGAGGGGGGCTGCGCGGGGTGGTCCGGGGGCTGCCCGGGGGGTGGGTCAGCGACCGGCGGCGGAGGCGGCGATGGCGGCCACGTCGACGATGGCGGCGGACCCGTCGCCGGTCACGACCGGCATCTTCCCGTCCCACTTCTCCACGGCGCGGAGCTTGAGGATCTCGGGGGTGAGGGTCTCGCGGAGCATCGTCTGCGCCTCGGCCTCGGCCCGCGCCTTCGCGAGCGCCGCCTCGGCCATGCCCTGCGCCTTGGCGACGCGCTGCTTGGCCTCGATCTCGATGCGCTGGAGGTCGTTGGTGGCCTTCTTCGCGTTCTCTTCGGCGACCTGCTTGTCCTCGACCGCGGCCTGGTACTTGTTGTCGAACTTGAAGTCGACGATGGACAGCTCGGTCACCTGCAGGTGGCTCTTCTCGAGCGTCGCGGTGATGTAGTCGCTGATCGTGTTCTTCACCTCCTGCCGCTTGGTCACCAGCTCTTGGGCCGTGTACTTCGCGGTGGACGCCTTGACGGCCTCCTGCAGAGCGGGCGCGACGATGGTCTGCTCGACGGTCTCGAGCTTGCCGATGTCCTGGAAGACGTCGACGGCCTTGCTCCCGTCGAGCCGATAGTTCAGCGCGATGATCGAGGTCACGACCTGCAGGTCCTTGCTCGACGCGCTCGCCTTGGCCTCGATCTTCTGGACCCTCAGCGGCATGTTGACGATGTCGTCCCGGAACCACGTCTCCCAGTGCAGGCCCTCGGACTTGGAGTCGGAGTGGACCTCGCCCCACTGGGCGAGCACGCCGACGGTGCCGGGCTCGACGGTGTGGGGGGTGCACGCGGCGGTGGCGAGGGAGGAGGCGAGGAGGAGGGCGGCGAGGGAGGAGGATACGAGGCGCTTCACGGCGGTCCTTTCGTGACGAGTGTCGGTGGCGTCTCGGGGCGGATTACGGTGGTAGGTGTGTATACATTTCGAAGTTTATCGAAGTAAGTGGGTGCCACTGCCTGGGCAGATGGCGCATCTCACCGAGTAGTGGCCCGAGAACGCGCCACTAATCGGCCGGATGGACCGTCTCACCTAGTAGTGGCCCGAAAGTGCGCCACTAATCGACCGGATGGCGCATCTCACCGAGTAGTGGCCCGAGAACGCGCCACTAATCGGCCGGATGGACCGTCTCACCGAGTAGTGGCCCGAGAACGCGCCACTAATCGACCGGATGGACCGTCTCACCGAGTACTGGCGGGTCCCCCCACCGGCACCGACGATCGTAGGCGGGTCTGAAGGTCCACTGCGCGCGCCAATGCGGGCGGGACCGACATTTGGAGGAGCCGCTGAACGGAGCGACGGGGAATTTTGAGCGCATCCACGATCATCCGCCGCGGCACCTCGGCCGCCTGCACGGCCGCGGCCCTCGCCAGGATCCGCTCGGGCTGCCGACCTCGAATCGAGGGCAGTGCCAGCGCCGCAGCCGCGGCCTCGGCGAGGTGCGGGAGCCTCTGGAACGGATCGAGCGGTCGGTCGAGCCGTTCACCGTGCGGCAGCAACGCGACGAGCTCTTCCCGACGTACACGGGGAAGCACCGAGCGTACTCGGACGATCGTGCCCCGCCCCGTCACCCGCAGCCCCAGCAAGTCGGGGATGTTCGTCGCGTCCGCGAACGGGTCCGGCGCGAGCCCGTGCCGTCGCTCTTGGTCCAGGACGTAGAAGAAGGTGTTCCCCAGGTGGTGCTGATCCCGGATCGGCTTGCTGTGCACCCGCGAGAATGGGACCCCCGGTCCCAGCGCCCTCTGGATCGAGATCTCCACCCGGCGCGCGAACTCCCTCGCCACGTCGCCCGCCGCCGCCAGCAGCGAGTGCAGGTGCGTGTCCGCCGCTCCGAAGGCGAGCAGCGGCAACTCCGGGTCCCGCTCCAGGAACGACCGCGCCACCCGGCGACGCTCCCTCATGAAGCGGCAGAGAACTCGGTCGTCCTCGAGGCGATACATCAGTTGGGTGCCGATCTCTTCCACACCCTCCTTGACGCGAGTTTTCCGACCTCCGGACCACTTTTTCCGAAACCCACCCCACCCGACGTGAGTACCCCCTCGTGAAACCCCGCCCATCTGCGATCCTGAGGGCCCCCCTGCATGCCGGACCTCGCCTTGAAGACCTCGGCTCCGCCCGCTCCCGACGACCCTGTCCTCCTGCGTCGCCACCTCGACGGCGACGAGCGCGCGTTCCCGATCCTCATCCAACGGCACGGCGGCCTCGTGTACGGGCTCCTCGGACGCTGCGGTCTCCGCCCCCAGGAGCGCGACGATGTCTTCCAGGAGGTCTGGTTGCGCGTCCATCGCGCCGCCCACCGTCACGACCCGTCGCGACCCCTGCGACCATGGTTGGCCACCGTCGCCCTCAACACGGCGCGCACCCACCTGGCGCGCGGACGCTCGCCCGAGGTCGCCCGCGAGATCCCCGAGCGTCCCTCCCCCGGCGCCTCCCCCGGGGGACTCACCGAAGGTCGCGAGCTCGCCGACTGGCTCCGCGCCGAGCTCGACGCGCTCCCGGAACCCCAGCGCGTGGTGGTGCACCTCAGCTGCGTCGTGGGCCTCGCCCAAGCCGACGTCGCGAACGCCCTCGACCTCCCCGTGAACACCGTGAAGACCCACCTGCGACGCGGCCGCCTGGCCCTCGCTCATGCCCTCGCGCGCCGCCGCGCCATCGAAGATCGGGAGGTGGGCCGATGACCCGCGCCGACGACCAGAACACCCCCCTCGACCCGGACGACCCCGTGCTCCTCGCCGCCCTCCGCGACGTCGACGGCCTCCTCGCCGACCTGTCCGACGAGGCCCCACCCGAGACGCTCGTCAAGGCGACCCTCGACGCCGTCGCCGCCGAACCAGCACGCCCCGAGCCCGCCCCCCGAAGCCGACGCATGCCCATCTGGACCGTCGCCGCGCTGATCGCCCTCGGCGGCGTCGCCGTCGCGTCGTCCCTCATGTTCGGGGGCCGCGTCACCGGCCTCTTCGAGACCGCCGACGGGCAGCTCGACAACGTCGACTCCAACCTCGGCGGCCCCGTCGCGGCGGCCCCCGCCGCCCCCGCCGACGTGTCGGTCACGCCCGAGCAGCTCCGCGAGCAGATCCAGCGGCAGATGAACCGCGACCAGGTCGCCACGAACATCCCGACCTCGCACTCCAGCGAGTCGCGAGAGGTCGAGGTCAAGCGCAGCGACCTGCAGATCCTCACCCCCGGCGAGGGTGGACGGGACCGCATGGCGTCCGCCGACCCCATGTCCCTCACGCCGCCGCCCCCCCCGGCGCCGGAGGCCACCCCGTCGACCACCCCCGAGGCGGACGACGGCCCCGCCCGCGACGCCTACCGGGCCTACACCGAGAACCCCTTCCTCCGGGTGCAGGACCAGCCCAAGTCGACCTTCTCGGTCGACGTGGACACCGCCTCGTACTCCAACGTCCGACGCTTCCTGAACGAGGGTCGCCTCCCCCCCGGCGCGGCCGTCCGCGTGGAGGAGCTCCTCAACTACTTCCCCTACGACTACGAGGCCCCGCTCCAGGCCGGCGACCGCCCCTTCAGCGTCACGACCGAGGTCGGCCCCGCGCCGTGGCGACCCGAGCATCGGCTCGTGCACATCGGCCTGCAGGCCCCCGAGGTCATGGAGGGCGAGATGCCGCCCCGCAACCTCGTGTTCCTGCTCGACGTGTCGGGATCCATGAACAACCCCGACAAGCTCCCGCTGCTCAAGACCGCCATGTCGCTCCTGGTGGAGACGCTGACGGACAACGATCGTGTCGCCATCGTGGTGTACGCGGGGGCCGCGGGCGTCGTCCTCGAGCCGACCAGCGGCCACGAGCAGGCCGCCATCCTCGCCGCCATCGAGCGGCTTCGGTCCGGCGGATCGACGGCCGGCGGCGCAGGCATCCGCCTCGCCTACGAGCTGGCCCGTCGCAACTTCGTGGAGGGCGGCATCAACCGCGTCATCCTCGGCACCGACGGCGACTTCAACGTCGGCACGTCCAGCGAGGGGGAGCTCCGCGAGCTGGTGGAGAAGGAGCGCAAGTCCGGCGTCTTCCTCACCGTCCTCGGCTTCGGCCGCGGCAACCTCGCCGACGACCGCATGGAGACCCTCGCCGACCACGGCAACGGCAACTACGCGTACATCGACAGCGTCGCCGAGGCGAAGAAGGTCCTCGTGAGGGAGGCGGGCGGGACCCTCATCACCGTCGCCAAGGACGTGAAGATCCAGGTGGAGTTCAACCCCGCCGAGGTCGCCGGCTACCGGCTCATCGGGTACGAGAACCGCGTCCTCGCCAACCGCGACTTCGCCGACGATACGAAGGACGCGGGCGACATCGGCGGGGGCCACTCGGTGACGGCGCTGTACGAGGTCGTCCCCGCCGGCGTGCGCGTCCCGAACGTCGACGACGAAGAGCTCAAGTACCAGACCCCGAACCGCCTGACGGAGGCCGCGCGCAGCGGCGAGCTGATGACCGTCCGCCTGCGCTGGAAGCAGCCGACGGGGTCCAAGTCCGACCTGAGCGAGACCCCCGTGATCGACCGCGGCAAGGACCTCGGACGCACGTCGGACGACTTCCGGTGGAGCGCCGCCGTCGCGGCCTGGGGCATGGGCCTCGAGGGCTCGACGCACCTCGGCGGCTGGAGCCTGTCTGCGACGCAGGAGATCGCCGCGGGCGCCGTCGGCGACGACCCGGGCGGCTACCGAGCCGAGGCCCTGCGGCTCATGGAGAAGACCCGGGCCCTCTCCCGCTGACGTCGGCGGATGGCGCGAACGCGTACCCTTCGGCGATGCATCCGCCCCCCGTCCCGCTGCCGACCGTCGCCACCCGACGTCGGGCCCTGTCGGAGCCTCCGGAGTCGGTGGACGTGGCGGTGATCGGGGCGGGGATCGGCGGACTCTCCGCGGCCGCCCACCTCGCCCGACGCGGCTTCACCGTGGCCGTCTTCGACTCCCACTACGTCGCCGGCGGCTGCGCGACTCAGTTCGCCCGAGGGCCGGCCCGCGCCCGCTACTGCTTCGACATCGGCGTGCATTACCTGGGCGACTGCGGCCCCGGGGGCGCCATCCCGACCCGCCTCGCGGAGCTGGGGATCGAGCTCGAGTACAACGAACTCGACCCCGACGGGTACGACGTCCTCTGCTTCCCCGACTTCCGCTTCAAGACCCCGGCGGACCCCGGTCTCTATCGAGAACGAATGCTCGATCTGTTCCCCGAGGAGCGCCGCGGCATCGACCGGTGGATGGCCTTCCTGCGCGACGTCGACCGCGCCGCCGACATCCTCCTGCCCCAGGACGGGATCCTCACGCCCCTCGCCGCCTTGAAGATCGCCTTCCGCGCGCCCCGCACCGCCTGGCACCGACGCCGCACGTTGGAGTCGCTGATGGACACCTACACGTCGAACCCACGCCTCAAGGCGCTCTGGTCGGCGCAGTACGGGGACTACGCGCTGCCGCCCTACAAGGCCTCGGCCGTCTATCACGGCACCGTCGCCACGCACTTCCTCAAGGGCGCCTGGTACCCGAAGGGCGGGGGCCAGGTCATCGCCGATCGCCTCGCGGAGGCCGTAGAGGACGCGGGGGGCAGCATCCACCTCAAGCGTCGGGTCGAGTCGGTCCTGATCGAAGGCGGCCGGGCGACGGGCGTTCGCCTCGCCGGTCGGCGGGGGCCCCCGCAGGACGTCCGGGCCTTCGTCGTCGTCTCGGGAGCCGACCTCCAGCGCACGATGCTCGACCTGGTGGGCCCCGAGCACCTGCCCCCGCGCGACGTCGCCCGCGCCCGGGGCTGGGAGATGCCCGGCGGCATCTTCATCACCTGCCTCGGGGTCACCGCCGATCTCCGAGCCGCAGGCATGACCAGCGGCAACTACTGGGTGCTCGACGACTACGACTTCGACACGACCTACGCCGACGCCCTCGAGCGCGGCGTCGTGCGTCCGGGCGGCTGCATGATCACATCCGGCTCGCTCAAGGACCCCGGGTTCGCCCACGCGCCGGAGGGGGTGAAGACGGTCGAGGTGATGACCCTCGTGCACCCGTCGGCCGACAAGTGGGGAGTCTCCGACGCGGAGGCGCTCACTTGGGGCTACCGCCACAACGCCCGCTACGAAGAGCTCAAGGCGGACATCGAGCAGCAGATGGTCGACCGCCTCGACGCCCTCTTCCCCGGCACCAAGGACACGATCGTCTTCCGCGAGTCGGCGACCCCGGTCACGCACATGCGCTACACGAGGGCCGCCGTCGGGACCGGCTACGGGATCGCGGGGACGCCCGCCCAGTACATGGACCGCCGACCGGGGCCGCGCACTTCGATTCCGGGCCTGTACGTCTGCGGCGGCTCGACCCGCGGGACGGCCGGGATCCTCGGCTGCATGGTCTCCGGTCGCGACGCCACGATGCGGATCCTCGAAGACCGCGCCGCCTCGCGCAGGGTGAAGAACCCATCCGTCGGCTCCACCTCGGCTTCCTGACCTCGATCCTCGCGCTCTCTGCCGTCGCGGCCTGCGGCGGCCCGCGCGGCGGCGGGGGGGGCGGGAGCGACGACGACGACGCGGGCGGCGACTGCTCCCCGGCGTCCACCGCCAGCGGATCGTTCACCCTGGACCTGCTGTCCTTCGACATCGACGAGCCGAGCGACGCCGGGCTCGACATCCAGCTGACTCACAAGATCGACATCGACATCCGCATCGACGGCGACCTCCTGAGCACCGGCTCCACCGAGGTCTCCTGCACGCCCGTGGGCGACGACGACGACGTGAGCGACGACGACGGCGCCTCGATCAGCCTGCAGGGACCGGACGGGCAGGCCTCGGGCTCGTCGCGCTGGGTCATGCCCACCCGCCTCGTGTTCGAGGGGCAGCGCGAGTTCGGCGCGGGCTGGAGCGTCGAGTACGGGAGCAACTACGAAGCCACCGTGGCGTGGAGCGGAGGGAGCCACACCTGGGAGTTCCAGACGTCCGCCGACGCGGCCGCGGACGACTACGCCCCGGTCGAAGACCAGGTGTTCCTCATCGAACCCGCGGCGGGCACGATCATCGCCCCGGGCGTCAGCGGGCAGTTCGTCGACAACCCGGGCGTCGGCTCCTGGTTCGACACGTTCCCGCAGACCGTCCCGTGGGCCGTGGACGTCGACGGCCTCGGCACCTTCGAGTTCCTCCTCCGGGACCTCGTGATCAGCGGCTGGCTGAACGACACGGTCGGTGTCTCCGAGACGATCGACGAAGGACAGGTCTCCTTCAATGTCGACGCGCGGGACCTGAACCTCGGCTCGTGCGCGACCGCGGCGCCCGCCTTCGGGGGGGAGTGCATGCCGTGTCCGCACGCGCCGGGCGTCGACGAGTGCATCGTCGTGCAGGCCTACGACATCTGGTCCGTGCGGGTGACCGACACTTCGGTCATCGATCGGACCCCCCAGGACATCGCGAACGACATCGGCTGCAGCGGCAACTGAGCCCCAGGAGCCGTTCGCTCCGCACACCATCCCGCAGCGAGGGGGGTGGGGTGGACAGTCATTGTCCGAGCCTCCTTCTTGGAGCCACTCCTTCCAACCGGGCATGGCGCGCGAGGGAAAAATCGATCTTCGAATCTCCTACACTCCCGGTCCCGCGCGCTCCCGCGCGGACGGAGATCCCATGCCGCGTCACATCCTCGCCATCGATCAGGGCACCACCGGCACCACCGTCCTCGTCCTCGACGACCGCTTGCGGGTGCTCGCGAAGGTGAACAAGGAGTTCCCCCAGATCTACCCGCGCCCGGGCTGGGTGGAGCACGACCCCGAGGACATCTGGGCGACGACCCAGACCACCATCTCCGGCGCCCTCGCCCAGGCCGGGATCGACGCCTCCAGCGTCTCCGGGATCGGCATCACGAACCAGCGCGAGACCACCGTCGTGTGGCGGCGCCGCGATCACAAGCCCGTGCACAACGCCATCGTGTGGCAGTGCCGGCGCACGGCGGACTTCTGCGCGGGCATGAAGGAGATGGGCCTCGAGGCGACGTTCCGGGCGAAGACCGGCCTCGTGCTCGACCCGTACTTCTCGGGCACGAAGATCCGCTGGATCCTCGACCACGTGGACGGCGCGCGGGAAGCCGCCGACCGCGGCGAGTTGGCCTTCGGGACCATCGACAGCTTCCTCGTGTGGCGCCTCTCCGGCGGCATCGCCCACGTCACGGACGTGTCCAACGCGTCGCGCACCCTGGCGATGGACCTGCACTCGCTGGCGTGGGACGACGAGCTGCTCGACGGCCTCGGAGTCCCCCGATCCGTGCTCCCCGAGATCCGCTCGAGCTCCGAGGTCTACGGCCACACCAAGGGCCTCAGGGTGCTGCCCGACGGCATCCCGATCGCGGGCATGGCCGGCGACCAGCAGGCCGCCCTCTTCGGCCAGGTGTGCTTCGAGACCGGCGAGGCCAAGTGCACCTTCGGCACCGGCGCGTTCCTGCTCATGAACACGGGATCGAAGCCCGTCGCCTCCGAGCGCGGGATGCTCACGACCGTCGCCTGGAAAGTGGGGGACGAGGTCGACTACGCCCTCGAGGGCTCCGCCTTCATCGCCGGCGCCGCCGTCCAGTGGCTGCGCGACGGCCTCGGCCTCATCCAGTCGGCGAGCGACATCGAGCGCCTCGCCAGCAGCGTCCCCGACTCCGGGGGCGTGGTGTTCGTGCCCGCCCTGACCGGCCTGGGCGCGCCTCACTGGCGACCGGACGCCCGCGGCGTGATCGTCGGGCTCGACCGCGGCGTCACCAAGGCCCACCTCGCCCGCGCGACCCTCGAGGGCATCGCCCTGCAGAACGCCGACATCCTGGGCGCGATGGAGACCGACTCCGGCGTGAAGCTGTCCGCCCTCAAGGTCGACGGAGGCGCCGCCGCCAACGACCTCCTCATGCAGTTCCAGGCCGACGTCCTCGACGTGCCCATCGTGCGTCCGACCATGCTCGAGACCACCGCCCTCGGGGCCGGCCTGCTCGCAGGGCTCGCCACCGGCGTCTGGAAGTCCCGCGACGAGGCCAAGGACGCGTGGAAGGAGGACCGTCGGTTCGACCCGTCCATGGCCGCCGCCGAGCGCGACGAGCACCTCGCGCGCTGGCGATCCGCAGTGGAGCGCGCGTGAACTCCAAGGCGGCGATCGTCGGCGGTGGGGTCGTCTTCCTGGGGGTGGTCGTCTTCATCCTGACCGGCGACGAGCCCGTGGCGGACGCCCCGTTCATGGAGGTGCCGTCCCAGGTCGTCCCGGGGCCCGCCGCGGGCGACTCTGCGGGCGCCGACGCGGTCCCCGATCGGTCGACGCGGGCCCCGGCGCTCCCACCTGCCGGCGCAGAAGACGACGGGGACGACGACGACGCGGACGACGAGGTGCCCACCCCCGACGCCCTGATGCAGCGCCCGGACCCGGACGCGCCGCCGCTCACGGAGGCGGCCGCGCACGAGCCCGACATGCGCGAGATGGACGGCGGCGTGGCCGACTACGACGCCCCCACCGAGGCCCGGCAGCGGTTCCGAGCGTTCGAATTGTCGGCGATCGCGCAGCGTCCGCTCTCGCCCGAGAAGTGGCGGGAGATCCAGGGGACCAACGGAGACGAGACGCTCTCCGTTCTGCGGCGCGCGAAGCAGCTCACCGACGACGGCGAGCCCGAGGCCGCCAAGGAGCTCATGGTGGAGTGGCAGCGCCTGACCGCCCTCTATCGCAACGAGGCGTACGGCCGCGGGCAGGTGCTCGTGACCCAGTGATGCTCGCCCCGTGGCCTTGACCCACCCCGGGTGCGGATCCATCCTCCTCCGATGCCCCCCTCTGCGTCGCCCGGACGCCTCCCTCTCCTCGCCCTCCTGCTGCTCTGCGCGGCGGTCGCGTTCCCCCCCGACGCGTCTGCTGCTCGCGGCGCCGGCAATCTGCAGCAAGAGCTGGCCGCGATCGGCGAGGGAGCGATGTCGGCGCTGGTCAACATCCAGCCCATCACCGAGACGTTCACGCGCGGCGAGCGCCAGAAGCGCGCGTCGGTGGGCAGCGGCTTCCTCATCAACAAGGACGGCTACATCGTCACGAACCACCACGTGGCGGGGCGCGCGAAGCAGCTCATGGTCACGCTCTCCAACAAGGAGCGGGTCGAAGCGGAGCTGATCGGCGAGGACCCGTCCACGGACCTGGCCGTCATCCGCATCGAGCCCGAGTTGGTCGAGGAGTACGGGCTCATCCCCCTCGAGTGGGGAAGCTCCAGCGAGCTCTCCGTGGGCCACTTCGTGCTCGCGCTCGGCTCCCCGCTGGCCCTCGCCCGGACGATGACGTTCGGGGTCGTGTCCAACAAGGACCGCTACCTGCCGGACGGCATGGCGCTGCCCTCGGGCGAGCGCACGGGCGCCTTCAACACCTGGATCCAGACCGACGCGGCGATCAACCCCGGCAACTCCGGCGGCCCGCTCATCGACCTCGACGGGCGCGTCGTGGGGGTCAACGCCCGGGGCGCGATGTTCGCCGACAACATCGGCTTCGCCATCCCCGCGGACGTCGCCAGGCGCGTGACCGAGGACCTGATCTCCCACGGCGAGGTCAAGCGCTCCTACGCGGGCATCACCTTCCAGCCCCTCAAGGACTGGGAGGAGCTGTTCGGGCTCGACGAGGCGGTGGGCGTGCTCGTCGCGTCGGTGGAGCCGGGCTCCCCGGCCGCGGGCGCGGGCCTCGAGGCGGGCGACCTGATGCTCGCCTACGCGGACATGGAGCTCACCGTGCGGTTCGACGAGGAGCTGCCGCCGCTGCACGCCGCCATCGCCGACACGCCGATCGGCACGGAGGTCACGATCCGGCTCCTCCGTCGCGGCGAGGAGAGGACCGTCTCTCTCACGACGACGGAGACCGGCAAGCTCATGGGCGAGCGCTACGAGGCCGAGGCCTGGGGCTTCACCGTCAAGGACATCACCGTGCAGATGTCCTACGACCTCGAGCTCGACTCCTCGGACGGCGTGATCATCGAGGGCGTGCGCGTCGGCGGCCCGGCCCACCGGGGCAAGCTCGTGCGCGGGTGGGTGCTCGAGTCCATCAACGGCGAGACGGTCGTCGATCTCGACGGCTTCAAGGCGATCTACGACAAGCTCGCACCCGACGGCCCCGACCTCCTCTTCCAGATCCGCGCGTACGACTCGGTGAAGCTCGTCCTCGTGAAGCCCGGAGAGGAGAACTGAGATGAAGCGCTTCTCCATCCTCCTCTGCGTGCTCCTCGCGACCCTCCTCATGCTTCCCGTGGCGGACGCGAAGCCGCGCAAGAAGAAGCGGTCGCGCCCCGGCCGCGCCATCGACGTCCCCACCTTCTACGAGCGCGAGAGCAAGACGATCGCGACCATCGAGTTCGTGCAGGAGTACAGCGCGGGCGGCTCTCGCCGACAGACACGCGGGTACACCGACGGCGTGGTCATCTCCGAGGACGGCCTGGTGCTCATCTCCGGCCGCGTCCGCTTCCCCCAGGCGGGGTCGGGCCGCCTCTCCGGCGGCACCCTCCCGGACCTCTCGCAGTTCCGCCTCTACTTCGCCGACGGGCGCGAGTACGAAGCGGAGGTCGTGTCCTTCGACAACGACCTGAACCTCGGCGTCCTGAAGATCACGGACGAGGCGCCCAAGGGAGGCCACCCCCACGTGACCTTCCGCGACGGGTTCGTGCCCGAAGTCGGCCAGGGGCTGCGTTCGCTCACGCTCTACGGCCGCGACTACGGCCGCAAGCCGGTGCTCGCCCCCATGGGCGTCAACGCGCTGCTCGAGAAGCCGCAGGACGTGTGGTCGCTCGGGGGCGCGAGCACGAACATGCTGGGGGCTCCTCTGTGGGACCGCGCGGGCCGCGTGGTCGGCGTGGTCGCGCAGGTGCCCACGTCGCCGTGGGCCGGGCGCCAGGTGGTGCCGGACCTGACGGGCGCGGTGGGGCTGTCCTACGACCGCTTCTCCACCTTCCTGGAGACCGCCCGCAAGCGCGCCGACGAGCCCCCGGAGGTCAAGGCGGACGCCAAGGCCGTCGCCCAGGAAGAGAACGACCCGGACGCGGGCTGGCTCGGCATCGAGATGCAGCCCCTGGAGAAGGAGCTGGCGGAGCACCTGGGCGTGTCCGAAGGCGGTGGCGTCATCGTGTCGCGCGTCATCCCCGACTCGGCCGCGGAGGAGGTGGGCCTGCAGCTGCTCGACATCCTCGTGGAGATGGACGGCGAGCGGATCGACGTGCAGGAGAGCAGCGACCTCCCGGTGTTCGCCCAGGCCCTGCGGGACCGCAAGGCGGGCGTGGAGGTGGTCTTCACCCGCGAGAAGCCCGGCGAGGGCACCGATCAGGTGAAGGCGACGCTCTTCCGCGCCCCCAAGAGCGAGCTCCAGGCGGAGCGGCGGTCGGACGACGACTTCGACTTCGGCGTGCGCGAGATCACCCTCGACGTGAAGCTCGGCCAGCGGCTCCCCGAGGTCGAGGGCGTGGTCGTGGACGCCGTGGAGCGCGCGGGGTGGGCGGGGCTGGCGAAGCTGCCCGTGGGCGTGATCCTGCAGCGCATCAACGAGCACGACGTGACCGACCTCGAGTCCTTCGAGAAGGCCATGGCGCAGGTGAAGGAGGAGAAGCCCGAGAAGGTGCTCTTCTTCATCCGCTACCGCCGGAGCACGCAGTTCCACGTCGCCGAGCCCGACTGGGAGGATTACGCCGACTGATGTCCTCCGGCTCCCAGACCCCCTCGCTCCCCCTGGATCGGGGCCCCCTGGCGTTCCTGGACGCCTACACGGGGCTCGTACAGGGGCTGCGCGTGGCCTCCGCGGAGGCCTACTGGGAGTTCACGGCGGAGGGGCGAGCCGAGGCCCAGGACGAGGTCGAGCGGCTGGAGACGGCGCTGTCGGACCTGCACGCCGAGGCCGCACCCTTCGAGGCGCTCACGCGGTGGCGGGCCGACCCCACCGGAGACGCGCTCGTCGACCGCCAGATCGACCTGATCCGGGCCGACTACCGCGGCATGCAGGTGGACCGGACCCTCCGGACCGACCTCATCCGTCGGTCCCTGGCCATCGAGGAGACGTGCTCGACCTACCGGGCCACCCTCGACGGCGTCCGCACCACCAGCAACGGGCTGGACCGCGTCTTGATCAACGAGACGAACGACGGGCGACGGCGGCGCGCCTGGGAAGCGACCCGCGAGGTCGGCGTGGCGGTGAAGGACCGCGTCCGCGAGCTCGTGAAGCTGCGGAACGAGCAGGCCGTACAGTTGGGCTTCGCGGACTACTTCGCCCTCGCCATGGACGAGCAGGAGATGACGTCGGACGAGCTGTTCGCCGTCCTCGACGACCTGCGGGCGCGCACCGACGCACCCTGGGCCGAGCGCAAGGCCCGCCTGGACGACGAGTTCGCCGCGCTGCGGGGCAAGTCCCCGGACGCGCTCATGCCCTGGGACTTCACCGACCGCTTCCTCCAGTCGATCCCCCGCGCCGACCCCGGGCGGTCGACCGACGCCTGGTTCTCGCTGCGCGGCATCGAGCGGTACGCCAAGGAGTTCTTCCGCGGGATCGGCCTCCCCATCGACGATCTGTGGGACCAGTCGGACATGTACCCGCGCGACGGCAAGTACCCGCACGCGTACTGCATGGGCATCGACAACCCCAGCCGCGTGCGCGTCCTGTGCAACCTCGACGCGACCACCCGGTGGATGGAGACGACGCTCCACGAGTTCGGCCACGCGGTCTACAACGCCGGCATCGACCCGGACCTCCCGTTCCTGCTGCGGGGCGCGGCGCACACCTTCGTCACCGAGGCCGTCGCCATGTTCTTCGGTCGTCTGGCGCGCGACGAACGCTGGCTGCGCGCGGTGCCCGGGGTGGACGGGGACCTCGCCGAGGCCTCACGCGACGCGCTCGCCGAATCGCAGATGGTGTTCGTGCGCTGGGCGCTCACGGTCACCTACTTCGAGCGATCGATGTACGCGGACCCCGATCAGGACCTCGACGACCTGTGGTGGTCCCTGTCCGAGTCGCTCCAGGGGCTCCGCCGCCCCGACGGCCACACGGGCGCCGACTGGGCGAGCAAGGTGCACATCGCCTGCTACCCGGCCTACTACCAGAACTACGTGCTCGGGGAGCTGCTCGCGTCGCAGTTCGGGGCGGCCCTCGCGCCCGGCCTCGGCGGCTCCGCGGCGAACCTCGACCTGGTGGGCAAGCCCGCCGTAGGCGACTTCTTCGACCGCCTCTTCACCGACGGCATGCGCCGCGCCTGGCGCGGCACCGTCGCCCGACACACCGGCATGGAGCTGAGCCCCGAGCACTGGGTCGCTCAGTTCGGAGAGGCCTAGATGCCCATGGACGATCCGTTCGGCGGATTCACGGGCTCCGGAATCGCCATCATCGCCGCGGTCCTGGGGTTCAATCTCTTCTGTCTGCTGCTGTGGTTCTTGATCACGCCGCTCAAGCGCAGTCACGAGACGAGTCTGAAGCGCGTGGAGACGTTCCTGTCGCTACTCGAGCGCACGCGGGCCGACATGGACGACGACGACGAGGACCTGGATAAGGCCGTCGCCGGGCTGACCGTGCTGCTCGAGAAGGGGCGCGACCTGGGGCCCCTGTGGGGCCGCAAGCACCTGGGCTCCGCGCGCCTCGGCATCGCGGGCATGGCCGAGTCCTGGCCGCACATCGCGGGCGAGGTCCATCGCCGCATGCAGCTCAACTCGCAGCCCAACTGAAGACACCCTAGGCTGGGGACGTGCGGATCTTCGTGCTCCTGTTGATGGTCCTGGGCTCGGCGGCGCCGACGGCGTGGGCGTCGGACGAGCACGACCTCACCGATCTCGAGGTCTTCCGCGGCATCGCCCGGGAGTGCTACGGCGAGGTCGAGTCCGAGGCCCACGGCGACCTCGTGGTGCAGGTGCACGTCGCGTTCAACGGGCTCGTGGCGAGCGCCCGGATGGAGTCTCGGGACTTCGCCGACGAGCAGCTCGTCGCCTGCGTGCTCTCGATGTTCCTGGATCGGTCGCTGTTCCGTCACGCGGGCGGGGCGATGCACGTCGACTACCTCAAGTTCCGGTTCCGGCCTCGCTCGCCCGCGGGGCTCCTGTTCCTCGGATCGGGCCCGGTGCCGGTGGGCTCGGGGGAGCTGGCGGAGCAGGCGATCGTGAGGGTGACGGAGGATCACCTCAACCCCCTGCGCTGGTGCTGGCGGACCGAGCTGCGCGCCAACCCCGGCCTGTCCGTGGACTTGGACGCCCGCTTCCTCATCAACGACGACGGGCGGGTGCGCTGGGCGGACGCGAAGCCCATGGAGGGCAGCGCGACCCTCCCGTCCCTCGAACAGTGCGCCGTGCGGACGCTGCGCGCCATGTCGTTCCCGCACCCGCGCCCCTACCGCGCCGCGCAGGTCGACTTCCCCCTCCGGCTGCGCCCCGACGGCACCGTCACGCCCGAGCCGGTGGGTCAGCGCTTCGACATCCGCACCCAGCCCGGCTTCCTGACCGAGGGCGCCATCGAGCGCTCCATCGAGCCCGCCGTGGAGGCGATCGAGGCCTGCTACCGCCACGCCCTGCGCCGCGACCCGGAGGTGGCCGGGCGCGTCGTCGTCGACTTCCTCGTGGAGACCGACGGGCGCACGGAGTTCGTCTCGGCCACCCCGGACGTCGACGCCGTGTCCAGCTCGTTCCTGGAGTCCTGCCTGGTGGAGGTCGTCGGCGACCTCGACTTCCCCCACCCCAACTACGGCGGAGTGGTCCAGGTGCGCTACCCGTTCCGCTTCGAGCGCCCCGCCTCGGCGGTCGCCAAGCCCCGCTGAGGATCCATGTTCCACCACGTCGTCACGTTCAAGCTGAAGGATCCCTCCACCGTCGACGCCACGGCCGCGAAGCTGCGCGGGATGGCCGGGCGCGTGCCCACGCTGCGCTCCATCGAGGTCGGAGTCGACGCCTTGAAGACGCCGCGCGCGGTGCACATCGCGCTGATCACCCGGTTCGACGACCGGGCGGGCTACGACGCCTACGCCGTCGATCCGATCCACAAGGAGGTCCTGGCCCACATGGCGACCGTCGTGGAGCAGGCCGCCGTGGTCGACTGGGAGGACTGAAGCCGCTCAGCGCGCCGCTTCGACCTCGCCTCGCGCGACCATGTGGCGCAGCCCGTCGAGCAGCTCCTGCACGTCGTCGGGCACGTGCGTCCCCCCGCTGCCCGTGTACTCCACGAGCGTGTACCACTCCAGCAGGGCGAGGGCCTCGGCGGCGAACCGGCTCGCGGGCGCGGTGCGGATGGCCGTCTCCAGGTAGAGCTCCGGACTGCTGAGCCACGACGCGCGCCCGGTGTGGGACTCGGCCACGCCGAGCAGGTAGTAGGCCTCGGCGAGGTCGACGGTGGGCTCGCGGTTCCGGTCCACGTAGTCGAGCAGGAGCCCCGACGCCCGCGTGTAGTGGATGAGCCCCGCGCGATCGAAGTCGTGCCCGCTGCGCGCCCGCGCCTCGACGCTCAGGGCGCGGGCCTCGGCGAGCTGCTCCGGCGCCGTGGTCGGCCACGGACGGGCCTGCACCTCGGTGAGCGCGGCGAGCCACGAGCGCACGTCGGCGCGGACGTGACCGGGCAACGTCTCGGTCTTCGCCAGCTCATCGAGGATCTTCTTCGGGCGCTCCAGGTCGCCCACAACCCGCACGGCGAGCACCAGGTACGCCGTCACGTTCCACAGCTGCATCACGCCCGACGCCTTGGAGTCGTCCTTGCGCAGCAGCTCCTCGTACGTCGTGAGCGCCGCGTGGAACTGCCGGGTGACGGTCTCCAGGCGGGCGCGATCCTCGAGGTCCACGGCCGAGACGTCGATGCGGTCGAGCAGGCGCCGTCCGAGCTGCGAGTCGGCGTCGCTGGCCATGCGGGAGTGGCAGGCCACGCAGTGGTCGGTGAGGATCGACACTCGCTCCTGCGCTCCGGCCGTGTCCCCCAGCAGAAACTCGCGCTCGGCGGCCGTCACCTCCCGGGAGATGGAACGCGCCAGGGCCGCGAAGCCCGCGTCTCGCGTGCGCCCGAGCTCGGCCAGGATCTCCGTGTGCTTCGAGAGCGCGTCCAGGGACGTGCGGATGGCTTCGGCGTGGGCCTCGTCCCCGAACGAGCCCTCTCGGTGGGCGAGGGGCAGGAGGACCGCGGCGGCGTCGAAGACACCCGACATGGTGGCACGCGATCAGCGCCAGAGGGGGCCCGTTCGAGTGGTGCGGACGGACCCAGGATCGCCGACCAGGTGTGCCGAATGGCACGGGTCAGGCCTCGAGGCGCGCCAGGATTCGGGCGAGGGGCCTCAGGATGGCGGCCTCGTGCTCGGCGCGGTACCGATCGTCCAGGGCGGCGAGGACGGCGAGGCGACCGCGCGGGATCGAGTTCACCTCCAGCGGCCAGGGTCGCTCGGCGCGGTCCACGGCGAAGTCCACGCCCATCTCCACGACGTCCGAGGCGTCCCACGGGCCGCCGTCGGCGAGCCACGTCGCGATCCGGACGGCGTCGGCCTCCACCGCTTGGAGGGTCGGCGCGCCCACGACGTCCGAGGCGACGGTCACGCGGGCGCCGCGCTCGACGCTCACGGTGGGGTCGTCGTCGGAGACCCGGGCGACCGCCGTGGGCACGGTCCACCCGTCGCCGTCGCGCTGCACCAGGACGCGCAGGGACACCCCGGCCACGCCCTTCGGGGGCAGCACCGCGCGCTGGAGGATCCACTCGCCCGGGGGCACGTCGGGGATCACGTCCCCCGCCTCCAATCGCACGACGCCGTCGCCGAGCGAGCCGTGCCGAGGCTTCAGGAACGCGGCGTCCCACTCCCCCAGTCGCGCGTCGAAGCGGGCGGCGTCGAGCTCCATCTCGGGCATCTCCACCACCGTCCCCAGGGCGTGCTGCGTGACGAGCTTGTCGGCGGTCAGGTCCGAGAAGGCGAGCGCGTTGACGATGGGGACGGGGTGCGGCCCGGCGCGCAGACCCGCCAGCGCGGCCTGGAACGGGGCGGGGCGGGAGCGACGCGGGAAGCGCATGCAGACGATGCCGACGGGCACGTCCTCCACCGGCTGCCACGAGCCGTCGGGGAGGACCCGCAGCCCGGTGACCCGCCCCGCGTCCACGCGTTGGCCGAACACGATGGGGAGGTCCGTGGTCCCGGCGAGCGTCATCGCCGCCTTGCCGATGGACCACGACGCCGCGGGGGCGGGCTCCCCGGGTCGATCCCGCACCAGAACGAGGAGGGCCTGCGTCACCGGAGGACGATACGATGGGACGTAAACGCGTTCACGCTCACCGAAGTCGCGCTGCTTCGTCCCTGACCTCGGCGCCGCAGCCGGGGCACACGGCGTGCTCGGGGCTCGGCGCGCCCGTGCAGTCCGGGTCCGAGCAGAGCCAACTCGCGTGGGCGTGGCCCATCCGGAAGGCCACGAACACCGGGATGAGGAAGAAGATGCCCACCATCGGGCTCGCGGCCGCCTTCGCGATCCCCAGGAACACCACGAACGACGGCACGAACGCCGCGGCGGCCCACAACCAGCCGTGCCCACGCCGAACCCGGTACACGTAGGTCCCCTCGTTCCAGGTGCGATCGGGCTCGGGCTCCGGCGGGTCGTCGACGAGGACCTCTTCGATCTCGAAGGGCGCGGTGAGCTCGTCGAGGTCCGGCCCCGGCGGCCACGTCGCGGGGTCGGGCACGCCGAGGGTCTCGAGCAGCGCGGAGTTCTTGCGCACGTCCTTCAGCGCCGCCTTGAAGAAGGCCCGCTGGGTCGTCTCCAAGTGCTTCGTCGCCGTCTTGAGCTCCGCCGCTTCTCCGCGGGCCTCCAGGGCGAGGGCGAGCGCATAGGCGAAGGCCTTGGGCCCCAAGTAGCCGCGCTGGGCGTGGGACCACTCCGTCGTCACGAAGGAGCCGTCGAAGCTGCCGGACGTGCGGTAGAGGTACGACGCGTTGGTCGTCAGCACCCCGAACCCGAGGAAGACGGTGGTGAGGTCGGTGAGCAGCTCCTCCGTGTCGCGATCCTCGACCATGAGGCCGTGGTGATCGCGGTAGGCGTGCGCCACCTCGTGGGCCATCGTCCCCACCAGCGCCGCCGGGTCGCCTCCGGCGTGATCGCTGCACCCGAAGATGCAGACCCCGTCCTTGGTGCCGGCGTACCAGGCGGCGGCCCCCTCGTGGCGGGCGGTGCGGGCCCCCCGGGCGTCGTACTCGACCTCCGCCTCCGCCGCGTCGTAGCCGTGGACCTCGGCGTCGAGATCGAGCCCCGCGTAGCCGAGCAGGCGCAGGGCGAGCACCCGGAGGCTGAACTCGTCGGGCGCGACGTCTTCGGGGAACCACCGCTTGGACGCCGTGAGGACCGGGGAGAGGACCAGCGGCGCGTGGCCGCGCTGCTCGACGAGCAGCTTGAGCTCCTTCTCGAGCCAGAGTCGCTCCTTGGAGTCGGGGAGGTGGTCCACGGGCGCCTCAGGACCCGATGGGGCGGTCCACCCGCTCGGAGCCGGACGGCGGCAGATCGAGGTGCCGCTGGGTGGAGTCGGGGGTGTGGATGTCCGCCTCCCGGAGCGCGAGCTTCACGCGCATCGTCACGTCGGACGCGAACGCCTTCTCGAACCGCGCGTCCAGCACGTAGGCCTTCACGGTGACGATGGTGACGAACCGCTCGCCCAGGAACTCGTCGCTCACCAGGGTCACCAGCGGCTTGTCCAGGTAGACGTAGCGCGACGTGGCCGTGGCCTCGGCGATCAACCGACGGGCCTTGATGAAGTCCTCGCCCGCCGAGACGTAGAAGGGGATCACCACCATGCAGTCGAGCTCGCCGGCGTTGGCCGACGCGACGGAGTTCGCCTGGAACCGGCTGTTGGGGATCGTGACGAGGTTGTCGTCGAGGGTGACGAGGCGCACCGAGCGCAGCCCGATCTTCGTCACCTCGCCGTAGTAGCCGTCGAAGGAGATGCGGTCCCCCACCTGGAACGGCTGGTCGATCAGCAGCATCACGCCCGAAGTGAGGGACGCGGCGGTGTCCTTGAGCGCGAAGCCCAGGGCCAGCCCGAAGGTGCCCGAGATCGCCAGCACCGCCTCGCTGCTGAGGTCGAGCACGGTGGTCGCGGCGCCCACGCCCACGACGACGTACACCGCGAAGCGGGCGAGCACGGCGACCTTCTTGAGGACGAGGCGACGGTCGCTGAAGCGCTCGCCGATGTTGTCGAGCGTCCGCGTCAGGACCTCGGCCACGAGCAGGCCGAGCACGACGATCGCGACCGCGAGGGGCAGCGAGTCGAAGCGGATGAACTGGATGACGCCTTGCGGATCCATCACTCGCTCCAGTGCAGGAAGTGACGACGTCGCAGGGTGCGCGCGACGCCCGGGACCCAGCCCGAGCCGACATGGACGCCGTCGTCGTCCTCCACGACCACGCCCAGGGCCGTGAGGTGCTGGAGGCTCGCGCGCACGAGCCCCGCGGACATGTTGTTCACGCGCCCCAGTTCGGCCGACGTGAGGCGCTTGTGGATGCGGAGGGCGGCGAGCGTGAACAGGTCCGTGGTGTCGGCGTCGTCCACCTGCTTCACGCCCAGGGCGTCGCCCACCCGGACGCTGAGGACGCGCGCCTCGGGGTCGCCCACGTGGAGGCAGCCGACGAGCTGCCGAAGGGCCGCGGCGGGGTTGCCCTCGGACGACTCGGCGAGCAGCCGATGGAAGGCGGTCTCGGCCCGCTCCACCTCGAGCGCGGGATCGCCCGCGAGCGGGGTCGGGCGGGCGAGCCCGGCGAAGTCCAGTCGCCACCCGGCGGCGCCGACGCGGCACCCGATCAGCTCACGGAGCTGCGACTCGCCCATGGGCGGCATCTCGAGCACTGCGCGGAACATGTCGAACTTCAGGAGCTCGCCGAGGCGGGACAGGTACTGCCACGACGGCTTGTGGATCGACACGATCCAGAAGTGCCGCTTCGACGCGCGGCTGAGGAGGTCGAGCAGCGCCCGGAGCGCCCGCAGGCCGTGCACCGCCCGGAGGAACGCCCACTGCGCCTCCTCGAGGATGATCACCGACTCCGGGAGGTCGTCGAGGGCGGCCGCGAGCGAGTCGACGTCGCGGCAGCGGGGCAGGCCCAGCGCGGTCCCGAGGGCCTCGCACAGCTCGCTCGGCTGCGTGTACCGCCGGTCGAGGCCGATGCGGCGCACGGTGCGGTCCACCTGGAGGCGTGCCTCCACCCCGTCGAGCCAGGTGCGCTCTCCGTCCCCGCGGTTGCCGACCACGGCCGCGATCCCGCGCGACCCCTCCACCGTCCAGCCCGCGATCGCCTCGTCCAGGGCGCGGTCCAGCGTCGGGCGGGCCACGCGGTGGTCGGGTGGGCAGTCCACGCGGAGCAGCTCCTCGCGCAGCGCGACGTCGATGGGGCGGAGGATCTCCTCGGGGGCCCCGCCCTCCCGGGTCATTCGATAGCGGGCGACGCGGTTGAGGGCCCTCCCCAGCAGCGATCCCTCGGAGGCGATGTTCTGAACCAGGTGCGACACCCCCGAGACCGACAGGATCGCGGCGCCGATCCCGCCCCGGAGCCAGCGGATCGCGACGCCGCGGCCGGTGATCTCGGACAGCAGCGGGCGCATCAGGGCCGAGTCCGCCCCGGCCCGTCCGCCGAGGATCGCCCGGGAGACCGGCTCGAAGCGGTGCAGGAGCACGAGCACGGCGGCCCCGAACCCGACGTCGAGCAGGAGCACAAGCACTTGGCGGACGGCGTCCGTGCGGAGCAGCTCGAGCGTCACGAAGTTCACGAAGCCTCGCGCCACCAGCCAGAAGGCCGTCGCCCGGGAGGCGGACACGGCGACGGCGTGGGCCGCGGGCCCGAGCGACGCGATCGCGGGGCGGATCGAGGGCTGCTTCACGATCGCGAGGGAGAAGGACCCCACGAGCACGCGGTAGAGCGAGAACTGGGCCCCGGTGAAGAGGATGAGGGCGACCTCCGGCAGCGACTCGCGCAGGCCGCGCGCGAGCAGGACGGCCAGGGCGAGGTCGATTGCGGCTCGGACCGTGGGCGTGGCCTCCCCGGCGATGGAGACGAGGGCTCGTCGATAGAGGCGCGACGTGCGGGAGGCCAGGCGCTCCAGCAGCGCGCCGCTGATCGCCTCGGCGCGACGCCGCAGGAACACCCAGCCGCCGACGGCGAGCACCACCCAGAACGCGCCGAGCAGGAAGTGCCACGCTCGGGTCACGAGCCCGTCGGTGCGGAAGTCGGTCGCCGCCGCGAGCCGACGTCGCGCGCTGTTCACGACGTTCGGGACCACCAGATCGAGCTCCAGCCGGAGGTCCCGGAGGAGGTAGGCGCGGTCCTCCGCGAGCACGCTCGGCGGCACGTGCTCGCGCAGGTCGAACTGGAGCTTCTTCGCGCCTTCGAGCTGGGTGAGGGTGGCGTCGACGAGCCGCTCTGCGGTCTCCACCCGCGCGTCGAGCGACGCGAGCTCGGTCTCTCCGGCTTCGCGCGCCGCGGCCACCGCCTCATCCAGGACCGCGCCGTCCTGCACGGAGAGCTTGGCGGCGAACGAAGCGGCGTCGTCCAGGATCCCGGCCGCGTCGGCGAGCTCGCCCCGGGCCTCCGCGCGATCGTCCCGGACACCGACGAGGCGCCCCTCGGCTTCCACGCCCGCGGCCCGGAGCCGGGTGACGAACCGACGCAGCTCCCGGTGCAGGACCGTCGCCTCCCGGACGCGGTCGGAGTCGCCCATCCCCCCGACCCGACCCACCCGCAGGCGCACCGCCTCCAGCTCCTCCTCGCGGGCCTCGCGCGTGGCGACGGCGTCGACCTCCATCGTCTCGGTGACGACCCACGAGTCGCGGGCCCGAGATTGAAGCTCGGCGAGGCGGAGTTGGTGCTCCGCCTTCTGCCGCCCCACGGCGTCCTGGGCCGCCGACTTGGCCGCGGCGGCCTCCTTGAGCGCCCGCTCCTCGGCGTCCCGCGCCTTGCGCGCCTCTTCCCGCGCGGCCACCGACGCGACGTGCTGCTCCTCGGTCTCCAACAGCAGGACGTCGGTCGCTTCGACGCGCTTCGCGGCCGCCCTTCGCCGGAGGAGGAGCGCCTCGAACCGGGCCGCCTCGGCCGACCCCGGGGGCCCCTCGGGCGCCGACGCGAGCAGCGCGCCGATGCGCTCCAGGTCGTCCTGCCGTCGTCGGAGCTCCTCGGAGAGCCGGCCGACCTCCTCGGGCGTGATCGCGACGGGGTCCGGGGCCGAGTCGTCGTCGTCCCCGAGGCCCTCCACACGCTCCCGCGCCCTCGCGACCTCGGCCTCCGCCTCGTCGAGCTCCGCCCGCGCGCTGAGGACCTCGACGTCGCGGAGCCAGCGGGCGAGATCCTCCCCGATCCGTTCCCGGCCGGCGGCGCCGGTGAGCACCGCCCACCGCATGTCGCGCACCAGGCGGAGGTACTCGGCGCGGTCGGCCTCGGCCCGCCCGAGGCTGAGCTCGAGGCCGGCCCGCCGGTCGTCCCGGGCGATCAGCCGAAGGACCCCGATGTCGGCGATCCTCCGGGTGACGGGAGCGAGCGCCTCCTCCACCGCGGGGCGGCCCAGGACCGGGTGATCTCGGAGCAGCGCGCGGTAGCTGATCAGCAGGCGCCGCTCCAAGGCGTCGGCCGCTTCCTCGGCCTCGACCGCTGCCTCCACGGCCCTGGTCGCCTGCCTCGCGCGGGCGGCGGTCCCGAGGTCGGGGAGAGGCGTCGTCCGCTCGATGGCGCGCTTCGCGGCGGCCTCTTCGAGGAGTCGCAGGCGCCCCTCGATCGAGGGCTCCTTGTCCAGGGGGATGCCCACGAGGTGGGGAAACGCCTCGTCCAGCGCCAGGTCCCCGGCGAAGAAGCGACGCGCATCTTCGGCGCGCTGATCGGCCTTGGTGCGGCGCCCGGCGAGGTCGACGAGGACCTCCCGGCGGTACTGTGTCCACGTCTCGGTGGGCCCGGCCGCGGCGCTCGGAGGAGCGACGATCCAGAGCGTCCCGGCCAGCGCTGCGAGGAGGCCGACACGGTGCAAGGAGCGACGCATTCGAAATCAGCATACCGCCGGCACACCGTCTGCCGGCAGAATGGGGAAATGCGACGCATTCGACGCACCCGACTCTTCCTCTTCGCAGCCGTCCTCGCGGGCGGTCTGCTCCTGCTCGGCGCGCCTTCCGAGGCCGAGGCGCACCCCGACGAGATCACGGCGCCGTGGTTCCACGTGGGCGGCGGCGCGGGCTTCTATCAGGGCACGACCCCGCGGCCGCACTTCGAGGCCGGGGCGGGGTTCCACACGTTCCTCTTCTACGCCTCGGGCGGGGTGCAGGTGGTGTGGAACAAGCCGGGCCCGTACGTCGCGCTGGGCGCCGCGATCCCCATCCCCATCGTGCGGCCGCTCATCGGCGTGCGGTTCGGCTGGTCGGACCTCGCGGACTCGCAGTTCACGGACTTCTCGCTCCACGTGCAGCTGGGCCTGATCGTGCGCAAGCCGAAGTTCCCCCTGGCGTTCATGTTCACCGTCGACCCCGGCGGCTGGGGCTTGGTCAAGGCGGGCGGGTTCTCGGGCTCGAACCACTCGCTGCGGCTCACCGGCAACCTGCTGATCTATCCCCCGCTGCCCAAGGGGGCGAAACATTAGGGGCCCGCCGGACTGCTAACTTCCGCCGCATGCTCATCTCCATCGACGGTATCGACGGCTGCGGGAAGTCCACCCAGGTCGACCTCCTCACGAAGGCGCTCGGCGCGGAGCAGATCATCCAGATCTCGCCGTCGCGCTGGGGCAAGACCCTGCGGGGCCTCGCGAGCCCCACGTGGGAGGAGCAGATCGCCTACTTCCTGGCGGACCGCGCGGGCCTGGTGCCGATGCTCGAGGCCCACGCCGGCAACGCCGACACCCACCTCGTCTCCGACCGCTCGTACCTCTCCGGGGTGGCGTACCAGAGCTTCGAGTCGTCGCTGAGCCCCACCCAGCTGGACGCCATCAACCGCGCCCTGGTCCCCGACTACGACCTCCAGATCTACCTCCACATCCCCGTGTCCAAGGCGATGCACCGCATCGAGACGCGGGGCGAAGCGAAGACGTGGTGCGAGAACCCCGAGCTGCTCACGTGGGCCACCCGCGTGTTCGAGAGGTGGGCGGCGGAACACGACTACATCGCCATGGTGGACGCCGACCAGACGATCGAGGAGGTCCACGCCGACGTCATGACCGCCGTCCGCGCCGCCTCCGAGGCGAAGTTCGGGCGAATCGTCTGGTGACCGAGCCCACGACCCCCGGCGGCGCCCCGAAGCCGACCCGCCGGCGACTGTTCCAGTTCGTCGCCGCGGGGGGCCTCGCCGCGGCCTTGGGCGGCGTCGGCGTGGGACTGCAGGGGACGGCCATGCGCGAGCCGGCGGGCCCCCTGCGTTGCCTCTCGCCGCGCGCCTTCTCGATCCTCGCGGCCCTCGCCGACCGCATCTGCCCCCAGGGAGACGGGTTCCCGGCGGCCTCGGAGTTGAAGGTGGCCGAGGGCGTCGACGACCTCATGTCGCGGGTCCATCCGGGCGACGTCGCGGACCTCGAGACGGCCCTCCTCTTCTTCGAGAACGCCCTCTCCGGCCTCCTGTTCGACGGGCGCCCCACCCCCTTCTCCGCCTGCGACGCGGCCACCCAAGACGCCGCCATCGACGCCTTCCGGAGCTCCGCGGTGGGGGCGCGTCGGCAGGTCTTCAAGGCGACGTACGGGCTCATCGCGGGCGCCTACTGGGCGAACTCGACGCTCCACACGAAGATCGGCTACTCCGGGCAGCCCGACTACGGGAACCGACGCGGCACGCCCGGCGTGTCCCGACCTCCGATCGAGCGACGCTCCCTGGAGCCTCTCGGCCCCCTGGACCCGGTCCCGGAGGAGCCCGTGGCGGAGCTCCCCGAGGGCTCCGAGCCGACCCCGGCGGTCGAGGAGGCATCCCCTTGAAGGGCTCGCTGACCATCGGGACGGACCTGACGGCCGACGTCGAGGTCTCTTGCGACGTCGCCATCGTGGGGTCGGGCGCAGGCGGCGCGGTGCTGGCCGCGGGCCTCGTGGAGCGCGGCTTGAAGGTCGTGATGCTCGAGGAGGGCGGCTACTTCACCCGGGCGGACTTCGACGGGGACGAGGCCAAGGTCTTCCCGATGATGTACCAGGACCGCGGCACGCGGACGACGGCCGACATCGCCATCACCGTCCTGCAGGGCCGCACGGTCGGCGGCGGCACGACCATCAACTGGACGACCTGCTTCCGCACCCCCGAGCGCACGCTCGAGAACTGGGCCCGCGTGCACGGGATCGAGGGCTACGACGCCGCCTCCCTGGCGCCCCACTTCGAGGCCGTCGAGGAGCGCCTGGGCATCGCGGAGTGGCCGGTCGAGCGCATCAACGCGAACAACGACGTGCTCCATCGCGGCTGCACGAAGCTCGGCTGGGAGGTCACGCCCCTGCGCCGCAACGTACGCGGCTGCGCGGACTCCGGCTACTGCGGGATGGGCTGCCCGGTGGGCGCCAAGCAGGCGATGCACCGCACCTACATCCAGGACGCGCTCGACCTCGGCATGACCGTGCACGCGGACGTGCGGGCCGATCGCTTCGAGGTCGAGGGCGGGCGCGTGGTGGCCGTGCACGGCTCGGTTCTGGAGCGGGACACCGGACGGGCGACGGGCACGAAGGTGGTGGTGAAGCCCAAGGTCGCGGTGTCGTCCTGCGGCGCCATCAACGGGCCGGCGTTGCTGCTGCGGTCCGGGATCGAAGACGGCCCCGTGGGTCGGCGGACGTTCATCCACCCGGTGATCGCCGTCCCGGCCCAGTACGAGCGCGTCATCAACCCGTTCTTCGGCGCCCCCCAGAGCGTCGGCAGCCACCACTTCTTCGACCGCGGCGACGACCACGTCGGCTTCTTCATGGAGGCGCCGCCGATCCACCCGGTGCTGGCGTCGCTCGCCTTCTCCGGCTTCGGGCTCGAGACCTACGAGTTCATGGAGATGCTGCCGCACATGTCGGCGCAGCTCGCGCTGCACGTGGACGGCCTGCACCCCGACGACGACGGCGGAGTCGTGTCCCTCCGGCGCGACGGCCGCACGCGGCTCGACTACCCCGTGCGACCGTTCCTGGCCGAGGCCTTCAAGAAGTCCCACGAAGCGCTCGCGCGGGTCCACTTCGCGGCGGGCGCGAAGCGGGTGCTCTCGCTGCACGTGCCCATGACCGACATGCGGTCCGTGGACGACGTCGCGATGCTCGCCGACCGCGAGTACGGCTCCCTCAAGCACCAGATCTTCAGCGCCCACCAGATGGGCGGCTGCGCGATGGGGCCCGACCCGGCGACCTCGGTCGTGAACACGGACCTGCGGCACCACGCGGTCGAGAACCTGTTCGTGGTGGACGGCTCGGTGTTCCCCACGTCGCTCGGCGTCAACCCGTCGGAGACGATCTACGCCGTCGCGCACAAGGCGCGAGGCGCAGTGGCCGCCGCCCTCTGACCGAGGTCAGGCCTCGCGCGGAGCGGGCTTGATGACGCCGAAGACGCCGCCGACGGGGTCCGCGAGGATCGACATGCGGCCGATTCCGGGCACGTCGAACAGCGGGGCGATCACGTTGCCGCCGGACTCGGCGGCGCGGTTCACGGCGGAGTCGACCTCGTCGAGGCGGACCCAGGGGAGCCACATCGACGGCGCGCCCTCGTGCTGCTGCGCCATGCAGCCGCCGACCTGGGTCTCGCCCGACAGGAGGATGTGGTAGTCGCCCATGCCCTCCATGTTCATCGTCTGGTGCGTGATGCCGAAGCTCGCGGCGAGCCACGCCAGGTCCGTCGCCGTGTCGGTGGAGTGCAGCTCGACCCAGTGGATCGCGCCGTCGCAGTCGCCCGCGTTCGTGGAGCTCGGGTCGGCCTCGTGGAAGAGGTTGAACACGGCGCCGCTGGGGCTGGCGACGGCGGCGAAGCGTCCGGGGGGGATGTCCGTGGCGGGCACGAGCACCTTGCCGCCGTTCTCGATCGCCGAGGCGAGGCTCGCGTCCACGTTCTCGACGCGCAGGTAGCTGCTCCAGTAGTTGGGCTCGCCCTCCATGGCGGGGGCGCGGGTGTGGGCCCGCGGGACGCTGTCGCTCGCCGAGAACATCGTCGCGGTCTCGTCCCCCATCTGCATCTCCTGGGCGGTCCAGCCGAGGACGGTCGTGTAGAAGGGCGTGGTCTTGGCGGTGTCCGAAGAGATGACGCCGTGCCAGCAGAAGCGGTTGTTCGTGTAAGCCATGATTCCTCCAGCTCGATTCGTTCGAGAGTCTTTGGATGCGGCCGCGGTTCGGCCCGTTTCGTCCAGACGACGTTCGAGGCGAGGCGAGATGGACAGGCGCCCGAAAAAAACGCGAAAAAGATCGGGGCCTGTCCATGGCGCGCCTCGTCGCGCGTCGTGAGGATGAGAATGATGGACGCCCGCCCCGCGCGGATCACCTACCGGAGACGAAAACGATGAAGTACATGCTCTTGCTCTACGCGACCCAGGACGGCCCCCGCGAGTTCAGCTCGCCCGAAGAGATGAAGGCGATGATCGAGCCCTGGATGAAGTACACCGAGGACATGAAGGCGGCCGGGGTGTACCTCGGCGGCGACGCCCTCAAGGGCACCGACACGGCCACGACGCTGCGCGTCCGCGACGGCGACGTGACCACCACCGACGGCCCCTTCGCCGAGACCACCGAGACCCTCGGCGGCTACTACATGATCGACGTCCCGGACCTCGACGAGGCGCTCAAGTGGGCCCAGCGCTGCCCGCTCGCGAACTACGGATCGGTCGAGGTGCGCCCGCTGGAGATGTTCGAGTAGGCGCATGCAGTCCATCGAGGCGGTCTTTCGGGCCGAGCACGGGAAGATCCTCGCGACGCTGATCCGCGCGCTGGGGGACTGGCAGCTCGCCGAAGACGCCCTGATGGACGCCATGACGACCGCCTTGGAGCGGTGGCCGTCGGACGGGATGCCGGACAACCCCGGCGCCTGGCTCACGGCCGCCGCCCGACGCAAGGGCATCGACCACCTGCGCCGTCGGCAGACCCGCACGACCCACGCGGGCGCGGTGAAGGACCACCTCGAGATCGTCATCGGAGAGCGTCGAGACGCGGAGAATCGGATGCAGGACGACCGCCTCAGCCTGATCTTCACCTGCTGCCACCCCGCCCTCGCGCCCGAGGCGCGCGTGGCCCTGACCCTCCGCTACGTCGGCGGTCTGTCCACGAAGGAGGTCGCCCGCGCGTTCCTGATCGCCGAGCCCACCATGGCCAAGCGGCTGGTGCGCGCGAAGCACAAGATCTCCGGCGCGGGCATCCCCTAC
Source organism: uncultured Rickettsiales bacterium (assembly GCA_964620495.1). Taxonomy (GTDB): domain Bacteria; phylum Myxococcota_A; class UBA796; order UBA9615; family UBA9615; genus CAZEKB01. Next base: position 33,248 of record CAZUHI010000008.1, on the reverse strand, counting down.
CGCGTCCCGGAAGGCGACGAGCTCCCCCCCCGCATCGGCGCCGTCTGCCGCGTCGTGTACCTGATCTTCAACGAGGGCTACTCGGCCACCGCCGGCGACGAGCTGGTGCGGCGCGAGCTGTGCGAAGAGGCCATCCGCCTCACTCGGATGCTGCAGGTGCTGTTGCCCGACGAGCCCGAGGTCACGGCCTTGCTCGCCCTCATGCTGCTCACCCACTCGCGACGCGCCGCCCGCGTGGACGGCGACGGCGAACTCGTGCTCCTGGCCGATCAGGATCGCGGGCGTTGGGACCGCGACGCGATCGACCAGGGCCACGCGCAGCTCCAGATCGCCCTGCGTCACGGTCGCCCGGGCCCCTACGTCCTCCAGGCGTGCATCGCCGACCTCCACGCCAACGCCCCCGACGACGGCCCCGACTGGCCCCAGATCGCCGCCCTGTACCAGGCCCTGTTCGGGCTCACGCGCAACCCCGTCGTGCGCCTGAACCACGCCGTCGCCGTGGCCATGGCCAAGGGACCGGAGACCGGGCTGGGGATGCTCGACGACGCCCTCGCCGGGCAGCTCGCGGGGTACCACCTCTTCCACGCGGCGCGGGCCGATCTGCTCCGCCGGATCGGCCGCTGGTCGGAGGCCTCGGTCGCGTACCGGCGCGCCCTCGAGCTGGTCTCGAACGCCCCCGAGCAGCGCTACCTCCGACGTCGCCTCGACGAAGTCGCCGCCATGGAGGCGTGAACCGGGACCCCGCGGCATGATGGAGGCATGAAGCGAGCGGCGGTCTGGGGGGTCTTGTGCGTGCTCGCGTGGGCGCCCGCGACCGCCCAGGAGGTCTGGGAGGACGAGCTCGAGCGGGCCGACGAGGGGGTGAACACGCCACTGCGCAAGACGCTCCCCAACGGCATCCGCGTCGGCATCCAGCAGGACGCGGGCGCGGCGGTGGTGGTGCTGACCACGCGGGTGCAGGTCGGCTGGGCGATGGACCCGCCGGGGCTGGACCAGCTCGCTCACATCGTCGAGCACGCCATGTTCCGCCCCGCGGAGGGGGAGGGCCCCGGCTACTCGGAGCTCATCGCGAAGCTCGGCGGCCACACCAACGCGACCACCGACGCCGACGAGACCGTCTACACGACGATCGTGCCCTCGCGACACCTCGACACCGTGCTCGCGATCGAGGCTCGTCGGTTCCTGCGCGGACTCGAGCAGGTCTCCCTGGGCGACCTCGCCACCGAGCGTGAGATCGTGCGGCAGGAGGCGCTGCAGAAGGCCCCGTACAACCGCGAATACCGGCACCTCGAGGCCGAGCTGTTCCCCGTCGGGCACCCCTATCACGTGGACGCGGACGCGGATCTCAAGCACCTGGAGCGCATCCGAGACGCGTCCGTGGTGGCCTTTCAGCGCGAGGCCTACCGCCCCGACGTCATCTCCCTCGGCATCGCCGGCGACCTCGATCCCCACGCCGCGATGAAGAAGGTCGAGGCGCTCTTCGGCCCCATGCCGAAGCCCGAGCACCCGGCGGTGTCGGCGTCCGTGGACCGACCCCCTGCCCGGGAGCGGCGCGTGCTCTTGGAGTCTCGCGCCGGCAACAGCACGATCCTCCTCGGCTGGGTGGTCGACGGCTACGGAGACGCCGGCTCGCATCGCTGGCGCGACATCGCGCCGATCCTCCGCATCTGGTTGTCCGGACGTCTCCCCCGCGAGCGCGGCATCACCCACGTGAGCGTGCGCCGTCGGCCGTTCGGGGCGCTCTCGATCCTCACCGTGGACGTGCGCGGGGTCGGCCGCATCGACCCGGACCTCGTCGTCTCCGAGCTGAGCTGGATCCTCTCCCAGTTCGAGGCCTTGGGCACGCACCGCGACGGCCTCGACTCGCTCCGGGAGTTCCGCGAAGACGCCACCGCGTCGGACTGGGCGGGGCCCGTGGTGAACTACGACGACCCCGTCGTGCTCGCCCGGTATCTCGCCGACGAACCGGCCACGAGCAGCGGGCGCGCGGCGGTGCCCGAGTCGGGGCTCGTCCACCTCGTGAAGAAGTTCCTGCGCCTCGACCGGGCGGTGCTCGTCGCCTCGCTGCCCCCGGAGGTGGAGCGATGAGGGCCCTCCTCGCCGCCCTGCTGCTCTGGCCCGCCGTCGCCGCCTCGGACGGGCTCGCCGACGAGGACCTGCCGGAGCTGCCCGACGTCCAGTACGTGCTGCTGGACGGAGACGTGGAGCTCTACGTCGTGGAGCGACCCGGCACGCGCTACGTCGCTCACGTGCTCCAGTTCGGGACCGGGCCCGCGGACGACGTCGCGTCGCGGCAGGGGGTGGGCAACGTCGCGCTGTGGACGCTGGCCGCGGGCGCGAAGGGAAGCGACGGCATGGAGCGGGCCGGCGAGCACGTCGCTCGGTACCGCGCCGGGGTGAGGGACGGGCGCTTCACCGTGCGCTGGGTGTCCCGCCCGGCCGCCGCCCTGTCGCTGTGGGAAGACCTCACCGCCGCGCTCCGGCGCCCCGCCATGCCCGAGGACTGGCTGACCTCGATCCAGCGCAACCTCGCGGCGACGTACATCGATCGCGACGCGGATCCGGCGGACACGGCCAAGCGCGTGTGGCGGCGGCTCGCCCTCGGCGATCACCCCGCGGCGCGGCCGGACCACGGCACCCCGCGCACCACGGGCGAGCTGACCCGCGAGGACCTCGTCCTTCGCATCCAGCAGTTCCGCGCGCGGCCCATGCAGGCGTTCCTCGTGGGCGACGGCGACTCCGAGGGCGTCGAGATGCCCCTCAATCGTCGCTTCAAGCGCTTGCCGAAGGCGTTCGACATCCCCGAGAGGGAGACCCCGCCGCTGCCCGCCGGGGCCGCGATCGTGCTCGTGCATCGGACGGGCCTGAACCAGAGCTACGTCGTCGCGGGCTCGGCGGGCAACGTCGGCGGCGACGATCCGGCCGCGCTCCTGGCCCTCGAGGAGCTGCTCGGGGCGGGGATCTGGGGCCGCCTCGACCAGCGGCTTCGGGTCTCGGGCGGCTCGACGTACGGCTTCTCCCCGTCCGCGGAGATCCTCGGCGACCTCCAACACCTGTCCTTCGGGGCGTGGGTGGAGCCCGCGACCACGGTCCAGGCGGTGACGGCCCTCAAGGAGACGCTCGAGGCGGTGGTGGGCGACGAGCCGCCCACGGCCGCGGAGGTGGCGTCGGCCGCCGCGGGCCTCGAGACGACGTTCCTGCTTCAGCTCTCCTCGAACGACGGCTGCGCGGAGGCCCTCCGACGACTGGGCGCCCTGGGCCGCGACCCGGCTGCCCCGGGGGCTTGGCTCCGGGAGCTCCGGGGGCTCACGGCCGAGCGCGTCGGGGACGCCGCACGCAGCCTGATCGACCCGGCCGAGTTCGCGATCGTGGTGGTGGGCGACGCGACCGTCCTGGAGGAGCCGCTGGGCACCCTCGGCGTCGACGTCCGCGTGATCGGGCGCTGAGCGGGGTCACTCCGCGCCGAGCTCGGCGTCCCACTCGTCCTGCTTCGCCTTCGGGATGCGGGCCGGGGCCCCGAAGCGCAGGCCCCAGGTGATCATGAAGCGCAGATCGTCGGGGTCGAGGAGGTTGGTCCCGACCTCGAACTCCAGGAAGCTCGGACCGAAGTCGAAGCCGATCCCGCCGCCCATGTACCAGCCCGGCGCGGTGGTCCACTCGACGGACGTGTCGATCGTCGCCTCGCAGCTCTCCACGGACGGATCGCAGTCGGCGTCGGCGAGCTGCATGGTGGTGTTCTCGTGGCGCTCTCGAATGAGCTGCAGACCGGTCGTGAAGAAGGGCCGGAGCCCGATCGTGGTGTTCCCCGGGCCGCGCACCGAGAACTTCGGCCCCCCCTTGAAGAGCAGGTCGATGCGGTCACGCTTGTCGGCCTCGCCCACCGGGTTGTTGCGCCGGCTCATGCGGGCCACGAAGCCGAGATCCACCCGACCGTCCAGCTCCAAGTAGAAGTTGAGCGAGCCGCCCAGATCGAACTCGGGCATCGCGCCCGGCTTCGGGTGCCACTGGAAGGTGAGGCCGGTGCGCATCCCGCCCCCGACCGTCGGGCCGGCGGGGACCATGGGCGCGGGGCGTTCCAACAGTTGGACGAGGCGAGCGGTGCGGATCGCGATGCCGAAGTCGCCGTGGCGAGCCGACACGACGCCCACGACGCGTCCCTCGAGATCGAGGACCGGGCCGCCGCTGTTGCCCGCCTGGACCGACGCCGTCGTCTGGATCCGGTGCTCTCCGACGGCCGAGGCCATGCCCGCGGTCATGGACCACTCGAGCAGGCCTTTTCGCTTCCCGTCGAGCCGCTCGGAGCCCAGGAGCGGGTGACCGATGGCGACGAGGGTGTCGCCCACTTGGGGCTGTTCGGCCGGGCCGGCGACGGCCAGGGACCCGGTGCCGTCGAGGGCGGAGGGGAGCTTCAGGACGGCCAGGTCGTCGTCCGGGTCCCAAGCGAACAGGGTGGCCTCGACCCGCTCGCCGGCGAAGGTCTCGATCGTCACCTCCCGCTCGCCGGTGAGGACGTGCAGCGCGGTCACCACCCGGGTGCCGTCGCCCACCAGAAACCCGGTGCCGTTGCCCTCCTGCGTGTGGATGCGCACCACCGCCGGGCGCGCCTCCCGGTACAGGGCCCGGAAGTCGGAGGCCTGCGGCGGAGCGGGGGCGGGGTCGGCGGCGAGGAGGAGGAGGACGGCGGGAGTGACGAGCGATACGAAGGAGATGGACATGCACCCTCGGACCCGCGACCGGAGGGAGGTCTTCCCCGCGGTTTGGAGTCGTCGTATTCGCGCCGCTCACACCGCAGCGGAGGCACCCGGAAGCTGGTGTAGAGTCCCGTCCTCGCGCGCGTGACCCGGAGGCCGCCGCGAACTGGAGGAGCGATGTCCGACAAGCGAACCGTCATGCAGGTCTTCGAGGAGACCGCGACCAAGCACTCGACCCAAGCCGCCATGCAGGTGAAGGTCGGCGGCGACTGGCAGACCACGAGCTGGAGCGACTACCGCGACCAGGTCCGCGCCGCTGCCAAGTCCCTGATCGCCATCGGGATGGAGCCCGGAAAGGGCGTCTCGATCATCGGCTTCAACTGTCCGCAGTGGCTGATCGCCGACATGGCCGCCATCTACGCGGGCGGCTTCCCGGCCGGCATCTACACCACGAACTCGCCCGAGCAGTGCAAGTACATCGCCGAGCACAGCGACTCGCAGGTCGCCGTCTGCGAGAACGAGGCCCAGCTCGCGAAGTTCCTGGAGATCCGCGACCAGCTGCCGCTGCTCAAGAAGTGCGTCCTCATGAACGGCACGTCGGACGACGACGGGGTCCTCTCCTGGGACGACTTCATGAAGGCGGGCGCGGACCTCTCGGACGAAGACCTGCAGGCGCGGATCGACGCCCAGAGCGCGGACGACGTGTGCACGTTCATCTACACGTCGGGCACCACGGGCGACCCCAAGGCCGTGATGATCAGCCACGACAACATCACGTGGACGGCGAACACCGCGCTCAACACGCTGGGCGCGCAGGACGGCGACCGGTTCATCTCGTACCTGCCGCTGTCCCACATCGCCGAGCAGGTCATCTCGCTGCACGGCCCCATGGTCGCGGGCGGCTGCACGTACTTCGCGGAGTCCATCGAGAAGCTCGGCGACAACCTCAAGGAGGTCCGTCCGACGGTGTTCCTCGCGGTGCCGCGAGTCTGGGAGAAGATCCAGGCGAAGATGGTGGCCGCGGGCAAGGACACGAAGGGCCTCAAGCGCAAGCTCGTGGACTGGGCCAAGCGGAAGGGTCTGGAGGCCGGATTCGCGGCCCAGGACGGCAAGCCGGAGCCGGCGTTCACGGGGCTCGCGAACAAGCTCGTCCACAGCAAGGTGCGCGCGGCGCTGGGTCTCGACGAGTGCAGGATCCAGATCACGTCGGCGGCCCCGATCAGCCGCTCGACGCTCGAGTTCTTCCTCGCCCTCGGCATCCCGATCATGGAGGTCTACGGCATGTCGGAGTGCACGGGGCCGGCCACGATCTCGATGCCGTACAAGTACCGGACGGGCAGCGTGGGCTGGGTGATCCCCGGCGGCGAGGTGAAGATCGCCGAGGACGGCGAGATCTGCATGCGCGGCCGCCACGTGTTCAAGGGCTACTACAAGAACGAGGCGGCCACGGCCGAGGCGCTGGACGACGACGGGTGGCTGCACTCGGGCGACATCGGCGAGATCGACGCCCAGGGCTTCCTGCGCATCACCGACCGCAAGAAGGACCTGATCATCACGGCGGGCGGTGAGAACATCGCCCCGCAGCTGATCGAGGGGATGCTGAAGAGCATCTCGGTGGTCAGCCAGGCCGTCGTCATCGGGGACCGTCGCAAGTTCCTCGCGGCGCTCCTGACCATCGACGAGACGAAGGTCCAGGAGGCCATCTCCGAGTCCGGCAGCGACGCCACGACGATGGCGGACCTCGCGACCTGCGAGAAAGCTGGCGTGTGGCTGATGGGGCAGGTCGAGGGGATCAACAAGGACCTCGCGCGGGTCCAGACGATCAAGAAGATCAGGATCCTCCCCCGCGACCTGAGCATCGACGGTGGTGAGCTGACGCCCACCATGAAGGTGAAGCGGAAGATCGTGAACGCGAACTACGCCGCCGAGATCGAAGCCTTCTACAACTAGATGTCCGCGGCGGAAGTGGCGCACCGGTCTCGGCGACGGACCGGGCGACGAGGGCGAGGCCCGAGGAGTGGAGCGGGCCGGGGCCCGTGACCGACGAGGAACGACGCCATCGGCGTTCGGGACAAGTCGAGCCGGTGCAGAATCTCCGCCGTGGGCATCTAGCCCGGCCGAGGGTCGGCTCCATGCGCTGTCTCGTCGCCCTGATGGGGTGCCTCGTGCTCCTCGGGTCGGCGACGTCGTGGGCGTCGGACACCGGGACCGCTCCGCCGCCCGAAGAGACCAAAGAGCAGCGCAAGGCCCGCACGAAGGCCGAGCGCAAGGCGCGGGCGGCGGCGCCGGACCGGCTCGAGTGGTTGGTGGTGCCCGAGGTGTCCTACGACAGCGACATCGGCGTGGGCGCGGGCGTGCTGGGCCAGTGGGCGAAGCTCGATCCGCTCATCGACCCGTACAAGTGGCGGCTGTCGGCCCAGGCGTTCTTCAGCTTCCGAGGCGACGGCGCCGGCGGCGTGCAGATCTCGCTGCAGCACCACTACCTGATCCTGGACCTGCCCGGCCTCGCCGAGCAGCGGCTGCGGCTCACGATCTCCTTCCGCTTCCGGCGCGAGTCGACACACGGGTACTACGGGCTCGGCAACGGATCGATCGCGGAGAAGCCCTGGGAGGACATCGACCGGGACGCGAACCCCGACGCCTACGCGGCCGCGCGGCGCCATCACATGGTCGACCGGATCTACCCGGTCTTCTTCCTCAAGCCGCGGTTCCGGATGACGGACACGCTCTCGCTCTTCGGCGAGCTCGGGGGGCTCTACAACCGCTACAACCCGTACCCCGGCAGTCGGCTCGAAGAGGACCTGAAGGGTGGAGATCCGGTGCTGCTGTCCCATCTCCGAGGGCTCGAACCGCACGGGCAGATCCTGGGCGCGATCGGGGTGGTGGCGGACACCCGCGACGACGAGACGGCCCCCGAATCGGGGCAGCTCACCGAGGGCTCGATCCGATGGGGCAAGGGCCTGGGCTCGTCGTTCGAGTACGGGGCCGTCAACGTGACCGCCCGGGGGTACGTACCGCTGAAGCGCGACCGCCTCACGCTCGCGTTTCGAGGCCTCTTCGACGGGATCGTCGGCAACCCGCCCATGTACGAGCTGGTGCGGGCCGGCGGGTTGATCCCGGTCCGCGAGGCCACCGGGGGGGCCTTCTCCTTCCGTGGCGTCCCCGCGCACCGTTACTACGGCAAGGTCAAGCTCGTCCTCAACCTCGAGCTGCGCATGCAGTTCTTCACGCTGAAGATCTTCGGACGGGACCTGCGGGTGGGGGCCTTGGCGTTCGTGGACACCGGGCGCGTGTGGGCCGACTGGCGCGGCACCGAGCGCTTCGACGCCACCCCGGGGAACCCGCTGGGCCTCAAGATCGGTGGTGGCGGTGGCCTTCGATTGCGGCTGGGGGAGACCATCATGGTGCGCATCGACGGCGCCGGATCCCCCGACGGCTGGGGCCTCTACGTCGACGTCGACCACATCTTCTAGGCACCCCACGAGGAAGCCGGCTCGCTTCGCATGCGCCGACTTCCTCCGCGGGGGCCCCGCAGTCCTCCTTGACTCCGGTCGGCTCGTTCCGAGTCCTCCCTGCGCGCGCTTGAGGCGCTTGCCGTTTTCGACGCACGCTTCGGGGCGCGTCGAGGAGAACCTCTCGTTTCGGGGCGAAGCAACCTTCGCTTCGGGCCGAAATGAGAGGTTCTTCTCAGACGGTGAGGAAGCGTCGAAGTAGCCCGCGCCGCGCAGGGTGGACGGGCATATCTCGCGGACATCCGGCATCTCGCCGGGATATGCCCGGCCTCAGTACTCCGGTCGATACCAAGGCGGGGGCAGCGGGTCGACGCTCCAGCCGCGGCAGCGCCAGTCCACCGTCCAGTCGGCCTCTGTCATGGAGACCTCGGGCTGAAACGTCCCCGGCTGCTCCACGCGCGCGGGCTGGCCGGCGCAGTCCGCGGACCCGACGGGCCGGTAGGTCCCGAACTCGAGGTCGCAGACGCGCTCCTCGCGCGGCTCGAACGTGCTGCCGAAGGAGTAGTCGACCTCGGCGCCCGCAACGGACACGGCGTACCGCGCCCCCGCCCAGTCTTCCGCAGGCCAGAACGCGAAGGTGACCTCGCGTCCCTCTTCGTCCCGCGCCTCGAACTTCACGCGGGTGGTCCCCGTCCAGTAGACGCCGCACTCGAGGTCGTCCCCCTCCACGTCCACCACAACCTCCATGGGCTCGGGCCACTCGGCCGAGAACTCCAAGTGGGCGCCCCCGGCGGGGCAACCGACGGCGAGGGTGCAGCCGACGGCGAGCGCGCAGATCAGCACCGGTGGAGCACCTCCCATGCACGACGAAACCGCTCGATGCAGGAGAGGAGAACTCGACCTGGGCTACCGTCGCGACGTGGATCGGCTCATCGAGCTCGTGCGTCGCCTCCGCTGGTGGGTCTTCGTCCCGCTGCTGACGCTCCTCTCGTGGGCGGTCTCGAACGGCCTGGTACAGGCCTTCGCGGCGGGCGACGCCAAGTGGGACACGTGGCGGCATCGGGCGGGCCTCTTCTGGTCCTGGACGCCCTTCATCCACCCCCCCGGTTATGGGGAGTTCCTCCGGGCCGTGGAGACCGTCGCCGCGAGCCGCGGCACCACCGAGATCGACGTCTCCCTGCAGCTCGCCGCCGTCCTGATCGCCCTCCTCGTCCCCCTGGTCGCCTGGGGCACGGCGACGGAGCTCGGACGATCGGCCTGGGTGGTCGCTGCGGCCGCGCTGGTCGCCGTCTCACCGTCGTTCCTCCGTCCGTTCGAGAACTACCCGCTGGCCGTCGTCCTCACGACGCTCTGTGTCGTCGCCATGGCGAGCTACGCGCGCTGCGGCGGCTTCCTCCGGTGGCTGTCCGTCCCCGTGCTCGTCCTCCTGAGCGTCGAGCTACACCTGAACTGCTGGTTCCTGCTCGGGCCGGCGATGGCGATGCTGTTCGTGTTCAGCAAGGGTCGGCGTCTGGGGTTCCTCGTCGCGATCGCGATCACGCTCGGCGCCTTCATGTACTCGACGTACGTGCCCGCACCGGGCATGTGGGCGCTCTTCGACCACCCCCACGCCTACTTCCAAGGCGAGCGACGATTCGGCGTCTTCGAGTGGAGCGATCCCAACCTCGAGTGGACCAACCCGCTGCTCTTCGCGCCCCTGGTCCTGTGGCTCGTGCCCGCCGTCGCGCGACGGAACCCCCGAGGCCTCGCCCTGGCGCTCGCGCTCGCCTTCTACGCGGTGGTCACGACCGTCCTCATGGCGTCCGGCCTCGCCATCGCGTCCCACCGCGCCGAGGCGCACCACTACTACGAGCTCATCGACCCCGCCCTCACCATCGTCGGCGTCTGGGGCCTCGCCACCGCCCGCCGCGCCGCCCTCCAGGCCGGTCGACCGCGCATCCGACGCGCCATCACCGGCGCGGTCGCCCTCCTGCTCGGCTGGCAGGCCTTCCTGGCCGTGGACGGCGCCCGCTTCCTCCGCACCGTCGCCCACTCGCCGTGGCTCTGGCAGGAGTACGCCGACGTCCTACGACTGGACGGCGGGGCCGGCACCATGGACGGCTGGATCGTCGTCCAGACGGAGTCCATCGACGCCCAGGAGCTCCTGCGTCAGGTGGGCCACATCGAGGTGATCCTCTCCCCGGACGCGCCGCTCGTGGACGCCTCGGGCGCGCCCTATCCCCCGGGTCCCCTGGTCGAGAACTGGTCCATCGAGGAGCGCATGGGCGACCCCGCCGTCCCCGAGTTGGTGCTGCGGCGCGACACGGGCGGCTGGGTGCATGACTGGCCGAAGTCCGGCATCGCCCCCGGCCGGAACGCGGACAAGGCCTTCACCATGCAGGTCCTCGGGTTCAACGAGATCGAGGGCGGGGTGGTCGTGGCCGAGTCCGACGTCCTCCGACACGAGCCCGATCCCGCTCGACCCGGCGCGCCGGTGTTCATGCGCATGACCCGGTTCGAGTCCACGGGGCCGACCTGCGGCGACGGGAACGACAACGACCTGGACGGGTGGCCCGATCAGCAGGACCCGGGCTGCCGGCGGGGGACCGACGGACGCGAGGTCGACGGCCTCAGCGCGCACCCCTGCAACGACGGGCTCGACAACGACGGGGACGGGAAGATCGACCGCGCCGACGACGGCTGCAACGACGGCTTCGACGACGAAGCGAGGTGAACGCCCGGGGCGTGCTCCTGGTCAGTCGCGCGTGGCGGTCAGCTGGACGGTCAGCTCGATGCCGCTGTCCGACGAGAAGAGCGTGCCCACCAGGACGCTCGAGCTCTGGCTGGTGATCTCGACCGTGCCGTTGGCCCCCGTGCACTGGATCGGGCCCGACGCGGGTGGACCGTCCACCTCCACGCCCGCGAACGTCTCCTGGCAGTCGACCTCGAGCGTCGCGAACTCGCAGTTGCCCTCCCCCGTGGCGAGGCCGCCGGAGACCGTGAAGCTGACCGATCCCGCGCAGCTCTCGGAGGGCGCCCCGTCGATGATCGCGGACCCCGTGGTGCTGCCGATCCAGGTCCCGTCGAAGTCCCCGCCCGCGTCGTCGTCGTCCACCGCGTCGTCGTCGTCCACCGCGTCGTCGTCGTCCACCACGTCGTCGTCGTCCGCCGCGTCGTCGTCGTCGAGGGGGGCGCTGTCGTCGTCGTCGTCCGGGCTGTTGCCCCGGCTGCCGCCGCGTCGCGTGCAGGCCATCATCACGACCACGAGCAGCAGCGTGATGAGGAGCGGTCGAAGGATGCGGGTGATGGTCACGGGGACTCCAAGGCAGCGCGCTAGAGCGACGCGAGCAGCAGGCCGGGGTTCTCGAGGAGGCCCTTGAGGCGGGTGACGAAGCGCGCCCCGACGGCCCCGTCGATCACGCGGTGATCGAAGCTCGGGCTCAGGTGCGTCATGTGCCGCACGACGATCTCGCCGTCCCGCACCACCGGCCGCTCGAGGATCTTGTTCACCCCGAGGATCGCCACCTCCGGGTAGTTGATGATCGGGGTCGCGAAGAGGCCCCCGATGTTCCCGATCGACGTGATTGTGAACGTCGCGTCCGTGAGGTCCTCGCGCGCGGCCTTGCCTTCGCGCACTCGGGTCGTGACGTCGCGGATCTCCTGGGCGAGCTCCACGATCGACTTGCCGGGGATGTCCCGCACCACGGAGACGAACAGCCCATTGGGCGTGTCCGTCGCGAGCCCGCAGTTGAAGTACTTCTTCACGACGATCTCGCCCGTCGTGTTGTCGTACAGCGAGTTCACGTGGGGGAAGTCCCGGAACGCGATCCAGCAGGCCTTCATGATGAACGGCAGGTAGCTCACCTTGCCCTCGCCGCGCGCCGCGAGGTCCGCGTTGATGCGCTCGCGGGTGGCGACCAGGTCCGTGAAGTCCACCTCGTCCACGTACGAGAAGTGCGGGATGGTGAGCGAGCTGCGGACCATCGCCTCGGAGATCTTGCGCCGCAGCCCGATGACCTTGATGCGCTCCTCGGGGCCCGATCCGGGGGGCACCGCGGTGTGCGTGAAGCCGAGCCCGGCGCCGCCCGAGTCGCCTCCGAATGCGCGGCGCCCCTCGCTGAACGCCACGACGTCCGCCTTGGTCACGCGGCCCGACGGGCCCGTGCCGGGGACCTCGGACAGGTCGATGCCCAGCTCGCGGGCGACCTGTCGGGTGGCAGGCGTGGCCAGGACCTTCCCGCGCGTCGCCGGGTCCGAGACCGGCGCGACGGGGGCCGCGGCTCGCTTGAAGTCCTTGTCCGCCTTCTCCGGGGGCGGCGGCTTCACCAGGCGCGAGGCGTGCTCCGGTTCGGCCTGCTCGCTGCCGGGCAGCTCGTCCGGGGCGAGCCGCTCGGTGCCGGTGCCGACGTCGGATGTCCCGTTGATGGGGGCCCCGGCGCCGTTCGTGCCGTCGTCGAGCACGACGATGGTGGCGCCCACGTTCACGACGTCGCCCTCGCCGCCGTTGAGCGCCACGACGGTGCCCGCGCGAGGCGACGGGATCTCGACCGTCGCCTTGTCCGTCATCACCTCGACGAGGGGCTGGTCTTCGGCCACGGCCTGACCCACGGTGACCTTCCAGGCCACGATCTCGCCCTCGACGACGCCTTCGCCGATGTCCGGCAGCTTGAACTCGAACACTAGAAATCCACCGTGGTTTCGCACGCTTCGAAGATCTTCAAGGCGTCGGGGAGGTAGTCGGTCTCGAGCGTGTACGGGAACGGAGTGTCGTACCCGGTCACGCGAAGGATGGGCGCCTCGAGGTGCAGCAGCGCCTTCTCGGCCACGATCGCGGCCAGCTCGGCGCCGAACCCGCAGGTCCGCGCCGCCTCGTGGGCGATCACCAGCCGGCCCGTCTTGCGGACGGACTCGAGGATGGTCGCCTCGTCCAGGGGCACGAGCGTGCGGAGGTCGATCACCTCGGCGCTCATGTCGTTGGCGGCGAGCAGGTCGGCGGCCTTGCGCGCCTCGTGCAGGACGGCGCCGTAGGTCAGGATCGTGACGTCCGTGCCCTCGCGATCGACGTGCGCCTGCCCGATCGGCAGCTTGTACGCCCCCTCGGGCACCTCCCCCTTGCTCGCGCGGTAGACCCGCTTGGGCTCGAGGAAGATCACGGGGTCGGGGTCGTCGATCGACGACAGCAGCAGGCCCTTCGCCGTGTACGGGTCGCTCGGCACCACGACCTTCAGGCCGGCGGTGTGGGCGAAGTACGCCTCGGGGCTCTGGGAGTGGTAGTGCCCGCCGCGGATGCCGCCGCCGAACGGGGTGCGCACGGTGACCGGGCACGTGTACTGCCCGCCGCTGCGGTACCGGAACTTCGCCATCTCGTTCACGATCTGGTCGAAGGCCGGGTAGATGAAGTCGCTGAACTGGATCTCGGGGACCGGCTTGAGGCCGTAGATCGCCATCCCGATCGCGGTGCCGATGATCCCGGCTTCGGAGAGCGGGGTGTCGAAGACGCGGTCCTCGCCGTGCTTCGCCTGCAGGCCGTCCGTGGCGCGGAAGACGCCCCCGAACTTGCCCACGTCCTCCCCGAAGACGAACACGTCCGGGTCGGCCTTCAGCGCGTGGTCCAGTGCGGAGTTCACCGCCTGGATGATGTTCATCGTCGCCATCGAATACTCTCTGCAGCGCCGGAGAACCGGCCGAAACTCACGCCAGGGTCTCGTGCTCGAAGCGACGCTTGTGCGCTTCCAGCCCCTCCCGCTGCTCGACGAGCTGCGGAGACGGCGCATCGTAGACGTGGTCGAACAGACTGCGAAGCTCCGGCGAACCTTCGCCGAGCAGCTCGGTGGTCCAGGTCTGCAGCAGACCGCGCAGCTTGCGCCCGGCCCCGACGCGCGCGGCGTCCACGTCCATGCCTCGATCCGTCATGTACCCCTCGAGCCGCTCCACCGGATCCGCGCCGCCGTCGACGCCGCCGGTGATGCCCTCGATCAGGGTCGGTCCCAGGCCGTTGCGGGCGCGCTTGGCGGCGTCGGCGACGGCCGCGTAGACGGCGAACACGTCGCTGCCGTCGACCTGCACGCCGCGGATGCCGTACCCGTCCGCCTTGTCCACGAACGCCTCGCCCGCGAACCGCTCTCGGTCCAGCGACGGGTCGCCCGACGTGCACAGGTAGAAGACCGCGGGGACCTTGTAGAGCCCCGCGAAGTTCAGCCCCACGTGGAAGTCGCCGGTGGCGGCCGCGGCGGGCCCGAACCAGCTGAGGCACACCGTGCGCTGCTGTCGGAGCTTCATGCCGTGGGCGGTGCCCGACGCCTGGATGATCTGCGTGCCGAGGGGGCTCGAGATGGTCACGAAGTTGTGCGCCGAGGCCGTCATCTCGGCGCTCATGGCGCGGCCGCCGTGGTTCGAGACGCCCGAGCCCAGCAGCATCGCCAGCCAGGACCGCACGTCGAGACCGCGGTAGAGCGCGGCGCCCGTCATGCGCGTGTCGGCGAACAGCCAGTCCTCTTCCCGCATGGCCGTGAGCGCGCCGTAGATGTGCGCCTCGTAGCCGTGGGCGGGGGCCCACAGGCCGACCAGCCCCCGTCGCTGCAGCTTGGCGACGTGCTCGTCGAGGACCCGGGAGCGGGTCATCGCGCGGTGGATGTTCTTGATCCGGTCGTCGCTCCAACCGGGGTCCGCGCCGGGGAGGGCGGCCCCGCTGGGGGACAGGATCGACAGGGGAGTGGACAGGCTCACGAGATCACCTGCAGGCGACGAGCAGAGGGGGCCTTCTTCGAGCCCGCATCGCGCGCTTCCAAGAGGTCGTGGATGAAGAATTCACCGGCCTTGTACGAGCTGCGCACGAGCGGCCCGGAGGCGACGTAGCGGAAGCCCAGGTCCTTGCCCGCGGCTTCGTAGCGAGCGAACCGGTCGAGGTCGACGTACTCGTCGACGGCGATGTGCTTGGCGCTGGGGCGGAGGTACTGGCCGACGGTGAAGAAGTCGACGCCCGCCTCACGAAGGTCGCGCATGGCCTCGATCATCTCGTCCTCCGTCTCGCCGAGCCCCACCATGAGGGACGACTTGGAGTACGTGGTCGGGTCGACCTCTTTGATCGCGCGCAGCACCGCGAGGCTCTGGTCGTAGCCGCAGCGCCCGTCGCGCACCTTCTTGGTGAGCGAGCGCACGGTCTCGAGGTTGTGAGCGAGCACGTCCGCCCCCGACTCGACCACCGCGCGGACGAGGTCGACGTCCCCCCGAAAGTCGGGGAAGAGGATCTCGACGCGGGTCTTCGGGGAGACGGCCTTCACCTCGCGCACGCAGGCCGCGAAGTGGCCCGCGCCCTGGTCGTCCAGGTCGTCCCGATCGACGGACGTGACCACGATGTAGTCGAGGTCCATCGCGCGGATGGTCTCGGCGAGCTTGCGCGGCTCGTGGGGGTCCAGGGGGAGCCCGCGGCGGTTCGTATTCACCGCGCAGAAGCGGCATCCGCGGGTGCAGACCGAGCCCATGACCATGAAGGTCGCGGTGCCGCTGCTCCAGCACTCGCCGATGTTCGGGCACTGCGCTTCTTCGCACACCGTGGACAGCTGGAGCGTCTTGCGCTGCTCCTTGATCCATCGATACCGCTCGCCGCCGGGCGGGCGCACCTTCAGCCACGAGGGCTTCCTGGCTCGAATGTCGACGGGCATGCAGTCCTTCGGCGGTGGAGGGGCTCGCCCGAGAAGAGGAGCCCCGAAGAGCACGTCTTATAGGTGCGCGCGAGCCGGCGATCAAGCGCGAAGTGTGGCTGAATGAGTGCTCATTCAGTTTCGCGGGCACCTCGGCTCAGTCGAAGTTGCCGTGCTTGAGGAAACGGGCCGCGAGATCGATGACGGGGCGCCGCAGCATCATCAGCGAGTGGTTGTACGGGACCCGCACCGAGCCCACCGCCGAGTCGAGGTGGGTCTCGTCGGCCGCGACGGTCCCGTCGTGCTCGCCCTCCTGGGCGATCTCGAAGCCGTTGCTCAGGGTCCCCCAAGGAGCGTTCACGCCCCGGGATCCGGTCCCCACGATGATCCCGATGATCGCGTCCGGGTCCCCTGAATCCGCGCACTGGCCGCGCTCCCCGGGCAGCAGCTTGGCGAGGGGGTCGAAGCTGCCCCAGGGGAAGGCCAGGCGCTCGCGCATGTGCTCGGCGAGCCGACTGCCGTTGTTCGGCGGGGCGAGGAACACGCAGTGGTTGGGGCCGTCGACCTCGTGGCGGCTCAACATCGATCGCACCACCACGCCGCCCATGCTGTGAGTGACGAAGTGGGCGTCGGGCCGCCGGCCGGTCTTCGCCTGGTGCCGATCGCGCACCCGGCACACGTGCTCGAAGAGCGAGTCCGCGAGGACGGGGATCTCCTGGTGCAGGTTCATCTGCGTGATGACGCTGGAGCGGAAGCCGTGCAGCCGCAGCCCCGCGCCCATGGGCACCATCGACGCGCCGGTGCGCAGGAAACCGTGCACCAGGAAGACCAGCGGCGCGTCGGAGGGCAGTCGCATGGGGCGGAACATGCGCACGCCGAGGCCCCCTGTAAAGGCGGGTCTCACGCTGCCCGAAGTTGGGGCTGGACGAAGGGATGAGCGGACTTAGATTCTTGTTGGCTCGGCTACTCGGCCTGCTGCGTCTCCTCCTCCTCCCCATCGTGGTGGGAATCTCCGGGTAGCCGGGCCCTTTTCGTTGTGCGTAGGCTGCCTGCATGCGCCGCTTCGTCGCTCTCGCCGCGTGCGTCGCCGCCTGCGGGGCTCCTTCTCCCGAGGCGAGTTCTCCCACCCCGACCGCCGCGTTCGTCGTGGCGGCGGACGGAGTCGAGAGCCCGGCCGCGTGGGGCGGCGCCGAAGCGTCGCTGGAGACCCTCGTGACCACCCCCCGGGCCGCCTGGGACCAGGTCCGCGCCCGCGGCGCCGGCGGGGCGTCCTTCCGCCTCTCTTCCTTCGCCGCGCACCATCGCGACAGCGACGTGATGGTCTTCCCCGGCCCCGACGGGACCGCCTCGCTGGGGCTCTTCCGCAGGCTCGACGACCACCCTCGCCTCGTCGTCCATCGACTGGAACGCGTCGAGGTGTGGTCCGAAGGCGCCGCGCCCCCGGAGAAGCCGAAGGCAGCCACGGGGGCGGTGTCGATCCGCGTGGACGACGCCGAACCCGTGGAGGTGTCCGCATCTTCGGCGGTCCGCGGGGTCTCGCTGTCCGACATCCTCGCCCGCGTCGTGCCGCTGGAGCGCGTGGACGCCGTCCTCATCGAGTCCCGAGAAGGCCCCGCCGAGTTCACCGGCGACGCCCTGCGTGGGGAGGCTCCGGTCGCCCTGATCCGCATCAACCGACGCGGCGCCCCCGTCCTCGAGCACCTCGCGCAGGACGGGACCCCCGGCGAACGTCGCCTCCGCGACGTGAGCCTCGTCTCGGTGCGGACCCGCGCCGCGCGCTAAGTTCCTCCCGATGTCCGGGAGACCGTCTCAACCGCCCAAGTCCGACCTGTTCCGCGTGCGCACGGCCACCTACCGGCCGCCCGTGGAGCTGGAGCCGAACGTCTGGCGCCTGCGCGTCGCGCAGCCTCGCTTCGCCGCGAACTACGTCTACCTGCTGCTCGGCGACGTCCCCACGCTCATCGACTCCGGCCACCCCGATCCGGAGACCCAACGGCAGCTGACCCGCGGCCTCGCCGACATCGGCCTCCGTCGGTCGGACCTGGCCCAGGTCCTCTACACCCACACCCACCTCGACCACCTCGGCGGCGGCATGGCGTCGTGGAACACGCCGGACCTGGTCCACGTGGAACACCGCCTGCCGCGATCGGCGGTGGAGGCCCGGGTGGACGTCGACTTCGGCGACTACACGATCCGCCTGCACGAGTGGTTCGCCTGGATGAACTGCCTCCCGGAGCACCCCTACCTCGAGTCGCTGCGGAGGCTCCGGGACGCGGGCCCGAAGGGGATGCCTTGGCTGAATATCGCCGAGGGCCTCGGGCGCACCACGGGGCGGCCGCTGGACCCCGGGAGCGTCGTCGAGGCCGGGGACCTGCGGCTCCGGGTGATCGACGTACACGGCCACGATCCGCACCACGTCGCGTTCGTCGAGGAGAGCGGGCGATGGGCCGTCACCGGCGACATCATCGTCGGCTCGCCGACCCCCCTCGTGCCCCCCATGGACGACGACGCGCTCCCCTACCGCGAGTCCCTCGATCGCATCGGCGCCGAGGCGCCCGCGCGCATCTTCCCCGCCCACGGCCTGGTGTTCGACGACGGCCCCGCCGCCATCGCCGCGACCGCCAAGACCTTCGACGGCTTCGCGGAGTCGATCCTGCGCAACCTCCGGCGCCTGTCCGGCGGCACGAAGCCCACCGGAGCGCCCCCGATCCTCCAGTCGTACATGGACCGGAACCCGATCTTCGTGGAGGCCGACACGGCCCTGCCCGGCGTCCTGCTCGGGGGCATCCACTCCCACCTGACCCGCCTCCGCCGCCTCGGTCGGGTGGTGGAGCCCGAGCCAAACGCCTTCCTCCCGGCGGTGGCGTGAGCGTCCGCATCCGGGAGTCGCCGGAGTACCTGCGCTTCCTCGCCCGCTGGGATCGCGACGAGTCCGTCCTGCGCGACGCGATGGCCGAGCTCGCGGGCCGCCCCGTCGTCTTCTCGGGGACCGCCAAGTCCGACCGACGCGCCCTGTTCGGGCCCTTCTCCCGCGACCCGCTGGACGCCGTCACCCAGCGCGAGGACGGCGCCTGGGAGCTGCCCTACCACCCCTGGGCGGCCTACCGCGACATCGTGGAGGAGCGCTACCTGGGCCCCCCGAAGCCGCCCCTGCACGCGCGCATCCCGCTGCCGTATCACTGGGTCCCGGGCCCCGTGCGGTTGGCCCTGTATCCGCTGATCGCGGGCAAGAGCAACATCGACCCCGAGGCCTCTCCGCCGGACCCCGCTTGGCCCGTCGAGGCGCGGCTGGACGAGTTCCGCGTCCGCCTCTTCGAGGGCATCGCCGAGGACAACCCCGTGGTCAGCGGTCAGTTCCGCACCGCGGGCGCGCCCGCTCCGAAGGCCGGTCCGTGGCCCGGCAAGCGCCGCCTCGCGCTGGTGATGACCCACGACGTGGACACCAAGGAGGGGATGGCCCTGGCGGGCGAGGTCCTGGACGACATGGTCGGCCTCGGCCTCAAGCCGTGCTTCTTCCTCGTGGGCAAGGGCTACACCTGGGACGTCGGGTTCATCCGCGCGGTGCTGCAGGCCGGCGGCGAGATCGGGCTGCACGGGGACACTCACGACAACCGCATCGCCTTCGCCGAGCGTCGCGTCGCCGAGCGACGCCTGGACACCTGCCGCGACCTCATCGCCGAGCACGGCATCCGCGGGTTCCGGTCGCCCTCGCTGCTCGTCTCCGACTCGCTGTACGAGGCCCTCGACGGTCGCTTCGACTGGGACAGCTCCGTCCCCGACACGGACACGCACACCCTGCTCGGGCCCCGCCGCGGCTGCGGCACGATCTTCCCGTTCCGTCGCGCCGGGATGCTCGTCCTGCCGACGACGATGCCCGCCGACGACCGCCTCCAGCTCCTCGGCTACAAGGGCCTCGAGGTGCCCCGCGTCCTGCTGCAGAAGTACCGGCACGTGCGCGACCTCTGCGGTGTCTGCCACTTCCTCACCCATCCCGAGCCGCACCTGTTCGGGCGCGCCGTGAACCGGGACCTCTTCCGCGCGGTCCTCAAGGACATCCTCGACGAGGGCGAGGCCTGGGTCGCGACGCCGTCGGAGGTCGCCGACTACTGGACGGCCCTCGAGGCAGGCGTCGTCGGGGACGCGGCCGAAGCGTGAAGGGCGACCTCCCCCACGACCCACGCAGCCGGGTCGTCCACCGGTCGGGGGAGATCCTGGTGACGGGCGCCACCGGCCTGCTCGGTCGGCAGGTCTGCGCGGCCCTGGGACGCGACGGTCGACGGCATCGAGCGCTCGTGCGCGTCACCTCGAACCGGGACGTGCTCGCGGGCGCCGGCTCCTGGATGTGCGAGGGCGACCTCACGCGCCGCGGCTCCCTGGACGCGCCGCTCGAGGACGTGGAGACCGTCCTGCACCTCGCCGGCGTCGTCCGCTCCAAGGACGCCGAGCGGAACCGCGCGGTGCACGTGGACGGCACCCGGAACCTCCTCGAGGCGGCGAAGGCGGCGGGGGTGAGGCGCGTGGTCGCCGTCTCGTCGGACACCGTCCTGCGCAGCCGGCGCGGGGTCTACGCGCAGTCGAAGAAGGAGGCCGAGGACCTCCTGCGCGCCGCCACGGGCGTCGAGGTCGTGATCCTGAGACCTCCGATGATGATCGGGCCCCACTCGCCTCACCTCGCCTCGATGCTGAAGGCCGCGCGGCTCCCCGTGCTGCCCCTGCCCGGGGGCCTCGCGATGCGTCGGCCGGTGGGGGTGTGGGACGTCGCCGACGCGGTGGTGCGCTGCATCGACCTGGCGCCGGACGACCTGCCCGACGAGCCCATCGACCTCCCCGGGCCCGAGGCGCTGCCCTTCGGGGACCTCATCGCCCTCGTCGCCCGGCGCGCGGGGAGGTCGCCGCCCCGCGTGCTGACCGTGCCGGACGCTGCGATCCGTCGCCTCGCGCGGGTGACCGAGCGCCTCGGCGACGACCCGCCGCTCACGATCGAGCGCCTGGACGGGATGGCCGAGGAGCCCGTCGTGGACGGTCGGCTCGCCCGCGACCTGCTCGGCTGGTCCCCCATGCTGCTGGACGAAGCGGTGGGGAGGAGCCTCGTCGATGCCGGGATCGCCTGAGGGGCGCTCGGGCCTCGGCTTCCGCATCCTCACCGTGGGGATGGCGGCGGTGGGGCCCTTCTCGCTGAACATCTTCAAGCCGTGTCTGCCCTTCATCAAGGCCGACTTCGACGCCCCGATCGCCGTCGTGCAGCTGGGCCTGAGCCTGGGCGTCCTCGCCGCGGCGGTGGCGACGGCGGCCGCCGGCCCCCTCGTGGACCGGCTGGGACGTCGCCCGATCATCGTGGGGACCGCGTGGCTCTACACCCTGGCCAGCATCCTCGGGGCCGCGGCGCCGACCGTCGAGGTCCTCGTGTTCGCCCGCGTCGCCCAGGCGGCGACGAGCTCCGTCGCCATGACCGTCATCCGCGCCGTCCTGCACGACGTCCACCCCGACGCCGAGCGGATGATCGCCCGGGTGACGCTCGGGGCGGTGGCCGCCGTCCTGCTCGCGCCCGCCTTGGGGGGGGTGCTCATCGATCGGGTGGGCTGGCGGGCCGTCTTCGCGCTCACCGCCCTCGTGGGCGTGGCGCTGCTCGTCCCCGTCCACACGTCGCTCGACGAGACGCTGCCCCCGCAGAAGGAGCGCCCGCCCCTGGAGGGCACGCTCGGCAGTCAGCTCGCGCGGCTGCTCACGTCGCCGGTCTTCCTCGGGTTCTCGGTGCAGTCCGCCCTGCACTTCGCCATCTTCTTCGCGTTCACCTCCGCGTCGACGTACCTCATGGTCGACGTGCTCGGCCGCCCCGCCTACGAGTACGGCATCTGGTTCGTGTTCATGGCGGTCTTCGTGGCCGCCGGACTGTTCAGCGCCGAGCGCCTCGCGGGGCGCGCACGCAACGGGCGCATCACCCTCGCGGGCAGCGTCCTGGTCGTCGCGGGGGGGCTCGTCTCGGCGTGGCTGCTCGGCTGGTCCGAGCCGGCGCTGACGCCCGCGCGCCTGTTCGTGCCGGCGTCGGTCGCGGGCTACGGCGTGGGCTTGGCGCTGCCGGGCACGAACGCCGGGGTCATGGAGGTCGACGAGCGGCTCGCGGGCACCGCATCGGGCCTGCTGGGGTTCATGCAGTTCGCGATCGCCGCCGTGTTCGCGCAGCTCGTCGTGCGGGACGAACCAAACACCACGCGGGTGCTGGCGGAGCTGCTCGTAGTGGGGTCGATCGGGTCGCTGCTGTTCGCGTTCCTGTCGGCCCGTCACGGGACCGTCGACGAGGCGGCCCCAGGGTCTAGATCCCCTTGAACAGGTCGGCGAAGTCGAGGACGTAGAGGGCGAACACCCCCACGATGATGTGCGACACGACCGGACGCACGAGGCTGCGCTCCTGGCTGTAGAGCCAACCCCAGAACAGCCCCCCCACGAAGGCGGCCACGCCGTAGGTGATCGTCAGGTGAAGGTGGGTGATCGCGAACAGCGTGTTCGACACCAGGATCGACCAGAACTTGCGCCTGCGCTCCGACCCGTCGAGGACGTCGAAGAGGGTCCCCTGGATCGCGCCGCGCGAGAGGAACTCCTGCAGCGGGACGAGGGCGGCGTACACCAGGTAGCCGATCGCGGGGCCCACGGAGAACGGCGCGTGGAGGAGCGGGATCAGCTGGTGGTGCTGGTAGTCGGGGTCGAACTTCAGCAGCAGGTACTTCCCGGCCACGAGCAGGAGCAGCACCGGGATGGTGTGGATCGTCGCCTCGAGGGCGTTCCGACCGGCGTCGTTCCACGTGAGCCCGAAGCCCGACATCGGGAACCCGGAGCGGCGCGCGTAGGAGATGGCGACGGCCGCCATGCCCAGCATCAGGGGGCCGGTCACGACCGTCGCGTTGGCGAGCGGGCCGGTGTTCTCGGCCATCCACTTCATGACGACGGCGTAGGCGGCGAAGCCCAGGAGCATGTGGACGAGGAACGTGCTGGTGGCCGCCCGCAGCTTCGTCAGCTCGAGCTCGCGCTTCATGGACGCGACCGTCTCGTCGCCTTGCCGCGTGAGGGCGCGGCTGAGGTTGCGCGTCATCTTCACGAGGAGCTGCTCGAGGGGCGTGGTGGTCTGCTCGAGCAGACCGTCGAACGCCTTCTTGGTGACGCCGATCAGCAGGCAGTCCTCCACCGCCCGCACCGTGGCCGCGTGAGCCCGCCCGTCGACCATCGCCATCTCGCCGAGGAGCTCGCCGGGGCCCACGAGCGCGAGGCGGAACTCGGTGCCGTCGGCGTCGATCCGCAGCACCTCGAGCGTGCCCTTCTCGACGCGGAACATCTTCCCGCCGTCCTCGCCCTCGCGCAGGAGCACGTCGCCCGCCTCGAGCAGCACCGGGGCCGCCTGCAGCTGCGACATCAGGTTGACCGTCGACTCCTCGGTGGGGAGGTACTCGGTCACGACGTGGTGTCCATGAAGTCGTACAGCGGCATGCAGAGGAGGCCCGTAGCCATGGTGACGGCCACCAGCCCCGCGAGCACCCGTCGGTTGGCGGCGAAGCGACCCGCCCGGGCGTACGCGAGGGCCATGGCGCCGACCACGATGGCGACGGTGATGAAGTACATCCCGATGACCGAGAACGGCGAGCCCGCGCCCGTCGCCCAGATCGCCGAGTAGAGGAAGCGGATGGTGGCGATCGCGCTCGCCATGAGGAACGCGCCCAGCACGGCGTCCACGTGGCGGGCGACGTCCCCGTCCCGGATGGCGAGCCACGCGCGCACGAAGAAGAAGGACGTGAAGACGAGGAGCTCACCGAGCACGACGCGGCCCATCTCCCGGTCGACCTTGAAGATCACGCTGAGCTCGGGCGCGATCGACGTGCTCCGATCGGCGACGACCCACGCCGCGGTGCCCACGAACAGCGGGACCACGAGGATGATCAGGAGCTTCCCGAGCTTCTCGTGGAGTCGTCGCGCCGAGCCGTGTGCCCGCTGCCGACGCCCGAGGATGATCTGGATCACGAAGGCGGCCACGAACGTGAACCCGATCACGGCGTGCACGTCGAGGCTGAGGGAGTCCTGGTAGACGTACTTGCCCCGCTGCCAGTGCCCACCCGCCAAGCGTCGCGCGGTGGGCTCGAAGAAGACGATGAGGATCACGGCCGTCGCGGCCACGAAGTAGGGGGTGTAGGAGGCCCTCTTCACCGCTCGCCGCCGTCTTCGAAGCCGACGTAGACCACCCCGTCCTTGCGTCCGCACGGCAGCTTCGTGAGCCGATGGCTGGGGTCGTCGTCCTCATAGCACTCGCCGGTACGGACGTTGAACCGCCAGCGGTGGGCGCCGCAGGTCACGACCTCGCCGTCGAGCACGCCCCCGTCACCGAGGGAGACGAGCTCGTGCGGGCAGGGGTCGCCGCTCGCGTAGAAGGTCCCGTTCACGCGGTAGACGCACACGGGATAGCCCTCGACGACGACCCGGACCTTGCCGCCCTCGGCCACGTCGTCGACGTTGCAGGCCGGATAGAAGAGATGCCCCACGGTCGGGAGCATACCCACGCAACCGATCTCCCGAGAACAGAGGCAGTCGGTCGATGTTGGTCTCCGTTCGTGGGATAATCGGGCCGTGAAGCTGGAGAGCCTCGAGGAGCTGCGGGTCTTCGCCCAGATCGTCGAGAGCGGCAGCTTGACCGCGGCCGGGCGGGCGCTGGGCATGGCCCCGAACACCGTCAGTCGAAGGCTTGCCGCCCTCGAGAAGCGCCTCGGGACCGTCCTGCTGTACCGCACCACGCGAAGCCAGAGCCTCACCGAGGCCGGGCGCACGCTGCTGTACCGAGCGCATCGGATCCTGGGCGAAGCGGGCGCGGCCGAGGCGGCGCTCCAACAAGACGGCGAGCAGCTCAAGGGGCTGGTGCGCATCAGCGTCCCGAGCGTCCTCAGCCACGACCTGCTCCGGTGCCTCGCGCCGCTGGTGTCGGCGAACCGGGACCTCGAGCTCGAGGTCCGGGTGAACGACCGGATGGTGAACCCCGTCGCGGAGGGGTTCGACCTCGTGATCATGGGCGGGCGCCAGACGGACAGCAGGTTGGTCGCGCGCAAGGTCGGCGAGGTCACCCTGGTGCTGGTGGCCAGCGGCGACTACCTGGCGCGGAGAGGCCGACCGGAGCATCCGCGGGACCTGGAGCGCCACACCCTGGTGCGGTTCACGACGTCGAGCCCGAGCACGTCCTGGGCGCTGCGGCACCGGGACGGGTCGCAGGAGGTGGTCCCCATCCGCTGCATGCTCGAGACCGACGACGGGCGCACGTTGATGGACGCGCTCGCCCTCGGGTTCGGCATCGGCGGGACCTCGGCCCGGGTGATGCGGGGCATGCCCGCCCTCGAGCGCGTCCTCCCGGACCACCACCTGGCCGAGTTCCCCGTGCACGCGGTCTATCCGGCGTCGGGGCAGCGAAGCGCGCGCGTGCTGGCGGTCGTCGAGGCGCTGCGCGAGGCGCTGGCCGAGCCCGCGCCGTAGGGGCATCTCTCCGGCGGGGACCTATACTCCGCCATGGTCGCCCGTACCGGTGGCCGCGTTCCTGGAGCTCTGGTGCCGAACCGCAACCTCGAGAACATCATCGACGAAGACTTCGTCCGGGCGATGCCCAAGACCGACCTGCACTGCCACCTCGACGGCAGCCTGCGTGAATCCACGATCCTCGACCTCGCCGCCGAACACGGCGTGAAGCTGCCCGCCGCGGACGCCTCCGGCCTGCGCAAGGCGATGCACGCGGGCGAGATCTGCGACGACCTCGTCGACTACCTGTCCGCCTTCGGCCTGACCTGCAGCGTCCTGCAGACGGAGTCCGCCCTGCGCCGCGTGGCCTTCGAGTTGGCCGAGGACGCCGCCGGCGAGAACGTGAAGTACCTGGAGGTGCGGTACGCGCCCATCCTCCACACCGAGCGCGGCCTGCGCCTGGACCAGATCGTCCAGGCCGTCGTCGACGGGCTGCACGACGCCGAGCACAAGTACGACATCAAGACCGGCCTGATCATCTGCGGCATCCGCAACATGAACCCGGCCACCTCGCTGCGCATCGCGGAGCTGGCGGTGGCGTTCAAGAACCGCGGCGTCGTCGGCTTCGACCTGGCGGGCGCCGAAGAGGACCACCCCGCGAAGGCCCACGTGAAGGCCTTCCAGCTCATCCTCAACAACAACATCAACGTCACGATCCACGCGGGCGAGGCCTACGGGCCCGAGTCGATCGCGCAGGCGATCCACTACTGCGGCGCCCACCGGATCGGGCACGGGACCCGCCTCCGCGAGAGCGGCGACCTGCTCAACTACGTGAACGACCACCGCATCCCGCTCGAGGTGTGCCTCAAGTCGAACATCCAGACGCGGTCGGCCGCGTCCATGACCGAGCACCCGTTCAAGTTCTATCTGGACCTCGGCCTGCGGGTGACGCTCAACACCGACAACCGGCTCATCACGGACACGACCGTCACCGACGAGTACATGCTCGCCGTCAACGAGTGGGACCTGACCGTCGCCGAGCTCAAGTGGGTGATGACGAACGGGTTCAAGAGTTCATTCCTGCCGTTCCGCGAGAAGACGCAGCTGATGCGGCGCGTCTCCGCCGAGTACGACGCCCTCGTGGAGGCGCGCCGGGAGGCGGCCAAGACGACGAACGGATCGGCCTCGAAGAGGAAATCCGGCGGATCTTCCGCCACGGCTTGATCGCCTCCGCGATCCCGATCTAGGGTCCGTCGCTTCGCTCGGGGGAACTTGTCCACAGCGGGGACAATTCTTCGCCAACTACACCGATCTCCGGGCGAGCACAAGGCCTGCGCACACCGATTTTCGATCCGGCGTTGTCCACAGGCCGCTGTGGACAACTCGTTGCGTCCCGCATGGTCACTCGCACGCGTTCAGGGATTGACACGCGGCTATTCCCGACTAAATTGGTCCACGATTCGCCGGAGAGTGCCTTGTCTACATTGCAAGTGTCTGAAACCACTCGGGAAATTTCACGGGAGCCGAAGGTGACCGAAGCCGAGCATCCCCCCGTCTATCTCGACAACCACTCGACCACGCGCACCGATCCGCGCGTGATCGAGGCGATGCTCCCGTACTTCGGGGAGCACTACGGCAACGCCCACTCGCGTTCGCACACCTTCGGGTGGGCCGCCGAGAAGGCGGTGGACGACGCGCGCGCGAACGTCGCCGGGCTGCTGGGCGCTCGAGACTCCGAGATCATCTTCACGTCCGGCGGGACCGAGGCCTGCAACCTCGCGATCCTCGGCGTCGCCAAGATGTACGGCAGCAAGGGCAAGCACATCGTCACCACGGCGGTGGAGCACCGCGCCGTCATGGACCCGCTGCGCGCCCTCGAGCGCGAGGGGTACGACATCACCTACCTGCCCGTGGACACCACGGGGCGGGTCACGGCCGACCAGGTGGCCGAGGCCATCCGCGAGGACACGATCCTCGTGGCGGTGCTCTTCGCCAACAACGAGATCGGCTCCATCAACCCGGTCTCGGAGATCGGCAAGGTCTGCAAGGACAAGGGCGTCATCTACTTCGTGGACGCCTGCCTCGGCCTGGACACCGAAGACGTGAACGTCGAGCGGGACGGCATCGACCTCCTCGCCATGTCCGGCCACAAGATCTACGGGCCGAAGGGCATCGGCGCCCTCTACGTCCGTCGGCGTCGCCCGCGCGTGCGCCTCTCCGCCCAGATGCTCGGCGGCGGCCAGGAGCGCGGCTTCCGCCACGGCACCCTGAACGTCCCCGGCATCGTCGGCATGGGCAAGGCGGCCGCGCTCTGCACGGAGCTGCGCGCGTCGGAGAAGGAGCGCCTCACGCGCCTCGCGAACAAGATGAGGTCGCGCATCTGGGAGGCCTTGGACTACGTGTACCTCAACGGGCACGAGACCGAGCGCATCCCCGGCGGGCTGAACATCTCGTTCAACTACGTCGAGGGCGAGTCGATGATGATGGGCATGACCACGGTCTGCGTGTCGTCGGGCTCGGCCTGCACGTCCGCGACCCTCGAGCCCAGCCACGTCATGCGCGCCATCGGCGTCGGCGAGGACCTCGTGCACACCTCGATCCGCTTCTCCCTCGGCCGGTTCACGACGGAGGAGGAGGTCGACTACGCGACCGACCAGACGATCGCGTCGGCTCTGAAGCTCCGCGAGATGAGCCCGCTCTACGAGATGGTGAAGGAGGGCATCGACCTCAACACCATCGAGTGGAAACACGACTAGTGCAGGGGAGCCGCGATCATCGATCTTGCGATCGAGACTATTAAGGACCATATTGGTCCATGATTCATAGGCGCAGTCCGTAGACGCGCCGGGAGACGCAGAGAACATGGCGTACACCGACAAGGTCATCGACCACTTCAACAACCCCCGGAACATGGGCTCCCTGGACAAGTCGTCCGAGGACGTGGGCACGGGCATCGTGGGCGCGCCCGAGTGCGGCGACGTCATGAAGCTCCAGATCCAGGTCGAAGACGACAAGATCGTCGACGCCAAGTTCAAGACGTTCGGGTGCGGCTCGGCCATCGCGTCCAGCTCTCTCGCCACGGAGTGGATGAAGGGGAAGACGCTGGACGAGGCGAACGCCATCCAGAACACCGCGATCGTCGAGGAGCTCGCGCTCCCGCCCGTGAAGATCCACTGTTCGGTGCTCGCCGAAGAGGCGATCAAGGCGGCGATCGAGGACTACCAGAACAAGAACAAGTAGGACTCCCTCCGTGGCCGCCACCATCGCTGTCTCGTCCTCCGCGGCGAACAAGATCAACTCGCTCTTCACGCAGAAGGCGCTCTCCGACGAGGTGGGGCTCCGGATCGCGGTGCAGGGCGGCGGCTGCAGCGGTCTGTCCTACAACCTCTCGATCGACGACGAACCCACCAAGTTCGACCGCGTGTTCGAGAGCAACGGCGTGAAGCTGATCGTCGACAAGAAGTCGTTCCTGTACACGGCGGGCCTCGAGCTCGACTTCGACACGGACGACTTCAACGGCGGCTTCGTCTTCCTGAACCCGAAGGCCAAGGCGGTCTGCGGGTGCGGAACGTCATTCTCGGTCTGACGCCGAGCCTCTAGTCTCCGCCCGCCCGCCCCAGGCTCCCTGCGGCGGGCGGCGTCTTTTCCGAAGGTCCATGTCCACCAGCTACGCGATCACCGCCGAGGAACACCGCTGCGACGAGTGCGGCGCGGGCATGGCGTTCCCGCTGTTCTGCGACTCGTGCGGCGCGGACTACCCCGAGCGCTCGCGCATGTCCGCCTTCGGCCTGCTGGGTCTGGCCCGCACGTTCGCCATCGCGGACGTCGAGCTCGACCGACGGGAGCTGAGGCTCGCCCAACGGCTGCACCCGGATCGGTGGGCGTCGCGCTCGAGCCGCCTGCACCGCAAGGCCCTGCTCGCCCAGTCCGCCGTGAACGAGGCGCTGGAGGCGGTGCGGGACCCGTTCCGTCGGGCCGAGACGCTCCTCGCGCTCACCGACGAGCAGCGGTCCGGTGCCCTGGACGAGGCCGGCAAGCGGCTGCCGCCGGGGTTCCTCATGGAGCAGCTCGAGCTCCAGGAGGCGGTCCAGGACGGGCTCGATCCGGACGCTCGAAAGGCCCTCAAGAAGCAGACACGACGCGAGCTCAAGCGGCTCCGTACCGTGCTGGAAGAGTCCTTCGCGTCCCTCGACGTGGCCGACGCCGCCCTCGACCCCGCGGTCGCCCGCGCCTCCACGTTGGAGACGATCGCGAGCACCGTCAGCCAGTCCCGCTACTGGCGCAACATCCAGACCGCCCTCCGCGGTGAGAGCATCCCCGAGTAGCCATGCAGATCCCGCTCAAGGTCAAGGGTCAGATCACCGACATCGTGGCCGGAATCGACCTCGGCACCACGAACACGCTGGTCGCCTGGGTCGTCGACGGCGACCCCAAGGTGCTCACGGACCGGCATGGTCGCGCGATCGTCCCGTCGGTCGTCGGCATCGACGAGGAGCACCACGCGGTGGTGGGCGACGACGCGAAGGCGCGCGCCCTCATGAACCCGTCGGGGACCATCACGTCGGTCAAGCGCTTCATGGGCCGCGGCATCGAGGACATCGACGACATGGGTCGGCTGCCGTACCGGGTGGTCCAGTCGGGCATGGGCAAGCAGGTCGCGGTGCGGGTGCACGGCAAGGAGTACCTGCCCCAAGAGCTCTCCGCGATGATCCTCGGCGAGGCGAAGAAGCGCATCGAGCGGGCCTACAACGGGCGCCTCAAGCGGGCCGTCATCACCGTCCCCGCGTACTTCGACGACGGCCAGCGCCAGGCCACCCGCGACGCCGGGCGCATGGCCGGGATCGACGTCCTGCGCATCATCAACGAGCCCACCGCGGCGGCGCTCGCCTACGGGCTGGACCAGGGCGCGTCGGGCACGATCCTCGTCTACGACCTGGGGGGCGGCACCTTCGACGTGAGCCTGCTCAAGGTCACCGAGGGCGTCTTCAAGGTCATCGGCACGACAGGCAACACCCGCCTCGGGGGCGACGACTTCGACTACGCCGTGGTGGAGTTGCTCCTGTCCGGGCTGAGCGCCGAGGACCGCGCGAAGGTCGACGGCGACTCGGGACGGCTGGCGGCCGTGAAGATCGCGGCCGAGGGCGCAAAGATCGCGCTGTCGGACAACGACTCCACGGACGTCGCCTTGTCGTTCCAGGGCGCGGGCATCGCCATCGAGCGGACGATCACGCGGGCCGACTTCGACGCCGCGGTGAAGCCCCTCATCGACAAGACGATGGACGCCATCGAGTTCATCCTCGACGAGGCCGACCTGGACCCCGAAGACGTGGGCGAGGTCGTCTGCGTGGGCGGATCGAGCCGCATCCCGGCGGTGCGTGCGCGCCTCGAGGCCGAGTTCGGCAAGCCGCCGCACACCGAGATCGATCCGGACCAGGTGGTCGCCCTCGGCGCCGCGGTCCAGGCGGCGGTCCTCGCGGGCGAGCGCGACGCGGAGGGCGCGGTGGTGCTCGACGTCACGCCCCTCAGCCTCGGAATCGAGACCTACGGCGGCGGCGCCACGAAGCTGCTGTGGCGCAACACGCCCATCCCGGTGCGCGCCACGGAGGGCTTCAGCACGCAGATCGACGACCAGACGGCGGTGGAGATCCACGTGGTGCAGGGCGAGCGCGAGATGGCGAAGGACCTGCGCAGCCTCGGTCGCTTCCGCCTCCGCGGGATCCCGCCCATGGCCGCGGGCATGCCCCGGGTGCTGGTGGAGTTCTTCATCGACGCCGACGGCATGCTCAAGGTCACGGCCAAGGAGATGACGTCGAGCGTGGAGTCCTCCATCGAGGTCAAGCCGACGTACGGGCTCACCGACGAGCAGGTCGAGGACATGATCTTCGACTCGATCGAACACGCCGAGGAGGACGTGCAGGCCCACCTGCTCGCGGACCTCAAGGCCGAGGGTGAGAGCGTCCTGCGCTACACGGCCCGGGCACTTTCCGAGCGTCCGGACTTGATCCCGCCGCCCCTGGAGGGCCAGATACGCGCCGCGATCGCGGGTCTCGAAGCGGCCCTGAAGTCCGACGACAAAGAGACGGTCGAGGCCGCCATGGAGGTGCTCAACGAGAGCACGGCCACGGTCGCCTCGGCGATGATGAACGAGGTCCTGAGCGTCACCGTCGCAGGCAAGTCCATGGACGAGGTGATGGGCTCCGCGCCCCGCACCTCCGCCCGCGACATCCAGCTCGGATAGGAGAGAAAACGATGCCCACGGTCACCTTCCGACCGATCACCGCCAAGGACGAGTCCGAGGACGTCACCTTCACCACCGAAGAAGGTGCCTCGATCCTCGAGACCGCCCTGAACAACGACTACGACCTGGAGCACGCCTGCGGCGGCTTCTGCGCGTGCACCACCTGCCACGTGATCGTGAAGGTGGGCGAGAAGTCGCTCTCGGAGATGGACTTCGACGAAGAGGACAAGCTCGACGAGGTCGAGGGCGTCTCGCTCGAGTCCCGCCTCGGCTGCCAGGCCCGCGTGAGCGGCGAGAACGTCGTCGTGCTCGTGCCCCAGCGGCCCTACTAGGAACGACCGGCTCGGAGGACCGATGAGTCGAGTCGATGACGGAACCACCCGTCTCCGCGAAGCGGCGCGCACCGCCGAGGGCATCACGCTCTTCTGGGGAGCGGCCCTGGTCGGCTTCTCGAGTTCCGGGAGCGGCAAGGTCGAGGACCCCTCCGAAGAGGTCCCCCCAGGTCGAGGGCCGCGCTTTCTGCAGCACGGTCGGGAGGCGTGCTGCCGGGCAGCTGTCCTGGTGGGAAACGTAGGCGGGTTCGCATACACCCGCGCTTGGCGGCGAACGGGACGGGAGATTGCTTCCGACCTCGCCGAGTTGGGATTCCGGGTCACCCTGGACACGAAAGCGACGGCGGACGATGTCTACCGGGCTCTGGCGGACCGCAGCCTGAAGGTTCTGGTGATCATCGCCCATGGCGAGAACCAGAAAGACCTCCCGAACATCTACATGAACGGCGACGACAAGTTTCGGCGCACACTGTCTGCCGGAAACATCAGGAAGCAGATCCTCAAGGCACACGGGAGCACTACCCACCCTTGCCTGGAGAAGGTGATCCTCGAGAGCTGCTTCACCGGCTCAAAGGCCAAGCGGCCCACGTTCGAGAAGGCGTTCGGAGTGACCGGCAGCGCCCTCGTTGCTCCTCTCAGGGGGGTGAACGGACTGGTCTCCTTGACCGCCTACTACGCCAAGCAGGACTACGGGGTGAAGCCCGATCCGGAGTGTGAGTACGCCCCGGAAGACAACAGGGCCTAGGCCCGGGAGAAAGGCATGAAGCTCAGTTGGGCCGACGGCACGGAGATCGGTGCGCAGCTCTACGAGGCGCACGAGGACATCAACCCGCTGACCCTGTCGTTCACGAAGCTGCGCGACATGGTCATGGCGCTGCCGGACTTCGAGGGCACCGCCGACGGCTGCTCCGAGGGCACGCTGGAGCGCATCCAGATGGTCTGGCTCGACGAGTGGAAGCTCGACAATGAGTGACCGCCCCCGGATCTGCATCTACGCGAAGGGCGACACCTACGAGCAGCTGCACACGATGGTGGGGCTCGTGGCCACGGCGGCGTCCATGGACTGGGAGGCGCACGTCTTCCTGACCTACGGCGCCCTGTACCGCTACTTCCACGAGACGATGGCGGAGGCCGAGGTCGGCATCTCCACGCCCGAGGTCAAGAAGGCCTACGAGCGGGGCATCGACGCCGGTCGCATCCCGGACCTGGACGAGCTGCTCGAAGAGGCGCGCGAGCTCGGCGGCGACCGCATCAAGCTCTACGGCTGCACGACCTCGATCAAGCTGCTCCACCTGCAGCCCAAGGTCCCCGACCAGGTCGACTCGCTGCTCGCGCACGGCAGCTTCCTGCAGCTGGCGAGCAAGCCGAACTGCAAGCTGGTCGTCACCTAGAGTCGGTCAGCCATTGAGGGCTGCGCACGCGCCATGACCCGGCCACATGCG
>CAZUHI010000007.1:86537-175625 GCA_964620495.1 uncultured Rickettsiales bacterium | reverse complement strand
GGGTGAACGGTCCATTCGGGGGACCTCTGCTCGCTCCCGCGCGCATCGCTCGGGTCGACGGTCCGTTCGGGCGACCTTTGCTCGCCGCGCCCCCGCCCTCGCGCCCCCCTGCCCGCCACCGTATCGTCCGGGCTCGGAGGCACCATGATCGACTTCTACTGGGGCAGCGGCAGCCCCTACTCCTGGCGGGTCCACCAGACGCTGGAGCATAAGGGCGTCCCCTACGAATCGAAGCTCCTGAGCTTCTCGGCCCGAGAACACAAGTCGCCCGAGTTCCTCGCCGTGAACCCCCGCGGCAAGGTCCCGGCCATCGTGCACGGGGCCGTCGTCGTCTACGAGTCCAACGCGTGCGTGCGGTACCTCGACCGGGTGTTCCCGGACCCCCCGGTCTTCGGCGCCACGCCCGCCGAGGAGGCCGAGATCGTGTGCCGCGTCAGCGAGATCGACAATTACCTCGACCACGCCCACGGCGCGACCTTCCGCCCCCTCTTCTTCGGTCGCCCGCAGGGACACGAGGACGCCATCCGCGCGGGCCTCCCCGCCCTCTTCGCCGAGATCGCCCGGTGGGAGGCCGCCCTCGAAGGCAAGACCTTCCTCGTCGGGGAGCGGTTCTCCGCCGCCGACATCGCGCTCATGCCCCAGGTCCAGAACCTCCTGCGGACCGCCGCCAAGCCCACCTCCGCGCCCTTCGACCTCGGCCTCCTCCCCCTCGCCGACCGCTACCCGAACCTCGCGTCCTGGAAGACCCGCATCGAGGCCTTCGACTGGTTCGCCCGAACCTTGCCCCCGCACTGGAGCGAGTGAGCGCCCCTCCGGCGACGCCCCCATGAGCGCACCCGCCCGCCCGGCCCTGCTGCTGCTGCTCATGTTCACCCTGGGCTGGGCCGCGTCGTGGGCCGTCTCCCCCGTCGAGGCCCGGGCCCCTCGGGGCGGGGGCTGCGAGGACATTCAGAGGCAGACGCGAACCCTCGTCCTCGTCTCCGTCGAGTCCGCCGACGCCGGAGATCAGGCGACCATCATCGATTGGCAGGACGAGGCTCGGCTGTCCGCCCGCGCGACCGCGGAGGACGAGGGCGGGCCCATCGTCTGGTTCGACTCGTCGTCGATCAACCTGGTCGGGATCCCCCGGTGAAGGGCCCTCCCCGCCTCCTCGCCGTGGTCGCCCTCGTCGCAGGGTTCGCTGTCGGCGAGGGTTGCCGCACCTACGACCGGGGCTGCCCCGACCCGAGCAGCCGCTTCACCTACCTCGTCACCTACGAGCCCGCGGTCCTCTTCGAGCCCTGATCCCGGGCCCCGCGCCGCACCCGGCGGGTCGCGCGGCGTCGCGTATGATTCCCTCGATGCTCCGACGCTCGACCCTGCTCGCCCTGCTGCTCGCCCTGCCCACGACCGCCTGCCTCACCTTCCACACCGAGAGCCCGGACGGTGACGACGACGACGCGGCCCTGGACGACGACGACGCCGTGGACGACGACGACGCCGCCGACGACCTCGACATGGACGGCTGGTCCGTCGACGACGGGGACTGCGACGACGGCGACCCCACGCGGCACCCCGAGGCCGAGGAGCTCTGCGACGGCATCGACTCCAACTGCGACGGCGTGGCCGACGACGACCTCCCCGGCGAGACCCGCCGGCTCGACTTCGACAACGACGGCTTCGGCAGCAGCAACCCCGACAACACCATCTCCACCTGCGGCGACAGCCCGGGGTACGTCGACAACGACGGCGACTGCGCCGACACCAACGCCGAGGTGAATCCGGACGCACGCGAGGTCTGCAACGGCATGGACGACGACTGCGACGGGCGTGTCGACACGGGCGTGCTCGTCACCCTCTACTTCGACACCGACCTCGACGGCCACGGCGCGGGTCCGGCCCTCGGCGAAGGGTGCCCCGGCCCCGGCTACTCCGAGCTGAACGACGACTGCAACGACAGCGACGGCGGCATCTGGGAAGACGACAACGTCGACGGGGACAACGACGGCTGGGATCGCTGCGCGGGCGACTGCGACGACGCCGACGCCTCCGTGAACCCCGGCAAGACCGAGCTGTGCAACGGCGTCGACGACGACTGCTCCGGCGGGGTGGACGACGGCTACGTCCGCGTCGGCGTGGTGCACGGCGCCTCGGCCGGCACCGGCGCCAACCTCAAGACCCAGATCGACGGCTTCGGCTACTGCGGGGAGCTCATCGCGGCCGCCGGCGTCACCGCGGGGACGATCTTCCCGACGGAGTACGCCGCCCTCATCGTGGTCCACAACACGACCACCGAGGCCTCCGGCTGGACCGCCCCCGTGGACCCATTCCTCGAGTTCCACGACCGCTGCCTCCCCACCATCGGCATGGGCACCGGCGGGCTCGCCCTCTTCGACGGCATCGGCCAGACCGGATTCCCCACCGACCTCCGCTTCTTCAACCAGGGACAGGCGAGCAGCCGCATCGTGTCGCCCGTCCAGTCCGGCCAGAACATCTGGTACTGGCCCAACTTCCTCCAGAGCATCGGCAACAACTACGTGCAGGTGTACGGCAGCGGGGCGTCGCGCTCCATGCAGTCCGGGGCCGGGAACTGGTTCGAGATCGGGCACGTGCCCAGCGATCCGAGCAGCCTGCTCCTGCTGCGCGAGAACACCTGCGGGAACTTCTGGTTCTGGGGCTGGGAGGTCGCCCTCGGCAGCGCCACCGCGGACGGCAAGGCGCTGTTCGAGAACGTGATGTACGAAGCGCTCGGACCCCCGTGAGAGGCTCCTTCTTCGTCTTCGTCGCCCTGCTCCTGGCCCCCGGGCCTGCGCCTGCCGGCGACAGCTACCTCATCGAGCGCGACGGCGGCACCGGCGTGGAGCCCACGGTCGCCGAGCTCGAGTACTCCGAGCGCTTCGCCGTCATGTCCGTCGCCCTGAGCGCCGACGGTCGCGAGGCCGCCGCCACCAACCGCACGTCCCCCGACGGCGTCCGCGCCTGGCGGCTCAAGGACGGCCGCGGCGGTCGCCTCCCCAAGGTCTCGGGCGTGCCGGTGCGCGTCGCCTACGCCAACGGCTCGCCCCGCATCGCGGTCGCCATCGCGCCCGACACCGTCCAGGGCCGCGAGGGGATGATCGAGCTCTCGGACCTGTCCACCGGGCGGCCCGGCCCCTCCCTGCGCGGGGCCGAGGACGTGCGGGCCATCGCCTTCAGCCCCGACGACGAGATCGTGCTCGCCGCCCTGCCCGAGGGCGTGCGCGCCTGGGATCTCCGCGAAGGCTCCAGCCGCGACCTCCTCCGGCTCCGCGGGGGCGCCGACACGGTGTCCTTCAGCACCGCCACGGAGGCCTACGTCTCGGCCGAGGGCGGCGCGATGATCTACCGCGTCCGCGTCCCCGACGGCGCGATCCTCGAGCAGTGGAAGGGCAAGCGCGCGGGCGGGCCCATCGCCATCTCTCCGGGCGGGCGGTACCTGGCCGCGGCCACGGACGACGGCCGCATCAAGCTGCACGACCTCGACGCGGGGGGGAGCCCCCGGAAGCTCGAGGTCGGCGACCACGTCACCGCCGTCTCGTGGGCCGCCGGGGGCCGGCTGCTGGCCGTGGGCACCAAGGGCGGGATGGTCAAGGTCTACGACGCGGACGGCGACTCGCTGCCCACCGGGTTCTCGGACACGCCCCGCCTCGAGGGCCGCGGCGGCGGCGTCGTGGGGGGCTGGGACGGCGCCCGCCGCGACGAGCCGGAGGACCGCGAGGACACCTCCTTCGACCGCAACGACGAGGGCAACCTGCGCCTCGACCTCGACATGGGACGCGACACCAGCTCCCCGCGCGGCGGCGGCGGGGGCCTGCCGGGTCCCGGGCGGTCGGTGGACTCCGGCCCCGTCGAGATCAAGATGACGCCGAAGGTGCTCGTCCTCGACCAGATGGGCGGCGATCCCCGCGAGGGCCGCGACCTCGAGGCCTCGGTGGTGAAGAACGAGAAGCGCCTGAAGCGGTGCTGGCGGAAGGCGCAGAACGCGGGCGAGCCGGTGCAGGGGAAGATCGTGTTCGAGATGGGCGTCACGCCGGAGGGCGAGGGCGTGGCCATCGGGGCCCCGGTAGAGGACGGCGTGGGCTCCCCGAAGCTGGTCGAGTGTCTCCAGGGGCGGCTGCGTGAGGCGCTGTTCGGGCCCGGCCTGGGCTCGATGGACATCCGCCTCGAGCTCGTCCTCGACGCCGCCCGGTGAGGAGCACCCGCCTCCTGGTGCTCGCCGCGGCGGGTGCCGTCGCCGTGGGCGCCGCGGCCGCGCTGCTGAAGCCCGCCGAGCCCGTCGTCGGCCCCGGCAACCTCGCGGTCCGCGCCGAGAACCCGCCCACCGTCGATGCCTCCGAGCTTCAGCGCAAGCTGCTGGATCGCCTGGTCCAGGACGCCGCCGTCGCCGACCCCGCGGGCCTCCCCGCGCTCACGACCTTCACGTCCCTCTTCACCCACGGACAGGACTGGGTCCTCGACCGCCTGCTGCGGGACGACGTGCCTTCGTCCCTCGCCCTCGCGTTCGCCGATCGGCTCCCCCGGGGCGCGGCCCGCTCGGACTCCGCCGTGGACCGACTCCTGGGCCCGATGCTCGCGGCGATCTCCCAGGGCGACAGGCGCGCCGCCGTCGACGTCCTCCGGGCCCGCGGCCGACTCCCCACCGACTCCGCCGCGTCGTGTCGGTGCGTGTTCGGGGTACACGACGGCGCCGCCGGGCGCACCGCGGTGGCCGTCGGCGCCGCCCCCGGGGTGCTCCTGACCTGGAGCCCGCAGGTGGTGGGCGACGACCTGGTCCTGCACGTCGCCCAATCGGCGGACGGATCGCACGTGCTGTCCCGCCCCATGGACGTCTCCGGAGCGCTGCACGCCGAGGCTCTCCCGACGTCCCACGACGAGGTCCCCGCACAAAACGATTGATCGTCCCCGGGCATCCGGCCTACAGTCCTAGTGACTCAAGTGAGAGTCACGTAACTGAGCCGGAGCCGCCATGTCCCGTCCCGTCGTCATCCTCGGCAGCGAGCCCTTCGGCCACGAACACGACCTCGAGGACGTGCACGGCGCGCCCTTCTGGCAGCCCGGGTTCGACGCGGGCGCGTGGTCGGTCCTCAGCCTCCCGGACCGCGGCATGACCCCCCAGGGCACCGACCGCGCCTACCGCGCCGAGTTCACCCTCGATATCCTCCCCCCGATGCTGACGGTCTCGGTCCAGTCGGACGACGGCCTCTGGATGTGGCTGAACGGCGTCGCGCTCGGCCACTGGGGCGGCGAGTGGCAGGAGGAGGGCTGCGTGAACGACCGCGCCGAGTGCCTCGAGACCACCGTCGTGGAGCCCCTCGACGTGACCGACCTCATCCGCCCGGGCCGCAACGTCGTGGCCGCGCGCGTCAGCAACCCCGTCATGAACACCTACTTCGACGTCCTTCCGGAGTGTCAGGACCCCACGTGACCGCAGCTCTGATCGCTCAACTGACCGAGGTCGGCCTCACGCGCAACGAGGCCATCGCGTACCTCTGCCTGCTCGAAGCGGAGGACGTCGACGGCCTCACCGGCTACGAGGTCGCGGCCCGCTCGGGCGTGCCCCGCTCCGCCGTGTACGGGGTCCTGCGCAAGCTCGAGACGGCGGGGGCGGCCTTCGCGAGCGGCGACAAGCCCGCCCGCTACGTGGGCGTGTCCCCGAAGCAGCTGGTGGAGGGCATGCGCGCCCGCGACCGCGTGCGCCTCGACCGACTCGACGACGCGCTCTCCCGCGTGTCCGTGCGCGAGCGCCCCGAGCCCGTGTGGATCCTGTCGCGGTACGACGAGGTCATGGAGCGCCTCGAGACCATGGTGCGGGCGGCCACCGAGTCGATCGCGATCTCGGGCTGGCGTCGCGAGATGGAGGCCATCGCCCCCACGCTGGCGCGCCTCGACCTCCGCTCCGTGCACTGCGTCATGCACGTGCCCGACGGGTGGCCCGACGCCCCGGCGGGCGTGTCGGTCTGGAGCGACCCGAACTTCCTGGACGACGAGCGCAAGGCGGGCTGGTCCCACAAGCTGCTGGCCGTGACCGATCGCCGCGAGGCCCTCATCGGAGGCGCCGAGCCGGACCACGACAACCACGCCGTCTGGACCACGAACCCGGCGCTGGTGGACGTCGCCACGGACCACATCATCCTCGACGTCACGCTGCTCTCCCGGATGCTCGGCGAGGACTGCGCGGACGACGTGAGCCCGATCATGCGGCCGCACCTGTCCTGGAAGTCGTGATGCGCCGGCTGGTCCTCTTGGCTGCGGTGCTCGTCGCGGGCTGCGAGACCGAGGAGCTCCCGAGCTTCACCGACGACGACGACGCCGTGGACACCGACGACGACGACGCGGCGGACGACGACGACGACGTGGAACCACCCCCCGCCGTGCGGTCCTGCGACGTGGTCGTGACCTACGAAGGCCCCGGCGGAGCGGTGGGCCTCGCGGGCGAGTTCAACGACTGGACCCCCGTGGACATGGTCCGCGGAGACGACGGCGTCTGGTCGGTGTCCGTGGGCGAGCTCGCCCCGGGCGACCACGGCTTCAAGTACCTGCCGGACGGCGAGTGGGAGGGCGCGCCCCCGAAGTCGGCCTACGCGAAGTGGGTCGGCGGCACCGAGAACCGCGCCCTGCGCGTGGGCGACTGCGCCCGGCCCCAGCTGACCCTGCTGTCGACGTCGGCGGGGGACGGCTCGTTGAGCGCGACCCTCGCATGGTCGTCGGCCGCGTCGGCGTCTCCGCCGAATCTCGAGGCCGTATCCGCGTCGTTCGGCGCCACCCCGGCGAGCGTGGACTGGGACGCCGAGAGCTCCACGATCACCGTGTCCGCCGACGGCCTCCCGAACGGCAAGCACTCCCTGCGCGTGACCGCGGCGGACGAGGACGGGGCCGCCCTGGAGCGCGACGTCTGGGTCCCCCTGTGGGTCGAGGACGACGCCTGGGACTGGCGCGACGCCCTCATCTACTTCGCCTTCACCGACCGGTTCCGCGACGGCGACGTGGACGCGCCCGCCTCCGATCCCATCGACGGCGTGGACTGGAAGGCGAACTACCAGGGGGGCGACTTCCTGGGGATCCTGGACGCGCTCGACGAGGACTGGTTCTCGTCCCTGGGCGCCAACGTCCTGTGGCTCTCGCCCGTCTACGACAACCCCGAGGGCCCCTACATCGCGGCCGACGGCTTCCACCAGTTCACGGGGTTCCACGGCTACTGGCCGGTGGACGGGCGGCGCATCGAGAACCGCTGGGGCGACGCCGGCGGCACGGGCGAGGAGCGCCTCCGGCAGGTCGTCGACGAGGCCCACGCCAAGGGCATCCGCGTGATGTTCGACCTGGTGCTGAACCACGTGCACGAGGACCACGTGTACGTGCAGCAGCACCCGGAGTGGTTCGCGGGCGGCTGCACCTGCGGCGAGCCCGGCTGCGGCTGGGAGGAGCGCCCCATCGAGTGCCGGTTCATGCCCTACCTCCCGGACCTGGACTACAAGAACCACTGGGTGCTGAGCGAGGTGATCGAGGACACCCTGGCGCTCATCCGCGACTTCGACGTGGACGCGGTGCGGGTCGACGCCGCGAAGCACATGGATCACGTCGTCATGACCACGCTCGCGAAGCGGCTGCGCGACGAGCACACCCGCGGCGGGGGCGCGGACTTCTACCTCGTGGGCGAGACGTTCACGGGCGGGGCCGGCCACGACCAGCTGATGGAGTACGTCGACCGCGATGAGCTCGACGGCCAGTTCGACTTCCCCCTGTACTGGACCATCCGCAATACGTTCGTGGGCGGGGCCTCGTTCCGCGACCTCGACGCGGCCGTCGGGGTGGGCGAGAGCGTGTACGGCGACGCGATCATGTCGCCCTTCGCCGGCAACCACGACATCCCCCGCATCGCCACCGAGATCGCGGGCAACGACGCGGGGTCCTGGGGCGACTCGGTGGACCTCATGGCGGGCGAAGGGGCCCAGTGGAACATCATCGACCGCGTCTCGATGGCGCTCGCGTTCACGATGACGCAGCCCGGCGCGCCGCTGATCTACTACGGCGACGAGATCGGCCTGGCCGGGTCCGGCGACCCCGACAACCGGCGAATGATGACCTTCGAGCCCTTCCTCAGCACGAACCAGTCGACGCTGCTCGAGCGCGTGCGGGCCGTGGGGACGGCGCGGTCCGAGTCCGTCGCCCTTCGCCGGGGCGACCGCACCACCCTGTGGGTCGACGACGACCTCTACGTCTACGCCCTCGTCGCCGGCGACGAGGCCGCGATCGTCGCGCTGAACAAGGGCGGGCCCCGCACCGAGTCGGTCTCCGTGCAGGGTCGGGTCCCCGACGGGACCACCCTGACGGACGCGCTCACCGGCACCACCCGGACGGTCGAGGACGGCTCCGTGCCGCTCGACCTGGGGGCGTGGCAGGCGGCCGTCCTCCGTTGAGGGATCTCATGGGCAGATCGCGGGGGTGAACATCCAGGTGGTGAGGTCCGCGCACCGGTCGGCGACCGTCTCCCCGGGCATCGGCAGCGTCGCGGACTCCGAGGCGGGGAGCGGCAGGCCCGCGAGGAGGAACTGCGGGCTCGTCAGGAGCGCGCCGCAGACCTCCCGGATCGCGGCCTCGTCCCCCGTCCCCGTGGTCGCGTCGAGGTCTCCGACGATCCGCTCCAGCAGGACCCGCTCGTCCGCGTCGGTGAGGGTCGCGTCGCTCACGAGGCGGTCCTTGAGCGTGGCGACGGTGGTCCCGCGGTCCACGCCCTCCTCCGCCGCGGTCGCCACCAGGCGGTCGATCCAGTCCGTGTCGCGGAACTCGTCGACGGGGCAGGCGTTGAAGCGTCGACAGCTCTCCGCGCAGGCGGCGTCCCACGGCCCGGTGCAGCACTGCGGTCGCTCCTCGCACACCCCGTCGAAGCAGTCGCACCCGGGGCAGCCGAGCT
Source organism: uncultured Rickettsiales bacterium (assembly GCA_964620495.1). Taxonomy (GTDB): domain Bacteria; phylum Myxococcota_A; class UBA796; order UBA9615; family UBA9615; genus CAZEKB01. The sequence continues at coordinate 166,720 of CAZUHI010000007.1, read as the reverse complement.
GCTCCGGATCCGGCTCGCACCCGTCGCCGCGCAGGTCCCACACGGGCTCGACGCAGGCCGACAAGCGCGCCTCCCAGGCCGACAGCCACTGGAAGTCGATCCCCTGGAAGCCCGGCTCGCTCCACGTCAGGTAGGCGCCGGTGCGCGCCTGGAACGCGCCGTGGAACGACCCCGTGGTGATGGGGAACCCCTCGACGTCGCGCCACTGAAGGGCGGCCCGGGCCGCGCGCGTGAGGATGCGCGGCGAGGGGCGATGGACCGCGTCGCCCAGGCCGTTGCCTCGCTGGTCCTCGTCCTCCGCCTCGATCGACCACGGGTCCAGGACCGGCGGGAAGTAGTACGTCGTCTCCGCTTCGGCCTCGCTCGGCAGCGGCTGGTTGAACAGCGGGTCGGACGTCACCGCGACGAGCACGTCGACCAGCGAGTACCCGCCCTCCACGAACGCGTGGCTCAGGCCGAGCAGCCGGTCCCGCTGGCCCTCGTTGCGCGGGAATCCGTGGGAGATGGTCAAGGGCCGCCCGAACGCCTCGGCCCAGACCCGATCGACGAGCCTCGCCACGATGAGCCGAGCCCCCGCCGCCGGGCCCCCGCCTGCCCCGGACATCCCCTCGGTCCGCAGGGCGTCGAACCCCTCGCGCAGCGCGGCCTCGAGCGCGTACGCAGACGCGTCCGTGCCGAGGGGTCCGCCGAACCACCCCTCCCGGCCGCTGACGTCGTCCTGAACCGCGTCGGGTCGCACGAAGACGCCGCAGCCGTCGTGCATGTTCCAGGGCTGGAAGGGGTCGGAGGCGCCCTCCTCCTGGTGGTACGAGCACTCGCCGTCCAGGGCGTCGACGCAGGACGCGGCGCAGAACTCGTCCCAAGGACCCTCGCAGCAGCCGGGGTCGAAGGCGCAGACGCGCGCCTCGCAGAAGCAGCCTCCGCAGCCGGGCTCGGGGGCGTTCTCGAGGGGCGCGCACCCGTCGAAGTCCTCCGGGATCGGTCCCCCTTCGAGGTCGATGGGGGGGTAGACGTCGCCCACGCCGAAGCTGTCGATGCGGAACCCGTGCGCGACCCCGTGGCGTCGGAAGAAGATGCCCAGCGAGTCCAGGTCGCGCCCCTCGCTCGCGCCGAACAGGTCGCGCTCGGGGGTGCCGGGGAGGGGCCAGAACCGGTCGACGTCGGGGTCTTCGTGGTCGGTGACGGACGCCTCGCTGTTGTGGCAGGGAAGGCACTCGGGGTTCCGACCGAGGTGAGTGGAGAAGAACACGGACGCGAAGTCCCGACGGTCGGCCTCGGCCTCGATCAGGTTCGGGGGCACCCCCGGCATGGCGGCGTTGGGGAGCAGCCCGCCCCGGAACGCGGGCGAGAGATCGTCCAGGAGCAGGGCGCTGCGGACGAGGTCGCGCATGGTCCACGGCGCGATGTCGGTCTCCGAGGCGGAGGCGGAGGCCACGTACGCCGCGAGCGCCGGGTCGTCGTCCCAGTAGCCGATCCTGTAGCAGAGGGAGTTGGCGCGGTCCCCGTTCCGGTTGACGGCGAGCGCGTCGTAGAGGAACTCCTGCCAGCGGTCGACGTAGTCCGGGGCCTTCGCCATCTCGCGGACCACGGCGGCGCGGTCGTTCGCTTGGATCATGTGCACGAGGACGTCGCGCTCGGCCGCCGACGTCGGTCGACGGCCCCACATCAGCCAGGTCGCCCGCTGCGCGAAGGCCGCGTCGCCCGCGTCGTTCTCGAGCACGGGGTCCGGCACCGGGCAGGACACCCCGAGGAACGCGAGAGCGAGGAGCAGGAGGCGGCTCACGCGCCGTACCCCAGGAGGTGCTCCAGCAGCCACGCGGCCGACTCGCGCTCGTCGCGCCCCTCGCGCACGTCGCCCACGGCGAACGACTGGGGCGTGAACGGCCAGATGCCCTGGGCGAGCAGCATCGCGGCGCGGAACTCCGACGGCGAGACCCAGTCGGTGGCGAACCCGTCCTCGCCGATGGCCCCCACGATGCCCGCGCGGTCCTCGTCCACGAACCCGCCCAGCGCCACCTGCACGTAGCCCCCGGGCCAGTGGTCGAGGCCCGACTCGCCCTCGCGGTAGGGCGTTCGCCCGAACTCGGTGGTGATGAGGACGGTCTCGCGGTCGAGGTCGAACTTGTCCGGGTCGCCCTCGCCCGGCTCGTTGATGCGCTCCACCAGGCGGGCCATGGCGTGCGTGACGTTGCGGGCCGACTCGACGACGTGGAGGCTGTGGGTGTCGTAGGACGCGCCCCCGGTGGTGGGCAGGAAGCCGCCGTCCACGGAGATGGCGTACCTCGAGGGCAGGCTCGGATCGCGCAGGAAGCGGAGCCCGAGATCGATGCCCGTCGTGGTCATGTCCACGTCGCTGGACTCTCCGCAGCTCGTCCCGGACACGAGCTCGAGGGCCTCGGGGCGCAGCACGCGGCTGAGGTCGCCGGCGTCGTCCAGGGCGCGGCGGGCGGCGCGGTACTCCTCGAGGGCGGGGGCCCGCTGCAGCCAGTTGCGGTCGCTGTACCGGAGCCGTCGCTCGAAGACCTCCGTGTAGTGCTCGGCGAGGGCGTGCGCGTCGCTGTCCCCCGCGGCCGCCCGTCGCTCCAGCTCCAGGGCCAGGTCCGCCTTGTCGTTGAGCCACACCACGAGCGGGCGCGCGGCGCGCTCGTGCAGCCCCACGGTGGCCGCGGCGTCCGCGTGGTTCGCCTCGGCGTCCCGGTTGCGGGGGAGCAGGACGGTCGAGAAGGGCAGCGACCGCCCGCGCAGGGTCTGCTCCTGGAAGAACCGCTGGACGTGGGCCGCGGTGCCGGCCAGCCGCGGCGACCCCAGCCGGTGCCCGCACAGCGAGACGGGGTTGCCGCCCTGGTGGGGCACCTGGTCGTGGCGCATCACCCACACGCGCATGCGCCGCAGCAGGTCGGGGCGCCGACGGAGCGGCAGCAGCCAGGGGCCCAGGTGGACGGTGTTGCCCGCCGCGTCGCGGCCGTACTCCTGGAGGAGGGGCTCCGCGCCGCCGCCGCACCGCGCGAACACCTCGGGGATCGAGTCGGGGCCCTCCTGGTAGGTCCACCAGAGGCGCCCCTGGTCGGGCTCGCCGGGCGGGGGGCGGCCCATCTCGGGGACGACGTAGAAGGTGTCCCAGGCGCAGAGGCCGCCGAACAGGAACAGCTCGAAGACGGCGTCGGGGCGGGCCCGGGGGGTGAGGACGAGGGGCGCCTCGGCGGACGACGGGGCTCCCCAGGGGCCCGGGGCCGGGGTCGCGTCTCCCTCGCAGCCCGCGAGTCCGGCGGCGAGCGCGGCGGCGCTGCTCTCCAGGAATCGGCGACGGGAGAACGTCATGCGTCGAGGGTAGCCGACGGCGGGGAGCGGCGACGGGGCGTCAGCGGCGGGGTCGGGACAGGCCGTGCACCGCGGGCGCGATCATGCGGAAGAGACGCAGGGGGGCGACGGCGCCGGTCCGCTCGGCCCACTCGACCGCCCGGGTGCGATCGATCCGCCCCGCCTCGCCGCCCAGCAGGCAGCCGCGGCCGTAGCGAGCGGCCTCCGCGTAGAGGCGCATGTCGAGCTCCGAGAACTGCGCGATGGCACGATCGAAGCCCCCGAGCGCGGCGCTCGACTCCTGGTCCAGCGCCCAGACCTGCGCCTCGGCGAGGTTCGCGGCCGCGTCGGCCCAGGGGGCGCCCGAACCGCGGAGGTGTCGGATGAGCCGGCCGATCCGCTTGCGTCGAGGCCGATCGATGCCGTCGGTGCCGCCGCACAGCTCGCACCGCAGCGCGAGCTCGCAGGCCGAGAGCCGCACGACGACGATGCGGCGGGTGTCCGCGCCGGTGGCGAGCTCCCACCCCCGTCGCCCGGCCCGCTCCGCCGTCTCCACGTCGCGGGCGACGAGCGCGAGCTCCGCCTCGGTGCGCAGGGCGTGGATCTGCAGCTGGGCGTAGTGGCGCCCGGGCGAGTCGGCCCACACCGACCGCGCCTGCCGGATCCCGGCTTCGGGCCGGTCGAGGATGGCGTCGAGCGCCACCGGCATCCCCAGCGAGAGGTGCAGCAGCGCGTGCAGGTCGCCGCGGGCTCGCGCGTGGGCGAGCTCCCGAGGGAGCACCCGGACGATCTCGTCGAGGCGCCCGAGGTGCCCGGCCGCCGCGAGCCGGTAGACGACGGCCGTCGACCGTGTCCACGACAGGTTCGCCCGCAACCCCGACAGGTGCTTCAAGCACCGCCGGGCGAACCCGTGGCACTCCCCCCAGTCGCCCCGCTGATAAGCCGCCACCGAGCGCGCCAGGGCCAGGCCCGCCCGCTCGCCCGCGTCGTCGAGCTCCTCGACGATCTCCTCGTACCGGGCGAGCAGCGCCTCGGCGGGGTCGCGGTTCCCGAACACGGAGTGGAAGACGGCCTCCGCGCCGAACGCCCGGGCCACGCGCAGCGGCTCGCCGACCTCGAGGGCGAGCAGCAGGCCCTGCACCTGGAAGGCCGCGGCGGAGACCGCGTCCACGAGGCCGAGGGTGACCGCCGCGCTCCAGGCCGAGTCGATGCGGCTGAGCACCTCGGGGGGCACGTCCGACTCGGGCCGGGGCGTGAACTCAGTCCCCCGCAGCCTCAGCTTCGTGCGACCCCACAGCAGGTTGAGGAGCGCGAGGGCGGGCGTCCGGCGAATTCGGAGGCCCTGGCCCTCGAGCAGCTCCTCGAGGAGCTCGCGGCCCTCGTCCACCCGGCCGGATCGCATCAACTGCTCCGCGGCGCGGTGGCGCAGATCCAGGGCGCGCGGGCCGTCCACCCGGTCGGCGGCGCGGAGGAAGGCGTCGGCCGCCTCGGCGCCGCGGGAGTCGTTGGCGAGCACGTCGCCGAGCTCCACGAGCAGGTCCGTGGTGCGGGCCGCGTCCTGCTCGTGCTCCAGAGCGATCTGGAGGAGGCGCGCCGCGCGGCCGAAGGCGAGGACGTCGCAGGCGGCGCGGGCGCCCGCGAGGGCGTAGCCCGCGGCGCGCTGGGGCACCCCCGCCGCGAAGAGGTGGACGGAGACCTCGGCGGCGTCGCCGTCGGTGGTGAGCAGGCCCTCGGCGAGCCTCGCGTGGGCCGCCCTGCGCTGGACCGTCGACAGCCGATCGAGGGCCGCGTCGGCGACCCGCCCGTGGCGCACCTCCAGGGCCGCCCCGTCGTCGACGCGGGTGACGATCACCAGGCCCGCCTCGGCCAGGCGGTCGGCGGACTTCAGGACGGGGCCGGCGGCGAGCTCCTCGGCGAGGGGCCGGTCGATCGGGCGTCCCGCGACGGAGAGCATCGTCAGCAGGTCGCGCGCCTCGTCCGGGCAGGTGTCGATGGCCGCGCGCAGCATCCCCTGCAGGGGCGTGGCGGCCGGGACGCCCTCGCCGTGCGGCCCCATGTGCACCGGGGCGCGGCTGAAGAGGCCGAGCTGCTCCAGCCAGAACGGGGAGCCGTCCGACTCCCGCACGACGGAGGTCACGAGCTCCTCGGACGCGTGCTCGGGGCCCAGGACCCGTCGGGCGAGCGTCGCGGCGTCGGCGTCCTCGAGGCGCCCGAGGTGGTGCACGCGCGCCGCGGGCAGGGGGATGTCTCCGGCGAGGGCCTGGAGGTCCGGCGCGTCGCCCTCGGGCCTTCGGCAGAGCAGGACCATGATCGGGGACTCGGGGGCCGCGAGCAGGTGGGCGGCCAGGGCCGCGCTGTCGCGGTCGGCCCACTGCACGTCGTCGAGGGAGATGACGATGAGGCGGCCCGCGGCGTACCGGCTGAGCAGGGAGCCCAGGGCGGCGAAGGCGTCCCGTCGGATCGCCGCGGAGTCGACGGTGCGCGGGTCGAGCCCGGGCGGGTCGTCGGACGCGAACTCGGCGAGGCGACGGAACGCGGGGAACAGGCGGACGAGGGCGCGACGTCGATGGGGCACGACGGCCGCGCGCCCGGCCTCCCCCCGCCGCGCGATCCTGTCCACCAGACGGTCGATGAGGCGGTCGAACGCCTTGAAGGGGACGGACTCGCGCTCGTAGCACGCCCCGCGGAAGACGACGGCGCCGTTGGCCCGGGCGCGCGAGCAGAACCAGCGGGCCACGGTGGACTTGCCGATGCCCGAGACGCCCCGCAGCTCGCGCAGGGACCGACCGAAGGACAGCGCCTCGCGGACCCCGCCCTCGAGGAAGCTCATGGCGGCCGCGCGACCGACCGGCGGCTGCTTCACGCGCTGGAGCTCCGGCATCGTCTCCTGCCCGATGCCCGCCCGCAGGCCGAGGGTCGCGAGGACGTGGTCCGCCGTCGGCCGCTTCGCCGCGTCCGGATCGAGGAGGGCGTCGATCAGGGCTCCGAAGTCCGCCGGCGCCTCGTCGGCGATCTCGGTGAGCCGTCGGGGCTGCGTGCGCTCGATCTTCGCCGTGTAGACGTCCTCCTCCTCCCCCGCGAACGGGAGCGTGCCCGTCGCCAGCTCGAACAGCGTCGAGCCCAGCGCGTACCAGTCCGCGGCGGGCCCCGGAGCGCGGAGCCGGAGCTGCTCGGGGGCCATGTACGCGAGGGTCCCCGCCACGCGCCCGCTGGGGTTCACGCGGCGGTCGTGGAGGTCCCGCGAGAGGCCGAAGTCGAGGACGACGACCGTGCCGTCGGGGCGCACGAGGGCGTTCGACGGCTTCACGTCCTGGTGGAGGATCTCGCGGCTGTGCAGGGCGAAGAGCGCCGTGGCGAGCTGGCGGGCCACGTCCAGGAGGCGGGCCCAGGCGCCGGGGCTGCGCAGGGGCCGCGGGGGCTGGTCGTAGCCGCGAGGGCGGGACGTGGGGGCGAGGTTCAGGGCGGCGAAGTGCGGCTCCCGGACCCAGCTCCACAGCCGCCGCCCCTCGATCAGCTCCATCGTGAAGAAGGTGCCGTCGGGGCCGTCGAACAGCTCGTGCATGTGGACGAGGTTCGGGTGGACGACCCCCGCGACCCGGCGGAACTCCTTCTTCAGGACGGACAGCCGCTCGGGGGCGGGATCGCGGAGGACCTTGAGGGCGAGGCGCTTGCCCGAGCGGTGGTCGAGGACGGCGTGGACGACGCTCATCCCGCCGCGCCCGAGGCGCCCCACCACCTCGAACCGCGCGGTGCCCTCGAAGCGGACCTCGCGGGGGGCGTCGCGCTTCTTGCGCGGGCGGCCCGAGTGCCGGCCCGCCGACCGGGACGCGGAGCGCGACTCGGAGCCGACGACGAGCGAATCGGACCGGGACACGGGCCCCGAGGGCACGGATTCGAAGCTGGTTCTCTGCGCGGAGACGGGCACCCCTCCCTCGCTGGACAGCCTACACGCGGAGCGGTACGTTTCGCCGCCCGCGTCCTTCGAGGACGCCGTTCCTTGGGAATCGAATCGATGAACGCTTCGCCTCCGGCCGATCCGCACACGGACCGGGACTGGATGCGCATCGCGGTCGCGGAGGCCCGCCTCGCCGGCTCGGTGGGGGAGGTCCCCGTGGGGGCCGTCCTCGTGGACGGCCGCGGCGCCGAGATCGCCCGCGGGCGGAACCGTCGCGAAGAGCGCGCGGACCCCACCTGGCACGCCGAGGTGCAGGCGCTCCGCGAGGGCGCCGCGCGACGCGGCGGCTGGCGGCTCGAGGGCTGCACGCTCTACGTGACGCTGGAGCCCTGCCCCATGTGCATGGGGGCCCTGGTGAACGCCCGCGTCGCGCGGGTCGTGTGGGGAGCCGCAGACCCCAAAGCGGGGGCCGCGGAGACGCTCTACACGCTGGGGGACGACCCCCGCCTCAACCACCGCGTCGAGTCGGTCGGTGGGGTCCTCGGGACCGAGTGCGGCGACCTGCTCCGGGACTTCTTCCGGGAGCTCAGAGCGAAGCGAAAGTCGAACGGATGATTACGGAGAGGTGACCGAGTGGTCGAAGGTGCACGACTGGAAATCGTGTGTGGGGCAACTCACCGAGGGTTCGAATCCCTCCCTCTCCGCCATTCTCAGCAAACCCCCGGAATCCACGGATTTCGGGGGCTTGCGCGTTCTGGATCGCGCGAACTCCCGCCGTTCCCTCGCGAGGGTGGGCCGCGCCCGGCAGCGCCAACCCCTTCCTTCCAGCAAGGACGGATTCTGCGCTATCCTTCCTTTAGCGAAGGAAGGATGCCCGGGTGAGCTTGACCGACACGATCGAGGCAGTCGTTGCAGAGTTCGACCCCACGGGTCTTCCGGTCCCATCCCCGCGCGAGGCCCAGCTTCCGGCCCTCCCGGGCAAGGCCGACGCCCTGATCGGGATGCGCCGGGCAGGCAAGACCTGGCGCATGTACCAGGAGATCACCGAACAGATCGCCGCCGGAACCTCGCCGGGCCGGATCCTCTACCTCAACTTCGAGGACGAGCGCCTGCCTCCGTTGTCCGGAGAGGACCTGCACCGCTTCGTCGATGCCCACCGGCGACGCCACCCCGCGGACATCGGGCGAGGGTTGAGCCTTTACCTGGACGAGGTCCAGAACGTGCCTGGCTGGGAACTCTTCGTCCGGCGGACGCTCGACCGGCGGGACACGCGCGTCGTGGTCACGGGATCGTCGGCCCAACTGCTCAGCCGGGAGATCGCCACGAGCCTGCGTGGACGGGCTCTGGCGACGGAGATCGCACCGTTCAGCTTCCGGGAGTCCCTGGTCTTCTCCGGCCGGCAACTCCCCGACACATGGCCGGTGTCGGCGGAGCAGGGGGCGCTCCTGCGAGCGCGGTTCGAGACCTACATGAGGGTCGGCGGGTTTCCGGAGGTCCAGGGGCTCGATGACCGGATGCGCGTGCGCGTGCTGCAGGACTACATCGACGTCGTCGTCCTCCGCGACGTGATCGAGCGTCACGGGGTCGGCAACGTCGAGGCGCTCCGGTACCTGGTACGACGGCTCCTCGCCGCGCCCGCGGGCCGCTTCAGCGTCAACCGGTTCTACAACGACCTGAAGTCCCACGGACGAAAGGTCGGCAAGGACAGCCTGTACGCGGCGCTGGCCCACCTGGAAGACGCGTTTCTCGTCTTCGCGCTTCCCATCGACGACCGCTCCGAAGCCGTCCGCACGGCGAACCCGCGCAAGGCCTACCCGGTCGACACGGGCCTCGCCGCCGCCCACAGCTTCTCCGCGGCACAGAACACCGGCCACCTGCTGGAGACTGCGGTCTACCTGGAGCTCCGGCGACGCGGGTATGAGTGCGGCTACATCAAGACGCGGTCCGGGTTCGAGGTCGACTTCGCCGCGCGGAGACGGGGTCTCGGCCACGGACAGCTTGTGCAGGTATGCGCGGACACCTCGGATCCCGCCACCCGGAGCCGTGAGCTTCGCGCGCTCGACGAGGCCATGTCCGAGCGACGCTTCGACAAAGCGCTGCTGCTCACGCTGGGGGAGACGGACACGATCGAGGTGAGCGCGGGCACCGTGATGGTCAGGCCGGTGTGGCGCTGGCTCCTCGAGCCCGAGGCCGGGCACAGCGCAGAGGCAACGTCAGCCGCCCCCACTCCTCGGCCGAGATCGACGCCAGAGAGTTAGAGTGCCGTCTCAACTGCCCCGCCATCCATCCCACGGGGGCTGCGGGCCGCAGTGCAGTGGGACCTGCCGGCGTCCCGCGAACTGGAGGTCCCCATGATCCACGAGTGTCTTCCCTACCTCCGTGTGTCCGACGGCCGGGCCGCGATCGACTGGTACACCCGCGTGCTCGGGGCCACGCTGCGCACACAGCTCATCGACCCCTCGGACGGGCGGGTCGGCCACGCGGAGCTCGTGCTCGCCGAGGGCGTCGAATTCATGCTCTCGGACGCCTACCCGGAGATGGGCATCGAGGCGCCGACGGGCAACACCGGCACCAGCTTCCACCTGCACGTGGACGACGCCGACGCGCTGGTCGCCACGGCGGCGGAAGCCGGCGCCGAAGTCACCATGCAGCCGATGGATCAGTTCTACGGCGAGCGCACCGGCAAGTTCCGGGACCCGTTCGGCCACGAGTGGATGGTCGGCCACAGCATCGAGGAGGTCGAGACCACCGAAATGCAGCGCCGCTGGAATGCGATGGTCTCCGGCTGAAGCGGCGTGACCCCTGGGCGCGGATGCCTCCCTGACGTCGGTGCATCTGCACATCGATGGGCAGCGCTTCGAGCCGGGCATGGAACGTCGCCTTGCGCAGCGGTCGGAGCGGAGCAATCGGTTGGTGGAGCTCACCCCGAAGCCCTATCATTGAGCCGTGGAAGAAACCCCTGAGCAGCGGGCCGCTCGCCGACGCGAAACCTGGGTCGGCTCGGTGATGCGTGACCCGACCACCGATCGCCCCGCCGCCCCCCTGCACCCCGCGAGCGTCACGGAGATGCTCGAGCTCTCGACTCGCGCCTGGCTGCTCGCGGGGCGCACCCTGCCGAGCTACACCCGCTCCGATGCGCCGGGCCGGGTTCTCAAGCCGTGGCGGAGCTGAGCCGCGACTTCCTGGGTCTCCTGGACGCGGTTCCTCGCTGAGGACGTTCGGTTTCTCTTGGTCGGCGCTCATGCGGTCGGCGTGCACGGCGTGCCCGCGCGACCGGGGACCTCGACCTTTGGATCCAGCCCGACGAGGCCAACGCAGAGCTCGCCTGGCGAGCGACCACGACGTCGCGATCGACGGCGACTCCTTCTTCCTGATGTCGGTGGTTCATTCGATCGACCACTACTGCGCGTCCTTCAGCACGGACCCGATCGATCTGCGCGCGCCGCTCCTGCAGTTCGGCGGGGCGCAGTGGATCCGCGCGCTGTTCGTGCCGCCGCTGCACCCGTTCCTGGCGGAGACGCGGATCTCGAAGGCCCGGGCGCCGTGGCTGCGGGACCTTCACGCCCGCCTCAAGATGATCGACGCGGACTTCGCCGACGCCGTCGACTACTGCATCCGATACTGATCGGTGTCGCGATCGCGTCACCGGCACCTCGTGGATGGCATCGACGGTCGCCTGGTGTCGCGAGTGCGACGCTGCGCCGCGGTGGTGCCGGTCCGGAGGGTCCCCGTCGGGTCCGCAGCGTGCCCGAACCCGGCCCCGGGTTGTATACCCCGCTCCATGTCCGGGACCGCCCGTGTTCGTTGACCGCGCCGACCTCGTGCACGGGTCCATCCTGCGCCCCGACGTGTGCGTCGTCGGGGCCGGGGCGGCGGGCATCACCGTGGCGCGGTCGCTGGCCTCCGCGGGGGTGGACGTCCTCCTCCTCGAGGGCGGGGAGGCGGAGCCGACGGAGCGGAGCCAGTCGCTGTACACCGGCCGCATGGAGACCGTCCATCGCACCCGCGAGGAGGACGGCGACTACCTCCGCAGCAGCCGCCTGCGGTACTTCGGAGGCAGCACGAACCACTGGACGGGGGCGTGCCGCCCGTTCGACCCTCTCGACCTCGAGGCGCGCCCCTGGGTCCCCCACTCCGGCTGGCCCATCAGCCACGACGAGCTCGCCGCCTGGTACCCCCGCGCCTGCGGACTGGTCGACATCCCCGGGTTCGAGGGGGATCACGGCGCCGCGCGCACCGGCGAGCGCCCGACCGTCCTCGCGGGCGCGGCCCGCCTCCGCACCCGCATCGTCCACTTCTCCCGCCCCACGCGGTTCGGTCCCAAGTACCGCGACGAGCTGGCGTCAGCGCCCACGCTGAAGGTCGTGCTCGGCGCCAACGTGCTGCGCTTTCGGGCGTCGCTCGGCCCCGACGTCGGGCGGGTGCGGCACGCCGAGGTGAGGCTCGAGGACGGGGGCGACGTGACCGTGATCGCCCAGCGCTTCGTGCTCGCCTGCGGAGGGGTGGAGAACGCCCGCCTGCTGCTCCTCTCCGACCGCGACGCCCCGCGCGGGCTGGGCAACGACCACGACGCGGTGGGGCGCTACTTCGCCGACCAGCCCCACTGCCCTCGGGCGGGCGAGGCGGTGCTCCCGGGCCTCCCCGGCGGCGCCGTGGGGGCGGACCTCTACCTGCGGAAGGAGCGGGACGACCACGTGAGTCGGGTACGGACCCGCGGGGTGTTCGTGCTCGATCCCGAGCTGCAGCGCGCGGAGCGTCTGCTGGGTGCCTCGGTGCTGTTCACCCCTCGAGAGCGGGCCGCCCGCGGCAAGACCCGCGGCGTGGCGGACCTCGCGAAGGTGATGGCGCGCACGGCGGGCGTGGACGTGACCGCGGAGCCGCTGCGGGTGAGCGTGTCCGTGCAGGCCGAGCAGGCCCCGAACCCGGACAGCCGCGTGACGCTCATGGAGGAGACCGACCGGCTCGGTCTGCGGCGCGCGAAGCTCGACTGGCGCGCCTCGGACGAGGACGCGCGCAGCATCCACCGCACGCTCCAGCTGATGGCCCACGACCTCGGCGCCACCTGGGCGGGACGCGCTCAGATCGAGTTCCAGCTCGAGGACCCCTGGTCGCGCACGCGCGGCGGGTCCTTCCACCTGGGGACCACGCGCATGTCCGTCGACCCCCGCCACGGCGTCGTGGACGCCGACTGCCGCGTGCACGGCCTCGACAACCTGTGGATCGCGGGCAGCTCCGTGTTCCCCACGACGAGCTGCGCCCCCCCGACGCTCACGGTCGTCGCGCTCGCCCTCCGCCTCGCCAATCAGCTTCGGCGCTGACGGCCGCTACTCGTAGTACGGCCGCTCTCCGGGCAACAGCAGGCGCTTGGCCGTGCGCCGCCAGCCCTTGGGCGTGTCCTCGCCCTGCAGCGCCGTGATGCCCGCGACGTAGGCGAGGCCTCGGCCCTTGGGCGGCAGCCCGCGCATCGCCTCCTCGAAAGCCTCCGCGTCGCCGTCCTTCGCGAGCGCGGCGGTGATCTGAACGAGCCGGTCGGCCGCCTTGTCGCCCAAGAGCGCGGCGCCGAGCTCGCGGAGCGGACCCGGATCCTCCCCCCGCCGGGCCGCCCGGCCGAGCGTCGGCGCCCAGGTCCCGGGGGTCATGCCGTCCTCGAGCGTCAGCGCCGCGACCTCCGCCCGGTGTTGCTTGCCCGCACCGTCGGAGGCGGCAACCAAGCGCACCAGCTCGGCCCGCAGGTCGACGTCCTCCCCGGCGGCCGCGAGGGCCTCGTCGAGCGCGCCCGCCTCGAGCCGCTCCCGGGGCCGCAGGCTCTCGTCCACCAGCGCACCGGTCTCGATGGACAGCACCGCCGCCACTTCGGGGAAGGCCGCCACGAGGTCGCTCAGGTCGGGGTCGGCCCCCTCCGCGGCCATGCGCCGCACGCGCACGATGTCTCGGGCGAACAGCCCGGCGTGGGACGGCAGGAGCTTCGGCAGCCGGTCGAGCAGCTCGCGCGCCTTCGCCCACTCGCCTTGCTCGGAGTACCCGTAGCCGGTGGCGAGCGTGAACCACCCGTGCTCGGGGTTGGCCTCGAGGCCCGACTGGAACGCCGCGGCCTGCTCGCCCTCGTCGTCGATGCAGCGGGCCGTCGCGTAGCGCAGAGACACGTCGTCCGGGGCGGCGGCGGCCAGCTCCCGGTGACGGGCGCACGCGGCGTCGCGGTCCAGCAGGTCCTGCTCCATGCGCAGGAGGACGACGTCGTTGCCGCCCGATTCGATCCGCGCCTGCAGGGCCGCGGGGAACTCGGCGCCCTCGCTCGCCATCGCCGCCCACAGGTAGTACGTGTCGCTGTTCACCGGGTCGAGCCGCACGTGGGTCATCGCCATGGCCGTGCGGACGGTGGGGTCGTCCACCATGAAGTACTGCGCCCGCGGGTCCTGATCGCCCATGCCCTGGAGCACCGTGCGCGTGCCCCCCGAGCCGCTGGTCTGAATCTGCGCGGGCGGCTCCACGAAGATGAAGTCCGCCCGCGACGTGGTCCAGCGAGGGGTGCCCAGGTGGCGGGGATCCACCTCCGCGGCCGAACCGTACGCGGCGGTCCACTCGAGCAGGGGGGCCGCGCTCGCGACGTTGTAGATGAAGTGCGCGCGTCCGCTGTCGATGTCGACGTGGAGCTCGTCCACCAGGCCGGCTCCCTCGGCCGTCGCCGACACCGGGACCTGCTCGCCGCGCAGGACCTGGACGAAGCGGTGGTCGCCGGGCCCGACGTGGGTCCGGGTCTCCCCCAGGAGCACGCTCACGGGCATCGCGAGGCCGTTGTGCACCACCACCGTCGCGTGGCTGCCGCCGGAGCTGGCGCCGGGGATGACGAACGCCGGCGCCAGGACGGCGGCCGCCACGACGAAGCGCAGCGCGCCGGGGCCCACCCCGTCGGCCGTCACGAACCGGTCCCACCAGCCGAGCTGGGTCTGGCGTTCGCGCTCGTCGCCGGGGACCAGCCGGCGGTACCGCTCGGGCACCTTCGCCGCCTCGGGAGCGTCGCCGGGCGGCTCCCCGTTCTCGAAGGCTCCCCGCACGGTGTCCTCGGCCGCCAGCAGACACGTGAGCGTCGCGCGGCCGGCCGCGTTCAGGGCGCCGAGGAACGCGCCGACCCACGACTGATGGACGTCGAGCCAGTCGCCGATGTTCCCCTCGCTCGGAGGCAGCAGCTCGAAGGTGTCGGGCAGCGCCTTCGCCCAGCTCTCGGCCTCGAGCTCGGCGGCCACGGCGTCGCCCAGACGCACGGCTCCCCGGGCGGTCCAGAGGTCCTCGAGCAGGAGGTGAAGCGTCTCGGCGGCGTTCACCAGGCGCTTGCGCTCCCCCCCGCTCACGCGCCCGTCCGCGATGACGATCTGGAAGACGTTGCCCAGGACGCCCGCTGCGTCCTCGATGTCGGCGGCCGTGTGGTCGAAGTAGTGGAGGAGCTCGCAGAGCCCGACCAGGTGCGACTCCCAGCCCGGTCCCGCGCGTCGCGCCGCCGCGCGGTGGGCGGTGCGGACCCGTCGGTCGTGGGCGAGGACGACGGCCTCCGCGGCCTTGGACTCGTCCCGGGCGCGCTCGATCACCTCCGCCAACTGCTTGCGCGGGACCTCCTCGCCGCGGAACCGGATGACACCCCCGGGAGCCTCCAGGATCCCGTCCTTCAGCGCGCCGAGCATCGCGACTTCGCCCGCGAGCTCCCGGTTGCGCTCGAGCGTCTCCGAGAGGCTCGCGGGGTACAGCGCCGCGAGGGCGGACCGCACGCCTGCCTCGTCGTCGGGCACCGGCTCGTAGAGCTCATCGACGCGCTCGGCGCAGCGCACCACCGACCGCCCGAGGTACGAGCCTCGGTACCGGCGGGCGAGCACGGGACGGTCGAACTGCTCGTCGATCTCCTCGAGCGAGTCGGCGAGGGGCACCTCCTCGGGCGGGTTCTCGGGGGGGAGCATCTCGTCGCCGGTGATGGCGCGGTCGAGCAGCTTCGCCGTCATGCGCCGGCGCAGCGCGTCGGGGTCCTTGAACAGCGCCCAGGGCGAGCGGGAGTCGAAGGACGACGGGAAGTAGCGGGCCTTGGCGTTGGCCTCGCGCTCGTGGTTCGGCGGGTGCGTGGACCACATCTGCGGGGGGGCCGCGAGGTCCTGGGTGAACACGCGATGACCGGCGCGGTCGCCGTCGGGGACGGAGGGGGTGGTGCCGTGCTCCGGGTCGTCGAGGATGTCCCGCATGCGCTCGAGGATGCGGGTCTGGATCGCGAAGAAGTCCTCGACCTTGCGCCACTTGCCGAGCTGCCCCTGGGAGAACTGGGCGGCGCGGTTCCAGGCGTCGTCCGCGGCCCCGAGGCGGTGCAGGGCGTGCACGAGGCTGTCGCTCCCGGACAGGGACACGGCGACGAGGTCCGCCTGCCGCTCCATCTCTCGGGAGAGGGCGCGCTCGGCGAGGACGATGAGGCGGAAGGCCGTCTCCAGCACGGCGCGGATCGCCCACACGACGAGCCGCATGATCCAGGCGATCCAGGCGACGCGGAGGTCGATGCGCGACATGCCCTCGAGGAAGCCGTCGAACTTCCCTCGGGTGGCCACGACGTGACCCGCGATCTGCTGGGCCACGTAGACCCACCGTCCGACGGCCATCGTCCGCTGGGCGAAGTGCCCGAACTCGTGCGCCATGACGGCCTTGAGCTCGTCCAGGGACACCGTCTCGACGAGGCCCAGGCCGATCTCGAGGTTCTTCTTCGACGGGATGATCAGGTTGCGGAACGAGAGGTCGTAGAAGACGGCCGCGTTGACCCGCGACGACAGGAACACGCGGTGCGGCCTCGGGGCCCCGGCCTCGTCGGCGATCCGGTGCACGAACGCGTAGAGGAGGGGCTCGTCCTGCTCGGTGATCTCGATGCGGCCGTCGTCGAAGTCGTGCTTCGTGAAGAAGAGCCCCCGCACCAGGAACGCGAACAGGAACGTGGGCGGCAGGGCCAGGAGGGCGCCCATGATCCACTCGTCGCCGCCCGCGAGCACGCCGTCCATCACCAGCCGGAAGGCGACGTACCCGAACCACGCGGTGAGGCCCAGGTAGAGCCCCACGAAGCCGAGCAGCCCCCCGAACGCGATGCGCGCGTGCCGCGTGTAGGCGGGGGTCGGGTCCGTGAGGTCCGCGGGCACGCCTTCGGGCCCCTGCGGATACAGGTCGTTCAGCGTCGCGGTCATCGGCCCTCCTGCGGTCCCCGGGCCTCCCGGCCGAAGGTCCGCATCTTTCCATACACTCCCGCCATGAACGATGAGACCGCCCTCCGCTGGTTGTACGAGTTGTTGGACATCCGGGGCCCCTCCGGGGACGAAGGGGCCGTCGCAGCGTGGATCCGCGCGAGGCTGGGAGAGGCCGGCGTGCCGGAGGCGCTCGTCTACGACGACGGGGCCGCCGCTCGCATCGGCGGGGTGAAGTGCGACAACCTGGTCGTGGACGCCACCCCCGACCTCGCGGGGCCCCGGCGGCTCTTCGCGGCCCACATGGACACCGTCCCGGGCGCCGTGGGAAGCCGCTGGAGGCGCGACGGCGACCGCCTCGTGGTGGTGGAGGGGGGCGCGCTCGGGGGCGACGACCGCTGCGGCATCGCGGTGATCCTGGCGGCGTACCTGGGCCTGCGCGCCGAGGGGAAGGCCCTGCGCCCCCTGCGCATCGTCTTCACCGTGCACGAAGAGGGCGGAGTGCTGGGGTCGCGGCACATCGATCCCGCCGTCCTGGAGGGCGTCGAGGGGGGCTTCGCGTTCGACGGCAAGGAGCCGCGGGAGGTCGTCTACGCGTCCCCGGGGCAGGCGCGGATGAAGATCACGGTGCGCGGCATCACCGCCCACGCCGGGACGCGCCCCCACGAAGGCGCGTCGGCGACCATCGCCATGGCGCGGGCCCTCGGGCGGCTGCATCGCGAGGGCATGCACGGCCGCATCGAGCGCGACGGCGTCCACGTGGGGGCCGCCAACGCCGGGGAGCTGACGGCCGGAGGCGCCACCAACGTCGTGACGGCGCGCGCCGAGCTCGTGGCCGAGGCGCGGAGCCACGACCCCGACATCCTCGAGGAGATCGTCGCGGCCTGGCGGCGGGCGTTCCACGAGGAGGCGGAGGCCGTGCGCAACTTCGAGGACCGGCCCGCGACGGTCGACTTCGAGTCGTGGATCGCCTACTACCCGTTCGACGTCGGCGAGGACGGGCCGCTCATGGACGCGCTGTGCGAGTCGCTCGTCCCCGAGGGCCAGGAGCCGTTCAAGCGCCGCATCATGGGTGGACTGGACGCGTCCTGGCTCAACCGCCACGGCGTCCCCACGCTCACGCTCGGCTGCGGGTACTGGTTCAACCACACCCCCCGCGAGCACGTGAAGATCCCCGAGTTCCTGCGGTCGATCCGCGTGGCCCGACGGCTGATGGAGGCCTGATCTTCGGGGGACTCCGCCTGCTCAGCCCTCCCAGAGACCCCGCAGGCGCTCACTCAGGTCGGGGGCGTCGACCACGTCGCCGTGGCCGGGCACGAGCCGGGTCGAGCCCCGCGCCAGGACCCCTTCGAGCCACGCGGTGTGCGCCTCCCGGTCCTGCACGACGTACCCCCGCCGGAACACGTTGACGCGGAACCCCGGCCCGAAGCCCATGGGCCGCAGCAGCCAGCCCATGGGGAACCAGGGCACGTCGGCGAGGTTGAGGAACGCGTCGCCGCAGTACAGCGTGTCCTTCACCACCACCCAGGTCTCCGCGTTCTTGGTCGCCGGGGCCTCCAGGAAGGCGACGTCGGGCGGCAGGTTCGCGGCGAGCTCAGCGACGGGGGCCACGGGGACCCTCCGCTTCTTCGTCAGCTTGCCGACGGCCTGGCTCGCGGCGAGCACGGGCAGGTCGGGGAAGGCCTCCCGCCAGGCCCGGATCGCCGAGGTGTGGAAGAGGTTGGGCGCCACGATCGCGCTCACCGGCCCGAAGGATTGGAGGTCGGCGAGGATCTCGTCCGTGGGGTCCGTGCAGGGGCTCACCACGGTCATGGACCCGTCGGCCATGCCCACGGCGAGCGTGTTGGTCTCGTTGCCGGGGCCGATCGAGTAGGTGCGGAGCAGCAGCGGCGGGTCGTCGTCGAGGACGGTCCACCCGGAGGGCGTCGCGGTCATGCGGGTCTCGGGCGGAGGAAGGTTGCTAACGTCCGTCGACACTTCGATGCGTTCCCGTCTTCCATTCGCGCTGCTCCTGCTCGTCGGCTGCGTCGTGGAGCCCGGACCCGAGCCCGAGGCGACGTTCGACTATCCGCTGGACGATGTCCTGCGCGTCGACCACCTCCAGGCGGTCGGGACGCACAACAGCTACCACGTCCAGCCCGCGTCGGACGCCATCCCGGACTGGAACTACACCCACGCGCCCCTCGACGAGCAGCTGGCGCTGGGGGTGCGCCAGTTCGAGCTCGACGTCTATCGACGAGGGCTCTCCTTCGACGTCTATCACGCGCCCTTGGTGGACGACGTCAGCACCTGCCCCGAGCTGCGGGCGTGCCTCGACACGATGAAGGGGTGGTCCGACGCGCACCCCGCGCACCACCCGCTGATGGTCATGATCGAGCCGAAGGACGGCTTCCCCGACGACGACCCCGAGCCGTTCTACGAGCTGCTGGAGGCCGAGATCCTCGCGGTGTGGCCGCGGGAACGGATCGTGACGCCGGAGGACGTACAGGGGGACGCCGCGACCGTCGCCGAGGGCGTCGCGGACGGGTGGCCCACGCTCGGCGAGACCCGCGGGACGGCGATCTTCACCCTCCTCGACAGCAACCGGCACCAGCAGTGGTACACGCACGGCCGGACGTCGCTGGACGGGCGCCTGATGTTCGCGAACGCGTCGCCCGACGACCCCTTCGCGGGCGTGATCCTCATGGACGGGCCCGTGGGCAACGAGGAGGCGATCGCCGAGGTGGTGTCGCGCGGGATCCTGGTGCGCACGCGGGCCGACGCGGGGCCGAGCGACCGGGATCCCGACGACACCACGCGTCGAGACGCGGCCCTCGCGTCCGGGGCCCACGCGATGTCCACGGACTTCCCCGCGCCCGCGGAGCCCGGGGGCTACAGCTTCTCGATCCCCGACGGCGCGCCGTCGCGCTGCAATCCGGTCACGGCGCCGCCCGAGTGCACGTCCGTCGCCATCGAGGACCCGTCGTTCATCGACCCCTGATGCGGCATAGTCCCGCCATGCATCGCTCGCGGATTCTGCTCGTCCTCGTGGGCCTCCTCCTCCCCGGGTGTCCCCCGGCCGGAGGTGGGGGCGACGACGACGACGCGACGGACGACGACGACGTGGCCGACGACGACGACGCGACGGACGACGACGACGCCGCGGACGGCAGCGCGGGCTGCGGGACCCCGGCCGCCCACGCGTCCGGCGGGGTGCAGGTCACGATCGACGCGGGCCCCGACGGCGCGGGGTCCCGCGGGTTCTTCCTCAGCCTGCCGCCGAACTACGACCCCGATCGACCGCACGCGGTGGTCGTCGGCTACCCGGGGACGAACTGGGTCGGCTCGCAGATCCAGCCCTACCTGGACCTCGAGGACGGAGCGCGCGACGACGAGATCTTCGTCTACCCGGACCCGCTGTGGTGGGACTTCGACGGCTGGGGGAACCTCGGCGGCTGGCGCCTCGGGCCGCACGCCCATCCCGCCGACGGCGAGCAGGACCTCGTCCTCACGGGCGCGATCCTGGACTGGCTCGAGGGGAACTACTGCGTGGACACGGGGCGGGTCTTCGCCACCGGCCACAGCTGGGGCGGCGACATGGCGGCCGTGGCGGGGTGCTTCCTGGGCCAGCGCTTCACGGCCGTGGCGCCCGTCGCCGCCAACCGCCCGTACTGGTTCGAGCCCGACGTCGGCGTGTTCGACGAGTGCACCGGCTCCCCCGCGGTGTGGACGTGGTTCGGGCAGAACGACGACCACTTCACCTGGCAGAACCATCCGGGCGAGTTCGGGGACGAGCAGGTCGCCTTCTGGGTCACGAACCGAGGCTGCGACGGCGTCGAGTCCTGGACTCCGCTCGGCCTGGGGGACGCCGACGACGAGTGCCGCGAGTACACGGGATGTTCGGCGCCGCTGCGCTACTGCCTCTACGGACCGGACTCCGGGCACCAGATCCCGCCCTACTTCAGCGCGACGACGATCGACTGGTTCCGCGAGTTCTAGATGGCCGGCGCGTACCACATCGGCCTGGAGCCGAAGCACCTCGACGGCAACGTCGGCCTCGGTCGCTATGTCTTCCTGCCCGGCGACCGAAGCCGCGCCGAGCGCATCGCCGCCCGGTTCGAGGACGTGGAGACGGTCGACAACCCCCGCGGGCACGCGTCGCACTTCGGGGTGCTGCCGTCGGAGTCGGGGCCGGTGGACGTGCTCGCCATCTCCACGGGGATGGGCCCGGCGTCGGTGGAGATCGTCGCGCACGAGCTCCTCGAGCTGGGCGCGCGGCGTCTGGTGCGCGTGGGCAGCTCGGGCGGTCTGGCGCCGGAGGTGCCGAAGGGCAGCGTGGTGGTGGCCACGGGCGCGGTCCGGGACGAGTCCACGTCGGATCGGTGGACGCCGCGGGAGTACCCGGCGCTCTGTCGGCCCGAAGCGGTGGCCGCGATGTGCGCCGGAGCGCGCGCGGCGGGCCTCGCCGAGCACACGTTCGCGGGGCTCGTGCACAGCAAGGACTCCTACTTCGGCCGCGAGTACGGCGTCGGCCCCCGGGGAGAAGAGAACGTCCGGTACATGCGCATGCTGACGGAGACGGGCGTGCTCGCCACGGAGATGGAGGCGTCGCTGCTGTTCGTGCTCGCGGCCTGCCGGTCTGCGGGCGCAGCGGTGCCCCTGTCCGTCGGATCGGCGGGCGTGCCGGTACAGGCGGCGGCGGTCCTCGCGGTCTACGGGGGCGTCGGCGCCGAGCTCACCGCGACGGCCGACGCGCGGGCGATCACCGTCGCGGTGGAGGGCGTGCGCGCCTGGGCAGCGCAGGACCGCGGCCGGCCCCCCTTGCCCGGCGCGGGCCGCTGGTAGGATCGACCCGCCACCCGAGGATCGACGCATGAAGGACCGCCTCTGCCCCCGCTGTCACATGGCCCTCCAGATCCGCCGCAAGGACGGCGTGATCGACTACGAGTGCACGAGCTGCGACGGCCGGGCCGCCACGTTGCTGGCCCTGAAGAAGCGTGTCCCCGGCGCGGGCGTGGGCGTGATGTGGGCGGCCGTGCTCGACGCGGCCGAAGAGGGCCCCCTCACCTGCCCGTCGTGCCGCAAGAAGATGCTGGCCGTGACGCTCACGCGCTCGCAGCTGAGCAGCGCCGGGGTGGTCTCCGGCGACGGTCGACGTCCCACGGCCGACCTCGATCTCGACGTGTGCAGGCCCTGCTCCCTCGTGTGGTTCGACCACGGAGAGCGCACGGCGTTGGGGGCGGACCCGTCGTCCGCCGCGGTGCCGGTGAAGGGTCTGCGGGCCCCCGCGCCGGTGCAGCTCCCGAACATGAACACGGGCACGATCCAGACGGCGCGAAAGGGGGGCGGCGAGTCCCTCACCAAGCCCGAGAGTCGCCCCGTGATGTCCGCGCGCAAGCCCGGGTCCGAGCCCGAAGAGAAGGGCGGCTGGTCCTGGGCGTCCGTCAAGAGCGCCCTCGGGATCGGCTAGCGCCTCACTCCTTCAGGGCATCCATGCCGGCCCTCACGGGCGGGGACGCCTCGCGCATCGCTTCGCCCAGGGCGGCCGTCGTCGCGTCGAGGGGCACGCCCGACCACCCCGCCGTGGACAACACCGTGTCGCGCAGCGTGTCGACCTGCTCGTTCGCGTGGTGCACATGGGCGCCGATGCCCAACACCGAGACGACCAGGGCGAACAGGGTGAAGCCGGCCGCGAGGGCCGTCGTCCCCGGCGATCCGTCGGCGAGCAGCGCCCAGGCCGCGGCGCCGCACGACGCGGGCAGCACGAGCAGGACCATCGCGCGCAGGAGCCACACGAGCCAGTCGGGCATGCCCACGTGGCCGCGGATCCGGGTGCCCGTGGCCGCCTCCTCGAGGGTGACGTCCGCGGTGGGCTGATAGAGCGACCACCAGTCGCGGCGGTTGAGGCCCACGACCGCGCCGTCGTCGCTCACGCGCCCCTTCATCGGCTTGTCCCCGAACGTGATCGGCCCGCCCCGGAACGGCTGAGGGCTCCAGCGAGTGGCGTCCTTCAGGCGCTCGGCGACCTGCTCCGGGGTGCCCGGGACGACGGTGTCGACTTCGACCTTGCGCGGCATGGCTCCTCCGGCTCGGAGTCTACGGGCAGGCGGTCACGGGACCGTCCAGATCGGCTCGGGCAGGCCCCCCACGCCGGGCTCGAACGCGAAGAGCGCGCCGTCGAGCTCCCCTCGGCGACCCATGCGGGCCGAGGTGACGTAGAGGGTGGCCAGGTCCGGGCCCCCGAAGGCGACGCAGGTGGGGCGAGACGCGGGGACCTCCACCCGACGGTCGACCTCGCCGTCGGGCGTGAACCGGACCACGCAGGATCCGTCCCACATCGCCGTCCAGAGGCAGCCCTCGGCGTCCAGGGCCGAGCCGTCGGGGACGTCCGCCGACGGACGGGTGTCCACGAAGACCCGCGAGGCTCCGACCTCCCCGGACTCCCGGTCGAAGGCGTACGCGCGGATGGTCTGGATGAGGGAGTCCGCGAAGTAGAGCGTGCGGTCGTCGAGAGACCAGGCGAGCGTGTTCGAGA
This sequence comes from uncultured Rickettsiales bacterium, assembly GCA_964620495.1. Lineage (GTDB taxonomy): Bacteria > Myxococcota_A > UBA796 > UBA9615 > UBA9615 > CAZEKB01. Next base: position 143,823 of record CAZUHI010000007.1, on the reverse strand, counting down.
TGGCGACGTCGGTCACCTGGCGGGACACGTCGCCGTCGAGCCCGACGCGGTACAGCGACCCCGTCGGGGCCGCGCCGCGGTCGTCCATGGTGCCCACCCAGAGCCGTCCGCGACGGTCGACCCGCGCTTCGTTGGCGCGGTTGCCGGGCAGGTCGGGCTCGAGGGCGAACCGGAGGGTCGTCTCGCCGGTCCCGAGGTCGATGTCGGCGACGCCGTCCTCGCTGGTCAGGGAGACGCCGTCGGCCCGGAACACGGGCGCGCTGGCCCGCCGCGGCAGGACCCAGGATCGATGGGTGTCGCCCCGGAGGCGGTGAAGCAGGCGCCCCTCGACGTCCACCCAATAGAGCGCCTCCTCGACGGGGTGCCACGCGGGCCCCTCGCCGAGCCTCGACCGGGTGGGAAGGACGACGCGGACCGTCACGCGGCGGCGGCCCGGAGGCGGGTCATCTCGGACACCATCGCCTCGGCCCGCGGTCGCACGTCCTCGGCCGTGTCGCCCGGGCGATACAGGCTCCCCCCGACGCCGAAGCCGCGGGCCCCGGCGCGCCACCAGCGCTCCATGTCGTTCACGCCGATGCCGCCGACGGGCATCACCGGGATGTCGGGCAGCACCGCCTCGAGCCCGCTCACCAAGGCGGGATGGACGGCCGACGCCGGGAACAGCTTCAGCGCGTCGGCGCCGCAGTTCACGGCGGTGTAGGCCTCGGTGGGCGTCATGAAGCCGGGGATGGAGACCATGCGCACGTTGCGGGTGGCCGCGATGACCGCGGGATCCGTGTGCGGCGAGACGATCAGGCGCCCTCCGGCCGACGCGACGGCGTAGATCTCGGTGTCCCGGGTCACGGTGCCCGCGCCGATGAGGACCGAGTCGCCGTATCTCTTCGCGAGCTTCGCGATGCTGCGCATGGCCCGGGGGGAGTTGAGGGGGACCTCGATGATCCGGAAGCCCGCGTCGACGAGCGTGTCCCCGACGCTCTCGACCTCCGACGGGACGATGCCGCGCAGGATCGCGGCCAACGGCATCGCGTCCAGGTGCCTGAGGAAATGGTCTCGGGTCATGCCGTCCTCCTCGCGATCGCGAGCAACCCCCGTCGCGCTGCGACTTCCCCGTCCACCGCCGTGCCCCGCGCGCCGATCGCGCGGAGGTATCTCTTCGTGAGCGCGCCCGCCCCCACGACCGTCACCGGTCGCTCCCCGAACGCGTCCGTCATCGCCGCCACCTCGTGCCCGACGAGCAACCCCGACAGCCACGACGCCGTGGCCGTCGCGGGCATGACGCCCTGCAGCACCCTCGACCTTGCCGCGAAGAGGTGGTGAAGGACACCCCCCTGGATCCCCACCACCCGCAGGCCCGCGTCGAAGGCGTCGAGGTCGTCGTGGTCGACATCCGAGTCGGCGACCGCGGCGATGAGCCCGCGGCCCAGGAGGAGCGCCCGCAGCTCGCCGGTGAGCGACGTGGCGAAGCGCACCACGCGGCCACCCTCGACCACCGCCCACTTGCTGTGCGTGCCGGGCAGACACACGAGGCCGTCGCGTCCGAGGCCGAGCAGCTGCGTCTCCTCGCCGCGCATCACGTCCGGCTCGCCGCCGGGGCCGATGCAGGCGAGGCCGGGGACGATGCGCACGCCGCCGCCCGCGACCGTCCAGTCCGCGAGCGTCGTGAGGGCGACGGGGCAGTCGAGGTAGCCGGCGTCCCGCAGCCCCGAGGCGCTGCCGATCATGCCGCACGCCACCGGGGTGAGGTCGTCGCCCAGGCTCTCCCGCAGGTCACGAAGGACCCCACGCAGCCCGTCGCGGTCCGACGTCGCCAGGTCGACCGCCGTCCGCCGCACGTCGAGCACCTCGTCGCCCCGCACACGCCAGGCGCGCACGCTGCTCGAGCCCCAGTCGATGAGGAGGTGCTCGGTCACGGCTGCAAGGGGAGGTGCATCAGGTCACCCCGGCGTCCACCGCGAGGGCCTGCCCGGTGATCATTCGGCTCGCGTCGGACGCCAGGAAGAGCACCAGCGGGGGCACGTCCTCGGGCTGGATCTCCACGGGGAGGCACTGCGCCTTCAGGGTCGCGGCGAGGGCGGCGTCGGTGACCCACTTCGCCCTCTGGCGCTCCGTCATCACCCAGCCGGGCAGGACGGCGTTCACGCGGATGCCTCGGGGGCCCAGCTCGCGGGCGAGGGAGCGCGACATCCCCGTGATGCCCGCCTTCGCCGCGATGTACCCCGGCATGCCGGTCACGCCCAGCAGGTACGACGTGCTGGAGAGGTTCACGATCGACGCCCCGGGCTCCATCGTGGGGAGGACTGCTTGGGTCACGAAGAACTGGTGCCGCAGGTTCACCGCCTGCACGCGGTCCCAGAGCTCGACGGTGGTGTCGGCGATGGCGTGACGTTCGTCCCAGGCCGCGTTGTTGACGAGGACCTGGAAGGGACCGGATTCGTCGATGAGGGCCGAGACGACCTCACGGGTCGCGGCGACGTCGGTCAGGTCCACGCAGCGGAAGGTCGCTCCCGTGGCCTCCGCGACGGCTTCGCCCGCCTCCTGCGCGAGGTCCAGGAACGCGACCTTGCTGCCTTGCCGGGTGAAGGCGGCGACGATCGCAGCCCCGATGCCCTGGGCGCCGCCCGTGATGAGGACGCGCGCGCCCCAGAGGTCGCGGTACTGGCCGTCGATGCCGGTCTTCTGTTCCGGGGGAGTCATGGTCGGCTCCTCAGTGAGATTCGCGGGTGACGACGTCGCCGGACGCGCCCACCAGGAAGTCGCAGTCCACGCCGCGGTCGGCCTGCTCGACCGTCGTGACGTACAGTCGTCCCCAGCCGCGTTCGTGGCGCGGCGCGGGTGCAGCCCACATCGATCGACGTCGATCGAGTTCGTCGGCGGGGACGTTCAGCTCGAGCCGGCCGCCGGCGACGTCCAGGGTGATGGAGTCGCCGTTCTGGACGACGGCGAGGGGCCCGCCGACGGAGCTCTCGGGGGCCACGTGCAGGACGACCGTCCCGAAGGCCGTCCCGCTCATGCGCGCGTCGGACACGCGGACCATGTCGGTGACCCCCTGCTCCAGCAGCTTCTTCGGCAGGGCCATGTTCCCCACCTCGGGCATGCCCGGGTAACCGCGGGGACCGCAGCCCTGCAGGACCAGGACGGAGTCGGCGTCGACGTCGAGATCGGGGTCGTCGATGCGGGCCTTGTAGTCCTCGATGGAGGTGAAGACGACCGCGCGGCCGGTGTGCTGGAGGAGGTCCGGGGTGGCGGCGGCGGGCTTGATGACGGCGCCGTTCGGGGCGAGGTTGCCGCGGAGGATGCGCAGGCCGGCGTCCGCGAGGAGGGGGTCCGAGGCGGGGCGGATGACCCCGCGGTCGAAGCACTCGGCGGCCGCGATGGAGGTCGACAGGGGGGTGCCCGCGACGGTGAGGGCGTCGCCTTCGATGCAGTCGAGCTCGGCGAGGACCGCGGGCAGGCCTCCGGCGTAGTGCAGCTCCTCCATGAGGAAGCGGCCGCCGGGCATCAGGTCGACGAGCAGGGGGACGTCGCGGCCCACGGCCTCCCAGTGGTCCAGGGAGAGCTCGACACCGACACGTCCCGCGATCGCGAGCAGGTGCAGGACGGCGTTGGTGGAGCCCCCGACGGCGGCGACGGTGCGGATGCCGTTGCGGAAGGCGGCGGGGGTGAGGATCTTCGCCGGGGTCAGCTCCTCGTCGACCATCGCCACGGCGCGCTTGCCCGTGGCGAAGGCGAGGGCCTGCCGGTGCGCGTCCACGGCGGGGATGGTCCCGTTGCCGGGGAGCGCCATGCCCATCGCCTCCACGGCGCAGGCCATCGTCGAGGCCGTCCCCATGGTCATGCAGGTGCCCCGACTGCGAGAGATGCAGCGCTCGGCCGACGTGAACTCCTCGGCGGACATCGTGCCCGCGCGCACGGCCTCGCTGAACTTCCAGATGTCGGTCCCGGAGCCGATCGCGCGGCCCCGGAAGCGGCCGTTGAGCATGGGCCCGGACGAGACCACGAGCGTCGGCAGGCCCACCGAGCAGGCGCCCATGAGCTGGCCCGGCGTGGTCTTGTCGCAGCCGCCGAGCAGCACGACGGAGTCGATGGGGTTGCCCCGGATCGACTCCTCGACCTCCATCGCCAGGAGGTTGCGGAAGAGCATCGCCGTGGGCCGCATCTGGGTCTCGCCCAGGGACATGGCGGGGAACTCGACGGGGAAGCCGCCCGCCGCCCACACGCCGTTCTTCACGTGCTGGGCGAGGTCGCGGAGCCCCGAGTTGCAGGGCGTCAGCTCGGACCACGTGTTGCAGATCCCGACGATGGGGCGGCCGTCGAAGGCCTCGTCGGGGTAGCCCTGGCCCTTCATGAACGCGCGGTGGATGAAGCCGTCCTTGTCGGCCTTGCCGTACCACTGCGCGCTGCGGCGGTTCTTCTTCGGGTCGGTCATGCCGCGCCTCCGGAGCGCGCGATGACGTCCACGTAGGCCTTCGCGCCGTCTCGGAGCGTGCGCTCCTGGGTGGCGCGATCGACGCCGAAGAGGCCGAAGCACGGGCCCCACCCCTCGGCCCACTCGAAGTTGTCGAGCAGCGACCAGTAGTGGAAGCCGCGGACGTCCACCCCGTCGTCCATGGCTCGCTTCATCGCGTAGGTGTAGCGGCGGATCCAGTCCGCGCGTCGGTCGTCGCGGTCGTCCGGGATGCCGTTCTCGGTGACCATCACCGGCTTGCCGAGCCGGCCGATGCGCATCAGGGCGCGGTGGAAGCCTTCGGGGTAGACGCAGTACGCCATGTCGCAGACGACGTCGCCCGGCCGCGCGAGCACCGCGAAGGGCGGCTCGCGGTCCATCAGCAGGCGCACCATCACGTGCGAGTAGTAGTTCAGGCCCACGAAGTCGAGGGACTCGGTGATGCCGGGGATCTCCTCGCGCAGGTGCACGAACCCGGGGATGCGGACCTCGAAGACGCCGGTCTTCAGGCACGTCAGGACGGACTCGTTGTAGGCGTGGTCGGCGACGCGGCTGAGGATCCACTGGCCCAGGTGCCACCGGTCGAAGGGCTCGATCTGGAAGATGTTCTTCACGAGCGCGATCTCGGTGCGCTCGCCGCCGGGCATGGCCTTGATGGCGGCGTAGATGCGGGCGTGGCTGTGCATGAGGTTGCACAGGACGCGGGCGTATCGCTTCGCCGACTTCACGCCGGGGGGGAAGACGCCCAGGGCGTACCCCATGAGCGAGTACGGGCCGGGCTCGTTGTGGGTGTTCCAGCGCGCGACCTTGTCGCCGTACTCGGCGAAGGCCTTCTCGGCGAACCGCACCAGCAGGTCGACGTTCTCGAGCTGCTCGAAGCCGCCCTTGTCGGCGAACCAGATCGGGTCGCTGAAGTGGTGGAGGGTGACCATCGGCTCCACGCCGTGGGCGATGCAGGCGTCGATCACGTCGTGGTAGTGGGCGAAGGCGGCCTCGTCCCAGGTGCCCTCTTCGGGCTCGCAGCGGGACCACTCGAGGCTGAAGCGGTAGCTCGTCGCGCCGAGCTCCTCCTTCATGCGGCGGATGTCGTCGGCGAAGCGCTCCCAGTGCTCGACGGCGTTCTCGGAGCGGTGGCCGTGGAGGATGCGGGGCTTGCCCTTCGCGTCGGTGGCGTGCTCCCAGCGATGCCACTGGTTGTTGGTGTTGCCGCCCTCGACCTGGTGGGCGGCCGTCGCGGTCCCCCACACGAAGTCCTTCGGGAAGGAGACGTCGGCGTCGATCGCGGACCAGTCCCAGCGCACCTCGGGGTGGGCGCGGTGGAGCCGAGAGACGACGACGGCGTAGGCGACGACGAGCGCCGCCGCGATGAGGGCGGGGATCATCCGGGGGCCTACAGGTTGTTGGTGATCCAGTCGTCGAGGTCGCCCGACGAGCTGCGCATGGAGTTGCCGGTGACGTTCAGGGCGACGTCCGGGTCCACGCCGGACTGGGTGGCGACCATCCAGGTGCTCTGCAGGCGCCAGTGGCCGCCGCCGTCCTTGGGCAGGAAGACGTTCAAGTAGAAGGAGAAGTCGACGTCGAGGGACTGCTGGGAGACCTCGGGCTTCTCGAGGATCCAGTTGCGCTGCTGGTAGGCGCGCAGGCTCTCGGACTCGGCCCACACGTACTGGTTCCAGAGGTGGCTGCGGGAGGTGACGCCGGGGGCGAAGGTGGCGAGGTAGCGCTCCTCCGCTTCGAGCGTGGCGCACTCCACGGCGAGGAAGCAGTCGGTGTCGCCGACGACGGTGCGCTCGACCTCGCTGTAGGTGTCCCCGTAGACGTCTTCGATGGAGACGGCGGTGTTGGCGAAGGCGGCGTCGTCCACCGAGTGGACGCTCTCGGTGATGACGGCGAGGCCGATGAGGCCGCGGGTGTCGCGGTCCTGGTCGTCGAGGTTGTCGACGGTCTCCTCGGAGAGCTGGGAGATCTCGTACTTCTCTTCGAGGGCGTCGCCGTGCTCCTCGACCCAGGCGGAGAAGGCGGTGACGCCGGCGGCGAGGACGAGGGGGTCCTCGGCGTCGTGGTTCTCGTAGAAGTAGACGACGAGCTCGTCGAGCGTCTCGGGCGCCTCGGGCAGGGGCGCGCAGCCCGCGACGAGGAGCGGAGCAAAGATCGTGGTGAGGCGTCGGAGCTTCATGGCGACCATGTTCTACGCGCGCAGGTCACAGAGGTGTGACGAAACATAACGAGCGTTCGAAGAAGTTGTGAAGATCCTGCGACGTCCGGTCCTGGGGGTTGTGGCTCGCATCTCGGGGTGAACGACGTATTCGGGCGAGCTGCGAGCTCAGCGACGTGTCTGTGCGGCGCGCAGCCTCGCTTGCCGCCGCACGGCCTCGACGAGGGCGGGGGGCGGCTGGAGTAGTCGAAGTCGTTTGACCGCGGCGCGGGAGATGCCGAGGGCCCGTGCTGCCGTCGCGGGTCCGGTGAACTCCTCCGCGATGGCGACTGCGGCGGCTCGGGCGGCCACGGCCTCCGGACGCCGTCCCCGGACGTGGGGCAGGCAGGCCGCTGCAGCCGCAGCGGCGGGGAGATGCGGCAGGTGGACGTAGCCCATGGGCTCGTCGGAGTCGAGGGCCTCGCCCCCCGGCAAGCGAGCGATGAGGTCGGCCCGCCGCACACGCGGAAGGAACCCACGGACCAGGCCGGTCGTGAACCCTCCGGTGAGTCGAAGCCCCAGGAGATCCGGGAGGTTGCTGCCTTCGTGAAGGGGGTCGGAGGTCAGGCCGTGGTGTTGCTCCTGGTCCAGGATGTAATCGAACGCGTTGCTCAGGTACCGCTGCGTTTCGATCGGCTTGGCGTACGCCGGGGCGAAGGGGGACCCCGGACGCAGCGCGAGCTCGATCGAGATCTCGACGCGGCGAGCAAACTCGAGGGCGAGGCTCGCCGCGACGGCGAGCAGCGCGTGGAGGTGGGTGTCGACGGTTCGGAACGCCAGCAGGTTGAAGGTTGGGTCCCGCTCCAAGAAGGACCGTGCCACCCGACGCCGGTCGGCGTCGGTTCGGCACAGGACCCGCTCGTCGCGGAGACGGAGGACGACGTGATGTGCGATCGGTTCTTCCATGCACTCCCTGACGGAATCTCCCAGGGTCGGGACCGACTTTCTTCGCGGAGAGTGTTCGCATCTCGTGGTGAACGGCGCGTTCGGGCGCGCTGCGAGCCGCCTGTGGCTCGCATCTCGTGGTGAACGACGTATTCGGGCGCGCTGCGAGCCGCCTGTGGCTCGCATCTCGTGGTGAACGGGCCGTTCAGCCCAGCTGCGAGCTACCCGCGCACCACGAACGTCGCCGACAGCCCTCCGGGGACCAGCAACGTCCAGTTGCCCGCGCTCAGCCCGTCGAGCCCGTAGCCCACGTCGAGGATGCAGATGCACTCGCAGTCGTCGCGCGAGAGGTCGTATCGCATCGTGATCGTGCGCTCCTCCTCATCCACGCCGGCGTCCAGCAGGACCTCCGGGCAGCACCCCTCCGACACCGCGAGGTGCAGGACGGCGATCTGCGCCTCGTTCGTCGGGCCCACCTCGAGCCCGGGCTCGCGTCCGTTCCCGCACTCGGCGTACGGGTCCACGATCGCGAACTCGAGGGTTCCCGCGTCGTCGTCGTCGTCCCCGCCCTCGCCTCCCCCGCTGCGAACCGGAGCACACCCCACGAGCGCCACGACCATCAACGTCAGCACTCCGCGCATCTCACATCCCCGGAGGAATGAAGCTGTACACGGGGAGCGCCCCCGCAGGCCGCCACCAGCGCCGCCCGCGAACAGACCGCGCGTCACTGCCAGTACGCCAGGATCATCCCGATGATCAGGAGCCGGACGAGGTCGAAGCTCGCGTTGATCCCGACGAGCTTCCAGCTGCGCTGCTCCCACGCCACGCGGCCGATCTGCAGGGGCACGAAGAAGCCGATCCAGGTCCACGCCGCCGCGTTCAGCCCGTAGATCCACATCGCGTCGTTGGTCCCCGCGCCCCACACCTCGGGTTGCCACACCTCGATGCTGTGCGCGAGCACGAACGAGATCAGCAGGTTGCCGAGCACGAACAGGGCCATGCTCTTGCCCATCCCCTCGGGCTTCTCGTCGATGTCCATCCCCATCTCGGTCGCCCAGGCTTTGCCGAAGCCGGGACCGAACCAGACGAACCCCACCGGCATGACCGCCAGGGCCGCCACCACGATCGCGATGTAGTTGAGCGTCAACTCGGGCATCTCGTACCTCCTCCTGCCGATCTTCGGCGGAGAGAGCCTAGTACACTCTCGTCGCTCTAAGCTGACGGGCATGGGTCGCCTGCTGGGTCTGATCGCGCTCCTCCTCCCCTCCGTCGCCGTGGCCGCGGACCCGCCGTGGATGGAGCCGTTCGCGGACCCCGCCGAGGTGCTGAGGGCGGCCGAAGAGGCGACGGCGGGGCAGTCCACGGGCGAGGTGCTCCTCTACTCCTCGATGGCGTACAGCTTCGACGAGGAGGGGCGGATGACCTGGACGTCCCGCGTCGTCTCCCGCTACCTCGACCGCGAGACCGTCGACAACGATCGGGGCCTCGGCACCCAGTGGAGCCCGTGGCGCCAGTCGCGTCCGCAGATCCGCGTCCGCGTCATCCTCGCCGACGGGACCGCGCACGAGCTCGACCCCAGCCTCCTCGTCGAGGGCACCGTCGGGCGCACCGGGGACGCGATCTACGACGACACGAAGACCCTCCAAGGTCCCATCGCCAACCTCGCGCCCGGCGCGATCGTCGAGTCCTCCTTCACCGTGGCCGAGACCCGTCCGCTCTCCGAGGCCGGGCGCGTCCTCCAGGCGGGTCTGTGGGCGTCCGACACGGCCGAGACGCAGGTGCTCGCGGTCTCCGCGCCCACCTCCCTGAAGCTCACCACGAAGCCGCGGGATCTGCCCGACAACCACCGCAAGATCGTGCAGGTGAAGGACGGCCGTCGCACCATGACGTGGGTCCTGCCGCCTCAGGATCCCCTGCGCGAGTACGAGCGGAACGTGCCCCGCGACCCGATCCCCGGCCCCGTGGTGGAGATCAGCACCGCCAAGAGTTGGCAAGCCGTCGCCGCCGACTACGGCGCCGCGGTGGACGCCGTGCTCGCCTCCGAAGACCTGGCGAGCCTCGCCGACGAGGCCGTCGGGGACGCGAAGAAGCGCGAGGAGATCGTCGAGCGTGCCTTCGACTGGGTAGTCACCAACGTGCGCTACACCGGCCTCGAGTTCGGCCGCCAGGCCCTCATCCCCGTGGCCCCGTCCACCACCCTCGAGCGCGGCTTCGGCGACTGCAAGGACCAGGCGACCCTCATGGTCGGGATCCTTCGGGAGCGGGGCCTCGACGCCCACGTCGCGCTCCTCAACGTCGGCGAGTACTACGACGTGCCCGACATCCCCGGCCTCGGCCTGTTCGACCACGCCATCGTGCACGTCGGGGGCGGCGAGTCGATCTGGGCCGACCCGACGGTCCGTCACTCCCGCCCCGGCGTCCTCCCCGACGCCGATCAGGGGCGCCTCGCGCTCGTCGCCGGCCCGAAGACCCGCAGGCTCAGCCTCATCCCCGTCGCCGACGCGGCGGACGCGCGCTGGTGGGAGGACACGACATACGACATCCCCGTGGAGGACCGGGCCACCGTCCTCCATCGCTTCGGCGCCCACGGCCACCTGGAGAGCGAGCTGCGCTCCGGCTACACGGGCAACGTGAGCGGCTCCGAGGACGTCCTCGAGTGGGCCCAGGGCTGGGCGGAGGACAAGTTCGGCGCCACGGGTGTGACGAGCTTCGACTTCACCGACCCCGACGACCCCACCACCCCCTTCGCCATCGAGGCCACGGTCACCGCCTCGCACTTCGCGGCCGACGGCGCCGAGGAGGCCGTGGGCATCGTCAACGCCGCCGACCTCCTGATCGAGGTCACCTCCATCTACCAGGAGCGCATCCCCGAGGACGAGCCCCGCGAGGGCGAAGTGACCCTCCTGCGGCAACACACGACCGACATCGTGCGTCGCTTCGTCTTCCCGCCCGGCTACCTGATCACGGAGCTCCCCGAGGCGTCGACGGGTAGCGTCGGGCCCGCGTCGTGGTCCATCGACTTCGCCGAGTCGGACCCGCGCGGAGACCGGCCCGTGGCCACCGCGACCATGCAGCTGGTCTTCGACGCCCAGGGCCGCGACCGCATGACGGCGGCGGAGTTCACCGAGCTGACCGGGGCGCTGGCGGATCTGAACGACTCCGACTACCTCTGGATCCGCGCCATGCACCGCAGCGAGAAGCTGCGACTCGACGGAAAGACCGAGGAGGCCTTGGCCGTGCTGCGGACCGAAGCCGCCGCCGACCCGTCGGACCCGATGCCGCTCCTCCGGGCGGGCTGGCTGCTCGCCGAGGCGGGCCTGGGCGAGGCGGGTCAGGCACTCGCCAAGAAGGCCACGGAGGCCGCCCCGGACATGGAGCGGGCGTGGCTCGTGTACGCCTACACGCTCACGCTGGACGCCCTGGGTCGGGAGTTCAAGGGCGGCTGGAAGCGCGACGAGACCATCGAGGCGTATCGCCGCGCCCTCGCCATCGCGCCGGACACCCCCGAGTCCAAGCAGGCCCTCGCCAGCGCTCTGGAGCACGACGCGGACGGGGTCCGGTGGTCCGTCCACTCGGACCTGGCCGAGGCCGCGAAGCTGCTCGAGGGCATCCGCCACGAGGACGTGCCCGACGCGCGGACCATGCACTGGGTGGACCTCTTCCGACTGCATCGCTTCGACGACCTCGAGGCCCTGATCAAGGACGAGGACGACAAGGCCGCGAACCTGCTGATGGTGTCCCTTCGCGCGATCTCCGGCGGCTCCGACGCGGCCATGGGGGAGGCCCGGAGGCGCTCGACCGGCCTCGCCGCCGCCAAGCAGATGCTCGCCGGGGCCTACACGGACCTGGTGGGCAATCGCCAGTACAAGGCGGCCCGCGACGTCCTCCTCGCCCTCGGCGCGGGGGCCCCGCCGCCGCCCACCCAGGCCGCCATCGACCTGCTCGAGCGCGTGATCGAGGGCCCCGAGCGTGATCGGAGCACCGCGGTGGGCGGGGCCCTCACCGCCTTCGAGGTCATCATGCGCGGCCCCGACGGCCCCGTGGCCCCGGCGGACGTCTTCGCGCCCGCGGCCCTCAGCGTCATGGATCCGGCGGCCTACACCGCGGGCGCCCGCGCCGCCCTCATCGGCTCGGCGGAGCTCTCGAAGCTGGCCTTCCCCCCGCGGGCCAGCATCGACATCGCCATGGGCGGGCTCGAGGCCGAAGAGGTGGAGGTCGGCAAGGGCCTGTCCATCGTCTACGTGGGCGCGAAGGGCACCAAGAAGATGGGCTTCCTGGTGCAGCGGGAGCGCGGCAAGTGGTGGGTCTCGAGCCTGGGAGTGGAGGCCCTGCAGATGGGCGCCGAGCTCACCGCGCGGCTCGAGGGCAACAAGAAGCGGGCACTGCAGTACGCCGAGGCGATCGTGCAGTTCTCTCGAGGGCGCAGCGCCGAGACCATGGAGCTCGCGGTGGTGCGCGGCCTGTGGCCCGAGGCGCCGACCGAGGTCGAGGAGGTCGAGCGACTGGCGGCGTTCCTGCGCTGCGTCGAGCCCGCCGAGTGCGCCGACGCGATCACGACGGTGGTGGGCGCCGACCTCGCCGAGCAGAGCGGCGCGGTGATCCTCTACCTGATGGAGCGGCAGGCCGAGGCCGGGCGCTGGGCGGACCTCGCCGAGCTGAACGGCCGCGTGCGCATGGAGGGGAGCGACGCCCCCGCCCCGTGGACGGACGCGGAGGCGGACCACCGGCGCGTGGAGATGGCGTTCCCGAGCATCCAGAGCGGCGACGAGGCCATGATCGCGGCGGCTGTCGAGGGCCTCGCGGACGACCTCCCCGGCCTCGAACGACGGCGCATGTGGCTGGACGTCGCCCTGGGCGACGTGGAAGGCGTGGACCGTCGGACGCGCGCGCTGCTCGAGGGGGAGGAGAACGCCTCGCGCCTGAACGACCTCGCCTGGGCCCGCCTGGTGGTGGGCCTGAACGACGACGTGACCCTCGAGGCCGCCCAGGCCGCGGCGTCGAAGGAGAACGGCCAGAAGCACGCCATCCTCCACACCCTCGCGACCGCCTACGCGCAGATGGGCATGGGGCAGGAGGCCCGCACGATGCTCGAGACGGCGACGTCGAAGGCGAGCACCGACGAGCTCTCTTCGTCGGACTGGTACGTCGTGGGGCGGATCGCCGAGATCTACGGCGCCCCCGAGGCGGCCCGGGCGGCCTACGAGCGCGTGGAGCCGGATCCGCTGTTCGGCTACATGAGCGTGTATCCCATGGCCCAGCGGCGCCTGGCGCAGCTGCCGGACTGAACGGACGCTGATCGGCCGTGCAGGCCGGGATCACGTCCGCAGCAGGTCGATCCCGGCCTCTGCGTTGGAGGGCGTGCCGGTGATGTGCACCGACGCCCCGCGCAGGTCCAGCCAGCGCTCCGCGAGCCCCGCGTCCTCGCTGTACTCCGCCACCACGGGCGTGTCGCGGCCCTCGGGATCGTCCCCCTGGGACACCACGACGGCGGTCGTGCCGTCCGACAGCGTGACGGCCGACCCCAGCGGGTAGCGGCCCTTGTATCCGAGGAAGACCGTCGCCGGACCCCGCTCGACCCCCTGGATCTCGCCTGCAGCCATGCGATCGAGGGCGTCCGAGGCCGCGAGCGGCTCGGCCGTCCCGGCGATCAGCAGCTGGTACGCCTCCACCACCGCGAGCATGCGGCCGGGCACGCCGGCGGGCTGCCCCAGTCGCGCCTTCCGCGTGTCGTGGACGCAGAGCATCAACACCATCGCCGACGTGCCCAGGCCTGGGTAGCGGAAGAGCGGCGCGACGCCCTCGTCGGGGTCCTTGCTGGCGGACAGGCCCCCGAGCAGCCCCGACAGGGCGAGGGTCATGATGTCGCCGTTGCCCAGGCCCACGAACAGACCGAATCCGATGGCTTCGATCGCGATCGCGGCGCGAAGTCGTGCGCGATCCAGCGGCTTGCGAGCGTCGCGGACCGTGGTGAGCAGCTGGAAGATGCCCCCGTGGTTCCGCATGGTGTCGATCATGATCTGGAGCAGCCGGCGCACGGGCAGCAGCGACGGCGTCTCCCCCGCCGCGTGGGCCGCGTAGAGGCGGGAGACCAGGTCCAGGAAGCTCGAGTAGAGCCAGATCGCGAGGCGGTCGGGCTCGAAGCGGAACGAAGCCATCGACCGGCCGCTCGCCTTCGCGAGGCGGATGTCCGGGTGCGTCCCCTCGGAGAACCGGTTGACGCCGGACCGCATGGACTCCGCGAACTCGGCGGTGAACACCTCGAGCTGGTCGCGGTTGAAGCCGCTCGTCACCGCGACCTCGCCGACCCCGTACTCGTCCAGCCGCTTCGCGAGGTCCGTCGCCTTCTCGTAGATTCCGGCGTCCATCTTGATCAGCTTCGCGTTGATGAACGCTTCGTCCTGAAGCAGCTGGAGCTTCACCTCGTGGCCGCCCTTGGCCCAGAACGCGTCGAACTCCTCGACCAGCCGGTCCTTGAGCCGCACGACGGCCGAGTTGTTGGTCTCGTAGAGGCGCAGGACGCGGGTCATCCCGTAGAGCGACTCCAGCAGCACCATGCCGATCTCTTGCGTCGCGACCTCGATGGGATCGGCGTCGTTCAAGTCAACCTCTCCTGCTCAGCCCGCGCTGGGCGGCTTCGCGCACAGGGTTGGGGAGGAACCAGCGCTTCGCCGCCCGGGTCAGGGCCTCGGCGGCCTCCGCGGTCCCCATGGCGGTGAGGGCCTTCACCGCGGTCATCTGCTGCGCGGCCACGGCCTTGCTTCGCGTGAGGTTCTTCTGCCCGAGGATGCCGTCGAAGAATTCGATGGTGCGCCGGTCCTTGAACGCGGCGAGCGCCTCGTAGAAGGCCTCCTTCTCCTTCGCGCCGCGGCCGTTGAACCCGGTGGACTGCACGGTCATGAGGATCGGCCCCGCCGCCCGGTTGTCCCCCGACTCGCGGAGGACCTGCAGCGCGAGGACGCGGTTCTCCGAGTCCGGGTCCCGGAGGGCGCGCCCCAGGGCCACGCGCGCGTCTTGGTGGTAGCCCCCGACCATGGCCTCGAGCCCCGCGCGCCGGACGGCCGTGGCCGTCGCGCCGAGGGCGGGGATGATCGCCTTGACGGCCTCGGCGCCGCCGATCTTCCCCAGCGCCGAGACGGCCTCGACGATCCCGTCCTGGTCCGCGGTCTTGAGGCGCTCGGAGTAGTACGCCGTGAGGTCCACGCCGTCCTCGACCAAGCGCGCCCGCAGCGCGTCTCGGACCTCCGCGCTCTTGAGGAGGTTCAGGACGGTCACGAGGACCTCCTTGCGGCCGTCCGCGATCTGCTGAATGGCCTCGCCGAGGTTCGGGTGCCGGTCGAACAGCGCCGCGAGCTTCTTGAGCCGCTTCTCTTCGAGCAGGGCGTCCCGAAGCAGTCGCCCCGCCTTGCCCGCGCGGGCGGCCTGGGCCGTGGCCTCGAGCAAGCCCTCCACGGCTTGGACCTCGCCGGACGCGGCCACCCCGTCGTACAACCCGAGCACGAGGGGGCTCGCGGTGCTCCCGCCCGTGGCCTTCAGCGCCATCGCGACGAACCGCCCGTAGTCGCCGAACTTGGTGAACGAGCCCTTGATGGCGACGGTCGTGCCCGCGAGCCCTGCGGCGGGCTTGCTCGGCGACTTCGACGCGCGCACCCACAGGAGGGCGTCGTCGGTGTTGAGGAGCCGGAGGTCGTCCGCCGACATGACCAGCTGCTGCCCCTCGGCGTGGTCGGCCTGCAGGCGGCTCTTCGCCTTGCCGGCGAGGGCATGATCCGCGTCCTCGCCTCCGTCCGTCCCCATCTGGAGGGTGTCGGTCGCGTAGTAGCGAATCGTCTTCAGCTCCCTCTTCCACAGGAGGGTGACGATGTCCTCGTCCGCCTGCCGGGCGTCCGCGGCGAGCACCTCGGCGAACGCGCGCAGCTCCCCCACGTCGATCCCGCGGGTGAAGGTCAGCTCGCGGACCCCGCCGCAGAACAACTCGAAGAGGTACTTCGCCGGCTTGTCCTCGGCGGGGTTGATCGACTTGCCGTCGTACAGCACGCCGAAGGGCGCGAGGCGGAGCGTGACGTCCCCGTCCGCCACCATGGCCGCGGCACGTACCTCGGCCCGCCCGGAGAGCTTGTCCACCAGCTCCCCACGGCCCTCGTAGAGCCGGATGCCACGCAGCATCTTGTCGAGGGCTTGGAAGAAGGCGACGATCCGCATGTGGCGGTTCGACTCGTCGGGGGCCTCGACCGCGCCGTGAGCCCCCGTCATGAGCGCGGGCATGTCCGCGGTGATCAGCGACCGGTCGGCTTCGTCGACGAGACGGAGGGGGGCGTCGTCGTCTCCCTCTTCGTCGTCTTCGTCGTCCTCGTCGTCCACCGAGAAGTCCATCTCGTCGTCGTCGAGGTCGTGGAGGTCGTCCAAGTCCTCGTCGCCGAACCCCACGTCGAGATCGATGTCGTCGTCGTCCTCGGTGGCGCGCGCGGGGGGATGGAGGGGATCCATGGGGGCGGCGATTCTACGCCGGGAACGGTCGTGATGCGGCAGAACGACGCCGGGGAGCCCCGTGGGACTCCCCGTGTCGATGGTCGGTGGTGGGTTCAGGGGGCCACGGGGGACGACTGCAGGCTCTGCTCCAGGGCGTCGAGCTCGGCGTACGCCAGGTTGATGGCGGCGACGAGGTCGTCGACGAGGGACATGGCGTCCTCGAGCTGCGGGCGGTTGGCGTTGAGGTCCTTCTGGAGCCCGATGATCGCCCAGAAGTTGTCGGCCGTCGGGTTGTCGGCGTAGTTGATCTTCGCCTCGTGGAGCTGGATGCGGATGTCGCGGTTCTCGTCCCAGAGGATGCTCGCCTCGGCCTCGGCGTGCATCAGGTCGGCTTCGATGTGCGCGATGTCCTGCTTCACCAGCTCCATCTGCTCGCAGATGCCGATGGCGACGGGGTCGCCGTTCTCGAACGCCTGGATGCACGCGGCGGAGGGCTCGGCCAGGGCCGCGGCGGGGAGGATGAAGGAGGCGGCGGCGATCAGGCTGATGAGGATGCGGGTCATGGTCGGGTCTCCGGTGGGTCCTGGGGACGGGGTTGCTCGGTCGCAGCAAGGGGTTGCCAGGGTCGTGCCGGCCGACCAAAGAAATTGAAGAAGTCAATGATTACAGCGAAGTAAGCGGGCCCGCGGCCCTTCGGCGGCGCCCGCCGGTCGGGCTCCCGGGCGGCGTCGACGTGTCCGCGGAGTGTCCGCGGACGGTGTCCGGACACCCCGGGACGTCCGGGAAGCTCCGGCCCTCTCGCCCTCCTAGGGTCGGGCGCCCCCGGGCGGGAGGACCTCGCAGCCCTTCCCGAGCGACTCGGCTGTCCAGTGGGTCAGGGGCGACGGGCGCCCGAACGTGTGCCCGAGCGTCCACTGGTGCATCAGGGAGGAGTAGTCCGCGGGCAGCACGTGACCTCGACCGTGGTTGCAGCGCACGACGAAGTGGCCGTCGCGCTGCATGGCCTCGCTCACGCGCAGGGCCGCTCCGTGGAAGCTCACGTCGAAGCCGCGCGACCGATACACGTCGGTCGGTCCGCCCCAGACGATGAGGGAGGGGACGTCGATCGCGGGCGTCACGTAGTTGACGAACGGGGGCAGATCGCCGCCGGAGAAGATCGTCGCCGACGCCAGCAGCTCGGAGCCGTGCATCACCAGCAGCGTCGTCCACAGGCCGCCCGCGCTGAACCCGGTGGCGTGCACCCGCGCGAGGTCCACCCCCAGCCGGTCGTGCGCGCAGCGGCGCATGTCCTCCACGAGCATCACGTCGTGCAGACCCTTGGGTCCGGCGCCCCACCCGAACTTCGCGGTGCGGATGCCCTCCGGGACGGCCACGACGGCGCCCGCCTGCACGAGGGCGTCGAGCTGCATGCGCGGGACCATCGAGCGTCCGGTGGCCCCGAGCCCGTGGAAGACCATCAGCAGCGGGCGGCCGCCGGACGGCGCCTCGGTGGCGGGATCGAACAGCCACGTGACCTGGCGTGGGCCCCCGCCCGTCTGCATCGTCACCGCGCCCGGCATGGCCAAGGCGGGGCAATCGCCGCCCCCGGACAGCTCGCGCAGGCCGGTCATGCCGTCGGGGAGCGCGGGCTGGGTGTCGAGGAGGGGGGGCAGCTCCTCGTCGGGCGAACACGCGGCGAGGACCGCGACGGCGAACAGGGCCGGGATGAGGCGGGTCATCGACGGGTGCTGCCCCAGGGTTCGCGCGCCAGGATCCGGGCCGCGCGCTCCTTGAAGCTCGGCAGGAGGCCTCCCTCGAGCGAGGCGGTCAGCGCCTCGGCGAACTCGAGGACCGAGGTGAAGCGCGCCTCGCGCTGCTTCGCGAGGGCGATGGCGAACACCGCGTCGACGTCCTCGTGCAGGTCCGTCCAGTGGGACGGCGCCTCGGGTTGGTCGTAGAGGGCGGACAGCAGGAGCTCCTCGCGGCGCCCTCGGAACGGCCGGGCGCCGGTGAGGGCCCGGTAGGCGACGGCCGCCAGGGACCACGTGTCGGAGCGGGCGTCCGCCTCGTCGTCCTGGATGTGCTCGGGCGACATGTAGCCGGGCGTCCCGAGCATCCGCCCCCGGGTCATGGTGGAGTCGTGCCCGAGCCGCTTCGCGACGCCGAAGTCGAGGATCTTCCAGCGGCTCGGGCCGTCGTCTCGCGCGGCCAGGAACAGGTTCGTCGGCTTCACGTCGCGGTGGAGGATCGAGGCCTCGGCGGCGGTGTGCAGCCCCTGTCCCACCTCGGCGACGAGCCGGACCACCTCGTCGCCCCCGAGCCGGTCGCGCCGGCGGAGGATCTCGGCGAGGTCTTCGCCGCGGAGACGCTCCATGGCGATCCAAGGCAGGTCGCCCACCTGCAGCTCGAGGATGCGCACGATGTGGGGGCTGTCCACGGACGCCAGCAGCTCGGCCTCACGGCGCATGAGCGCGATGGCCTCGGGATCGGACATGGTGATGGGATTGAGCACCTTGACCGCGGCCTCTTCGTCGCCCCGGCCGGCCCCGTAGACGTCGCCCATGGCGCCCCGGCCGAGCAGCTCCCCCAGGGTCCAGGTCCCCAGGGATGTCCCCGACAGGGGGCCGCGGCGACCCTCGTCGAGCACGAGCTCCAGTTGGTCCTGCACCTCCTCGAGGCGGGCCTCGCGCTGCCGCACCGCCCGCATGGCGGCCTCCAGCCCCTCCACGGCGTGGCTCATGGAGCGCCGGCCCGCCCGGGCGTAGACCATCCCGCAGAGGTACACGGCCTGAACGAGCCCGGCGTACAGGAGGCGACCGAGGACGCCGAGCCCCGAGGCCTGGACGATCCCGGGATCCGACAAGGTCCCGCTCACGAGCAGGGCCATGGGCACCGCCATGCTCCCCGCGGCCACCACGTACGCGATCCAGGCGGCCGAGCCCGAGTCGCTGAGGCCGATGAACGCGATCGGCAGCATCATGATCATCGGGGCGGGCGAGAAGAAGCCGTAGTAGAGGCAGCCGAGGATGCCCGCGAGGTTGCAGATGGTGATGACCACGACGGCCCCCCGCGGCGTGTAGTTCGCCGGGTCGCGGGTGTGGCGGTAGAGGCCGAGGTAGCCCACCAGCAGGGCGAGCACCCCCAAGGTGAAGCCGAGCCGAATCTCCGGATCCCCGTCGAAGAGGTACGCGGCGGCGGCGCCGACGAGCGCGAGCGACGCGCTGATCGCGAGGAAGGAGTGACAGCGCATCACCTCTTCGGCGCTGATCGCGGCAGTGGACGCGCTCTGCATCCGCGTGGTTCTACCGTGTAGCCTCCCCGGATGCTTCGCTACCGACTTCTGGGCCGCTCCGGCCTCCGCGTCTCCGAGATCTGCCTGGGCACCATGAGCTTCGGCGACCAATGGGGCTTCGGTGCGAACGAAGAGACCAGCCGGCAGGTGCTCGACGCCTACGAGGCCGCGGGCGGGAACTTCCTGGACACCGCGAACAAGTATCACAACGGGCAGACCGAGCAGATCGTGGGCTGCTGGCTCCAGGAGCGGCGCGACCGCCACGTGCTGGCGACCAAGTACACGCTCGCCATGGACCACGCCGACCCGAACGCCGCGGGCAACCACCGCAAGAACCTCGTCAAGTCGGTGGAGGACAGCCTCCGCCGCCTCCAGACGGACTACATCGATCTGCTCTGGGTGCACGCCTGGGACGAGTGGACGCCCTACCAGGAGACGATGCGCGCACTCGACGACCTCGTGCGCAGCGGCAAGGTGCTCTACCTGGGCGTGAGCGACACCCCGGCGTGGGTCGTCTCCGCCGCCAACGTCACGGCGGAGCTCCGCGGCTGGACGCAGTTCGTGGGCCTCCAGATCGAGTACAGCCTCCTCGAGCGCACCGTGGAGCGGGACCTGACCCCCATGGCGGACCACTTCGGCATGACCGTCGTGGGCTGGGCGCCCCTCGGCGCGGGCGTCCTCACGGGCAAGTACACGCGCGAGGGCGGCGGCGAGTCGAAGCGACGGGGGGCCAACGAGGGTCGCGGCCGCACGTCGGGCAAGGCGCTGGAGATCGCGCGTACGGTCGACGCGGTGGCCGACGAGGTGGGCGCGTCCTCGGCCCAGACCGCGCTCGCCTGGGTGCGGGCGAAGGGCTACGGCTTCATCCCGATCGTGGGGGCGCGCAAGGTCTCTCAGATCCAGGACTCGCTCGGCGCCGCGGACGTCGTGCTGAGCGACGCGCAGGTGAGCCGCCTCGATGAGGTCAGCAAGGTGTCCTTGGGGTTTCCCCACGACTTCCTGAAGAACCCGGGCGTCGCCGACATCCTCCGGGGCGAGGTGCGCACCCGCATCGACGGGCGCCACGCGCGCTGATCGCCCGCGCTGATCGGGCCCCGCGCGGGGTCCGCGGCCGCTACTTCTCGGCCTTCTTCTTCACGAAGGTCATGTACTTCTTCAGCGACGACTCGGTGAGGTCCTCTTCGACCCAGTCCGGGATGCTGCGTCCGGTGTCCACCGACGTGATGTAGAGGTAGCGGGTCTTGCCGGGCGCGGAGCCGGGCCAGGTGCTGAAGGAGCCGGTCGTGGCCGCGATCTCGTTCGGCTTGGACGCGTCGAGCATCCACACGAGGTACTGCTGGTCGGGGAAGTAGTCGTGGTGGACCCAGTACCGGATCTCCACCCAGGCGACCTTGAGCATGTAGCCGATGTCGATCAGCCGCTTCGCGCCCTCGGCCTTGTCCGTGTAGCGGTCGACCTCCTTGATGTTGGGGGTCGACTCGGGGAGGCCCTCGAAGTTCACGAGGATCTTCCAGATCTCCGCGGGCGTGGCGTCGATCTCGATGACGCCGGTGACCGCGCCCGCGCCGTCGGCGACCTGCGTGGTCATGACGAGCTTGCCGTCGCGCAGTCGCGCCTCCTCCTTCTCGGAGAGCGTCGGGAACGTCGGCTTCGGGGCCGGGTTCGAGTGCGCGAAGGCGGTCTGAGCGACCAGGAGGAGGGCCATGGAGACGAGGATTCGCAGGGTCATGCGCGCCGATGTAGCCGGATGTGTAGAGGAATGAAAGAGGTTTCGGTCCGAAGGCGTAGGATGGCCGGCGCTCGCTCCGTCGCGGGCGCCGCTCAACCCACCTCCGGAGGCCCCATGTCCGTTCGTCCCCTGTCCCTCGCCGCCCTCTTCCTCGCCTTCTTCATGGCCGTGCCCCTGAGCGCGCAGGCCGACGACGCCAAGAAGGAGAAGCTCGCCCGAGAGCTCATGGTCCTCACCGGCGCGGGCGACCTCGGCAAGCAGGTCATCGAGGGGATGACCGCGCAGCTCGGCAGCAACAAGGAGATGAAGCCGTTCCTCGACAAGTTCGTCGAGTTGGCGGACACCGACGAGCTCGTGAACCTCGTCATCCCGCTGTACGTGAAGGCCTACGACCAGGAGACCCTCGAGGCCGCCATCGAGTTCTACAAGTCCGAGGCCGGACGCAAGCTCATCGCCGCCACCCCGATGCTCACGCAGGAGTCGATGGTCATCGGCCAGAAGTGGGGCATGGAGCTCGCGCAGAAGGCCCAGGCCGCGCTCGAAGCCGACAAGGCCGCCAAGTAGCCCGAGTGTCCGCGGACGAGCAGCTTCGCGAGGCCGTCGAGGCGGGCGACGTCGAAGCCGTTGGCCGCGCGCTGGCCGCGGGCGCCGACCCGAAGGCGCGCATTCGCGGCTCGTTGAAGCACGTCCATCGCGACGAGGTGCCGCTCACGGCGGTGGCCGCCCATCGGGGCGACGTCGACGTGCTCGCGCTCCTGCTCGACGCCGGCGCGCATCCGAACGCGCAGTGCGTCGAGTTCCGCTGCTACCCGTTCTCGGACGACGACGTCGCCTTCCATGAAGACACGGCGCTCGGTGTGGCGGCAGAGCGGGGCCACGAGGACGTCGTCGAGCTCCTGCTCGCCCGCGGCGCGAAGCCGGACATGTACGAGGAGATCCACAGCGCGGCGAAGGGCGGGAACCCCCGCATCGTCGAGGCTCTGCTCGCCGCGGGCGCCCCGGTGAACCGCCGGAACGGCGACGCGAAGACGGCCCTCTACTACGCGGACAAGGCCGGACACGAAGGCGCCGTGGAGGTGCTCATCGCCGCGGGCGGGAAGACCACCTAGCGCGCGAGGCCCTCTTCTCCGTGGCCGGCGTGCACGCACCGGCCGGACTCATCGGCCGTGCCCACCGCTCTGCCCGACGTCCTCGCGTACCTGGACTACCGCCGCTACCTCGACGCGTGGTTCAAGGCGCGCAAGGCCGCCAACCCGCGCTTCAGCCACCGCATGTTCGCGCGGCCGGCCGGGCAGAAGTCGCCCAGCCTCCTGCTGCACGTGATCCAGGGGAAGCGGAGCCTCACTCCGGCGACGGTCGAGGCGTTCGTGAAGGCGCTGAAGCTCGACGCGGAGGAGGCGGCCTTCTTCGCCGGGCTGGTGCGGCTCGACCAGGCCGACACCCCCGAGGAGCGCAACGACCCGTGGCGGAAGGTGTCGGCGTCCCGTTCCGGCCGCTCATGGCCTTGGGGGCGCGGCGTCCGGGAGACCGGGGCCTTCGCGCTCACCGCCGCCGGAGGACGGGCCGGGACTCGTCGGGGCCGAGGTGGAGCGGGCGCGCGGCGAAGGGCCGGAGGCCGTCGGACCCGAACGCGTCGAGGTACTCCCGCCGCACGCCCATGCAGCCCCCGCGGAGGGCGCAGTCGTCGCAGGGGGCGGCGTAGCGACGAGAGGCGGCGTCCATCCCCTCGAAGTCCGCCGCGGCCACCGCTTGGATCAACTCGGGGACCTCCGCGAAGAGGCACGGCGGGAAGCCGCAGCTGCCGCTCACGACCACCGCCACGCCCGCGTCCAGGAGCCGCTTCGCGGCCCGCGCGAGGGGCGGGCCGACCGCGGACATGGGCACCAACCCGAGGGGTCGCATCGCAGCCTCGCGGTACTGGGACGGCTGGGAGTACTGCACGGTGCGCACGGGCGTGGGTCGGTCGACGAACCGCGCCGCGATCAGGTCGACGTGCTCGTCCAGCCGGTCGTGGTTCCGCTGCTCCACCACGGCGTTGAGGTGGACGGTCATGCCGGCGTCCAGGGCCGCGTCGATGCCGCGCAGGGTGGGGGCGAAGGTGCGCGGCGCGCGGGTGAGGGTGTCGGACAGCTCGGCGTCGCCCGCGTGCAGGGACACGAAGAGCTCCTGCAGGCCGGCGTCGCGGAGCCGCGCGAGGTGCTTGGGGCTGCCGAGGCGGATGGCGTTCGTCTGCAGGCTGACCTCGGCGCCCGCCGTCCGGGCGCGACGGATCAGGCCCGGCAGGGCGGGGGACAGGGTGGGCTCTCCGCCCGAGAAGACGACGTGGGTGGCGCCCGCCGCGAGGAGCTCGTCGAGCCAGGTCTCGTAGCGCTCCGTCGGGGGCTCGGGCCAGTCGCGCGCCTGCCAGCAGAAGCCGCAGTCCTGGTTGCAGCCGAGCCGAGGCGGAGGATGGCGCGCATGCCCCCGTGTGCGGGCGACAGGTCCCGGAAGGCGAAGTCGCCGAGGTCGCGGAAGACGAACGACCGCCGGGCTCGGGCGAGGAGGTCGGGGCCGTCGGCGGGCTCGAGGCGGCGGAACCGGCGGAGGACGGCGCGCACGACGTCGGCGCGGGCGGGGCGGCCCAGATCGTAGAGCCTAAGGTCGAGGACGGTGCCGCCGAGGGTCGTCGTCGGGTCGGCGCCGGCGGGGCGCAGCTCGAGGCCGAGGTGGGCGGACGGCACGCGCACGACCAGCTTGTCGAGGGCGCCGTCGCCGACGGTGTTCCGCTCGATGGGCAGGGTCGGCGGCAGGTCGAAGAACGCGCGGAGCGCCGAGTCGAGGTCCCGGTGCACGTCCACGACGTACGTGGAGACCCCGCGCCGCGTCGCCAGATCGTGGCCGTCGTCCACGGGTCCAGCTTGCACGAAGGCCCCGGACGCCGCAGCGCCCGAGGCCTCTCGTGATCTCTCAGGGGTCGGCTCAGGCCTCCTCTTCCTCTTCCTCTTTCTCGTCGTCCTCGCCCTCGTCAAAGGCCCGCCAGTACTCACGGCCCCGGAGAACCCGTCGAATCGGGGCTCAAAGCGTGGTGGGGTGAGTACGCCCGGCGGCCGTTCAGCCTCCTTCGGCGCTTCGGCGGTCATTGAGAACAACCTCTCGGATCCGGGCGAAGCAACGGCTGCTTCGGGCCGGAATGAGAGGTTCTTCTCGCCGCGGACGGAAGCGACGGGGGGAGGGGGGCACCCGCAGGGACGGGATCCTTCCCAGATCGCCCGGCCTGCGGAGGCGGGCGTCGCTCAGGCAGAGGAGGGCGGCCTGCAGGTCGGCGTCGGGCAACGTCGCGGCCCACCGATACGCCGTGGAGTCGGCCGCGCCGGTGACGCGCAGGGCCGCGCGTCGGGGGATCCGCAGGGCGCGGGCCAGCCCGTGGAAGACCCGGGCGGCGCCCCGCCGGCGGGGCAGGTCGCGCTCGGACAGATGGCGACAGGCGAGCGCGGCCGCCGCGGCCAGGATCTCGGGGCTCCCCGGATGGACCGCGACCACCCGGGGGAGCGGCGTCCCCGAGACGGCGGCGGAGGGATCGCCGGACACGTAGGCGTGGTGTCGCTCCACGAAGCCGCGCGCCCTCTCGCCCAGGGCCTCCGCGAGCCGATCGGCGGTCACCCAAGGGTCCACGACGGCCCCCACGACGTCCCGGTGGGTCGACCACAGCCAGGCCAGGGGATCGCGCACCAACCCGGCGCGGCAGGGGTTCAGCGACACGTATCGAACCTGCCGACCCAGGTGGCGGACGTCGGGGATGACGGACGGCGGCGGGATCGTCCAGCGGCCGGGGCCCCGGCCACGCCCCGGGGATCCGTGCATGCCTCGGTGCTGGGCGAGGATGCCCTGGAGGGTCGCGCGGCCGGCCTCGGGCTCGCCCGGGGTGATGACGTGGAGGTGATCGGGCATCAGCGTCGCGGCGAGGGCCGAGGGGAAGCACTGGCGCAGCCACGTCCAGAGGTCGCAGGCGCGTTCGTCGATGAGGGGTGGACTGCCGAAGTCCATGCGGGCGGCGAGGTGAAGAAGATCCATGCGGGGCTTGTCCGCACGAGTCGTGCCGGCCTTGCGATCGGGGGCGGCGCCTCCATCGCTGCGCTCGGGGACCGTCCGGCCGTGTCCTGAAGTGTCCGGGAACGAGACACTCCCGGACACTTCAAGACACCTCCCGGCCGGCCGCCCGCCGGTCCCGGCCGGTCCCGGCCGCCCTCTGCGGCCTGCTGCCGCTTCCCACCTCCCTGAGAAGAACCTCTCATTTCAGCCCGAAGCAACGTTCGCTTCAGCCCGGAATGAGAGGTTCTTCCCATGTCGCGCCGAAGCGGCCGGGTGTAGCGCCCGGCGCGGTGGAGCGCCCGGCGCGGTGGAGCGCCCGGCGCGGTGGAGCGCCCGGCCCGGTGTAGTGCCTGTGGCGCCGAAGCGACCGACGTGTACGACGCCCCGCCCGGAAGCCGCCCACCGTGGGGTACCGTCGGCCGCCATGATCTCCCGGCTCCTCGCGACCGCGGCCACCTCGGCCGCCCTCCTCGGCACGGCCGCCCTCACGTCCGCCTGCTGCATCCCGATCCCCCTCGGCCCGTCGACGGACCAGGACCTCGACATGCCCGACCTCCCCGAGCTGCCGGACATCCCGAAGGTGCTGAACGGGCCCAAGGCGCAGGTGACCCCCCTGCCTCCGAGCGTCATGGCGGGCTGGGGCGATCTGCTCGACGACCGGGCTCGCCGGAACGTGATCCCCCAGCTCGACGACCGCGAGGCCCTGTTCGCCCGCCTCACCGAGCGCCCCCCGAAGGCCGACGCCGACGGCTCGTTCGCGGGCGTCCTCCTGTGCGACCTCCGCGTCGCGAGCAAGGGCGGGCTGTTCCGTGGACGCCCCGACATGCGCGCGACGATCAAGCTGAGAGGCGAGACCCTCATCGCGAACGCCGACGACAACCGCGACGCCGCCGTGGTCTCCCTCCCCGTCCATCTGGCCGACGGCGACCGCTTCGAGCTCCTGCTCGACGACCGCGACCTCTTCCGCGACGACCGCCTCGACGCCGCGCAGACGTCGTTCCCCGGCTCGCTGCCCTTCCTCTTCGCCGGGGCGCGCGAGAAGCTGCGCGCGACGTGCCTGGGCCTCCCCGCCGAGGCCGTCGCCCGACGCCTCCAGGAGGCCCTGCCCGCCGTCGCCCCGTCCCTGAAGGCCTTCGAGGACGCCTGCGTCGTGGACCGCGCGGCGCCGGGCTGGGGCTACCCGTCGGCCGAGGCGTGGACGCAGACCAAGGCCATCGAGGGGGTGGCCGCGCTCGTGGGCTGGCAGACCGACGCGGCCCCGGCCCTCGCCGCCTTCCGCGACGCCCGCGGCGCCTGCAAGTCCGTGATCCGCGACGACATCGCCGCCGCCCGCGACGCCGCGACCTCCGCGGGCGAGCCGCTGTCCGTGGGCGACGTGACCGTGATCGCCCGCCGCCGCCTGTGCGGCCCCGCCGTGGAGGAGGCCTTCAAGGACGACCCCGGCCTCGCCCGTCCCTGCGTCCTGGAGCTGGAGGTCGTGTCGAAGACCGGCGGTCCGCTCCCCCGAGAGGGCTCGGCGCGGACGCTGGATCTCGTGTTCGGAGACGGCCGGATCGTGTCCCTGACGCCCTACGCCCGCCTCGAGCAGGGCGCCGCCGTCGACCCCGTGGCGCTGCGGCCGGACACCCCCGACACGGTCTGGTACATCGCGACTTGGGACGGCCGGGCCGACACGTTCACGAGCGCCGCCTTCGTGCGCCTCACCGACGGCAAGGAGGCCGCCCTCGGCGCCCTGCCTTGAGAGGCGTCAGCGCACGGCCGCCTCCGCCTGCTCCTTCACCCACGCCGTGCCGCTCTCCAGGCTGCTCTTCGTGAGCGACTTCACGACGAAGTTCGGGACCCCCCGCACCTTCATCCGCGTGGAGTAGTCCAGCCGCGTCCGGCGCGCGCTCACCTCCGTCACGCGCCAGGAGCCGACCATGTCGTACACGTCGCTCGTGCGGTCGTAGTCGAGCGTCCACGCCATCCACCCCTCGTCGCGCTTCACGACGTTGCGGGTGTAGACGTCGAAGGAGAAGCCGGGGATGCCGCTGGTCATGCCGACCCAGAGCGTGTCGCCGTCGCGTCGGTAGACGGAGCACGACTTCACGTTGTCGACCCAGTCCACGTACCGGTCGTAGCTGAGGATGGTGTCCCACACGACGCGCGCGGGGGCGTCCACGAGCTGCACCGCGGAGCCCCAGCCGGAGTCGTCCGACTGCTTCATCTTCTGGACCAGCCGGCCCGCCTCCATGCGCGCCGTCTCCTCGGGCGTGAGCTCCACGGCGCCGGGGTCCGACGTGATCGGAGCGAACACGCCGCGGTGGGGGTGGGGCTGGTGACCGCCCGCGAGCGCGACGGTCGGGACGAGGAGCAGGAGGAGGATGAGCCGGTGCATGCGACAGGGTCTAGCGCGGTTCGGGTCACCGCGAGGACACGGAATCTACCGAGTGGTTGAATTCTCATGGAGGAGCGTGCTATTCGCCTTGCTGGTCGTCCTCCCGCCCGGAGTCCAGTCATGCGAAGCCTCGTCGCGCTCTCCCTCCTCATCGCCCTCGTCGGCTGCCCCGATCCGTGGGACGACTACGCCGTCGATCCGCCCGACGAAGCCACCCGCGTGCTCCTCGAGGACACCCCGTTCGTGCGCGCCGAGCAGGTGTGCGAGGGCGACGCGTGCGCGTGGGACTACTTCAGCGGCAACGCCCCGGAGGGCACGCCCTTCACCGATCTGACGTCCTGCGACGCCGTGTGGACCCAGGGACCGTCGTGGTTCACGCCGCCGGGGCGGGTGTACGAGTCGCCGGACTCGCTCCTCGAAGACGAGGCCTGGGTCGCCGAGGCCGACTGGGCGCGGGACCAGATCCGGTCCTCGGGCTGCAGCTGCTGCCACTCGTCGTCGAGCGGATCGGGGTTCACGTCCGGGTTCGACGTGGACGCGCCGGGGGTGTGGACCGACTCGATGACGAACGCCCAGCTGGCGATGTCCGCGGGCATGAACCCCATGCACCGGCTGTTCGGGGCGTTCGAGGCGGCCGACAACCACTCCTTCAGCCGCGAGCTCACGCTCTGGGCGTCCACCGACCCGGAGCGGATGCAGGCCTTCTTCACGAGCGAGTTCGAGCGACGCGGTGGCGACGACGCGGCCCTCGACGACGCCCAGGCCCGCTTCGACGCCCTCTTCGGCTCGGTGCTCGACCCCACCGACGCGTGCGTCGTGGAGTTCGAGGGCATCGACGCGGACGGCGTCGTGTACTGGAACGGCGGCCCGGTGCGGCAGCTCTGGATCATGGAGGAGGGGACGGCGTCGCCGAGCTTCCCCCCGAACCTCGACCGCCCCGAGGGCACCGTGTGGGCGCTGTACGTCGACGCGGACGGCGCGCCGGTGGAGTCGGGGGCGGTGGCGGTCGGCGACGTGCCCGCGGGCACCACGCAGGCCCACCCGACGACGGGCCCCCCCGAGCTCGAGGCGGGCCGCACCTACAAGGTCTTCGCCACCGCGGACGTGCTGGTGGGCCGCACCATCAACTGCACCGTCGCCTACGCCCCGGAGCGGTGATGCGCTCGCCGACGATGGCCGCGGCCGCCGCGTGGGCCCTGGCCGGCTGCTCGGTCGACGTCCCCGACTTCGAGTACGACATCCTCGGCGACGAAGACGTGGAGGCCGATCCCCTCTGCGAGGAGGACTTCGCGGTGTGCGGCGACCTGCTGGTCCCGTCGCCCCTGGAGGGCGAGCCGCGCCTCCTCGCCGTCGCCCTGTACCGCTCGGTGCCGCCCGCCGGGCCGCCCGACCACACGATGGACGAGGTGGAGGCGCCGGACGTGCCCGCGGGGGGTCGATACAAGGTCCGACTCCACCCGATGTTGGAGACGGGCGAGTTCTTCGTGTGGGCCAACCTCTACATGGAGGGCGGCGGGCGGTACATCCCCACCAACGGGGTCGACTTCGTGAGTTCCACCGACGAGGCGCTGATCTTCGACGGGGGGGCGGTGCACTTCGGCGACATGAGACTCACGCTCGCGGAGGGCTGGTAGTAGATTCCCCCCGTCTCGGGAGGACACATGCCGCTCATTCGTCGCCTCGCGCCGCTCCTCGCCACGTCGCTCTGCGCGTTCCCCGTCGCTGCCTCCGCGCAGCAGCTCGCGGGTCCGGACGCCGGGGACTACATCCAGTACGTCGCGACGCCCGACTTCGTCCCCCTGGCGGGCGGGCTGGGGACGTCCCTGAACCTGGGCAACAACGCCTCGGCGGCGGCCACGCTGTCCACGCCGTTCACCTGGTACGGCAACGCCTACACCGACCTGACGATCGGCGACAACGGCGCCTTCCACTTCGCCACGACCGGCAACCCCGCGTTCACCAACGCGTGCCTGCCCTTCGGCGGCGTGCCCGGGGCCGACGTGTTCGTGCTGTGGGACGACTACGACCCCACCAGCGGCGGCGACGTCTACACCTACGACGACACCGCGGGCGGTCGCTTCATCATCAGCTGGGAGGACGTCCCCCATCAGCTCGGCGGCGGCGCCGTGTCCTTCCAGGTGCACATCAACACCGACGACAGCCTCGAGTTCCACTACCTCGACACCACCGTCGGCAGCGCCACGTACGACGACGGCGCGAGCGCCACCGTGGGCATCCAGGACCTGGCTGGCGGCAGCCTGGGCGCGGGCGGCTTCCTCCAGTTCTCCTGCAACACGGCGACGGTCCTCTCGGGCACGGCGTACGGCGTCAACGTCTGCGCGGACAGCGACGGCGACGGCGCCTCCCCCCTCTCCTGCAACGGCGACGACTGCGACGACACCGACGCCACGGCCTTCCCGGGCAACCCCGAGGTCTGCGACGGCGGCGTCGACAACGACTGCAACCCCGCCACGCTGGAGACCGTGGACGACGACGGCGACGGCGAGAGCGAGTGCGCAGGCGACTGCGACGACACCGACTCGGCGAACTTCTCCACGAACACCGAGGTGTGCGACGGGCAGGACAACGACTGCAACGGCCTCGCCGACTTCAACGCCACGTTCGAGCTCGACTTCGACGCGGACGGCTCCTTCGACTGCCTGGACTGCGACGACAACGACGCCGACAGCTACCCCGGGGCCCCGGAGCTGTGCGACGGCGTCGACAACGACTGCGACAGCGTCGTGCCGCTGAACGAGACGGCGGACGTAGACAACGACACGTACGTCGACTGCGACGACTGCGACGACAACGACGCGACCATCAACCCGGCGGCCGTCGAGACCTGCGACGGCGTGGACGAGAACTGCGACGGCATCGACGCCGCCTTCACGGACCTCGCCCCCGCGAGCACCAGCACGGCGACCGGCGGCGTGCGCTACCGCGGCAACAAGTACCTGGTGAGCGAGACCACCACGCTCGGGGGCATCGAGTACGAGCTGAACACCCCCGTGGGCACCACGTTCACGTGGCTGGTGCTCGAGTCCACGGCCCTCAACGGCAACTACACGGTCGTGCACAACTCCACGACCACCAGCACGGACACGGGCCTCGTCTTCCACTCGTCGGGCCCCGTCTCCGTCACGCTCCAGGCGGGCATGTACTACAGCGTGATGCTGCACTGGGACCTCGCCGCGACCTACGGCTGGACGCCCTCGTTCGTGTTCCCCGCGACCACGACGTTCGGCACCCACGAGGGCGGCATCACCGGCACCACCATCCCGACGACCCCGGGCCCCATCACCACGTCGCTCAACGGGTACCCGGTCACGCTCCTGACGGGCAGCGAGGCGGACGGCGACAACGACACGTACATCGAGTGCCTCGAGTGCGACGACACGAACGCCGGCGTCAACCCGGGCGCCACCGAGATCTGCGACGGGCTCGACAACGACTGCGACGGCGTCCTCTTCGCGGGCGGCGGCGGCGAGGACGACACGGACGGCGACGGCGACTTCCTGTGCCTCACCGACTGCGACGACACCAACGCGACGGTCTACGGCGGCGCCCCCGAGATCTGCGACGGGCTCGACAACGACTGCGACACCGTCATCCCCACGAACGAGACCACGGACGTCGACAACGACGGCTCCGTGACCTGCGAGGACTGCGACGACAACGACGCCACCTACGCCCCCGGCGCCACCGAGATCTGCGACGGGCTCGACCAGAACTGCGACACGCTGCTGTCGATCCCGGACGTGTCGGACGAGTCCCCGCTCTTCGAGTTCAGCGGCGTCGGCGCCGCCCGCGGACGCGGCGGCAAGTACCTGATCGCGGACCCCGTCCACCTCGACACGTTCGAGCTCGAGCTCGACGCGGCCGTGGGCACGGAGCTGTCTTGGCAGGTGTTCGAGAGCGCGACCGAGAACGGCACCTACGCCGAGGTCTTCAGCGGCACGACCACCACCACCCTGAGCGGGCAGGACTGGCACACGTCCCCCACCATCGGCCTCGACCTGACGCCGGGCATGTACTACGTGCTGCTCACCCAGTGGGCCCCGTCCCTGACCTACTACTGGCACAACACCCAGGACGCGCCCCTGCCGGTCTCCTTCGGGACCTACACCGCGCCCATCGCCTACACCGGCGCCGCGCCCCCGCCCGCGTCGACCACCTTCCCCAACGGCCTGTCGCTGTACCCCATCCGGGTGTGGACCGGCGAGGAGGTGGACAACGACCTCGACAACTTCCTGTCGTGCGCCGAGTGCGACGACAACGACGTGAACACCTACCCCGGCGCTCCCGAGATCTGCGACGGGCTCGACAACGACTGCGACGGCGTGGTGCCCACCACCGAGGCGGACGGCGACGGCGACGGCTCCCCGGCCTGCGTGGACTGCGACGACGCGAACGCGAACTCGTTCCCGGGCGCCCCGGAGATCTGCGACGGGCTCGACAACGACTGCGACACCGTCCTGCCCGCGAACGAGGTGGACGGGGACGGTGACCTCTCGCCGCTGTGCGCCGACTGCGACGACACCAACATCCTGATCTTCCCGGGCGCGGCGGAGACCTGCGACGGCATCGACACCGACTGCGACGGGCTGCTCGACGGCCAGGACCCGAACGTAGGCGGGACCGTGCTCCTCGACCAGGACTTCGACACGACCGACGGGGGGCTCCTCACCACCGCCGACGCCGGCTCCACCGCGCTCTGGGCGTGGGGCGCGCCGACGTCCGGTCCGGGGTCCGCGCTCTCGGGTGCCAACGTCTGGGCGACCGTGCTCGGCGGCAACTACGGCGTGAACAACAACACCGCCTACCTGACGCTGCCCACCTACACGATCCCCGCCACGGGCGCCGACTTCCAGTTCAGCTACTGGCAGGACAACGAGACGGACTGCCAGTGGGACTTCACCACGCTCGAGATCGACGACGGGTCGGGCACGTTCGTGGACCTGCCCGACGGCGACGCCTGCGCGAGCGGCCTCGCCGAGACCTACGGGGTGTGGGAGACCGTCACCATCGACATGACGGCCTGGGCCGGGACCGCGGTGACGATCCGCTTCACCCACACCACGGACACGTCGGTGAACAACTTCCCCGGGACGTACATCGACGACGCGTCCGTCGCCTGGATCGACGACGCCGACGAAGACGGCTGGGTCACCTGCGGGGACTGCGACGACACCGAGCCGACCGTCAACCCCGGGGCCGCCGAGACCTGCGACGGCTTCGACACGGACTGCGACCCGGCCACCACGATCGTCGACGACGTGGACGCCGACCTCGACGGTCAGCCGATCTGCGCGGGCGACTGCGACGACACGGAGCCGACCGTCTTCCTCGGGAACCCCGAGCTGTGCGACGGGCTCGACAACGACTGCGACGGCACCACCCCGGGCGACGAGGTGGACGTGGACGCGGACACGTTCTTCGTATGCGACGGCGACTGCGACGACGCGAACAACGCGATCTTCCCGGGCGCCACCGAGGTCTGCAACGGCGTGGACGACGACTGCGACACGGTGGTCCCGCTCGACGAGTTCGACAACGACAACGACGGCGAGATGGGCTGCGCGGGCGACTGCGACGACGGCAACTCCGCCGTGAACTCCACCGCCGTGGAGAACTGCAACGGGCTCGACGACGACTGCGACGGCCTCGCGGACGCCGACGCCGCGGGCGAAGTGGACGTGGACCTCGACGGCTTCCTGTCGTGCGCCGAGTGCGACGACGCGGTGGCCACGACCTTCCCGGGCGCGCCCGAGCTCTGCAACGGCGGCGTGGACGACGACTGCGACCCCGCCACGGACGAGGACGTGGACGGCGACACCGACGGCTCCACCGTGTGCGACGGCGACTGCGACGACGCGGACTCGGCCGTCTTCCCCGGAGCGCTCGAGGTGTGCAACGGGATCGACGACGACTGCGACGTGCTGACCACCGAGGACGTGGACATCGACGGCGACGGCGCCACGATCTGCGACGGCGACTGCGACGAGGACGACGACCAGCTCTTCCCGGACGCGGAGGAGGTCTGCGACGGCGTCGACAACAACTGCGACGAGGAGCTCCTCGAGGGCGAGGTCGACGAGGACGAGGACGGGCAGCTGATCTGCGAGGGCGACTGCGACGACACGAACCCCGACGTCCATCTGGGCGCCGCGGAGGTCTGCGACGGCTTCGACAACGACTGCGACGGCGAGGCGATCGACGACGAGCTCGCGGACGAGGACGGCGACGGGGTGACGCCGTGCGAGGACGACTGCGACGACCGCGAGGCGACGGTGTACCCGGGCGCCGAGGAGATCTGCGACGGGCTCGACAACGACTGCGACGAGGTCCTGCTCGAGGACGAGGTCGACGCCGACGGCGACGGCTTCTTCCTGTGCGACGACTGCGACGACGCCGACTCGCTGATCAACCCGGACGCGCTGGAGGCCGATGAGGTCGCGTGCGCGGACGAGATCGACAACGACTGCGACGGCGCGGCGGACCTCGACGACGCCGACTGCCCCGAGCCGGTGACCGAGGGCTGCCAGGACTGCGAGGAGGCGAGCCTCGCCGCGGGCGACGGCGCCGGGGCGGCGTGGATGCTGGGCCTGCTCGCGGTGATGGGCGCGCGTCGGCGGCGCCGCTGAGTCGGTCGTGACCCCCCTCGGCGCGGGCATGTTGCTCGCGGGCCTCGTGGCGATCGCCGCCCTCGGCGTCGTGCTCTGGGCGTTCTCCCAGAAGGCGCAGGCCAACGAGCGTCGGCTCCGCGTCCTGCTCTCGGCGCTGCCGGACGTCGTCCTGCGGGTGGGCGCGGACGGCCGGATCCGCGAGCACCTCTCGGGCGACGGGGGCCTCCTCGGCATCACCGGACCCCTGGCGGGCGTGCCCCTGGTCGATCGACTCCCCGCCGACGCCGCGGCCGAGGTGCGCTCCGCCCTGGCCGACCCGCCCGCGCAGGTGGAGCTGGATCGGGGCGGCCGGGACGTCATCGTGTCGCTGCAGGCCCTCCGGGGGGACGAGCTCCTCCTGGTCGCCCGCGACGTGACGCAGGAGCGCGTCGCGGCCCGCTCGAAGGACGAGTTCGTGAGCATGGTCAGCCACGAGCTGCGGACGCCGCTGACCGCGATCCGCGGCGGCCTCGAGCTCGTGAGCAAGGGCGTGATGGGGGAGCTGCCGGAGTCCGCCCAGGAGCTGGTGGACACCGCCGTGCGCAACACCCACCGCCTGCACCGCCTCATCGACGACCTGCTCGACGCCCAGAAGATCGAGTCGGGGCGCCTGGACTTCTCGTTCCAGCGGCTGTCGGTGGGCGAGATCCTGGACACCGCGGTGGAGCTCAACCGCGGCTACGGCCAGGCGATGTCGGTGGACGTGGTGGTGGGCGACGCGTGCCCCGAGGGGGAGGTGCAGGCCGACCCCGACCGCCTCCAGCAGGTCCTCGCGAACCTGCTGTCCAACGCCTTCAAGCACTCGCCGCAGGGGGGCACGGTGCGGATGCGCGCGTGGAACAACGACGGGCACGTGCGGATCGAAGTGCGCGACGAGGGCGAGGGCATCCCCGAGGAGTTCCGGGCCCACCTGTTCGAGCGGTTCCGTCAGGCGGACGCGGCGCTCACGAGGTCCGTCGGGGGCAGCGGCCTGGGGCTCGCGATCGCGAAGGCGATCGTGGAGAAGTGCGGCGGCATCATCGGGTTCGACTCGGCCCCCGGCGAAGGCGCCTGCTTCTGGTTCGAGCTGCCCCTGCTGCAGGTCCGCAAGACGACGGGCCGCATGCAGGGCGTGGTGCTCACCGACCGCCTCCGCTGACGGGCAGGCGTCGCGTGAGGCAGGGCGGCGTGGGCGACGGAGCCGGGAGGCGCCGGCCGCCGGGATCCAGCACGTGCATGAGGTCGTTGTAGTAGTTCACCGAGACCACGTGGTCGGGGGGAATGGCGGCGCAGAGCACGTCGCCGAGGGCGTCCAGGGCCTCTGGTGTCCGCACGACGAAGAGCAGCTCGGAGACCCGGTTCCGGCGGTCCAGGACATCGATCCCGTCGATCGCCGCGACGCGGTTCCAGTCGACCCGCGGATCCAGGAGGTCCGCGACCATGTACCAGGCCGGGGCGGCCTGCTCCGCCGAGCAGCACGTCATCCGGTCGGCGTCGACCCCGCTCATGTGGAGGCTCAGGCCCAGGGCGACGCTCCCGTCGAGGCTGCGCGAGGAGAGGTTCAGGTCGGTGATCAGGAAGCGCTCGGGCGCCTGCGCCCCGGCCAGGTCCTGCGCGATGGCGTGTCGGTATCGGGCCACCCCCGCGGCGGTGCCTCCGTCGCCCGGGTGGGTGGGGCACCAGGGCACGTTCCAGGGTCGGTCGAGCTCGTCGATGTCGCTGGCCTCCGCGATCCCGAGCACCAGGAGGACTGCGCCCGCGACCGCGCCCACCGCGCGGACCCGGGACGGGAGCCCGAGCGACGCACGACCCAGACCCTCCACCAGCGCGCCCGTCGCGACCCCCACGCCCGCGGCCGCGAACGGGTGCATCGTCATCACGTGGTAGTCCTGCAGGTAGCCCACCTCTCGGCCGAGCAGGACGAGCCCCACGAGCCCCGCCGCCGCCGCCGCCGCCCACGAAGCGGGCGCGAGGAGCCGGTCCTTCGGCCGCAGGAAGGGGAGCGCGAAGACCAGCACGACGAACCCCGCGATGAGGAGTCGGTCGGGACCGTCGAGGATCCACGCCAGCGCGTTCGCGGGGTCGAGGAGCCGCTCGCTCCCCGGCTGGAACGCGAAGGACTCCCAGGTGTCGCCCGCGGCGGCCTTCGCGCGCAGGACGTCGAGGCGGGGGACGGAGAGGGCCCACGCCGCCGCGAGCCCCCCCAAGACCGCGGGGAGCCCCGCCCGGACGACCCCGAGGGGCAGGAGGATGAGGGCGGGGGCGGCGATCCACACGGCGAACGGGTGGTTCATGGCCGCCATGGGGATGGCGGCGACCCCCACCACGGCGGCGACGATGCGACCGACGCGGTCGAGCACGCGGGCGGACCCGGTTCGCGGGGACGGGTCGCGCGCGGCCACGGCCAAGGCGGCGACCGAGAGGGCGATCCAGGTCCAGCTCAGGTAGCCGTGCCCCCCGCTGGACGAGGGGCGCCCCACTCCCGGCGAGAACATCACCGCGGCCGCGGCGCACAGCGATCCGACGCGCACCGCGGGGAGCCCGAACCGCGTCACGGCGGGGAGGACCGCCCGGGCCGTCACGAACGCCGCGGGCACCACCAGCGAGGCGAGGAACGCCCTCCGGTAGGCCACGTCGGCGATGGACTCCGCCCCCACGAAGAGGGGGGCGAAGGTCGCGCAGAGGCCCCAGCCGAAGATGTTCTGGCTGGGGACGGCCCACCCGTCGAGCAGGAAACGTCGGCCGCACTGGAGCGGCACGAACGAGTCGCCCGCGACCTCGCTCGCCCACGCGCAGTCGCGCCACAGGGCCGCCCCGGCGACCGCGGCCAAGGCCAGCAGCCCCACGTCGAGCGCGCTCCAGCGGGTGCGATCGGGGGCGGGTTCCATCCGGGCATGGTGCCGTAGAGTGGGCCGTCGTGGCTTCCGGTCGCCCCCGCCCCCGCTGGCGTGGCTGCTCGGGCACGTCGCCGGCGGCGGTGGGGACCGGGTGGGGGGTCGCCGGGCTCGTGCTCCTGCCCGGCCTGCTCGCGATCCCGGCGGGTATCCTCCGCCGATGAAGGGCCGAGAGATCACGGACCTCGCCGAGGTGAAGGAGCGGCTCTTCACTTGCCGCACCGTCGCCCTGCTGGGGGCGCACGAGGCGCGCTGGAAGCCGGCCTTCTACGTGCCCGCCTACCTGCACTCCGTCGGCATGCGCATCCTCCCGGTGAACCCCCGCTACGAGGGACGGGCGATGTTCGGCGAGCCGGTCGTGGCGACGCTCCAGGAGGTGGGGGAGGCGGTGGACATGGTCGACGTGTTCCGTCGCCCCGACCAGCTGATGGGCCACCTCGACGACCTCCTCGCGATGGAGCCCGCGCCCGGCCTCGTGTGGCTGCAGCTCGGCATCAGGAACCCGAAGTTCGCCGCGGCGGTCACCGAGGCGGGCATCGACGTCGTCCAGAACCGCTGCACGCTGGCCGATCACCGCGCTTGGCGGTGAGGCTCAGTCGGGGATGTTGGCGGCGATCCAATCGGACCGCGTCGTGACCCACCAGCGCAGGTGCTCCACGGCGGCGGGCCATCCCGCGGGGTGCTGGTAGTCCGACCAGGCGGCGTAGTTGTGCAGGGCGGCGCCCTGCTCGAGGTCCGCGGACAGCTCGTCGATCATGTCGCTCAGCTCGCCCGGCGTGAGGATGGTCTCGATGACCTCGCGGAACCGCGCCCAGTAGGCGGCCTCGAACTCGGGGTCGTCGAACAGGCGGTTCCACCACAGCGCGGTGAACAGCCCGTTGCTCCAGGTGTCGGGGTCCTCGTCTCGACCGTCGCGGGAGCCCATCGTGCGGTCGAAGTCCCACACCGGGCCCGCGATCAGCTTCCCGTTGCGCGGCTTGTGCAGGTACGAGCTGAGCCGGAGCCCGTCCGGGTTGCGCGTGAACTGGTTGACGATGTTGTGGTCGATCCACGCGTCCACGTCGATGTACTCGGAGTAGTGCGTGCCCAGCGTCGGGTGGTGGAAGTCGGGGGCGTTCAGGGCCTCGGCGAACGTGTCGATCCAGTCGATCAGGTACGCCATCTGGGCAGGGGTGACCTCGTCCACGTCCGGGAAGACCATGTTCAGGCGACGGTTCGCGTCCTCGCTGCCGCCCGCGTTGAAGCCCGAGTCGCCCGGCGCGGTGCGGTCGATCTTGAAGACGTACCCGCCCGTCAGCTCGGGCAGCTGGTTGTCCGCGGGCGTCATCCGGTGGATGACGAGGCGGTTCGGGTCCGGCTCGATGCGCTCGATCAGCGTGTACACGCCCAGGTAGTCGGAGTTGCGGAACCGGGTGTCGCGGTCGCCGCTCAGGTACACCTCGACGTTCCTCGTCGCCGGGGCCCACCGGCCCATCCGGTTGCTGATCTCGTACGCGAGGCGGTTGCGGATGTACGCCTGGTCGAAGCGGAGCGGCGCGAACAGGATCCAGTCGCCCTCCTTCGCCATGCCCGCGATCTCCACCCCGTCGTCTTCCCCGTGGGCGTCGCGTGTCTCCAGCCGATAGGAGTGCTTGGGCTGATTGCGGGTGCTGCTGCCGCGCACCTTGATGCCGATCGGCGTGTCGATCGTCGGCTGCCCGAGCAGGCGCGAGACGCCCTCCTCGTCGGGCTCCATGATCATCATGTGGGCGGGCACGAACTCGGTGCCGTTCGTCGCGATCTCGCCGGTCTCGAAGGTGTTGATCAGCAGCACCGGCAGGTTCGAGGTCTCGTCCGCGAGGCCCCCCGTGAGCCGGAAGTACGACGGCGTGTTCACGTCCGGCTCGGGCACGACGCCCTCGTCGTCCGGCGGGAAGTCGTAGTCCACCTGCGCGTAGAACCGGACCGACTCGGTGATGAGGATCGGCTCGTCGTACACGTCCGCGTCGAGGAACGGCACGGTGCCGTCGTCCGTGTAGAGGATCGGATGCCCCGGCGGATCGCTGGCCATCGTCAGCTGGAAGACGGAGTCGAAGGTCTGCGCCGGAGGGTCGAAGACCGGGTCGTCGTCGGGTTCTTCGGGCTCCACCGGGGTGGGCTCCGGGGTCGGCGTGGCAGGGGTCTCCGGCTCGTAGGTGAGGATCCCGCCGTTCGACGTGCAGCCGAGCAGGAGGACGATCGGGGCCAGATATCTCACGTCGCGCACCATAACCGCTCGGGATTCCGCGCGCGGCGATCTATCCTGTCCTGCTAGCGGCCTTCTCCCCCGCCCGGAGCCCCGCCTGATGCAGCCTGCGACGTCACAAAAGAAGGACACCGCCGCGTCGAACAAGACCGCTGCGTTCTCCGCCTCCACGGACAAGAAGGAGACCTCGAAGACCGCCGCAGACGGTTCGGGGGACGCGTCCGCGAAGAAGAAGGCGGGACCCCTCGCGGAGGGTCCTCAGGCCAAGGGCGACAAGGGCAAGGTCGGCGCGAAGGGCGCGAACAAGTTCGGCAAGGAGCTGGCGGGCGGCGCGGGCGGCGGCAAGTCCATGGGGGCGAAGTCCTCGGCGGCCAAGTCGGGCGCGGCGAAGACCCCGACCCCGACCCCGATGCCTTCGGGAGCCGGCGGGGGCGGGGGCGCCAAGGTCACCATGAACGGCAAGGGCCCGGCGACCGACAAGGGCGGCGGCGGCTCCTCGGGGGGCAACCAGGCGGGCACCAAGGGCGGTCCCAAGGCCCCGAAGCCGAAGCCGAAGAAGAAGGCGGCCGGCGGCAAGAAGTCGAGCGGTGCGGCCGCCGCGGCTCCCGGCGGTGGCGGCGGCGGCGGCGGCGCGAACACGTCCTCCAACGGCACCCGCGACGTGGCCAAGGAGCTCGTGAAGTCGCCGATGACGAAGTTCGCCAAGAACATCGGCAAGACCGGCGGGAAGCTCTCGAAGTCGCTCGACAAGGAGACGAAGGAGACGCACCAGACGCTCCCCGAGTTCCACGCGACGATGCCGGGCGAGGCCCAGGAGAAGACCGGCAAGAAGCTCGAGAAGGCGAACCCGGACAAGAAGGTCGAAGACGGCAAGGTCGGCGCGAACGCAAAGAAGCCGAAGCTCGAGAAGGAGAAGCCCGTCATCGCGAAGAAGAGCAAGGAGGGCGGGCAGGCCTTCGGCAAGCTCAAGAAGGACACCCCCGAAGCCATCATGAAGATGCTCTTCGGGAAGCAGACCAACAAGATCACGGACAAGTCCGGGCAGAACACCGACCCCGGCGTCGAGCCGCCCATCGAGCTGGAGGGCGACTCCGACCCGATCCGCGCCCCGCGGCAGAACACGGACGCCCAGGACAAGATCACCAAGGCCGCCGAAGAGGCCGACGCGAAGATCGCGAAGATCGACGAGACCGAGCTCGTTCAGCGCAAGGAGATGGACGAGACGCTCAAGGCGAAGCCGTTCGTCGCTCCGAAGCTCAGCGAGGTCCCCGCCGACCCGCAGATGGTCCACTTCGACAAGAAGGCCGACCAGCACGGGACGGCCGTCGCCGACGCCGCGAACAAGGACATGCAGGCCGAGTTCGAGGGCCACCTCGGCAAGGCCGACGGCGACTTCCAGAAGGCCGTCGACGAGCAGGAGAAGGGCAAGGCGAAGGCCGTCGCCGACTCCGAAAAGAAGATCGACGAGGCCAACCTCAAGGCGAAGAAGGACCAGGAGAAGGCGGTCAAGGAGAACCGCAAGGCCATCGACGACAAGAAGAAGGAGACGAAGAAGAAGCAGGACAAGGAAGTCGAGAAGGCCCGCAAGAAGGGCGACTCCGAGAAGAAGAAGGTCGAGAAGAAGATCGCCAAGCGCGCGTCTTCGGACGAGCGGAAGATCAAGCGCAAGTTCGACCAGGCCGAGAAGAAGGCCGAGGGCAAGAAGAAGGAGGCCGAGGGCAAGGCCGCCAAGGAGAAGAAGAAGGCCGAAGAGAAGAAGAAGAAGAAGTCCTTCTGGGGCTCGATCTGCTCCGCCATCGGCAGCTTCCTCGACAAGTGCTGCGCCCTCATCGGCGACATCTTCGACGCCCTGTCCAAGGTCGTCGGCGCCATCCTCAACGCCGTCAAGGACGCCGCCCTGGCGATCGTCGACGCGGCCGTCGCGTTCGCGTGCAAGGCCCTCGAAGTCCTCGGCGACATCCTCAAGAAGCTCGTCAGCGGGCTCCTGGGCAACATCTTCCCGGGCCTCGCCAAGGCGCTGAACGACCTGATCGACAAGGCCGTGAACGTCGCGAAGGCGGCCGTGAAGAAGATCGGGGAGGTGGTCAAGAAGGCCGTCGCCGCCGCCATCGACGGCCTCAACTCGGCCATCCAGAAGGTCCTGTCGGTCGCCAAGGTCGCGATCCAGACCGCGCTCACCGTGGCGTCCGCCGTCGTCACCGGCGACTGGGAGAAGGCCCTGCGCGCGCTCCTCGAGGGCGCCCTCGAGATGGCGGGCATCAGCCCCGACTCCTTCTACAACTTCGTCGGCAAGTCGATGGACACGATCAAGAAGATCGTGGACAACCCCGGCAAGTTCATCGGGAACCTCATCAGCGCCGTCGGCAAGGGCTTCGGTCTCTTCAGCGACAACTTCCTCAAGCACCTGACGAACGGGCTCGTGGGCTGGCTCACCGGCACCCTGTCCGACGTCGGCCTGAAGATGCCGAAGAACTTCGACATCAAGGGCATCTTCGACATCGTCCTGCAGATCATGGGGCTGTCGAAGGACAAGCTCCTGGGCAAGGTCGAGAAGAAGATCGGCAAGGACAACATGGACTTGCTGAAGACCGTCTGGGGGTACGCGGAGGCGGCCATCAAGGGCGGCCTCGCGGGGCTGTGGGAGCACGCGAAGGCGCACCTGAGCGACCTGTGGGACACCGTCATCGACGGCATCTCCTCCTGGCTCGTGGAGAAGCTGGTCACCCAGGCCGTCATCAAGATCGCGTCGATGTTCAACCCCGTCGGGGCCATCGTGCAGGTCGTCCTGACGGCGTGGAACGTCTACAAGTTCGTGAAGGAGCAGGCGGCCAAGATCTACGCCCTGGTCCAGTCCGTGGTGGACGGCATGGCCGACATCGTCGCGGGCAACCTCGGCCCGGCCGCGAAGATGGTCGAGGGCGCGCTGGCGAAGCTCGTGCCCATCGTCATCTCGTTCCTGGCGAACATCCTCGGCCTCGGCGGCATCGCCAACAAGGTCAAGGACATCATCGGGAAGATCCAGGCGACGGTGGACAAGGCCGTCGACAAGGTCATCGACAAGTTCTGGGAGCTCGGCAAGAAGGCCTTCAAGGCGGTCAAGGGCGCCTTCTCGGGCGACAAGCCGAACGACGGCAAGAAGGCCGACGACAAGAAGCCCGAGGAGAAGAAGAAGGAAGAGCGCGACCCCGCGAAGCTGCCGGGCGCCACCCTGATCACGAAGGCCGGGACCATGGAGATGGGCTGGTCGGCGCAGAAGGGCGGCAACACGGCGATCACGAAGGTCACCGGCAGCTCCAAGTGGGGCGGAAAGGTCGGGGCCAAGACCCTCCCCGCGTTGGCCAAAGAGGCCGACAAGATGGAGGGCGACGGCAAGACCAAGGCGAAGGGCTTCCTCGACACCGCCAAGCGCCAGGTGATCAGCGCCGACGGCTCGGCGGGCGCGTGGATGCGCGGCGAGCACGACGACCTCAAGAAGGTGAAGGACAGCCACAAGCTGTTGAGCAACGCCCTCTTCGAGGCGGCGGACGCGGTGGGGGCCGAGACGGGCGGCGACAAGGACGCCTCGGTCAAGGACCACAAGGAGATCGTGAAGCGCGCGGGCGACGAGATGGTCAAGCCGATCGGCGGCGACCCGAAGTCGTACGACGACTGGCACAAGGAGCTCGCCAAGCGCGGCGACCAGGTCGAGCAGAAGTGGCAGAAGAACCTCGAGAAGGACGTCAAGATCGACGTCTCGCTGCCCAACGCGGTGGCCGCCGACCTCAAGGACGGGTCCTTCGAGGTCGACGTGAAGGTCGCCCCGAACACCACCGAGGAGCGCCGCCGCCACGAGCTGCTGCACGACGAGCTCGACCCCGCGGGCGTCATCGGCACCGAGGAGTACAAGAAGTCCGTCGAGAAGCTGAAGGCGATCGGCGCCAAGATCGGCTGGTCCGCGGGCGACATCGAGCGGGACGCCAAGCGCATCTGGCAGATCGCCATCGAGACGACCCGTCGCACCAACAGCGACGTGCGATTCAACGATCTCAAGCCCAAGGACGACCCGGACGCCCGCATCGACCTCGCCGACCCGGCGATGGACATGATCATCGCGGACCTCAACCCCATCGTGGCCGCCATCGAGAAGTACATCAGCGGCCAGGCTGCGCAGTACAAGAAGGGCACGTGGGGCTTCTGGTCGGGCAAGCCCGCCGACCCGATCGCGCGCGAGAACTGCAACATGACGCTCGAGAAGAGCGCGCTCGGCGCGCTGTTCGACGGCAACCAGATCGACGGCAGCTGGCACACGGAGATGTGGGCGACGCTGTCGAAGGCGTACGCGACCTGGGCCGCCAAGGACTTCGAGGGGAAGACCTTCTACGGCTTCGTCGGCCGCGGCAGCAGCGCGGACAAGTCGATCTTCAACCAGATCGAGCAGCCCGAATTCAAGATGCAGACCATG
The DNA here is from genome assembly GCA_964620495.1 of uncultured Rickettsiales bacterium. Lineage (GTDB taxonomy): Bacteria > Myxococcota_A > UBA796 > UBA9615 > UBA9615 > CAZEKB01. The sequence continues at coordinate 100,183 of CAZUHI010000007.1, read as the reverse complement.
GGCGCCAAGTCGGAGCCCGAGGTCACCTTCTTCGCCTGCGCGGGCAAGAAGAAGAACCCCGAGAAGCCCGGCGATACGAAGCTGGTCCCGGACTTCAGCAAGACAGCGGCCGGCCTCAAGGGCGTGTTCAAGTCCGGCTCGCGGGGGGCGATGGTGTCGGCGGCCGAGGCCTACAACGAAGCCATCCAGAAGGGCGAGGACGCGTCCGTCGACGCGGGCGGCGACCCCGGCAAGATCGCCGAGGTCCCGAAGCACAAGTACAAGAACGAGGACGGCGAGGACCACACGCTCGTCGTCACGGAGTCCGGCGGCGCCCCGCAGATCACGCGACACTCGCTGCAGCCCATGCCGGTGCGCGGCAACGCGTTCCAGACGGCCAAGGAGATCGAGGGGCTCACGAAGCAGTACCTGCAGGCCAAGGACCCGGCGCTGCTGGGACAGATCCGCGCCCTGCTGGCGAAGCTCGAGAAGGATGTCGAGTTCGCGCGCGGCGAGATCGACGCGGCGGGCAAGAAGAAGGAGATCGTCGCCAAGCGCGCGGAGTTCGAGACGAAGCTCGGCCACGCGGCGCTGCGGCACAAGTCGGCCAAGGACGCGGTGGGCGGCATGGCCAACAAGGCCATCAAGCTCATGAAGGCCGAGGTCGACCCGATGCTGCTCAACGCGGACAAGATCGACGCGAAGCTGCTGAAGCGCGACGGCCTGAAGGACAACCCCGAGTTCCAGAAGCTGGTGACGCGCAGCGGCATGCCCCTGACGCTCGGCTTCGGCGGCGCCATCGGCAAGGAGTTCGACGACGTCATCAAGGTGTTCCAGTCGGGCGGCGACCTGTCCGTGAAGATCCAGCACGTCATCCAGTTCGGGACCATCCTGGCCGAGAAGGTCTACTCGACCGAGAACGACGACCTGAAGCAGCTCCTGAGCAAGATCGGCGTGCAGGAAGGCGCCATCAAGGCGATCATCGCCCGCAAGGACTCGACCGACCCGAAGGCGGGCAAGGAAGGGAAGACCCTGTTCGGCGACATGAAGGGCAACCGCGAGATGCGCTTCGCGAAGACGACCCACAAGGACGAAGGCGGCGAGTCGAAGCACTACGAGATGGACATGAAGTTCCCGTCCGTCCCGCTCGAGGTGCTGGAGCGGAGCCACCTGGAGCTCTACGCGCGTCAGCTCGGCATCTCCTACGACGAGAACACGTCCGACGCCGACCTTCGCGCCGCGCTGACCGTCAAGCAGGACGAGATGAAGCGGGCGAACCCGGACAACTCGCGCCTGCCGAGCCCCGGCGCGGCGCCCGGCGCCGAGTCGAGCCCGATGGTGCGGTCGACCCGGAGCGCGGACGACGCCGACATGGCGCTCACGGACAAGGAGAAGAAGGCCGACGGGCTCGGCCCCGAGTTCGCGCCGTTCGTCGAGGGCATCCTCGCCAACCTGGTCGACGAGAAGCACACGTTCATCAAGACCGCGCGTCGCCTGAAGATGCCCCTCAAGGCGGGCATCTCCGGCACCACGCATCGGTTCATGAACCAGGCCTCGATGATGAGCGCGCCGCTGCACGGGTCCCGGGCCGCGATCCTCGGTCACCTCGTCAAGATCAACGCGCACTCCTTCCACGAGGTCTGCACGGCGGCGAAGGGGCAGGTCCCGTACAAGCGCGGCGAGTACCTGCCCTTCAAGCCGTTCAAGGACAGCGAGATGTTCGACATCGCGGGCAAGATCGTGGAGACCAAGGAAGAGAAGAACATCCTGCTCGGCGTGACCGACTGACCGACCGCAAGGAGTGTCGATGACCGCGACGCGGTTCTGCGTCCACGCCGGGTGCGCGGTCGACGGGCGCAGTCCCCTCCCCGAAGACCCGTCCGACTACAGCCCGCCCGACGACCGGGGTTCGCGGGGTTGCAACCGCCTCCGCTGCCTGCGATGCGAGGCGTGGGTGCGAAACCGCGCGTACGTCGCGGCGACGAGCCCGGTGGAGGACCCGGTCGCGCTCTACGAGGCGGACGACTGGCTCGCCCTCCCCTGGATCTCGGAGGCGGCGTCGTACCGGCTGTACGCTTGCCGCTGCACCGTCTACCTGGCCGCCCAGTCGGCCGTCATGCACGACCCCGACGACTTCGATCCGGTCGTCGACGCGACCTTTCCCTGGCGCTGCGGCGGGCACCCCGCGCCGACGCTGCCGCTGGTGGTCGACGGCGAGATCGTCGCCTCGGGGGACGACGCGGTCGCCCTGATCGACCGGCTGCTCGACGGCTGGAAGCCCGCCGTGCCGGGAATCGGCGACCACCCGACGACGTGGCTGTTTCGGCTCTACACGCGACTGCGGGGGCTGGAGGCGGCGGACGTGGTGAGCAGGCACGTCGCGGAGCTCCCCTTGGGGGTCGCCCTCATGTTCTTCACGCGGTTTCCCGACGCGGCCGGCGCCGCCGGGGTAGTGGAGCGCCTCGACCTGAATGCGGCGTCGAAGGCGCACGTGGTGAAGCCCGCCACGCGTCGGCTCTCGGCGAGCGCGCCGGGGTTCCTCGCGGCCCGGGCGGGGCGGGACGCGGCGGCTCGGGACCTGCTCCGTCGCGTGCTGCTGGAGGGCGACAAGGCACCGACGCCGGACCTGCTCGAGGCCGTCGCGGAGGTGGACGGCGAGTGGCTCGCGCGGCATGGAGCGGCCGTGCTCGCGGGTCGGCACCGGTTGGTGAAGGCGCTGCTCGACGCGTTCGGCCTGGCCGGTCGTTGGGAGCTGGCGACGGTGGCGGGCATCGCGTTGGTCGGTGACGGCGGCGACGTCGGGGCGGCGGTTGCTCGGTGGGCGTCGAGCGCGGCGATCCGCGACCGGGGGGTCGGGATCGCGATCCGGACGGCGGCGCAGTGACCAGCGGGGCCCTCCGTGCCTTCTTCGAGGACATCGCCGCCGGTGGGCACCACGCGACCACGACCTACGGGCTCGAGCACCTGGCGGTGCTGAGCGGGGTCGAGCGCAAGGCGGCCGAAGACAAGCTGATCGAGCTGGCGCGTCGGGGCGATCTGCGGGCGGTGGAGACCCTCGGGGCGGGGGGCGTGACGCGCGCCCTGGCGGTGCTCGAGCGGCTGACGGCGGCGTCCAACGACCTCGGCAGCGCCGCCGCGCGGGCGGTCTTGACGTTGATGGGCCCGGACGCCGCGGCCACCGCGCGGGTCGCCGAGGGGATCAAGACGCCGAGCCGCGTGCAGTCGGCGTTCGGGGCCTACGCCCTGCGCACGGCGGAGGGGCCCGACGCGCTCGCAGGGCTGCTCGACGCGCTGGAGCACCCCTTCGCGCCGACGCGCGCGAACGCCTGCCTGGGGCTGATCGACAAGCTCGAGCTGAAGCCGTGGATCGAGCCGCGACAGTCCCCGATGTGGGTCCTGCTCCAGAACGCGCACTGCCACTTCGCGTCGGTGTGGCGGCCGGCGTCGTCGGAGGCTCGTCGGGTGTTGGAGGCGTTGGCGTCGGGGACCCCGCCCGGAGAGCTGGGGCTGGTCTACGAGCGGGAGTCGAGCGAGGAGGACATCGACTCCGTGTGGACGCCCAACGACGTCGGCTTCGACTTCGACGCCCTGCTCGGCCTGCGCGGACACGACCTCGAGTGGGGGAAGTCCTACCTCCATCTGCGCCTGCAGCAGCGGGACGACCGGGTGCCCGAGGCGATGGTCGTGCTGGGCCTGACCGAGGCGCTGCCGGCGCTGCGCGAGGCCCTGGCGGGGGCCCGGGAGCGGGGCGTGGGCGACGTCTACACGGCCGCCATCGTCGCCCTCGAGGCCCAGGCCGCCGCCATCGGAGACGCGTGATGCCGAAGTACCAGGTGATGTGCAAGGAGGGGGACACCCACCCCGACACGTCCGCCACGGACGTCCCCTACGCCATCGGGCCCCGGCACGACTCCCGCGAGGCGGCCGAGGCCTGGATGGAGGAGAAGGGTTACCGCACGATGTCGAACCGCGAGTACTACGAGAAGTACTGGATCGAAGAGGTCGACTGAGGCGGCGCGAAGTCGGCCAGGATCGTCGCTCCTCCCCGGGTTCTGTCCGGGATGCGGTCGGTCGATGCGCCTCACGCCCCCCGCGTCCCCGATCAGAGCCCGCGCGCCCACTCCGGCCGGAGCCCGATGCGACCGTCCAGGGCGGCGTCGATGGCGGCGGCCATGGCGGGACCGTCGGCGGGGAGCCGACCCGCGAGGGGCAAGTAGTTGCTGGCGTGGTTCGTGCGGAAGAGCGCATCGGACGGGCTCGCTTCCGCGACGAACGTGCGCAGCTCGCGGAGCAGCCCGGCGACGTCCGGGAGGGTGAACCTTCCTGCGGCCTGCCGGTCCGCGAGCGGGGTCCCGGGCACCACCGTCAGGGTCAAGGCAGCGAGGAAGTCGGGGTCCATCGCGGTCGCCAGGGCAGCCGATCCGGCGGCGTGCTCTTCGGTCCGCTCGAGGCCCCCGGCCCCCAACAGGAAGATGGCCGAGACGCCGAGGCCGGCGGCCTTGGCCTTCGCGGCGGCCTCCGCGTGGGCGTCGAAGATCGGCGTCCCGCGGCGACCGTCGCCGGGCAGGGCCGTGAGGGGCGACTTCGCGAGGCGCCGGAGGGTCGGCTCGTCGCCCGACTCGGGCCCGAGATAGAGCAGGGACAGTCCGAGCCCACGGAGGCGTCGAAGCTCGTCGGGCGTCTTGTCGAGGATGTTCCAGGCCATCGCGTAGGAGGACACGCGCCGCAGGCGGGGGAAGCGCTCCCGCAGACGGATCAGGATCGGCTCCCAGCGGTCCATGGGCATCACGAGGGCGTCGCCGTCGCACACGAAGACCTTCTCCACCGCGGGGCCGTGGCGGTCGGCGGCGGCGTCGATGTCCGCGAGCACCTCGTCCAGGTCTCGGAGCCGGAACTGCTTCGCCCGGTACATCGCGCAGTACACGCACTGGTTCCACGAGCAGCCGATCGTCGCCTGCAACAGGTAGGACCAGGCCTCGCTGGGCGGCCGGTAGATCGAGCCCTCGTAGCGCACGGCGCGAGTCTAGACCAGTCTAAACCGCCGGCCCCACGAGGGCGTCGCGCACGGACGCGACGATATGCTCTGGGCATGCGTCGGTCGTCCCTCCTCTTCGTCCTCCTCGCCGCGGCGCTGTCGGGCTGTGCTCCCGTGGATGAAGACGACGACACGCCGCCGCCGCCCGACGTGAGCCCCCCCGAGGGCACCTGGGAGGTCGACGCGGACGCGTGGGAGGTCACCGCGAACAACTGCGCGCTCTCGGAGGACCCCGAGCACCTCCCGCACCCCGTCGTGATCCGGGACGTGGGCGTCGACGGCTTCACCTTGGAGCTGGTGCTCGACGGCGGAGCCGACCGCCGGATCCACGCGTGCGCTCCGCCCGAGCGGCGGTTCGACTGCGACACTTGGGAAGGCACCCAGGAGCCGGACGGCTTCGACGTGGTCATCGAGGGCACGCAGGACGTCTCGGGGACTTGGGTCGACCAGCCCAACGAGGCCGTCCTCACCCTCACCATGCGGCTGCTGGGGACCTGCGTGGGAGCCGCCGACGAGTGCGCCCGGTTCGACGCCGCCACCGGCCGGGAGTACCCCTGCGCCTTCGACGCCCGCCTGGAGGCGCGCCTGCCGCGGTGAGTCCGGCTCGTCGGCGGGTCAGTCCGCGAACGCCTCCACCACCTCGAGGTACTGCGACCCCACGAGGTCCCACATCTTCTCGCCCATCCCGTTGAGGGCGAGCATCGCCGCGCGGTCGGCGGGCCGTGCCTTGGCGATCTCGCGGAGCAGGCGGTTGGCGCCCATTCGGTAGGGGGGCACGTGTTCGGCGTCCGCGAGGGCCGCGCGCACCTCTCGCAGCTTGTCGAAGACGGCTCGATCCATGCCGTCCAGCGGGAGGTCCGCGGCGCTCTTGATCGCCCCCCCTCGGGTCCGCGCCGGCCGGGGCACGGCGTCGGGACCCACGGTCGGGAACACCATCTGGAAGCCGTCCTCCTGCTTGCGCATCACGCGCGCCCCGAGGGCGGAGAGGTTGAGGACGCGGTACGTGCGGTCGTAGCCGCGGATGGTGCGCGTGACCTCCGTCTCCACGATGCAGCCGCAGCGGATGAGGGCGCGCACGACCTCGAGCACGTCGTCCTGGCTCACCTGCGACTTGAGGATCCCGAACGTGGAGAGCTTGTCGAACCCCATCGCCGACACGCCCGACGCCCCGCTGCCCGTCAGCACCTTCGCGAGCATCGACGCCGAGTGGCCGTTGCCCATGCGCGCCACGCACGCGAGCGTCTTGCGCACGATGGTCTCGGCGTCGCCGACCAGGGGCTTCGGGGTCTGCACCGACACCCCGCCCCGCTTGCAGGCGTCGCAGGTGCCGCAGCGCTCCCAGCTGGGCGACTCGCCGAAGTAGTCCAGGATCGCGCGACGTCGGCACCACTCCTGCTCCGCCAGATCGACGACTCGGTCCAGCTTCCACATCTCGTGCATCCGGCGCTGGCGCAGGGGCCCGAAGTCGATGCCCGGGTCCCTGCCCGAGTGGATCAGCCGCGCGCCGCTGGACCGGTCGGCCTGCTCCGACACCGAGATCACGCCCCGCTCATCCAGCGTCCGGAGCGCCGCCGAGACGCGGTGGCGATCGACGTTCAGCTCGCGCGCGAGGGTGGGCAGGTGTACGGGCACGTGGTCCGGGAGCGGGGGCGCCTCGCGGGGCGGAGGGTCGCCGAACAGGCCCGACTGCCCCTCCGCGTCCTCGCTCGGCCAGTACTCGTCCGTGGACGGCGGAGGCGCGTCGGTGCCGTAGCGGTCGGCCGACAGCGGGTGGCCGCCCCGACGTCGCAGGTCCCGCAGCGCCCCCAGCACCTCCAGCGGCAGCCCCGACCGCGTGGGCACGTCGCCCCCGCCGAGGAACGCGATCTCCGTGGTCCCCTCCCGCACCGGCAGGCGACGCAGCAGGTTCATGCGCTCCAGCGCCACCAGCGACGCGCCCACCATGCGGTCCGTCGCTCCGCTGCCGATGTCCGCGGCCAGGGACGCGTAGGACCGGAACACCGGGTTGATGCCCGCGTCCACCAACGCCTCCCACACCGCGCGCACGACGTACTCGGGGGGGTGCGAGTTGTCGATGAAGAACTCCTGCACGCGTCGGTCGCCGCGTCGGTAGACGAGGCTGATCTCCGCGGGCTTCCCGTCGCGCCCGGCGCGCCCGATCTCCTGGTAGTAGGCCTCCACCGTCTTGGGGATGTCGAAGTGCACGACGCCGCGCACGTCCTCCTTGTCGATCCCCATGCCGAACGCGTTGGTGGCTGCCACCACGGACAGCCGCCCCGACATGAACGCGTCCTGGATGCGCGTGCGCTCGTCCGACGGCAGCCCCGCGTGATAGCCGGCGGCGCGTTCGCCGCGGGCGGCGAGCAGCCCGGTGACCCGCGTGACCGACTTGCGCGTGGCGCAGTAGACGATGACGGGCCGCCCCATCCGCGCCAGCTCCGAGACGATCCGGTCCTCCTTGTCCGCCTTCGTGCGGCAGTGCTCGACCGTCAGGTGCAGGTTCTGCCGGTCGAACCCCGTCACGAAGCGCCGCGGGTCCTGCAGCTCCAGCGTCGCGACGATGTCGTTCTGGACCTTCGGCGTGGCCGTGGCGGTGCACGCGATCGTGGGCGGCGACCCCAAGTCCCGGCGCACGCGGCCGAGCTGGAGGTAGTCGGGGCGGAAGTCGTGTCCCCACTGCGACAGGCAGTGCGCCTCGTCCACCACGAACAGCCCCACGTCGAGCTGCGCGAGGCGTCGCGCGAAGTGGCCCCCGCGGAAGCGCTCCGGGGCGACGTACAGGAGCTCGACCTTCCCGTCCTTCACCAGCTCGAGCCGACGGTCCCGCTCCTCGGGCGAGATCGAGCTGTTGATGAACGTGGCCGGGATGCCCGCCTCCACCAGCGAGTCGACCTGGTCCTTCATGAGCGCGATGAGCGGCGAGATGACGACGGCCACGCCGTCCCGGTACAGCGCCGGGAGCTGGAAGCACAGCGACTTGCCCGCCCCCGTGGGCATGATCACGAGGGCGTCGCGCCCCCCGGCGACCTCGCGGATCACGGGCTCCTGGCCCGGTCGGAAGTCCTTGTGCCCGAACCGGTCGCGCAGCAGCGCCACCAAGGCCTCGCGATCGACCCCGGGGACCGCCGCTTCGAGGGCGGTCTCGGTGTCGACGGGGGCGGTCTCGGTGTCGACGGGGGCGGTCTCGGTGTCGACCGCCCGCGACGGGGATTCCAGGGGAGGGGCCTGCATGGGCAGGCGGAAGCTAGCTTCGGGCGGCGGGGAGGTCACGTACTGATGGACGAAGATTCCTCACCCCCGGGACGGATTTCTTCCCGCCCTGCATCCTGCGCCGATGCGATTCCCCGATCCGCTCGTCTCCGGCGTCCTCCTTCGGCGCGAGAAGCGCTTCCTCACCTACGTCCGGCTCGACGACGGCAGCGAGGTCGTCGCCCACACCAACAACACCGGCGCGATGACCGGCTGCTCCACGCCCGGCAGCCGCGTGTGGCTGAGCCCGGCCGCGGACCCGAAGCGCAAGCTCAAGTGGACCTGGGAGATCGTCGAGGTGTCCCCGGGCGTCGTGCTGGGGGTGAACACGCTGATGCCGAACAAGATCGTGCGCGAGGCGATCGAGGCGGGCCGCGTCCCGGCGCTGTCCGGCTACGACCGCGTCCGCCCCGAGCAGCGGGCGGTGCCGAAGGGCGCGCGCTTCGATCTGCTGCTCGAGAAGGACGCAGGCGACGGCGTGGAGCGCTGCTGGGTGGAGATCAAGAGCGTCACCCTCGTCGACGGCCCCCGGGCGCTGTTCCCCGACTCGCCGTCCGTGCGGGGGCGAAAGCACCTCGTGGAGCTGGCCCAGCGCAAGGAGGCGGGGGATCGCGCGGTGATCTTCTTCGTGCTGCAGCGCTCGGACGCGCTCACCGTGAGCCCCGCGGACGCCCAGGACCCCGACTACGGGCGCGAGCTCCGTCGGTCGATGAAGAGGGGCGTGGAGGCGATGGCGTGGCGCGCGTCGGTCACTCCGGAGGCCATCGAGCTCACCGAGGAGCTGCCCGTCGTCATCCCGTGAACGAGCCGACGGCATACGCCGGTCATACCGTCCCGCGACGGGCTCCCCCATCCTCGCGATACGATGCCGTCGATGCCCCGCCTGCTGCTCTGCGCCCTGCTCATCCTGCCGCTCGCGGCTCACGGGGCGTCCGTCGAGGTCCCGTCGACCTCGGAGGACCCGGAGTCGTGGCTGTGTCGACCGGCGGGAGGCCCCGGCCCGGCGACCCTCCCCGACTGGGCCTTCGCCCTCCCCGAGGGGCCGCTCCAGGTGGAGGTCGTGGGCCGCAAGCCGCTCTCGCGGGGGCCGGGCGAGGCGCGCTGGGCGAGCCTGGAGAAGAAGCACCCGACGGTCCTGCGGGTCACCGCCGACACCGTCTCCCTGCAGCGGTTGGCCGACGCGCTCAGTTCCGCCACCGGCCTCCCGATCTTCGTCGCCCCCGAGCTCCAGCACCTGCGCGTCACCCAGTTCCACCCGGCGGGGGGGCTGTCCGACATCCTCGGCCAGCTCGACATGGCGCCGGTGCGGGTCGACGTCGAGACCGGCCGGGTCGCCCTGCGCGCGACGCTCGCTGCCCCCGAGAGGGACGCCCCCGATCGCTCGGTCGTCCTGCCCGCCCACGGCGGCGCGCCCACCCACCTGCGGGACCTGTGGTGCGCCGTGTCGGGGACGGCGGGCGATCCCGCCGGGGTCGTGGACGAGTCGGTGGTCGTCACCGCGCCGCTGGAGCCCATCGAGGCCACCCGCGCGGTGTGGGACCAGGTCCTCGCCGCGGGCGGGGGCCGGGGCGACTCCTGGGCCTGTCGCTGGACGCCGGGCACCCGCCCCCTGCCGCCGGCGTCGCCGCGCGCGTCGGGGACGCTCTCCCTGGAGGTGGTGGGCGGCGGCGCGACCGGCTCGGGGCTCTTCGACGCCCCCGACGCCCTGCTCGACGTCCGCGCGGACTCGGTGGCGTTCGGGGAGTTCGCGCTCACGCTCGCCAAGTCGCTGGGGGTGCCGACGGCCATCGATCCGCGCCTCCACACCACCCGGATCTCGCTCCGCCTCACGGCCGCGTCCATGGAGGACCTGGCCGCCGCCCTGGCCCGCCGGTGGTCGGTGCACCCCGCGGACGACGGCTACGGCAACGCCCTCTGGCACGGCTGGCGCCCGTCCCACGCGCTCGGGTCCTGGCACCTCCCGACCCAGGAGGCCCGCACGCTGGTCCTCCCCATCGGGGACGCCCTCACCGCGCGGCAGCTGGCCGAGACCGCGTGCCCGCTCCTCAGCGACCACGGCGCCCTCATGTCCACCGGCGAAGCCATCGTGGTGCGTGACCTCGCCGCCCCGCTCGACCGCGTCCAGGACCTGGTGACCCGCACGGCCGGAGCCGATTGATGGCGAGGATCGCCTGGGGCTCGCTCGCGCTCGGGGTCGTCCTCGGGGCGGCGTCGGCCACGGGCGCCCTGCTGTTCGTCACGGTGGGGCCCGCGGAGGAGAGGTCCGCGCCCGGCGGCGACGAGGCCCCGGTGGAGGCCCTCCCCGCGGGCACGTCGACGGCGGGCTCGGTCGAGGGACCGTCTGCGGGCTCGGACGTCCGGGCGGAGGCCCGCGGCTCACGCGCCGCGCCTGCCGAGGACGCCCCGCGCCTGGTCACCTGGCTGTCGGAGCGGCTGCAGGAGGCGTATCGGCTGGAGGCGCTGCCGGAGATCATCGGGAGCGAGGCGGGCGCCGAGGCGGCCGATCAGGTCGCCGCGTACGTGGCCGAGGCGGACGACACGGACACCGTCCACGACCAGCTGAGCGACGTGTTCGACCGCGCCCCCGCCGACCTGGGGCTCGAGGGCTGGGAGATCGACGTCGCCGTGGACTGCGACCCCGCGCCCTGCGTGTTTCGGGTGGACATGAAGCCGCCCGGGGGCGACGAGTCGCTCTGCGGAGGCGCCTGGGGGGCGCTCTCGAAGGAGCTCGAGGCCGCCCTTCAGCCCGGTCGGCTGTCCGGCGTGCGGGGCGGGTGCGACGCCCGTGCGATCGCGCTGTCCGGGGCCGCCGCGGGGCGCGAAGACGAGATCAACGCGGGCATCGAAGGGTTCATCGACAACTACTTCGACGAGGCGAAGAAGCGGGCCGCCGCCATCGAATGACGGCCTGCTACGGCTGCTTCACCGCCGCGGGGCCGTCGTAGATCAGGATGCCGTCGTCCAGGGGAGCGGCCGCGATGGACCCGCCGCCCGTCCAGAAGCCGCCGTCCGCGTCGATGAGGCACCCGTGCAGGCCCTTGAAGGTGATCCCGCGCTCCCACTGCTCCCAGGTGGAGCCGTCGAAGTCGTACACCGAGCCCTGGCCGCCGACCGCGCGGAGGGCGCCGTCCGGGCCGGAGCAGACGCCGAGCATGCCGGGCGCGAAGTCCGGGCTCTCGCGCATCCACGCCGAGCCGTTCCAGCGGATGATCTCGCCCACGCCCGCCCCCCCGACGGCCACGGGAGCGTCCCCACCGACGTCGATCGTGAGGAGCGACGGAGCGTTGCCTGCGTCGTCGGCGATGACGGAGGCCGCGTCCGTGTCGGTGAGCGTCGTGCCGTCCCAGCGGGAGGCGATCCCGCGGTTGCCGACGATCCAGACGTCGCTCGCGCTGGTCCCGTGCACCTTGAAGTACACGTCGCCCTCTTCGCCCGGTCCGGCGGGGTCTTCCCAGGGCGTCCACGCCGTCCCGTCCCAACGCTGAGCGGCCGGCGGGAGCCCGGCCCCGATCGCTCCCCCGACGGCCCAGATGTCCGTGGAAGAGGGTCCCCAGACGCCGAAGAAGGTGTGCGCCGGATCGATGCCCTCGGCCACCGTGATCGCGCCGCTCGGGCGGTCCAGGATCGCCACCAACCCCTCGGAGCCCGCGAGGAAGACCTGGTCCTCCGTCGGGTGCCCCCACCACAGGTCCATGCCCGTCAGGGACGAGGTGTCGATGCGCTCCCAGGCCGAGCCGTCCCAGTGGAGGGCCAGCGGCCCCGCGCCCGCGTCCGCCCCGAAAGCCCACACGTCCGAGGGCGACGTGGACCGCACCGCGAGGACCGCTTCGTCGAGCTCCTCGATGACGACGGGGTTGCAGCCGAGGGCGGAGACGAGGCCTCCGAGGACGAGCAGGAGCAGGGCCGGGCGACGCATGAGCGAAGCCTAACCCCGGTCAGTCCGCGGAGTCAGGGTCCGGCGACGCCCCGCGGGCCGTCTCGACGTCCACGTCGAGGACACGGCCGAACCGCAGCAGCGCGATCGCGCCGATGATGACGGCGAACCAGAGGGTGCAGAACCGCACGATGAACGCGGCCGCGGTGGCCGTCTCGTGGGACAGCCCGTCGGTGAACCGGCCCGCGATCTCGATGAGCCCGACGTCCGTGGGTCCGAGCCCACCGGGCGACACGACCCCGGCGACCGTCGAGAACGAGTAGCCGAACAGGGCGACGGAGTAGTCGACCGCCGGTCCGGCGAAGCCGCTGAACGCGAGCCCGTACTCCCAGCACTCGAACAGCCAGGCCGCGGTGGCGAGGGCCAACCCGGCGATGAGGGGCTTCGCCGACAGCAGCGCGCGCGACGCGTCCACCGCCTCCCGGACCTTGGGGACGATCTGCGACGCCACCGGCAGCTTCTCGCCGACGCGCAGCGCGAGGTCCGTCAGGGTCCGGCTCTGCAGCACCACCACGCCCGCCAGCACCGCCCCGCCCGCGAGCACGAGGATGGGCATGGCCCCGGGCCCTCCGAAGGCCGCGACGCCGAAGGACGCGAGCAGGATGAGGGCCAGCAGGTCGCCCACCCGCTCGGCGAATACGATGGGGGCGGACGTGGCCATGGGCACGTCGTGGCTCTCGCGCAGCAGGTACGACTTGAGGAACTCTCCCACCTTGCCGGGGGTGATCGTCATCGCCAGCCCGGCGAGGAAGACGGCCGCCGAGTCCTTGAGGGGGATGCGGATGTCCAGCATGCGCAGGTACATCTCCCAGCGCACGAACCGGATGCCGTAGTTGGCGAGGCTCATGGCCAGGAGGACGGGCAGGAGCGACCACCGGAAGGACGCGAGCGCCCCGGCCGTCTCTTCCCAGCCGGTGTAGAGCGCGTAGCCGACGTACACGACCACGCCGAGCGCGAGGGAGATCACCACTCCCTGGCGGAACTTTCCGAGGATGGTGGATCCGGCCACGGCGGCGGAGTCTAGACGGTTCCCCGCCGCGCCGGGCTCGGGGGGACTATTCGCCCTTCGCCCGCTGCAGGCGGCCGGTGCTCGTGCTCTCGCCGTCCGTCCAGGAGAACTCGAGGAACTCCTCCTGGGCGTCGTGATGCACGATGGTCACGGAGGCGCCGTCGTCGCACTTGGTCTGGCCCTTGGCCTCGTCGGTGAAGTTGTAGGTGGGCGGCGTCTCGTCCACGCGCAGCCAGTTGGTCGGGCACTCGACTCCGAGGTCGGCGTAGTTGTACATCGCTACGCCCGCCGACTGGCCCACCTCCGCGGTCGGCTCGAACTGGACCCGGACCACGTAGGCGAGCTCGTCGTTCTGGACCGCCTCGCCCGTCCAGCGCCCCGTGATCGCGGCGTAGACGTCGCCCGCCGCGTCGTCGTCGTCGACCGCGTCGTCGTCGTCG
>CAZUHI010000007.1:81569-86437 GCA_964620495.1 uncultured Rickettsiales bacterium | reverse complement strand
CCGCGTCGTCGTCGTCGACCGCGTCGTCGTCGTCGCCCGCGACCCCGGACGAGTCGTCGTCGTCGTCGATGGGGCAGCCCACGAGGGTGAGCGGCACGACGAACAGGAGCATGAGCAGGGTGCGAATCGACATGCGAGCCTCCAAGTGCGGGCGCAGGCTACCGCACCCGGAGGCGTCGAAGTCGGGTGGGGAGGGCTACTCGGCGGCGGGCGCGGCCGGGGCCGGAGCGTCGGCCTCCACCAGGACGGAGTAGACGTGCGCCGTCACGCCGAGGTTCGCCGTGATCATGATCACGTAGATGGCGAGGCACACGAGCATGGCGAGGCCGGTGAGGGCGCCCACGTTGATGGCGCCGGCGATGGCCATGATGATGCCCACGACGATCATCCCGCCGAGGTTCACCGCGAACTGGGCGAAGAAGACGGCGGCCTTGTGGCCGTCCATCAGGTCGTTGCTCTGCTTGAGCGACTCGATGGGGTTCACGCCCTTGTCCAGGACCAGCAGCGGGGCCAGGAGCCACGCGAGGCTGATGACGATGCCGGGGATCACGAGGAACGCGACGCCGATGTACACGCCCATCGTCACGAAGATCATGACGAGGAAGAACTCGCCCATCTGCTTGCGGTAAGCGGGATCGAAGATCTCCGTCGGGGAGATGGCGCTGCCGCGGCCCATCTTCGCCACGATCCCGATTAGGCCGATGGTCGTGCCGACGTTCAGGTAGGGGATCCAGAAGGTCACGAGCCACAGGATGATCGCGCCCACGAGGGACGCCGCGTTGCGGCTCCCGATGGCCATGGCGCTCTGGACGATGTTTCCGAAAGACAGCTGTTGCATTGGGTTCTCCTCCTCAGAAGGAGCGCACCCTACCCCCGCGGCGCCCGTCGAGCGCACGATCCCCACCTCTTTCGTCGCCGCGCGGCCGGAATCAACAACAGGGCGAGCGCGCCCCCGTGCGCGCCGACCAGGGACGACGAGCAGTCCTCGCAGGCCTGGCCGTCGTCCACGTTCTGCGGAGGACAGGCCTCGTCCCCGTCGCGACAGTCGTTGTCTCGCCCGTCGCCACAGAGCTCCTCGGCGTCGGGATGGATCTCCGCGTCGCCGTCGTCGCAGTCGTCGACGTTGGTCACGTACCCGTCCTGTTCGTCGCACGCGGCCACGGTCTCGGAGGGGTCGCCGTACCCGTCGCCGTCGGCGTCCACGTGGAACAGGGTCGCGTCCACGGGGTCGTCGTCCACCACCCCGTCGCAGTCCTCGTCGCGTCCGTTGCACGTCTCCTCGGCCCCGGGGTGCACCGTGCGGCGGGTGTCGTCGCAGTCGTCGTCGCAGCCCAGGTGGCCGTCGCCGTCGCCGTCGTCCTCGTCCGGGAACTCGTCGTCGCAGTCGGCGTCCTCCCCGTCGCACACCTCCACCGCGCCGGGATGGCGGTCCGGGTCCTCGTCGTCGCAGTCCTCGAGGCAGTCGGACCCGTCCCCGTCGGCGTCCACCCCGGCGATGCACGCGGGATCGAAGGAGTAGTCCCAGATGCCGCGGCCGTAGGTGCCGAAGCGGATGGTGGGCTCGCCCGGCAGGGACTCGGCGCTCCAGTAGATCGTGACGGGCGCGGTGTCCTCGGTGATGTCGACCCAGCTCGCGCCGTCGGCGTCGCGACGGTACGCGGCGGTCTCGGTGCCCGCGAACATCTCGCCGCCGTCGCCGTCGGCCTCGGCCAGGGAGTACACGAGGGTCGCCGGCAGCCCCTCGCCCCACGGGTCCCAGGTGTCGCCGCCGTCGGTGCTTCGCCACACGGCGGGCCCGTCGTAGCCGCTCCCGCCGACGTACACCGTGTCGGTGTCGAGCTTGGAGGCCACGAGCGCGTGCCCGTAGAAGTAGTGCGGGCCGGGGCCGTCGGTGGACGCCCGGGTCCAAGTGACGCCCTTGTCTTGGGAGTGGAACAGCCGCCCGAGGTTGGTGGCGAGGAACCCGAGGTTCGGGTTCAGGGGAGAGAAGGTGATCGCGGAGATGTACTCCCCGTCGCCCGTCCCGAAATCTCGCGCGGACCACTGCGAGATCGTCCAGTCGTCGGAGCTCGGGTCCTTCGTGTAGTAGTAGAGGCGCGTCGCGGCGAAGAAGAAGTTGCTGGGAGCCTCCGGGTCCGCACGGAGTGGGGGCAGCCAAGCCTGCGTTTCCCCCTCGGGAAAGTCGATGTACCCCAACTGCGGCGTGTCTTCGCCGAGTTGAGCGAGCACGAAGGTGGGGTAGCAGGCGAAGACGAAGTCGTGCGTGCCGTCGCCGGACGTGAGGTGGCCGTAGTCGCCGCTCAGGATCTGGTCGAACTGGACCAGCCCATCCTCCACCACGTACGAGATCTGATAGCCCTGGTCCTGGGCGCCCGCCGCGATGTGGTTCGGGTCGGCGGTGGACGTGAGCGTCGAGTAGTACTGGCTGACGCGGAGGCCGTCGAGGGACAGGTTGGCGACCGTCTCCATGCCGTCCAGGGAGTGATAGAGGCCGCCGTCGGTGCTGATGTACCAGCGCTCGTCGCCTTGATCGTCCAGCACGACGTCGATCCCGGGGATGTCCGCGTGGAGGTTGATCTCGATGTCGTCGTAGTACTCGCCCCAGCCGTTCACGACGTCGAAGGAGGCGCCGCCGTCGTCGCTGCGATGGACCTCGACGCCGCCCCAGGCCACCAGGTCGGGGTCGAGGATCGAGGCGTTGAGGGTCGACCAGTAGTCGCTGACCCCGTGGCGCTCGCTCCAGCTCGCCCCCGCGTCGGTGGAGCGGTGGAGGGTGCCCTCGTCGAGGACCGCGTACAGGGTCGGGGATCCCGCCTCCGATCCGGTCAGCTCGGCTCGGCTGGAGCTCCCGACGGTGCCGACGGTGGTCCAGGAGTCGCCGTCGTCGGTCGACAGCAGGAGGTCGCCGCCGTCCACGAGGTAGAGGTCGTCGGACCCGGTGCGGGGCGACCAGACGTCGCCCGCGTAGCCCCCGAGGTCGCGGATCTGGGTGAAGGAGGCCGCGTCGTCCGTGGAGCGCCAGAGCGAGTACCCCTCCCAGTTCACCTCGGTCACCACCACGAAGACGGCGCTGGACGTCGCGATGAGGCGACGGACGCCCCACAGCCAGTTCGGCAGCCCGGACGGCACCTGCCAGCTCGCGCCGTCGTCCGTGGAGCGGTGGATGAGCCCCCCGTCGGTGGCCGCGATCACGACGTCGGCGGCCCCGCCTCCGTCGAGCACGAGCAGGTGGTGGGCGCCGCCGTAGAGGTTGTCCCCGATGGCTGCCCAAGCGCTGGACGTCGAGTCCACCGGCCGTCGCCAGATGCCGCCCTTCGCCGAGCCCGCCCACAGCGTCGACTGATCCGGGGAGTGCAGCGCGACGTGCATCCGCCCCGCTTGGTTGGAGCTGCCGCGCTCGGTCCAGTCGCCCATGCGCGGCACGACGTTGCGCTCGGCGCGCTCCTGGGCGATGGCGTTGCGCTTGGCGATCTGGGCGAGGCCGTTGGCCCGCTCGACGGCCTTGTAGTCCACGTCCGGCGGGGTGCGGTGAAGCTCCCGCATCCACGCCTTGCGCTTCTTCTTGTTCCGCGACTCGGCCCCGGCGCCCATCCAGTTCTCGGTAGGCATCGGCCGGAAGAAGGAGACGTCGCGAGCGGCCGTCGGGAGAGGGGACGACGCCGGCGCACGGGCGGACGTCGACGCGAGCTGGGGCGGGTCGACCTCCACGGAGGCCTCGGGGAGGGAGGCGTGCAGGGCGGCGAAGCACAAGGCTCCGGCGGCGGCGGCGAGCGTGGAGCGAAGTTCCATGGGCCGTTCACCTTAGCTTTCTCGCGATCCGATTTGCCGGGCGCTCCCGTACTCCCTATCTCCAGGGGCATGCAGGGACTGCAGCCGAGAAACGGAGCACGGATGGCGAAGAAGGCGAAGCGAGGAGTCATCAGCGGCTGGTTCAAGACCGGCTCGGTGCGACGCCGCGCCTTGCGGGCGGGCGCGCCCCCCTCGATCGCTGTCCAATACGACCGCCTCGACCGGCTTCAGCAGCTCGATCCGTTCCCTCCCGAGGGCCTCGGGGTGCGGACTCGCCTCGCCGCCTGCTGGCACCTGCTCGATCGCCTCGCCTCGCGCGGGGCGACGGTCGATGAGCTGAACGACGCGATCACGACCATCGACGTCGTGGAAGCCGAGATCCGGCTGTGGCGAGGCCCCGAGCTCATGACGACCGGGCGGCACGGAGTGGGCGCGTAAGATCCGGGGGCGATGGGCGACACGGCGCAGGCAGGAGTCTCGGACCACGCGGGGTGGGCTGCGGTCGTCTGCGTGGCGGGCGACGAGGTGGTCCTCCGTCGTCGGATCGAGCTGATCGAGCCGGGGCTGCCGTGCATGCCGCACCACCACGAGGCGCAGCACCTCCCGCTCGACGAGGGGGTCGCCCTCATCGGCCGGGTCCGCGCGTCGGCGGCACGGTGCGCGGCCCAGGCCCTTGACGAGCTCCCCGCGGGCGTGCGGGTGCTCTGCATCCGCGAACGTCCGACGCTCCCGCCGACCCTCCCCGAGCGGATCGCGAGCTACTGGGCGCAGTGTCGGGCCGACTCCGTGATGTACCGCGACGTGCTCGCCGAAGCCGCGGAGGCCCGGGGCTGGACGGTCGTGGAGTACGCCCCCAAGACCGTCGTCGCGGAGGCGGGGGAGGCGCTCGGTCTCGACATGGCGGTGCGCCTGAAGAAGATCGGCGAGCGGCTGGGTCCCCCCTGGGCGAAGGACCAGCGGTTGGCCGCCGCCGCCGCCTACTGCGCAGCGCCGGGAGTCCGTGGGGATTGAGCCGGCCGGGTCGTCTCGCCGGGTTGTGGCGCGTTCTTGGGCCACAACCGGGCCGGACGGCGCATCTC
>CAZUHI010000007.1:77210-81469 GCA_964620495.1 uncultured Rickettsiales bacterium | reverse complement strand
TCTCCCCGGGTTGTGGCGCGTTCTTGGGCCACAACCGGGCCGGACGGCGCATCTCGCCGGGTTGTGGCGCGTTCTTGGGCCACAACCGGGCCGGACGGCGCATCTCGCCGGGTTGTGGCGCGTTCTTGGGCCACAACCGGGCCGGACGGCGCATCTCCCCGGGTTGTGGCCCCAACCCTTGACATACCCTTGACAATCGGCCCGGGAGCGCGCTTCATGTCGCCATGTCCCCTCTGCGCTCCGTGGCCGCCCTGATCGTCCTCTTCGGCCTCGTGGGCTGCACCGACGGCCTGTCCCCCGACAGCTCCCTCGACTTCGGCGACGTGTACCTGCCGACCGAACACCAGGCGCGGCACACCTTCTCCAACGCGGCCTCCTCGACCCAGACCCTGGGTGTCCCGACCTTCACGGGAGCCGGCTCCTTCTCCGTCGTGTCCGCGCTCCCCCAGGAGGTCGACGGCGGCGTCCCGTGGGCCATCGACTTCGCCTTCACCCCGCCCGCGGGCGCCTTCGGGGAGCACACGGCCACGGCCACCTTCCCCGTCACGTACGGCGCGAACCAGTACTCGGTCACCGTCCAGCTCCGGGCGAACTTCATCGAGGGCGACCGCGACGGCGACGGCCACGTGTCCGGTCAGTACGACGGCGACGACTGCGACGACGAGAACCCCGACACCTACGAGGGCGCCCAGGAGATCTGCGACGGCTTCGACAACGACTGCGACGGCAACCTCGGCGCGTCCGAGATGGACGACGACAACGACGGCTACCTGGGCTGCGCGGACGACTGCGACGACGACGACGTGCGGCGGCATCCCGACGCCGACGAGGGCTGCGACGGCGTGGACACGGACTGCGACGGCTCCCTCGGCGCCGACGAGCTGGACGGGGACGGCGACGGCTGGACCGCCTGCGACGGGGACTGCGAGCCCGACGTGGCCGAGGTGAACCCCGACGAGGTCGAGGACACCTGCGACGGGTACGACACCGACTGCGATCTGGGGGGCGCGATCCCGCCCCTGGAGGTCGACGTCGACAACGACGGCTACCGGCCCTGCAACGGCGACTGCGACGACTCCGAGGCGGCGGCGTTCCCGGGCAACCCGGAGGTCTGCGACCAGATCGACAACGACTGCGACACCGTCCTGCCCGCGGACGAGATCGATCTGGACCAGGACGGCTTCTCCGAGTGCAACGGCGAGTGCGACGACGACGAGCCCGCGTCCTTCCCCGGCAACCCCGAGATCTGCGACGGCATCGACAACAACTGCGACACCGTCATCCCCCCGGACGAGGGCGACACCGACGGCGACGGGCAGGCGGACTGCGAGGACTGCGCGCCCGAGGACCCACTCGCGTTCTCCGGCGCGACCGAGGTGTGCGACGGCGTGGACAACGACTGCAGCGGCGGCGTGGACGAGGGCTTCGACACCGACCAGGACAACTACAGCTCCTGCGACGGCGACTGCGACGACAACGACCCCCTCGTGAACCCCCTCGCCGCCGAGGTGTGCGACGGGATCGACAACGACTGCAGCGGGGCGACGATGCCCGGCGAGCTCGACGACGGCGACGGCGACGGCACCCTCGACTGCGCGGACGCCGACTGCCCGAAGCACGTGGACACGACGGGCGCCGACGTCACCGGGGGCAGCGCAGGCCTCGCGGCGGCGCCCTGGGAGACGGTCCAGTTCGGCATCGACCAGGCGGCGGCCGAGGCGTGCCTCAGCCTGTGGGTCGCGCCCGGCACCTACGAGGAGCTGATCGACTTCGGCGCCTCGGACATGGTCGTCGTGGCCACGGGCGGCCCCACCGTCACGATCCTCGACGGCGACCAGGACGGCCCCGTCGTCACCATCGACGGCGCCCAGACCTCCGCGGCGCGCCTCGAGGGCTTCACCATCACCAACGGCAACGTGGACGAAGACTCATCGTCGTCCTACTTCGGGGGCGGGCTCTACATCGAGTCGTCCTCGCCGGTAATCCAGGGGAACCTCTTCACCGCGAACAACGCCTCGGGCACCAACCCCGTGAACAACTTCCTCGAGGGGCGCGGCGGCGGCGCGGCGTGCATCGACGGCGACGCCGACTTCATCGACAACGTCTTCACCGCCAACGACGCCTTCTGGATGGGCGGCGGGCTGTACCTCGAGGACCACGCGGGCGAGGTCAGCGGCAACACGTTCGACGACAACGAGGCCTACTTCGGCGGCGGACTGCTCTTCGGGACGGACAGCACCACCGACGCGTTCCAGAACCTGTTCGTCGAGAACACGGCCGTGGACTGGGGCGGCGGCGCGGTCATCTACGACGCCGACGGGGTGGAGTTCACCAACAACGTCGTCAACGGCAACACGGCGGGCGAGGGCGGCGCGGTCTACATCTTCAGCTCCGCCCCCGTCGTCGTGAACAACACGTTCGTGGACAACCACGCCACCGAGGTGAGCGAGGTGGGCGGCATGCGGGTGTGGAACGGCACCATCCGCAACAACATCGTGGTGGGCGGGACCGGCTACGGCATCGCGATCGAGTCCACCAACTTCACCGGCATCTACCAGTACAACGACGTGTTCGACTGGAGCCTCGCCCCGTACCTGACCACCGATCTGACCGGCAGCGACGGCAACGTGTCGGTGGACCCGCTCTTCGTGCAGTTCAGCCAGGACCAGGACGCGACCAACGACGACCTGAACCTGCAGGTCGGCTCCACGCTGATCGACGCCGGCAACCCCGCCGGGATCTTCGACGACGCGGACGGGACCGACAACGACGTCGGCGCATACGGCGGCCCGCTCGGAGCCTGGTGAGCCGGAGGTCGGCGTCCTGAGCCGGCCTTCGGCGACCGACACATCGGGGCGTACGCCGGGGCGCGCGGGTCATCGGTGATGTCGTGCGGGGTCGGGTCCTGCCCGACACCACACCGATGCGTAGGAGCGCGGCCTGCGCGAGGCGTCGGGGTGGCCCCGGCCTCCGGCCCCTTGACCTGGCCCGCCCGGAAGTCTAGCTTGTCTAGACCGAAGGGCGACGATGTCGACTGCATGGCAACTACAGGACGCGAAGAACCGCTTCAGCCGGGTGGTCGAGGAGGCGATACACGAGGGTCCACAGACCGTCACGCGACGAGGTGAGCCCGTCGTCGTCATCGTGTCCATCGAGACGTGGGAGCGGTTGAGCGGGACTCGCCCCGGCTTGAAGGAGTACCTCCGGCAGGGCGGCCTCGATGGCCTCGACTTGAGCCGCGACGACGCCGAGCGTGTGCCTGTGGAGCTCCCGTGATCCTGCTCGATACCTGCGTGATCTCGGAGGTCGGCCGCGAGGCGCCCGACCCGAGCGTGGACGGCTGGTTCCAGTCCCTCGCCGACGAGCAGGTCAGGTTGAGTGTCCTGTCTGTGGGGGAAATCCAGAAGGGTATCGACTTGCTCGACGCGGGGGCGCGGAGGACCCGGCTTCAACGATGGCTCGACGGACTGGTCGGTCTCTTCGGGGACCGGATCCTGCCGGTCGACGAGCCCGTGGCGCGCAGGTGGGGAGGCGTCGCGGCCGCTGCCCAGCGCGCGGGGCGCCCACGTCCGCCCATCGACACGTTGATTGCGGCGACCGCGCTCCGCCATGGCCTCGCGGTGGCCACTCGAAATGTCGGGGACTTCGAGGGGACCGGTGTCCGCGTGCTCAATCCGTGGGTCGACCCGAGCCCCTGACCCTGGGTCGCGGCCGCCGCACGCACGGTGCCGCGACGGCGACCTCGATCTCGTGGTCGGTGCGGACTCCGCGAACGAGGTCGCGTGGTACGAGAACACCGCGGGGACGGCCCAGGCCGGACGAAGCACAGCGTGGACCTCACGGCGGTCAGCCCCCGCGACGTCGCGGCCGCGGACGCCGACGGCGACGGCGACATCGACATCTTCGCGGCGTGCAGCAGCGGCGGCGAGCGCCACTACCTGTGGACGAACACCAACGGCGACGGATCTGCGTGGGTGCGTTCCGAGATCGTCACCACCGGCAATGCGAATCAGGTCGTGTCCGCCCACGACATCGATGGCGACGGAGACGTGGACGCGGTCGTCACGCGTGGCGGCAGCGACCGAGTGGACTGGGCCCGCAACAACGGCGACGGGACCTGGACAAGCATCGCCATCGGGGGTCCGACCGGGTTCGACAAGCCTCGGGGCGCCGAGGCGGCCGACCTGGACGGCGACGGCGACCTCGACGTCGTGGCCACCGCGTTCGGGAGCGACACCCTGAGCTGGTTCGAGAACACC
>CAZUHI010000007.1:0-77110 GCA_964620495.1 uncultured Rickettsiales bacterium | reverse complement strand
TCGACGCCGCGTTCGACGCGCCCAACTCCCTCGAGGCGGTGGACGTGGACGCGGACGGTGACGTCGACCTGGTGGCCGTGTCTCCGTGACCGGCGTCGAGATCGCCGTGCCCGACGGGACGGCCTGGACCTACGCGCCGAGCTCTCCTGGACTCCGGCGTGGACCGACGCGGGCACGGCCCCGGTCACCCTCGATGTGGCCGACGGCGACGGGGGAGTCGACGCCCAGAGCTTCTCCCTGACGGTCTCGTTCCTCGACACCGACAACGACGGGATGGCCGACACCTGGGAGGCCGCCGACGGCCTGAACGTCGGCGTCGACGACTCGGGGAGCGACGCCGACTCGGACGGCCTCGACAACGCCACGGAGTTCGCGCTCGGCACCGACCCGCAGGTCTTCGACGCCCCGTCGGCCCCGGTCCCCGTCTCCCCCCTGGAAGGCGACTCCGTCGACACGCTGCGGCCGCTGCTCTCCTGGACCGAGTCCGTGGACCCGAACGGGGACACGATCGAGTACACGGTGCGCGTCTTCCGCGACGCCGACGACGCCGGGCCCTGGTCCAGCTCGCAGACGTTCGCGGTGGACACCGAGAACAGCCCGCCGGGCGCCCCCGAGATCCTCGAGCCCGAGGACGGCGAGGAGCTCGTCGACGTGGAGGTCGTCGCCGTCTCGACGGTGGAGGACCCGGAGGGCGACGGCATCACGTACGTGGTGGAGGTCGACTCCGCGGCGACCTTCGACTCCGAGGATCTGCAGAGCCTCTCCGTCGTCGAGCCGGCAGGTCGGGTGGAGGCCGAGTTGACGGAGCCGCTCGGCCTCGGGCTCTGGTACGTCCGAGCCCGCGCCGAGGACGAGCGCGGCGCGGCGAGCCCCTGGGCCGAGGCGTCCTTCACGATCGTCGAGGAGTCGGGCGACGACGACGACTCCGCGGACGACGACCACGCGGTGGACGACGACGACGCGGTGGACGACGACGACGCCGTGGGCGACGACGACGACTCCTCGGCCGGGGACGACGAGGGCTGCGACGGGTGCGAGGCCTCCATGGCCGGTACCGACGGCGCCGGGCTCCTGCTCCTCCTCGCGCTCGCCGGAGCCCCCCGCCGGAGCCGCTGAGCTCCCGCCGATTCATCCCCCTCGCGCTCGCGCGCGCCGCGCGTGTGGCACTATCCCACGTGATCTCGACCCCCGCATCGGGGGCGGGCACGCACCCGGACACCCGGAGCCTCCATGTCCACGACCCTGCCCGGAGGGCACGTCATCGGGCTCGGCGAAACCCGCCGCCCCGACAACTGGTGGGTCCTCCCGCTCATCACGTTGGCCTACCTCGGCGCAGCCCTCGGCTACGGCACCTGGGCCGCGTTCCAGGGGAACCACTACTACGCGGGCCCGTACCTCACGCCGCTCTACTCTCCGGTCCTCTTCACGGACCCCGCCGCCATCGGGGGCATGGCGCTCGACAACGCGCACGTCTGGTTCGGCATGTGGCCGAAGGAGCTGTGGCCCAGCTTCATCCCGATGTCTCCGGCGCTGCTGATCCTGCCGCTGCCCGGCCTGCTGCGGGGCACTTGCTACTACTACCGCAAGGCCTACTACCGCTCCGCGTTCGCGGCCCCTCCCGGCTGCGCCGTCCAGGGCGTCCGTCGCGGCAAGTACACCGGCGAGACCACGCTGTTCCTCTTCCAGAACCTGCACCGGTACGCCCTGTACCTGGCGCTCGTCTACAACGTCATCCTCTTCTACGACGCCTTCTCGGGCTTCTTCTACAACGGCAGCTTCGGCGTCGGCGTCGGCTCCATCGTCCTGCTCGTCAACGCCTCGCTGCTCGCCGGTTACTCGTTCGGCTGCCACTCCTTCCGGCACCTGTTCGGCGGCCGCGTCGACTGCTTCTCGTGCGACGCCCCGGCCAAGGCGGGGTGGAGCTTCTCCACCTGGTTCAACGAGCGCCACATGGCGATCGCCTGGATCTCGCTCGGCTTCGTGATGTTCACCGACATCTACATCCGCGGCGTCTCCCACGGCTTGTGGGCCGACCTCAACACCTGGGGCGAGAGCTTCGCCGCCGCCGGCCTCTAGGCCGCCGAGGACATCGACATGGCAACTGAAATCAAGACCGTCGAGCACGACGTCATCGTCATCGGCGCAGGGGGCGCGGGCCTCCGGGCCGCCATCGAGTGTTCGGCCCACGGGCTGGACACCGCCGTCGTCTGCAAGTCGCTGCTGGGCAAGGCGCACACCGTCATGGCCGAGGGCGGCATGGCCGCCGCCCTGCGCAACGCCGACGACCGCGACAACTGGGCCGTCCACTTCCGCGACACCGTCCGCGGGTCCAAGTTCCTCAACGACTGGCGCATGGCCGAGCTGCACGCCAAGCAGGCCCCCGAGCGCGTCGCCGAGCTCGAGGAGTGGGGCGCCGTCTTCGACCGCACCAAGCAGGGCCACATCAACCAGCGGAACTTCGGCGGCCATCGCTTCCCGCGCCTCGCCCACGTGGGCGACCGCACCGGGCTCGAGCTCATCCGCACGCTCCAGGACCACGGCATCCACCAGGGCTTCGAGGTCTACATGGAGTGCAAGGCCGTCAAGCTCCTCAAGGAGGGCGACGCCGTCGGCGGCGTGCTGTGCCTCTGGAAGGACAGCGGCCGCTTCATGCTGCTCAAGGCCAAGGCGATCATCCTCGCCACGGGCGGCGGCGGGAAGATGTGGCGCGTCACGTCGAACTCCTGGGAGTACACGGGCGACGGCGCGGCGATGGCCTACGACGCGGGCGCCGAGCTCATGGACATCGAGTTCACGCAGTTCCACCCCACCGGCATGGTCTGGCCCCCGTCGGTCCGCGGCACGCTCGTGACCGAGGGCGTGCGCGGCGAGGGCGGGCACCTTCGGAACTCCGAGGGCAAGCGCTTCATGTTCAGCTACATCCCCGAGCGGTTCGCATCCGAGACGGCCGACACCGAGGAGGAGGCCGACCGCTGGCTGGCGGGCGACGACACGGCGCGGCGCCCCCCGGAGCTCCTCACCCGGGACGTGGTGGCGCGGGCCATCTACAACGAGGTCAAGGCGGGTCGTGGAACCCCCAACGGCGGCGCGTTCCTCGACATCGCCTCGAACCGCCCCGCCGAGTACATCAAGAAGAAGCTCCCGTCGATGTACCACCAGTTCAAGGAGCTGGCGGAGGTCGACATCACCGCCCAGCCGATGCAGGTCGGTCCCACGCTGCACTACTTCATGGGCGGCATCCGGGTGAACGCGGACAGCCAGGAGGCCACCACGGTCAAGGGCCTGTTCGCCTGCGGCGAGTGCTCCGCCGGGCTGCACGGCGCCAACCGCCTCGGCGGCAACTCGCTGTCGGACCTCATCGTCTTCGGCAAGCTCGCGGGCGACGGGGCCGCAGCCTACGTCAAGGGCTTGGGCGACGCCCCCGGGGTGAACGACGCCGACATCGACGCGGCCGTGAAGTCCTGCACCGCGCCCCTCAACCGCGAGAGCGGCAGCAACCCGTTCGTCCTGCACGACGAGCTGTGCGACATCATGGGTGAGCACGTCGGCATCTACCGCACCGAGGACGGCCTCGCCGAGGGCCTCGAGAAGCTGGCCGCGTGGCGCGAGAAGGTGAAGACCGCCAAGGCCCACGCGAGCTCCCAGTACAACGCGGGCTGGCACGAAGCGCTGGACCTCGAGTCCATGGCCGTCGTGTCCCAGGCGGTCGCGATGGGCGCGAAGGAGCGCAAGGAGTCCCGGGGCGCCCACAGCCGCGCGGACTACGAGACCGAGGACTACGACGTGTGGGGCAAGGTCAACCTCATCATCTCCAAGGGAGATGGCGGAGAGATGGACCTGCGCCACTACGAGCGGCCGAAGCCGCCCGCGGAGCTCGAGAAGATCGCGAGGGCGACCGTCGACGAGCTGGACGCCATGGTCGCCTCCGGAGAGGTCCAGGTATGAGCAAGCGCACGTTCAAGGTCTGGCGCGGCAACGCCGAAGGCGGCGACTTCCAGACGTACGAGACCGAGATCACCGAGGGCATGGTCGTGCTCGACGCGCTCTTCCAGATCCAGAGGGAGTCGGCCGAAGACATGTCGCTCCGCTGGAACTGCAAGGCCGGCAAGTGCGGGTCCTGCGGCATGGAGATCAACGGCAAGCCGAAGCTCGGCTGCATGACGCGCATGAACTCGCTCCCCGAGACCGGCGAGATCGTCGTCCAGCCCATGAAGGCGTTCCCCGTCATCAAGGACCTGGTGACGGACGTCTCCCACAACTACACCGTCAACAAGTCCATCCCGCCCTTCTCGCCGAAGCCTCGCGGGGCGGACGGCAAGCACGTGATGATGCAGGAGGACGTCGACCGCATTCAGGAGTTCAGGAAGTGCATCGAGTGTTTCCTGTGCATGGATGTGTGCCACGTCATCCGGGACCACGACAAGCACACGAGCTTCGCCGGCCCGCGATGGATGATTCGCCTCGCGTCCCTCGAAATGCACCCGCTCGACAACGTCGATCGCATCCCCTTCACGAAGGAGAACGCGGGCTCCGGGTGGTGCAACATCACCCGCTGCTGCACGGAGGTGTGCCCCGAGCACATCAACATCACCGACAACGGGATCATCCCCATGAAGGAGCGCGTGGTGGATCGGTACTACGATCCGATCGCGATGGTGCTGCGTAAGCTGTTCGGCTCGAAGTCGAACAAAAAGCTGCCGGTGCTGCCCACCTGACCCGGCTGAACCCGGAGAACGCCTGAGGGACCTCCTCGCCACCGCCCACAGCCTCCTGATCGCCGCCACGCTCGTGGTGACGACCGGCTGCGGATCCGCCCTCACGCAGCTGCCGCCCCCGAACCTCTCGCCGCCGTCCCCCCGGCGCGACGCCCTCAGCGTCTACGACGCCGAAGCGATGGCGTTGTTCATCCAGGCCGAGCTGATCATGGAGTCGGATGCCCCCGACATCGGGGTGGACGAGCGCGGCCGACGGGCGGTGGAGCTGCTCAACCAGGCGCTCGCCCTCGAGCCGAAGTCCGGGGTGCTGTGGCGCTACCTGGCCCAGGCCTACGCCAAGGTCCCCGACCACCGCGAGGCCGTGGTGGCCGCCATGCAGGCGCTCGCGCTCATCCCGGGGGACCCCGGCGCCCACTGGATCGCGGGGCAGCAGCTCCGGATCCTCGGCCGCCCCGACGAGGCCGAGCCGCACCTCGCGGCCGCCGCCGCGAAGGGCATCCCCGGCGAGGTCGGCTACCTGCCGCACTACTACCTGTACCTCCTTCGCCGGGAGCAGGGGCGCACGGACGCCGCCGCCGAGGCGTTGGCGGGCTGGGCCGCGGCGCTCCCCGACGACCGGTCGCCGCACCAGCTGCGGGCGCGGCTGTTGTGGGAGGCTCGCCGGTACGAGGAGGGGCTGGCCGAGGCGGTGGAGACGCTGCGCCGGGCGCCGGACGACCGGGAGACGCGGGAGCTCGTGGCCGAGTACCACCAGTACGACGCGCTGGGCGAGATCGCCGTGTACGACGCGATCCTCCAGTCCGACTGGGTGGTGCCCGAGGTCCACGACGCCATTCGCCGCGCCTACGACCGGCTCGGGCGGTTCGACCTCGCGGCCGAGCACCTCGATTGGGTGATCACCCTCGGGTCCCACGACGTGGTGGGCCTCAGGAAACGCAAGGGCTGGCTGCAGTACCGGATGCACGACTTCGACGCCGTGCGGGCGACCGTCGCCGAGCTCCGCGCGCTGCACCCCGAGCAGGCCGACGACCCCGAGCTGCACGAGCTCCTCGCCGCCGCCCTCACGAAGGAGGGGCGCTATGAGGACGCGCTCGCCGAGCTCGCCCGGATCCCGGCCCCGCCCGCGCTCCCCCAGCGAGCGACCGCGGTCGAGAAGGCCCCCCAGGAGGCCTACGCGCGCGCGGCGCGGCGGCGCATCGATCTGCACATCCAGCGGGGCCGCCCCGACCTGGCCGTGGAAGCGGCGATCAGCGCCCGGCAGCTCCTCGACCCGCGCATGCGCACGGAGCACGACCGCCTGCTCTCCGCCACCGTGCGCGCCCGCATCGAGGCCGCCGACCTCGTCGCCGCCCGGGAAGCCCTCTCGGAGCTGCGGCGCTACCTCCCCGAGGGGACGGAGGAGATCGACATCCTCTTCGCCGAGGGGCGGCGGGCCGAGGGAGTCGAGGCGCTCCGCGCCGCGGCCCGCGACCAGCCCGAGCGGGTGACGCTGGTGCGGCGCCTGGCGACGGAGATCGTCCAAGACGAGGGGCTGGACGCCGCCCTCGCGGTCCTCCAGAACGCCGAGCACCGTCTGAGCGCTGCGCTCGACCGCCGTCGGCAGGGAGCGGGGGCTTCGCGTGCCTACGCGTTGGATGCTCGGGCGCCCCTGCTGTACGCCGATCTGGACGTCACGCGCGCCACCGTGCTCCAGGAGGCCGGCGACTTCGAAGGCGCCGTCGTCGCCTTGCGCGCGGCCCTCGAGCACCGCCCCGGAGACCCCTTCGCGCTCAACCACCTCGCGTACCTGTTCGCGGATCGGGGCGTCGAGCTGGAGGAGGCCCTCGCCCTCATCCGGCAGGCCCTGGAGCAGCGGCCCTTCTCCGGCGTGATGCAGGACACCTACGGCTGGATCCTCTTCCGCTCCGGGCGGTACGAGGAGGCGCGGAAGGCCCTGGAGACGGCGAATCGGTACGCCCCCCGCGAGCCCGAGATCCTGGCCCACCTCGCCGAGGTCCTGGCGCGGCTCGGCCAGACGGCCGGGGCCCGCGCGCGGTACCAGGAGGCGCTGCGGCTCGTGGACGAGGCCGACCCCGTCCATCGGCGCGTTCTGGGGGCGGCGCGCGAGGGGCTACGCGCGCTGGACGCGCCGGCGCAGACGCACCAGACCGAGCAGAGCGAGCAGAAGCGCCGCTGAGGTCGGGTGCCCGGGGGGGGCGACGGTCGCCGTGCACTGCCCCCACGACGGGTCTTCTGCGATCAGCCAGCGGGGGTCCGCCCAGGCCGACGCGGCCCCGAACTCGTCCACGGACCGCACCGACCACCAGGCGCCGCCCGCGAGCGTCTCCTCGACGTCGAAGGTCACGCCCGCCGACGTGCCCGTCGCCAGGACGTTGGTGAGGCCCCGGTCCACGGCCACGATGAACTCGTAGCTGACGACGTCGCCTTCGGGGTCCACGACCTCGCCGGCCTCGAGGGTCGGGTTGCGGTCGACCACGAACATGGACGCCGGCGACACCAGGGCGGGTACCTCCGGCGGGTCGTTGTCGCCGCGCACGAAGAAGGCGATCTGGTCGACCGCCGAGACGCCGCCTTCGAGGTCCTGCCCCTGAATACGCGCGTGGTACGTGCCGTGCTCGGTCAGCTCCACGCCTGTCCCCGCGAGGGCGAACTCCAGGCGGGACTCGCCGCCCACGCCGTCGCCGTCGGCCTCGGCCGTGTAGAGGTCGCCGGAGTCGAAGGAGGCCACGGAGTCGAGCATGAACTCGTGGGTCACCGGCCCGCCCTCGGGGTCCAGGGACTCGCTCACCACGAAGGTGGGCGTGAGGGACTCGACGGTGCCGCCGTCCGTGGGTTCCACGAAGACGGTGGCCTCGGGGGCCTGGTTGTCGGTGTCGTAGCCGAAGAACTCGACCGGCGAGTAGTCGCTCGCCCGGGAGGCCTGGTCGATGGCGCGGACCTGCCAGCCGTAGAAGGTCTCGGAGGTGAGCGCTGCGTCGATGTCCCACGCTTCGAGCAGGTCCTCGGTGTCCGCGACGGTGTCCTGGGTGACCACGGTGAGGCCGTCGTCCTGGAGGATCCGCACGTCGTAGACGAGCTCCCGGCCCTCGGGGCTGGTCGCGTCGTTCCAGACCACCGCCTCCTCGCCGACCTGGAGGATCTCGCCGGTCAGCGGCTCCTCGGCGACCGGGATGGTCGGATCCTCGCCGGTCAGGTCCACCGTGAACATCGTCGGCTCGGACCACGGTCCCTGCACGAAGGCATCCGACGCGGCGGCTCGCCACCAGAAGTCGCCGTCCTCCGCGAGCGACGCCGCGATCGTCCAGCCCGTCTCGGTCGGGTCCTCGGTGACGCCGTCGGCGTCGACCACCAGGGTGGCGAGGCCGTCGTCCGAATACACCTCGAAGGCATACGTCAGCGCATCGCCGAGCGGGGACGTGGCGTTGGTGACCGTCAGGCGCGGGCTGATGACGCCGGGAAAACCGCCGTCGAGAGGGGTGGCGTTGACCGGCGCATCGGGTCCGTCGTAGACGTTGGGGTCCGTCCCGTCGGTGTACTCCTGGCCGCTGTCGCGCCCGTCGGCGTCCACGTCTGCGGTGCCGTCCGCGGCGTCGAGCGGGTCGAGGCCGTTGGCCAGCTCGTACGTGTCCGGCAGCCCGTCGCCGTCGTCATCGGTGTCCGTACAGTTCGGAGTGCCGTCGTTGTCGAGGTCGTCGAAGTCCGTGAGCCCGCCCACGACCGCGATGTCCGTGATCGAGCCGTCGCAGTCGGAGTCCACGTTGTCGGTGCAGATCTCCGGCGCCCCGACGTAGATCGTGGCGTCGAAGTCGTTGCAGTCGACCGCGTCGCCCGAGGGATCGTCGTCGTCGTTGAAGTCCTGGCAGTTCGGCGACCCGTCGTTGTCGAAGTCGTCGAAGTCCGTCGTGCCGCCCACGACCGCGATGTCGGTCGTCGAGCCGTCGCAGTCCGAGTCGATCGCGTCGTCGCAGACCTCCGGGGCGCCGACGTACACCGACGTGTCGTAGTCGTTGCAGTCCGCCACGTCGAGGCTGAGGTCGTCGTCGTCGTTGGTGTCCTGGCAGTTCGGGGAGGCGTCGTTGTCGAAGTCGTCGAACGGATCGACCCCTCCCACGACCTCGATGTCGGTGGTGGAGCCGTCACAGTCGGAGTCGATCTGGTTCGCTGCGCCCGCGGCGACGTCGTCGCAGACCTCGGGAGCGTTGTTGTAGATCGTGTTGTCGTAGTCGTTGCAGTCGGTCGCGTCGACGTCGTTGTCGTTGTCGTCGTCCGTGTCCTGGCAGTTCGGGGACAGGTCGTTGTCGAAGTCGCCGAACGGGTCGGTGGGTCCCGCGCCGCCCTGCCCGATGTCGGTGGTGGAGCCGTCGCAGTCCGAGTCGATCTGCGCCGCGGCGCCGTTGGTGCCCACGTCGTCGCAGACCTCGGGGGCGCCCGGGTAGACCGAGAGATCCGTGTCGTCGCAGTCGCAGCTCACTCCCGCTTGGCAGTCGTCCGGGTTGAAACCGTCGTCGTCGAGGTCCCCGTCGATGGGATCCACCGTGGCGGTCACGTCCGCGGCCGTGTACTCGGCGCTCACGGCGGTGCCGTCGTGCACCAGGTCCGTCCCTGCCCAGAGCTGGGCTACGGTGAAGGCGTCGATGGTCGACTGATCCGCCGCCGCAGCGAGGGTGACGGAGACGAACAGGGTGCCGGGGGTGTCGGCGGCGAAGCGGGCGTCGGGATTCGTGGTGACCGGGTTCAGCGTCATCGTTCCGCCCACGAGGGTCGGGGTGCCGCTCGTGACCAGCAGAGAGTCGGACGCGGCGCTGAAGCTCCCGTTGCCGTCGTCCCGGTAGACGTCGACGCTGCTCACGAGGCCCTGCAGCTGCGCCGAAGTGAGGGCCGCGCCGCTCAGTTGGTCGGCGAAGTCGAGCTGGAGCTCCGAGAGCACGAGGTCCACGTCGGACGCGATGCCCTTGTTCTCGATGTCGATCTGCAGGACGCCCGCGATGGAGAGCTCCTCGGTGGTGGCGGGGGCGATGTCGGTCGTCGCCGCGCTCGTCCGGTCCACGATGCCCGCGATCCACGACACGTCGTTCGCGCCCCGGTCGCCCAGGACGATGTCGGGGATCCCGTCGCCGCTGGTGTCGATCCGTCGCGTCCCCCCCGAGTTGGAGAGGCCGGCGGAGAGGAGGTTGCTCGCCCAACTCGTCCCGTTCGCGGCGGTGTTCTCGTACCAACGAAGGCTGGCGCCGCTGCGCACCAGCAGGTCGTTGTCGCCGTCGAAGTCCATGTCCACGATGAAGGACTCGCCGGTGTTGAAGGTCGTATCGACGGAGTGCCCGACCCACGAGGTGCCTGCACCGTTGGCGTTCTCGAACCACCACGTCCCCTGGAACGCGAAGGTGCCGCTGGTGCCGCCACCGGCCACCACGTCGATGTCTCCGTCTCCATCCACGTCCCCTGCGCGCAGCCCCGACGGTCCGTCCATCGTGCCCTGCGCGGCGACGTCGACGCTGGTCCACGGCGTCCCTCCGAGGCCGTCGGCGCTCGAGTACCAGACGATCTGGTCGGTGCCTGCGGTCCAGGTCGCGACGACGTCGAGCGACCCGTCGCCGTCGAGGTCCGCGATCTCGACGTCGAGGGGCTTGTCGAAGGCGCTGATGCCGGAACCATCGAAGATGTGGGTCGCGCTCCAGCCCCCCGTGGAGGGGCCGTCGTTCTCGTACCAGAGGACCTTGTCCTTCCCGAACCCGGCGAGGACGACGTCGGGATCCCCGTCGCGGTCGATGTCCCCGACCTCGATGTCGCGGTGCGGGCCGCTCCCCCCGGAGGTCCCGGTCGCGATCGTCTCGAACCCGCAGAAGGAACCCGCGCACCCGGTGAATGAAGCGCCTGCGAGGACGTTCTCCACCCACACCAGCTTCGAGTCGGGCGCCGACGACGCCACCATGTCGAGGTCGCCGTCGTGATCCAGGTCCGCGAGGTGGCCGCTCTGGAGTCCCGAGCCGCTGTACGAGTGGTTGTACATCAGCTCGTCGGTCCAGGTGCCGCCGGCGTAGTCCATCCACCGCAGTTGGTTCGGCGTGCCTCGGTGTACGTACCCGATGTCGAGGTCGCCGTCTCCGTCGATGTCGCCGACGTCGATGGACTCCGGTCCGTTGGTGGTCGCACCCGAGTTGCTCGCCGCCGCGAACGAGACCTCTCCGTGTAGGCGGACGCTCTCGGCAAGGCCCAGTCCTGCGCTCCCCGCGACCAGGAGATCGAGGTCGCCGTCGCCCACGAAGTCGGCCGCGACGACGTGGCCTCCGCCGGTGGAGCCGGCGACCGAGTAGGCGGTCCACACGGTCCCGGCGGACGCGCTGGAATACCAGATCGCCGTCCCCGAGCCGGAGGAGCTGAGCGCGTCGAACGTCCCGTCGAGGTCGAGGTCGAGGAGGTCGATGCGCGTGGGGTTCGACAGGCTCGCCGCGATGGTGGAGGTCGTCCAGCTCCCCCCGACGCCGTTCGCGTTCTCGTACTGCACCACGGCGCCGCCGGACCCGC
The DNA here is from genome assembly GCA_964620495.1 of uncultured Rickettsiales bacterium. Classification (GTDB taxonomy): domain Bacteria; phylum Myxococcota_A; class UBA796; order UBA9615; family UBA9615; genus CAZEKB01. Next base: position 65,873 of record CAZUHI010000007.1, on the reverse strand, counting down.
TGAGCACGGCCACGATGTCGAGGTCCCCGTCCCCGTCGATGTCGGCGGTCGCGACGTCCTCGGGCTCGTCCTGCGTGCTCGCCACGGTGGTGCTCGGCCAGGTAGCGCCGCCCTCGATGTCGTTCTCGTACCAGACGACCGTGTCCGCGTCGTCGCCCGCCACGAGGATGTCGAGGTCGCTGTCCCCGTCGAGGTCCGCGAGGTCGATCTGTGCCCCGTCCGTGGGGCTGGTCGTGATCGTCACCTCGGACCAGCTGTTCACCCGAGTACGTGCGTTGGCATACCAGTAGAGGTTTCCGTTGGAGCGCCCCATGACGACGTCGGGGTCGCCGTCCTGATCCAGGTCCCCGATGGCCATCCCGGTGGGGCCGCTGCGATTCACAACCTGGTTGCTGGTGGCCCAGGGGTTGGAGGCGTCGTTCCAGTAGATGCGGACCTCGTCCGAGTGCCCCGCGGCCGCGACGACCACGTCGAGCAGGCCATCCATGTCCATGTCCACGATCTCGACGAAGCGCACCGTGTCGAGGCCGACGAGGTTGCTCACCACGGCGTTCGCGGCCGTCCCGTCGACGTTGTCGATCCACTGGATCCGGCCGCCGTTGGTCGACGGATCGACGACCACCGCGTCGAGGTCGCCGTCGCCATCGAGGTCTCCGACCGCCACGTCGTCGGCGCTGCTGAACGTTCCCAGGCCGGCCTGGGCCAGGAACGGCAGCTCCGTAGCGAAGCCGGTCGCCGGAGCGGCGAGCACGAAGAGCGAGAGCAGCAGGTGCCTCATGCGGCCTCCTCGGTGGAGTCGTCGTCGTCGCCCGCGGGCGTCGCGTCCGAGTCGTCGGGGTAGATGTCGTCGCCGTTGGGCAGGAAGCACGCCGCGGCGGTGAGGATGAGCAGCCAGAGCACGACGTGGAGGCGGGACTTCACGGGAGCCTCCCGGCGATCCCGAAGGCGACGGTGCGCCCGTCGGTCGCCATCCAAGGGGCCGCCGCGACGCCGCCCTTGGGCATCGTCCCCAGCGAGATCGCGGTGATCGCAAGTCCTGCCACGGCCGTCACTCCGCCTCCGATCGCGAGCCCGAAGCCCACCCGGTTCCTTTGATAGTGCGCGTCGTAGTCCGACCGCTCGGGCAATGCCTCGCCCACGTCGGGGAGGCCGTCCTCGAACGAGCTGAGGTTGAGGCCGAGCCCCGCGGCCGCGAGGCCGGCGCCCGCCCCCACCAGGGCGAGGCCCGCGATCACCCGCCCGCGCGCGCCCTCGGAGACGGCCTCGGCCTCCGCCTTGGCGGCGGCGAGCCCCTCGACCGTCTGGTCCTGGGGAATGAGCTTGCCGTCCTTGAAGCGAGAGATGGAGGACGCGCCCACGAACAGGACCTCGTCCCAGCCCTTCTCTCGCGCCTTGTCCTGGATCCAGCGCACGTAGCGCTCGTCGCCTCGGAACAGGCCGTCCTTCAGCTTCGCCGCGGTCGTCACGAGGATCCCGTTCTCGGGCAGCTCGTCGATGGGCGGGACGTCCACCCAGAAGCCGGTCTTCCGCGACGTCACCCAGATGAGGTGGCCTCCGGGGAACAACACCGGGCCGCCGTTCCAAGAGGCGCCGTCGATGACGATGTCGCCCTCGAGGTCGCGGTCGAGGTTCGCCGGGGGGGTGCGGATGGCCTTCTGCAGACCCTCGAGGTACAGCGGCCGCAGGGTCGGCGGGTACCGGGTCGGCCACTCCTTGCTGGGCGCGATGGCCGCCGCCGCGGCGAACCACTCCCGCGCCGCCTCCTCGTCGCCGCCGAAGCCCGCGGCGAGGCCGCCGTAGAAGAAGAGGTCGTAGATGTCCTGCGTCTTCGCGCCCGCGGCGATGCACGGCAGCTTCTTTCGGGCGAGGCTCGCCTTCGTGAAGATGGGGGTGTAGTCCATCTGGTCGAGCAGCTCGCGGATGGCCACGAGCTCCGAGGTGAGCGAGTTGAACTGCTTGTCCGGGGTGCGGCACGTCTCCACGCCCACGCCCAGCAGGAGGACGTCGTCGTCCCCGAGCTTCATGAGGTCGTCGAGGGACCCGCCGTTCACGAACGTGCTCGCCCCCAGGAACTCGGTCACGCGGGTGGCCGCGGCGGGGCCGTCGATGCCCTGCCCGTAGAGCATCACCGGGGCGGCGGAGGCCGGCCCGGCGCCGACCAGGGCAGCGACGAGGGCCGTGAGGCAGGAGAGGAGAGCGGTCTTCACGATCTTGCGACGCCTCAAATGGACCCTCCGAGAGTGCGGTCGAGGTTGGAGTTTCACCCGGCGGGTCGAAACCCCGAATGACAGCCCCATGACAGGGCCGCCCGACCGCAGCCCCCATGTTATCCCTCTCGCATGAGCACCGCCCAGCCCCTTCCCGATCCGCCGGAGCGGCTCGTCTCGCACAACCCCGCGACGGGGGCACCGCTCGGCGCGGTCCCCGTCCACACGGCCGACGACGTCGAGGAGATGGTGCGGCGAGCGAGGGTCGCGCAGGAGGCGTGGGGCGCGCTGTCGGTGAAGGACCGGTGCCGACGCCTGAAGGCCCTCCTGCAGGCCACGATCGCCGGACAGGACCGCATCGTCGACCTGCTCAACCTCGAGTGCGGCAAGCCGCGCTACGAGGCCTACTCCACCGAGGTCTTCAACTTCTTCGACCTCGCCCACCACTACATCAAGCGCGGGCCGAAGATCCTCGAGCGCCGATCCATCGGCCTCCACCTCTTCCCCCACAAGCGCAGCTACCTGCACTACACCCCCCGCGGCGTGGTGGGCGTGGTCGGCCCCTGGAACTTCCCGTTCCTGCTCAACGCCGTGCCCGCGTTCATGGCCGCGGTGGCGGGCAGCGCGGTCGTCATCAAGCCCTCGGAGATCACGCCGCTCATCACCGTGCTCTTCAAGGAGATCTGGGACGACTCCGGCCTCCCGGCGGACCTCCTCCAGGTGGCCACCGGCTACGGCGCGACCGGCGCGGCCGTCGTCCAACAGGTGGACCACGTGGTCTTCACGGGCTCGGTGAAGACGGGCCGCAAGGTGGCCGAGGAGTGCGCGCGTCGGCTCATCCCCTGCACCCTCGAGCTCGGCGGGAAGCACCCGTCGATCGTGTACCCGGACGCGAACCTCGACCGCGTCGCCGACGGGATCACCTGGGGCGCGTTCGTGAACTCGGGGCAGGTCTGCGCCTCGGTGGAGCGGCTCTACGTCCACGACGCGATCCACGACGAGCTCGTCGGCCGCCTCGTGGAGAAGGCCACGGCCCTGCGGCACGGCGACCCGAGCCGCCCCGACACGGACGTCGGGGCCATCATCTTCGACCACCAGATGGACGTCGCCGAGGAGCAGGTGGCCGACGCGCTGGCCAAGGGCGCGACCCTGAAGTGCGGCTCTGCGACGCGATCCGAGGGCCCCGGCCAGTTCTACCCGCCGACCATCCTCACGGGCGTCACTCACGACATGAAGTGCGCGAACGAGGAGACGTTCGCGCCCTTGCTGCCGGTCATCCGCTGGACGGACGAGGAGGAGGTGCTGCGCCTCGCCAACGACTCGCACCTGGGCCTCCACGCGTCGGTCTGGACCCGGGACGTCGCGAAGGGACGTCGGGCCGCCGAGCGCATCCGCGCGGGCACCACGATGGTGAACGACCTCATCTCCAGCAACGGCATGCCCGAGGCGCCGTGGCACGGCGTGAAGCACAGCGGGCTCGGCCAGGTGCACGCGGACGACGGCCTCCGCGAGCTGTGCGAGATGCGCCACGTGAACCACCCGCGCACCGTGCCGTGGCTCACCCGCGAGCTGTGGTGGTACCCCTACACGCCCGGGGGATGGAAGCTGCTCCGGTACGCCACTGCGCTGCTCTTCGGGAGGTCCCGTGCCGGGACCGCGCCGGGCGATCTCCCCCCCGCCGCGGACCCCGCGAACGCGCTCCCCCGGGCCACGCTCCCGGTCGCCGACTCCTGACCGTCAGGCCCGCCGGGCCGAGAGCAGGGCGGGCATCGCGGCGAGCGTGAGGAGCAGATACGCTGCCACCGCCGTGAACGAGAGCGCCCGGAACCCCAGGTTGATCGCGAAGATCAGCGCCCAGGGGCCTGCCAGCACCGACGACGCGGTGGCCAGGCCGAAGGTGGCGGGCACCAGCGCGTGCAGGCCTTCGCGCGTCGCGAGGCCCACGAGCGTGGGGTAGAAAGTCCCAAGCAGGAACGCCATGGGCGCCACCAGCAGCAGCCCCATCGCCGCCTTGACGGCCGCAGGGAAGGCCAGCCAAGACGACGGCATCGCGTCGATCCCGACGATGGTCAGGCCCGTCGCGATCGCCGCCCCCGCCGCCAGGACCGCTACCGGCACCGGCCGCCCCGCCGCGCGACGCCCGCCCACCCACGCCGAGCCCGCCCCGTTGGCCACGAGGAACGACGCGAGCACCACCGAGATGGCGGCCAGCGGGGACCCGAGGAACAGCTCGAGCTTCGCCATGAGGGCCAACTGGGCGGTGATGTAGGCCGCGCCCGTCAGGTACAGGTACCCGACGTGCCAGGCGCGCAGTCGTCGCCCGCCCCGGCGACGGAGGCCGAACACGAGGGCCAGCCCCAGCGCCACCACGGTGTAGAGGACGGCCGTGAAGGCCTTGGTCCAGTCGAGCACGAGGCTCTGGTCCTTGAAGTGCGCCTCGGTGGGGAGCAGCGGGAGGCGGCCGAACTCCACGAGTCGCCACGTCGGGCGGTCGTCCGTCTCCACGCGGATCTCGGGGCGGATGGGGTCGACGACCAGGGGCGAGGTGGCGGCGTCCAGGCTCCGCCCCGGCAGGTACTTCGCCCGCAGGCTCCCGTGGTCTCCGCCCCACCCGTCGTCGATGCGCGCGAGCTCGCCCGGGCTGAGCCCCGACGGCTTGTAGAGCAGCAGGTCGAGCTTCCGCGACACCTTCCCCCGGCTGAAGAGCGCCACGCAGTCCTCGAACGGGACGCCGGGGCTGCGCACCGCGTGGATCCGCTTGAGCGCCTCGACCTTGCCCTCGATCCGCTGGCTGTTGAAGAGGAGGACGCCTCCGTCCGCGAGCTGGTCGAGGTACTCGTGCAGGGCCTCCACCGTGTCGAGGTACTTGCGGGAGTGGCCCGTGCGCGCGAGCTCCACGGGGCTGTTCGAGGCGGCGAAGATCACGTCGTATACGGTCTCGTCCCGGCTCAGGAAGCCCCGCCCCTCGGCCGCGATCCACTCCACCTCCGGCAGGGCGAAGAACGCGCCCAGGTTCCACCGGCGGTCGTCCTCGACCAGGCCTCGAATCGCGCCGTTGAGCTCCACCCCGCGGAGCAGCTCCAGCCGCCCGGCGGCCCGCTCGTGCATGCGGACCATGTCCCGCGCCGCGCCCGCGAACATCACCAGCACCTTGCGGGGCTCGTGGTCGAGCACGAAGGGCAGCCCCCAGGCGTAGGCGGGGTCCGCCGGGTCCATCCGGCGCTGCGGCCGGAACCGACGGACGTAGACGTTGCTGATTCCGTCGTCGTGCATGACCACCCACACCGGACCCCCGCGGCTGCGCTCCGCCTGGAGCAGCGTCAGGCGCGAGACGTCGTTCCAGCGATGGCCCAGCTCCTGGACGGGGAGGTCGTCGCGGCGGTGGTGCTTGCCCAGGATCTCGGGGTCGAGGCGGATGTCGTAGAGACCGCCCGTCGACGCCGCCGCCAGGGAGGCCGCCCCCAGGACCACGGCCGCGACGCGCACCGCCCGCCGCCCGTCGAGCACGTGGAAGACCGCGACGGCGGGCACGATCGTGAGCATCGCGACGACCACGGGCAGGTCCACGGCCCGTAGGGCCAAGGGGGTGATCAGGCAGGCCGCCCCCGAGCCGACCAGGTCCAGGGCATAGAGGCGACCGATGCGGTCCGCGCCCACCGAGAACGCGGTGGAGAGGAGCACCCCGATGAGGGCGAACGGGGGGAGCACCGCGGCCGTCAGCACCACGACCTTGAGGGCGTCGTTCGAGGGCAGCTGGCGGGTGTGGGGGCTGAGCTCGAACGCGAAGTCGAACAGCGCGAACTGTGCGATGAGGGAGACGGGGACCGCGATCGCGAGGAGGACGAGCAGCCCCGGGAGCGTCTCCGGGGCCGGGTCGGTGCGGCGAAGGTGGAGGGCGAGGGCGCCGAGGGAGAGGCCGAGCATCGCCACCGGCACGGCCAGGAAGGCGCTGACGTTGCCCAGCAGGACCGGGAAGATCCGGGCCAGCAGCAGCTCGAGCATGAGCCCCGCCAAGGCGGCCGCGACGACGGTCACCGCGAGCTTCCGGTGGCCGCGGTCCGACAGCCGACCGTCGGGATCCATCCCCAGGTCGCCCTGCGCGGAGCGGGCGCAGGCTCGGAAGAACGAGCGGATGGGGGTCAGTCCCAGCGGACGAGGATCGAGTCGACGAGCCGGCCCGGGCCGGCGGCGCGGCCGGTCGCGTAGGGCGGCGGCAGCAGGAAGCGCCTCCACGATCCGAGGGACCCCGCGGCGGACTCGTCGCGCGGCGACGGCGTGGCGACGAGGTAGTACTCGGCCCACCCGGCCCCCGTGACCTGCCACCCCTCGGGTTCGTCCTCCTCGCCCGTCATCACCTCGTGCGCGGGCCGCGGACGGATGCGCCGCTCGCCGTCCAGCTCACGCGACAGGTGCACGCGGCCCATGCGGGGATGGATCATCCGCGGCTCGCCCCCGGTGCCCTCCAGCAGATACACGTACTCGTCCCCCGCCGGGTCGACGCGCGTAACGAACACGACGACCTCGCCTTCGAGGATGGCGCCTCGGTCGGGGACGTCCCGCACCTGTCCGTCCTTGCGGGCCTCCAGCTTCAGGTACTCGCCGTCGCGCGGAGAGAAGGTGCCGACTCCGAGGTTGTGGGGGAGCAGCTCGCCCTCGTGCTCTGCGCGCCGGACCTCTTCGGAGTCCCCGCCCTCGGGGTTGTCGACCTGGGACGGATCCACCTCGGGGGTGGGCTCGGGCGCGTCTTCGTCCTGCTGCGCGACCGCGGGAGCGCAGGCGATCAGGACCGCAGCGAGCGGCGCGACGGCGCGCATCAGAACCGCAGGCCGACGCCGCCCACGACGTCCAGGAGGAGGCCCCCGCCCGCCCCTGCGTTCTTCCAGTAGCCGGCCAGGAAGTCGACGTTGATGAAGAAGCCGCGCGTCCCCACCGGGGTGACGTCCACTCCGACCACGAAGCCTGCCCCGCCCGCGGGCGAGATCGTGTCCTCGGTGCCGGCGCGCGCGGCCGCCGTGTCCTCGAGCTGGGACACCGAGATGATGCCGCGCCCGCCGACGTAGGGGTGGGCGGCGCCGGGGTTGAACCGATAGCGGGCCTCCAGGATCGCGCCCGGGAGCAGGAAGGACCCCGACTGCGCCGCCCCCGCGTCGTCCACGTAGTCCACCGAGGTGCCCGCGATCATCGCCCCGGCGCCGATCTCGAACCCACCCACGATCCGCAGGTTCAAGCGCAGGACGCCGACGCCGTAGGGGTTGAGGTTGCCCACGTGCAGCCCGCCGCCGATCGCGATGCCGACCCTCCCGGCGGCGTTGTCCGCTTCGGAGGAGACGCCGTCGGCGGCGGCGGCGAGAGCGGGGCCTCTCTTGTCACCGCTCATCTCCTTCGCCACGGCGGCGGAGTCCACGCTCAGGGGCAGCACCGAGGCGGTGCTCACGACGAACCTGTAGGCCCGGTCGACGCTGTCGTCGGACTCGTCCAGAAGCACGACGTAGACCTCGTCGACCCCCCGCGAACGGCCCAGGTCCGACAGGGCCGTCTCGGCCGCGCCCGCCGTCACCGGCTTCCAGGCGAGGTTCAGCACGGCGTCCCGCAGGCCGTCCCGGGACACGAGGTCCCCGCCCCCGCGTCCCACGTTCACGAGGCTGCTGATCCGGGTCCCGGCGGCGGTCGTGTACTGGATCAGGTGCTTGCCGCGGTGGAGGCTCAGCGCCTTGGCGGCCGAGGAGTCGAGGGCGTCGCCGTCCACCCGGAAGTCCGACAGCGCTGCGCCTCGCAGATCGAGCCCCACCGCGGGCGCACCCTCGGCGATGAGCTCGCCGGCGGCCTCTTCGTAGAGGGCCTGAGGGTCCGGGGGGTAGTCATGGTCCCAGGGGCGGTCGATGTCGATGGCGAGGGCGGACGCGAACGCTCGCTTCGCCTTCTCCGACCGGCCCTCCTCGAACTGGGCCAGGCCGAGGAAGAAGTACAGGTCCGTCAGCGTCTTCCGGTCGACCTGGGCGGCCACGCAGGGGAGCGCGCGCAGCCCCTCCTCGAGCCGCACCAGCGCCTTGTCGTAGGACAGCTCGTCGACCAGCTCGGTGGCCTCGGAGACGACGGCCGCGGGATCCACCCCGGCGAGCGCGGGATCTCCGCAGGGCAGGGAGAGCAGGTCGCCCGAGATCCAGACGGGCGCCTGGGACGGGAAGGGCAGGTCGAGGACGTGGGAGGTGCCCCCGGTGGGGGATTCGACGTCGGCGGCCACCCGGAGGACGGCCTCGGCCCGGGCGGCGGTCTCGGGAGAGGGGACCCCCGGCCCGTAGAGGAGCATCTCACTCGCGTGGGCGGGGCCGAGGATGAGGAGCGCGGCGGCGCAGGTGGCGACCTGGAGGGCGCGGCGCTTGGTCAACGTGGTTACTTCGGCGTACCGGCCAAGGCCGCCATGCCCGCGACGTCGTGGTCCACCACGTGCACTACGCGCCACTGCTGCTCTGGATTGGCGTCCGGGGGGATCCCCACCCAGACGAGGCGGATGGTGCCCTCGGTGGGCATCATCACCGGGTCCATGTTGTCCTTGCTGGGCACGTCCAGCGACGCCGCCGGGGCCGAGCCGTCCGCGGGCGCGATCATGAGGGGGTACCCGGCGGCTTCGTCGTTGGAGACGGCCACGATGAACCGCCCCAGGGGGTCCCAGGCGTACCCGCGGCTGTGTTTGCTGCGGCGCACGTCCTCCATGACCAGCTTCGGCAGGCCCCCGCCGGGCTTGGTCACGTAGAGGTCGTACTTGTCGGAGGTCTCGTCCGCGAGGTTGCTGAGGAACGCGAAGTGCAGGCCGTCCGGCGAGTAGGTGGGCAGGATCTCGTCGCTCGTCCCCGCCCGGAAGAGCGGCTCGTGGCTGAACATGTCGAGGTCGAAGACGTAGATGTCGCCGCCCAGGCGGTTGCGGAACTCGTGGATGACCTTCGCGTCCTTGGGGTGCCACTCGGGCGCCGTCTCCTGCTCGTCCGTGAAGGTGAGCTGGGTCATCAGCGAGTCGGCGATGGTGTCCGCGACGCACAGATCCGTGCCGCCCCGCTCGTTCTGGCAGATGCCGATGACGCGGTCGCCCTGGGCGGAGAACTTGGGCTGGTTCTGGTCCTTGGGGCCGCCGATGCGCACGTTGATCTTCTCGAGGAGGATCTCCTGGCCCTTCTCCTTGTGCAGACACACCATCGCGTTGTGGTTGCCGTCGTGCGCCCACTCGAAGTTCACGAGGTCGCTGAAGGAGGCCGTGCCCTCCCCGTCGGCGAACGACGGGTGCTGGTTCGGCCACACGGAGCGGAAGATGCCGTCCTCGCCGAGGGAGCGCGCGTAGTACCCGGTCTTGAAGGTGCCCTTGACCGTCTCGCGGACGCCGTACGCGACCCAGCTGCCGTCGGCGCGGAGGCGAGGGCCGAAGGCGTGCCCCGAGTGGAGGCCCGCGGCCACCTTCTTGACCTCGGGGCCGTCTCCGGCGTCCGAGTCGCCCGGGGTCACGAGGACGAGCGACGCGAGGAGAGCCGTGGAGACCAGAGACTTCGTGCGCGAAAGGGCCATTCGTACGTTCCGAGGTGCTGGGTCCTCCACCACCGTGGGCGCTCAGTGTATCCGATCGCCGACGCGGCGACCGAGGGGGGACCGGATCGACCCGTAGGACCGATCGATCGAGGCGTCCCGGGTCAAGGAACGCGGAGCGCCCCCGTGCGCTACGCTCGCGCCGTGGAGGAGATCCCCTACGACGGCCTCGAGCTGGAGCTCGCGGTCACGCGCGCGCGGACGTATCTGATTCGTGCCGTCTTCGCGGCCGGCGCCCGGGTGACCGTGGGGCGCGGCGTGGACTCGGTGCTGCGGTTCGACGACGACGTGCTCCCCGACTGCCACGAGCTCTTCCGGCTCGGCGGCGACGGGGCAGGCCTGCGGTTCGGGCGCGACATGCGCGTGGAGCTGGCCCGCGACGGCCGCATCCTCACCACCCCGGATCTCGAGTCCCAGGGGCTCGCCGCGGTGGACGGCGATCAGCTTCGGGTCCCGCTCGCCAAGGGCGTCAAGGGCCTGGTCCGGTTCGGGGAGCTCGGCCTGCTGTTCAAGGTCCAGGAGGCGCGGCGGATGCCCGTCCGGCCGACCCCGGCGGACGCCTCCGAGTGCGCGGCGTGCGCGGCGGAGCTCAAGCACGTCCTCGTGGGCGGCGGCGCGCTGACCCCGTGCCCGTCCTGCGGCGTGCTCAACGAGGTCGGCGGCGAGATCGACCCGGACGGCCCGCTCACCGAAGACGTGGACGACACCGTGTCGGACCTGGGGAGCCCCGCGCGGTCTTCGCTCGAGGACGTCGTGCAGCCGTTCGACGACCTCAGCACCGGCTCCTCCCCGTCGGTGCCGGGGGACGTGGACCCCGCCGGCGCCGACCTGCCGACCTTCGACGCGATCGAAGCCGGCAAGGGCCTCGACCTGCCGACCTTCGACTCCATCGAGGCCCAGAAGGCGGGCGATCTCCCCACGTTCGACGCGCTCGAGGCGCGAGGCCCACAGTTCGCCACGGCGGGGCTCGCGTCGGAGCCGAGCAAGGGGGCGGACCTGCCCACGTTCGACGCCATCTCCGTGGTCCGCGAGCAGGGCTTCAGCACCCAGGCGGCCATCTCGGTCCTCAAGGGCGGCGAGGAGGCGGAGGCGGAGGCCAGGCCCGCCCAGCTCGGCCCGGCGGTCTCGGTGGACACGGACTCCCGGGAGGCCCCCGCGCCGAGTCCGGAGCTGGACTCGAAGCGCACCGCCCCCGCGATCCACGCGGTCGAGGCTCCCGAGCCCAAGGTCCTGCGCACTCCGAAGACGGGGGCGGACCTGCCGGACGACCCCGTGGACGCGATCAAGCAGCAGGCCGGGCTCAGCACGGACGCCGCCCTCGAGCTCATGCGGGGAGGGTCCGCAGACACGCCGCCCACCCGCCGCACCGAAGAGGTCACGGCGTCGCCCGTGGCGCCCAAGCCCGCCGAGCCGGACCTCTTCAGCGACGAGTTCTCCGACGCCGTGCAGGCGCCCGGGTCCCGAGAGCTGGTCGCGAAGGGCGTGTCGCTGCCCCAGGTGAACGCGGTGCCGGTGCCCGATCCGGACGCGACGAACTCGGCCCCCCCGGCGGACGGGGGAGACGACTTCCTCATGGGTCGGACGGACCTCGATCCGAGCGAGCTCGCGAGCCGGGCCGGGTCGGGCCTGATGCTCTACGCGATCGGCCTCGTGGCCGGGGCCGTCGGCATCGTGCTCATCCTGCTGCGCCTTCTGGGCTGACGTCGCCGCCGCCTCGACGGCGCCACACGACGAGCAGCGCCACGATGATCAGCAGGGAGACCACGGACGCGATGCGCGGGTGGATCTGGGCGACCTCGACCGCGGGCCGGTCCAGCCCCAGCATCTCCTGGGCGCGTCCGATGGCGAGCGAGATGCGCCCCATGACCGTGTAGCCGAAGGACGCCCCGAAGGAGAGCATCAGGACGAGGATGCCGAAGCGGGACACCCAGGCGATGGCGCCCTTCGCGGGGGCGCTGAAGTAGAAGTAGATCAGGCACGAGGCGAGGCCCACGACCACGAAGACGTCCGAGATCACGCCCGCCCCGTCCTTCTCCCAGTTCCACAGCCCGTGCTCGGCCCAGGACGCGGACATGTCCGGCATCGTCTGGGCGACCTGCGTCATCAGGTTGGCGTTCGCCTCGCCGGTGAGCTTGACCCCCGCGTAGGCCGCCACGATGAACGCGATGGGCACCCGCGCCAGCCACGAGTGCTTGCGGCTGAGCTTCATGAACAGCATCGCCACGAGGACCAGCGGGAAGAACGAGAGCGCTCGGTAGCGGTCCCAGGGCTCCCCCACGCTCGACTGGAACCAGCCGTAGAGCATCTGGCCGAGGACCGCGACGATCGCCAGCCCCACCAGGGCCAGGAGCCCCAGGCGGAGGCCGTCCTCCCCCGCCTCGCCGGGTCTGCGCCGGGCGTCCGCGAAGGTCACGACCAGCACCGCCGCGGCCATCACGAGGAACATCGCGGGGGTCCAGGACGGCACGCTGGTGCCGGGCATGAGCTTGTCGGTGAGGTTCGGCTGGAAGACGCCGTACCAGATCTCGGTGATGGAGATGCCGATCGAGACGCCGAGGAACAGGTGCTCGGCGAGCTTGTAGACGGGGTTGTCGTCGTACAGGAACGAGAGGACGCAGAGCGTCAGGAAGATGGAGATCCAGGCCCCGAAGAGCGTCGCGTTGGGGAGGGCTTCCACGTCAGCCTCCCTTCCCGCCGGAGGGCGCGTCGGTGGCTCGGGTGAGGAAGTAGCCGATGTTCCCCAGGAGGATCAGCAGGATCACGTACAGGTGGCCGAGGTTCAGGACGTTGATGCCCTGGGTGGCCAGGAGTCGGATGCCTTCGGGGGGGCCGTCGGGGAAGACCAGCTTCTCGTACTGCGCCGACCCGGGCATGCCCGCCGAGAGGCCCGTGAGCTGCCCCGCCTTGTAGAAGGGGATGTAGTCGGGCCCCGACACCGCGGTGCAGGCCGACGCGACCTTCAGGTCGTACTGCCCCTGGATCTGCAGGACGTACTCGCGGGTGCCGGGGAAGCCGGCCGAGACGTTCACGATCATGGCGAAGTCCTTGGCCTGCTTGAACCCGCGCATGATGGGCAGGTCCGTCGTGGGCGTCTCCCGGTAGTCCTTCGGGAACGTCTTCGGGATGTTCTCACCGATGGCCTTGATGGCCAGCTCCTTGCCGGGCTTGTAGCCGAGGTACGCCCAGTCGGTGCCGTACTCCTTGCCGTGCACGGCGGCGATCTCCTCCATGATCGGGAGGATCAGCGGGGGCGCGAACTCCCAGAGCGTCGCCATCACCACCTTCACGTCGTTGCGGAAGAGGTGGTGGAGGTTCGCCCGGTAGAAGGGCTCGAGCTCCGGCCGCGACGCCGGGTCGAAGTCGGCCGACAGGAAGATCGTGGAGCCCGGCTCGATCTCCTCGACCGAGTCGTAGAGGGCCTGGACCCGCTCGTCGACCTTGAACTCGAACGTGATCGGGAACAGCATCGGGATGAGGATCGCGAGGGCCATGCCGAGGAAGATCCAGCGGCGGTCCATGTGCTGGATGCGGTCGAAGAATCGGTACATCAGTCCGCCCCCAGGTGGCTGCGTTCGATGCCGAGGATGACCCTCAACCCCGTGGCCACCGCGCCGAGCGCGGCGCCGATGAAGATGGCCCGCCGGGCCGCGATGTTGGGCACGTCCATGATCCAGTTCATGAACTGCGGCAGCTTGTCGCCGAGCAGCGGCAGGTTCTCACCCATGGGCACCCGGGCGACCATGACCAGGATCGCGGCCCCCAGGAGCAGGGTCGCTTCGAGGTTGCGGGCCCGGAAGGCCCGGAACGCCGCCGACGCGATGTAGAAGGCCAGCAGGGCGAACATCGTGGCGTTGAGGGGCACGAACAGGAAGTCGAACAGCCACTTGTAGGCCTGCCCCGCGGACTGTCGCTCGATGCCCCCGCCGAACCCCGCGGCCAGGGTGCAGAAGAGGGCGATGAGCATCACGGACTTGTACTGCCAGTCGGTGGAGCGCTCGATGACCTTGGGCAGGTTCACCTGCACCAGGTTGATCAGCCCCAGCACGAACGCCGCGGCGGCGAGGATGAGGCCCCACTCCAGCAGCTCGGCGGTGACCACGTGGTACCGCCAGTGGGGGATGAAGAACTCGCCGATCATGAACATGCCGACGAGGAAGGTCAGGACGAGCGGGAACGTAGAGCGCATGGTCTATCCCGCAGCGATCGTGAACAGCGACTGGATGAAGCCGCCGTCCAACAGGGTGTTTTCGAGGGTGCCGAGGATGATCGCGACGACGCAGAAGACCTTGATCCAGTCCGACGCCTTGAGCGAGCTGATGAGCCGCGGGTCCTTGCTGAGGTAGGCGGACACGGCGAAGAGCTCCTCGCCGATGAGGGTGTAGTCGCAGGCGGCGATGAAGAAGGGCAGCTGCGTGGCCTCCGCGGTGCCCGCGATCTGGATGGACTTGTTCACGAACCCCGTCTCGGCGAGGATCAGCGACTCGGCGAAGAAGCGCCCCAGGTAGATGTTCGTGGCGGGCTTCTCGCGGTAGATGATGCCGTTCGTCCCCGCGCAGAAGGCGAACTGCTCGGAGCTGATGAAGCGCGTGTTCTGGGGGCGGTACGCGTCCGGGTGACCGGCCTGGAAGAAGCCCGCGCGGACCACCTCGTCGGCCACCTCTCGCACGATCGGGATGCAGCAGCTGACGATGATGTCCGACTGGTACTCGGCGACCATCTTGCCGACCTGGCCGAGGATCAGCATCGACGCGATGGTCTGGATGTCCTGCAGCTCGTCGATGCCGGGCACGTACAGCACCGGCTTGCCCATCTCCGTGGCGCGCCCGATGCCCTCTTCGATGGCGTCGATGCCGGGGATGCGGCGGATGTAGATCTCCTCGCCGCTGCGGGCGAGGGAGGTGAACCACCACATGAGCAGGCCGACCGCGACGATGATCAGCAGGAGCATCAGCGGCCCGAACTGGGTGCGGATCCAGCTGGGGTCGAGCGTCCCGGTGACCGCCGCCGAGGCGGCGCCCGCGGCGAGGATCGTGGGGACGTCGGCGTCCTCCAACACCACCCTGTCCAGGGCCACGACGCGGTAGTCGTAGGCGTCCGCCGGGGGGTCGGTGCGCGGATCCGACGTGACCTTGTCCGAGAACTCGCGGGTCCCCGCGGGCAGGCCGACGGTCAGGACCTTCCACTCGCCGTCGGGAGAGGCCCGGCGGACGACGGCCCAGCCCTTGGGGTCGCCTCCCCGGTTCCACTCCAGGTTCAGGTTGAGCCCGTCGCCGTCGCGCGGGGCCGTGACGAAGAGGCCCGAGCTCCCGCTCTGCGCGGGAGGCACGTAGTCGGCCTCCTCGGGGGTCGTGGCGGGGGCCTCCTCGGGAGCCGTGGCGACCTTCGCGGGCCCGCTCACCGAATGGCCGACGCTCGCCCCCCGCATCGTGGGGGCCACCCCGGGGGCGCCGGTGTCGAAGGCGCGCACCCGGAACCACGCGGACTCCAGCTCGGCGCGCTGCTCGGCCGGGACCTGCGGACCCTCCCAGCGCCCGGGCGTCGAGACGATGTTCGCGACCTGGTCGTACGGCCCGTCCGCGGCGGCGGCGCGGTCGATGCGGAGGTAGAGGCCCGCGTGCCCGACGTCGATCGTGGCGGGGATCTTCCAGTGGATGACGGGCACGACGGCGGGGCCGCGGGGCTCCACGGTCACCCGGATCTTCACCTCGGGGACGTCGGCCGGCTCCTGGGACGCCGACGCGGGCAGCGCGAAGAGGAGGGCGAGGGGGACGAGTAGGACGAGGAGGCGTCTCATTCTTCGATGCTCTCCACGTTCGCGCGCGGCATGGAGACCACGCTGCCGTCGTCGAACTCGACCTCGAGGATGCGGACGCGCGTCTCCGACTCCATCGTCGTGAGGTCCACCGGGAGCCCGCTCACCTTGCCGATGCGGCCGAAGTAGGGGGCGCGGATGCCGCGGACCGTGTCTCCGAGGGCGATGCCTTCGGGCTCGGGCGGGACGTGCCTCTCGGACGGCCCGTCCTCGTCGAAGGTGACGATGACCTCCGGGCGAATCACGCCCGCGCGGATCTGCGTCGCCCCGTTGATCGACGCGCGCGCCCCCTCCTTCGAGCGAAGCAGCTCGAAGGTGGCGGGGGCCATGTCGATGTTCCCGAAGCCCTCCGTCACCACCAGGGTGAGGCCGAGCTCCTCCCCGCCGGTGATCGCGACGCCCACCTCGTAGCCCAGGAGCTCCTTGATGTCGTCGTAGTCGAAGCCCCCGGTGACGATGCCGGCCACGCCGACCTCGACCGCCTTCTTGAGGGCCCCCAGCCCGATGTGGGCGCCGCCGACGATGATCAGGTCCTGGAGGTCCGGCGTGATGTCGGACTCGATGAGGACCGACGTGCGGTCCATCGCGACCATCTTCAGGTCCCCTCGGACCTCGCCGCCGAGGCCGAAGATGCCCTGCACGAGCGACGCGGCGGCCTGCACCAGGCAGCCCTCCCCGGGGATGACCTCCACCACCGTGCCGTCGATGTACGCGTCGACCTCCACGGGGATGGGGTGCGCCTGGAGGATGACCTGGCCCGTGACCGTCGAGATCGACTCGATGGTGCCCGCCGTCACCGCGTTGGCCTCGGAGACGAAGAGCCCGAAGATGCCCGGCGTCTTCGCGATCAGCTCGTCGCGCTCGACGCTGTCGCCGACCCCCTTGAGCATGAACTCCTTGAGGCGGCCCGGGTCCACGCCCAGCTGGTTGGCGACGTTGACGGGGAAGATCTTCCCGGGGAGGTCTGTGCGGGCCACCACGTCCGTGGCGCCCACGCGCGCGCCCACCTCGACCAGCACCTCGCCCTCGAGGGGGAGCCGGCGGTCCTTGAGGACGATGTCGCGCGGAGAGACCCGGAGGCCCGGGGTGAAGATCGCGGCCATCAGGCACCTCCCTCGGGGTACTCGCCCATGGCGGCGACCCAGTCCTGCACCCGCGGGACCCGGTCGGCGGGCTCCGTGGGCACGCGGATCGTCCGGCCGCGGGTGTCGAAGGTGATGCCGACGACGCCGCCTCGCAGCTTGCGGCGCAGCGGCTTGCCGGGCCCCTCCCCCAGGTCCAGGGAGCGGATGAGCGGGGTCACGACGGCCTCGACCTCTTCGTCCCGGGTCGCCTCCACGAGGAACAGCCGGTCCGTGTTGAGGATGCGCTCCACGGAGGTCCCGTCGGGCTTCCGCAGCTTGACGTCGAGGGCGGGCTTGCCCTCCGGGGGGAGCTTCCCGAGGTCGCCGACGGGGGCCACGCAGGTGCCCAGGTAGATGATGCAGTCGCGCTCGAAGACCTGGGTGGCGGCCTCCTCGTTCACCGAGGAGAGCACCCCGAGGTGGGGCATCATGAAGATCGAGTCGACGGCCAGCTCGGTCACCCCCTCGGGCTCGAAGGCGTCGATCATCATCCGCATCGACTGCACCCGCCGCGGGGCGTGGCTGAGGACGCCCCCGGACCCGACGATGAGGTCCAGCTTCATCATCTTCACGAGCGTCGCGCCCGCGCCCGTCTGTCGGAAGGCGTCCGCGATGGTGCGCTCCTGCTGCACCCCGCGGAGCTCGACGGCGAACTCCTTGTGCTGCACGAACGCGAGCCGCAGGGCCTCCCGCGCGATGGCCTGCTCGATCTTCAGCTCCTCGAGCGTCTGGGGGATCGTGGTGGGGCGGATCATCTTGTTGCCGATGCGGTTGCGCAGCAGCTTCTCGTCGATGTCGAAGGGGACCCAGCGGAGGATCGCGCCCAGCCCCGCCTCGGCGAGCACGTTCGAGACCGAGTAGGACATGCCGAGGTTCGCCGACACCGTGCGGTTGAAGCGCCCGTCGAACACCGAGAAGACGTCCGTGGTGGCGCCGCCGATGTCCACGCCCGCCACGTTGATGCCGCGACGTCGCGCGATCGTCTGCATGATCAGCCCCACCGCGGCGGGGGTGGGCATGATCGGAGTGTCCGTCCACTCCATCAGCTTGTTGTAGCCGGGCGCCTGGGCCATCACGTGGTCCATGAACAGGTCGTGGATCTTGTCCCGCGCGGGGCCCAGGTCCTCCTGCTCCATGACCGGCCGGACGTTGTCCACCGCCTCCAGGTCCGAGATGTCGCCCAGGAGCTCCTGGATCTGGGGGCGCACCTCCTTGTTGCCGGCGAAGATGACGGGGAGGTTGAACGAGCCGCCCAGGCGGGTGCGGGGGCGCGCCGCCGCCACCATCTCGGCGAGGGCCACGACGTGCTTCACGGTGCCGCCGTCGATGCCGCCCGCGAGCAGGATCATGTCCGGTCGGAGCTGACGGATGCGCTCGATCTGCTCGTGCGGCTTGCGGCTGTCGTTCGTGGCGAAGGCGTCCATGACGATGGCGCCCGCGCCCAAGGCCGCGCGCATGGCCGACTCGGCGGTCATCGACCGGACCACGCCCCCGACGACCAGCTGCAGCCCGCCCCCCGCCGACGACGTGGAGATGTAGATGTCGACGCCTTCGGTGCCGTCCTCGTTGGCCGGCGTCACGATCCCCTCGCCGTTCACCAGCGTGCGGCCGGACAGCTCCTGGACCTCCATGGCCGCGTTGAGGACCCCGCGCGTGACGTCCTCGAAGGGCGCCTCCACGGTGGTCGGGGCTTCGCCTCGGAAGGTCTGGCGATAGGTGTCGCCGACCTTCTCGATGAGGATCGCCTTGGTGGTCGTGGAGCCGCAGTCCGTCGCGAGGACGGAGCGGATCTCCGGGGGGATGGTCATCTCACCTCCCGTTGTTCATCGAGGAGCTCGATTCGTCGAATGAGGTGTTCGAGGCCGCGTCGGTCCTCGAGGAGGCGGGCCAGCCGATCCCAGTCGTCCACCGAGAGGAACGCGGTGATGGAGGGGCTGAGCACGTGCATGAACTGGGAGCCGACGAACGACAGCGGGCGCATGCCCTCGAGGGACAGGATCGCGGGGACGGTCAGCTTCCAGCGCACGATGAAGCGCGCCACCTTCTCGGCGGCCGCGTCCTCCTCGGCCGGGACGGCGAAGCCCGGGACGAGCTCCACGGCGGCGGTCATGTGCCCTCCGGGGCGCCGAGGCGAGCCCGCAGCTCGTGCATCACCTCGTCGCGCAGGTCGGGGCACCGGAGCACCACGCCGCGGCGTCGGCGCATCGCGGCCGAGCGGCCGCGGCCGAGGAGCTCGAACCCGTCCGTCCGGGGCTGCCAGCCGCCCACGCCACCCCAGTCGAGCGACCGCGTGCGCAGCGGGTTGACGAGGTCGACGCCCCCGTCCGAGAGGCGGAAGCGTGTGGGGAAGAGGCCGTCGCGCACGCTCGCGAGGAGCAGCAGCGCGCCCACGAACCCGAGGACCGGATCGACGGACACGACCCACGCCGTGCACACGATCACGACGGCGGCCGCGAGGGCAGCGCGCGCCGGGCGTCTCCGCGCCGGCCAGTCGGTCCAAGTGAGCATGATCCTCCCGGTCCCCGCCTTCGGGGGAGCGGGATGATACAGTTGTTCGAGGTCTGCGCATCCCGTCTCGGGTCCGTCCTGGTCCCGAAGAGCCCCCGTCGCAGCGAGGAGCCGAGCCGAATGAGCCCACTCGAACGCCCGACCGGCGACCCCTCCGAGGTCGCGGGCTCCGTGGAGACGGTTCGGGTTCAGATCCTCGCGGACGCGCTCGTGTACGAGGGTTTCGTCACGCTCGTCGGGGGCGCGCGGCTCCAGGAGGAGCTCAACGATCCCAAGCCCTTCCTCAACCTCACCGACGCGGTCATTCAGGACCGCGGCTCCGCGTCCGCCGGACACGCCCCGTACGTCGCCCTGAACAAGGGCGCGATCACCCACGTCGTGCTGCTCACGGCGGAGGCCGAGACCGGCGAGGTGGTGCCCGCGAACTCGACCGGCCCTTCCGCCGCCGCCCAGGCCCTCGCGGCCGCGCGGCCGACGGTCCCTGCGGCCGGTCCCCGCACGCTGCCGGGCCCCCCGCCCGCGCCGCGCGGAGGCCTCAACGATCCTCCCACGCAACCCTTCCCGCGCCTCCACGGCGACGACGGGGTGGGGGACTTGATCCTGGATGACGACGGTGGAGATGACATCGACCCGGACGATCTCGAGAGAGACGTCGGCGCCCTGATTGCCGGGGCGGCGGGAGCGGAGTAGCGGACCCCGGTCACGGCCGGAGCACGAGCGGAGCCCGATGGCGACCATCGACCATGAACGCAAGCGCATCAGCGCGATCCTGCTCTTCTACGGACCCCCCGGTTCCGGGAAGACCACCTCGCTCTATGCGCTCTCCCGAATCCTGCCTCCGGGCACGCACGGAAAGGTGGCCCCCCTCGTTCAGGGGGACGGCCGCCTCCTGCGACTGGACTATCGCCCCCACGATCAGGAGCTCGTGTACGGCTACCAGGTGAACTTCCGCCTGGTCACGTGCACCGGCCCCATCGACGTCGACCTCCTGCGCCCGCTGCTGGGCGCGGTGGACGCGATCATGTTCGTGGCGGATTCGAGCCCCGGCGCCCTGCAGGCGGACGCGAAGGCCCTGGAGCTGCTCGACCGAATGATCCGCGGCGTGCAGCGGTCCATGTCCGAGCTGCCGATGGTGTTCATGTACAACAAGCGCGACCTGCGCGACGCGGTGGAGATCCGCGCGCTCGAGTCCCGGCTGAACTCCGGCGGCGCGAACTACATCGCGGCCTCCGCCGTGCGCGGGCAGGGGGTCCTCGAGGCGCTGCAGCGTCTCACCGCCACCGTCGCCGTCGAGCTGCGCCGGCAGATGCAGGCCTCCGGAGGAGGGGACTCGGCCCAGGCGAGCAACGCCAAGACCGTCGCCCACGGCACCACCTTCGAGGCCGCGCGTCGCATCCACGGCAACGACGACGACGTCACCTCCATCGCCTCGGACCACGCGCCCGCTCGGCGCGCGCCCGCGGTCGCCCCGCGCGAGTGGGACATCAGCCTCGGGGACGACGATCGCACCGAGATCAACCCCGGCGAAGCCGGCGGCGGAGCCCACTGGGTGGACGCGCCCGAGAACGAGACCGCGTTCTCCACGGACCGTCGACGCGGGGCGCCCCAGCCGAGCGCGGCCGCCTTCCGGCGGGACTACGCCGAGCCCGAGCCGCTGCCGGAGCCGTCTTCGGCCTTCCGCGCCGAGCCGCTGCAGAGCACGTCGTCGTGGCGTACGCCGGACGCGTTCCAGGACGGCGTGGACGCGGACGATCGCACCATGCCCGGCAGCGAAGTCGCCGAGCTGATGCAGCAGCACGATCTCATCGCGGAGTCGCCCCCTCGTCGAGCCGCCGCGGGCGGAGGTCGTCGCGCCGAGCCCGTCCCCCGCGCCGCGCCCCAGAGCCGCGCCCCCGTCGCGCGCCGACGGCCCACGGACTCCGGCCGCTCCTCGGGTCGCTCCTCCGGGCGCTACTCGTCGCCCCCCGCGTCGAGCCCGAGCTCGTCCGGTCGGTCCGCCCCCGCGGGTCGCGCCCGCCGCATCGAGCCTCGAGGCGGCGACTCGTACCGGGCGCCGCCGCCCGTCCCCGCGGTGGTGGCCCCGCCTCCCCCGGCCCCGCCTCCTGCGCCGGATCCGGCGTTCTCGGCCAACCAGACGCAGGTCATCAACGCGCTCGGGCGCTCGCCCGAGACCTGGGAGTCGACGGTCCTCGAGACCGGTCACCCCATGCGCGTCCCGGTGGTGGACCTCGCGGGCTACGTGGTGTCGCGGATCGGGACGCCCACGGCCTCGTCCCGTCGCACGGTCCGGCTCCCCGTGCGCGCGACGCACATGGACACCCTGGTCCCCCAGGACTTCGTGCTCGAGATCGACTTCCGCGGCGGCGGAGGGCCCGGATCGGGTCCGGCGGTGTCCGCCCGCAAGCGGCCCGCGCAGCCCGACTCCCGCACGGTCCCGCTCTCGTGGATCGTGACCGGGGCCGGGATCCTGGTGGCCGTGATGCTCGCCGCGTTCTTCGTGGTCCAGATGCTCGGCACCTGAAGGCCGCGACCCCACCCTCATGACCCCCGCCCGGTTCGGTGCCCTGGCTCCGCTGTTGGTGCTCGCCGGTGCGGGGTGCCTCCACTGGACGTTCGACGACCTCCCCGACCCCCCGGCGGGCGACGACGACGACGCGGTGGACGACGACGACGCGGTCGACGACGACGACGCGGTGGACGACGACGACGCCGCGCCCCCCCCGGTCCTCGAGGCCGCCGCGGTGGCCACCCTGATCAAGCTGGACGACGTGGCGAACGCCCGGATCGTCGTGGGCGGAGGCATCTTCACCCTCGGGGACACGATCGCGCCCTCGGCGGAAGAGGCCGTCATCGCGCACGTCTACGGGTTCTTCGTGCCCCTGAGGGCCGCGTCGGGCGAGCCGTGGTCGGGTCCCGTAGCGGCCACGAAGTACGAGGGCGTCACCAACCAGGATCTGGGGGCCCAGGTCTCGGCCAACGTGGGGCCCGTCTCTCACCCGCTCCCGCTGCTCGACACGGCCTACGGCTGGCGCACCGAGCCCTACCCCGTGCCCTTCGACGACGCGGCTCCGGGCGTGGGCTGGGTGCTGCAGGTGCCCGCAGGCAACGTCTGGGAGGGGTTCCACGAGGCCCCCGCCTTCCCCGTCGGGCCGGACATGTCCGTGGACGGCGCCGAGGACGACGTCGTCGTGATCGGCGAGGGCGACGTGCTGAGGGTGCGCGCGACCGCCGCCGACCCCACGGCCCACGACGTGGTCGTGATCTCCCGGTCCTTCGCCGGGGTCCCCGCAGGCGACGCGGGGGGGTGGCCCGCGGGGGACGGCGTCGCCGAGATCCCGTGGTCGGACATCCCCCAGGCCGCCGCCGATCCCGCGGGGTTCGCGCAGGTGCTCTACACCCGCACCCACCGAACGATCATTCCGACGGAGGCCGGGGATCTGCTGCTGGCCTCGGCGGAGTGGGAGTCCGCGACGCTCCTGCTGCTCAAGCCCGGGGTCGTCCACCTGCACGCCGACCCCGACCCGATCCCCTCGGCGGCGGACGCCGTCTTCTTCGTGACCGCGGAGGGCGCGGGCTGGGCCGCCGGATCCGCCCCCATCGTCGTGTTGGACGGTCGGGTCGCGGACGCGGTCGAGGTGGTGAGCGAGTCCGAGCTCCGCGTCACCATGGACACGACGGGCCTCGCGGGGTTCGTGGAGCTGCGCACCGAGAGCGCGCCCGGCGTGGTGACGGGCATGGGTCGCCCCGCCGTCGGCGCCGCGGGGGGGCCCCCGTGTGACGCGAACGAGCAGAGCGGCAACAACAACACGACCAGCCAGTCGGACCCCGTGGCCGTCGGGCAGGTGATCTGCGGCGCCTTCTCGATCCCGGACGACCCGGACGTCTACTCCTTCGAGGCCGTCCAGGGCGTCACGTACCGCTTCGAGACGTGGTCGTCGCGCCTCGGCTCCCCCGCGGACACGCACCTCAAGCTGACCACGAGCGCAGGCGCATCCCTCGCCGACAACGACGACATCGAGCCGGGGCTTCTCGACTCCGTGCTGCTGTGGACGGCGACCTCGTCCGGGCCCCGATATGTGCACGTGACCGAGCTCGGCGACCGGGGCGGTCCCGACTACACGTACAGGTTGGTGACAGCCGTTCAGCCCTGAGGCATGGTGCGCCCCCGCACCTCCCCGGCGAGCTCATGACGACCACCTTCGAACCGTTCCCCTCGGACCCCCGAACCCGCGTGCAGCGCTCGATCGACGCGATCGCGGCGGGCGGCATGGTCATCCTCGTGGATGACGAAGATCGCGAGAACGAGGGCGACCTCGTGATGGCGGCCGACAAGGTCACCCCCGCCGCGATCAACTTCATGGCGACCCACGGCCGCGGCCTGATCTGCCTGCCCCTCACCTCCGAGCGCATCGAGAAGCTCGGCCTGCCGATGATGGTCACGCGGAACCGTTCGCCGTACCAGACGGCCTTCACGGTGAGCATCGAAGCGTCCAGCGGCGTGAGCACCGGCATCTCGGCGGCGGATCGCTCGCGCACCATCGAGGTGGCCGTCGCCGCGGACGCTGGACCCGGCGATCTGGTCTCCCCGGGCCACATCTTCCCCCTCCGCGCCCGCGACGGCGGCGTCCTCGTGCGCGCGGGTCAGACCGAGGGCAGCGTCGACCTCGCACGCCTGGCGGGCTGCGCTCCGGCTGGGATCGTCTGCGAGATCATGAACGAGGACGGGACCATGTCCCGGCTGCCTCAGCTCGTCGAGTTCGCGCGCGAGCACGCCCTCCCGATCCTCACGGTCGCGGACCTGATCGGGTACCGCCTCCAGGAGGAGCCGCAGGTCACGCGCGTCGCCCAGGGGGTGGTGGACACCGACACCCTCGGCACCGTCACCGCCCACGTGTTCCGCAACCGGGTCAACGACCTGCAGTACCTCGCCCTCGTGAAGGGGGAGGTGGACCCCGACGAGCCGACCCTCGTGCGCGTGCACAGCTCGGACGTCTGGACGGACGCGCTCACCGTCTTCCGGCAGGACGGCGGCCCCCAGCTTCAGCGGTCGATGCGCCTCATGGAGCGCTGCGGCGGGGGCGTGGTCCTCTACATCCTGCGGCCCTTCGACGCGGAGAGCGTGCTGCGTCGGCTCGACACCCACGCGCGGGACCTCGACGCGGAGGTCCCCCCCGTGACCCCCGGCGGAGACCCGTACCCCACGGGCCTGCGCGACTACGGCCTCGGGGCGCAGGTCCTGCGGGCCCTCGGCGTCCGCAAGATCCGGCTCATCACCAACAGCGACCGGCGGCTGGTCGGCGTGCAGGGCTACGGGCTGACCGTGGTCGAGCGCGTCCCGGTGCCGTCGGAGCCGACGGAGCCCGCGGACCTCCGCGCAGTCGCCGGAGGGAAGCAGTGATGGGCAAGGTCTTCGAAGGCGGTCGTTCGGCCGCAGGCAAACGTTTCGCCATCGCCGCGGGTCGCTTCAACGACCTGATCGTCAAGAGCCTCGTCTCGGGCGCGCAGGAGACCCTCGTGGCCAGCGGCGCGAGCCCCGACGACGTCGACCTCGCCTGGTGCCCGGGCGCCGTCGAGCTCCCCCTCACCGCCCACACCCTCGCCAAGAGCGGCCGCTACGACGCCGTCCTGGCCGTCGGCTGCGTGATCCGCGGCGGCACCCCCCACTTCGACTTCGTGGCCTCCATGGCGGCGAACGGCGTCGCCCGGTCGGCCCTGGACACGGCCGTCCCCATCGCGTTCGGGGTCCTCACCACGGACACAATCGAGCAGGCGATCGCGCGGGCGGGCACCAAGATGGGCAACAAGGGCGCGGAGGCCGCGTTGGCCGCGATCGAGATGGCCAACCTCATGACCGAGCTGAACGGGTAGCCGAGGGCGATGGGGACACGACGCCAGGCTCGCGAGCACGCGCTCTCGATCCTCTATCAGATCGACATCTCGAAGAGCTCCCCGGAGGAGGCGCTGCGCCTGTTCTGGAAGGACGACCCCGCGGACGCCGACGTGATGGAGTTCGCGCGCACGCTCGTGCGCGGCGCGGTCGAGCATCGCGGCCGCATCGACGAGCTCATCGCGGACGCGTCCACCAACTGGAAGCTCCCGCGGATGTCGTACGTCGATCGCAACATCCTGCGGCTCGCCACCTTCGAGCTGCTGGAGCTGGACGACGTGCCGCCCATGGTCTCGGTCAACGAGGCGATCGAGCTCGGCAAGCGCTACGGCACGACCGACTCCGGCGGCTTCATCAACGGCGTCCTCGACCGCGTCGCGCGCACCCTCGAGGTCGTGCCGTGAGGGTCCAGGTCACGTTCGAGTCGGCCCACATCGCGGGGGTCCAGGGCCTCGACGGCGCGGTGGCCGTCGTGCACCAGGACGTGCGCCCCCTGCGCGGCACCGGAGCCCACGCCGACTGGCGCCTCAACGGCTTCCTCTCGCGGCTCCTCCTCGGCGGCAAGTTCGCGGGCGAGCCCGGCGAGTGGCTGCTCGTCCACACCCAGGGGCGGCTGCCCTTCACGCACCTGTTCCTGGTGGGCATGGGGCGTCGGGAGCAGCGGGACGCGAAGCTCGTCCGTCAGGCCATCGAAGGCATCGCGGCGAAGGTCGCGCTCGCCGGCCTGCACGCGTTCGCCATCGACCTGAGCGAGGTCGCCGGAGACGACCTCCCGGCCTCCGAAGCGATGATGCTGTTCCTGGAGACCCTCGGGCAGGCGTACCCCGAGGACGAGCTGAGCGACCCGCCCTACCGTCCCGCCATCGAGGTGGAGGAGCGGAATCGCGCGCGCGTGGAGGCCGCCCGAAGGCGGCGCGCCGACCTCCTCGCGGCCCGCGCCCGCCTGGAGGCGAAGCGCCTGGCCGAAGCGGCCGAGGACGACGGGGACGACGGGGACGACGGGGACGACGAGGACGCCCCCCGGCACGCCGCCGACCGTCCCATCGCGGGCGGCCTGCCCGACGCACCGGACGAGACCGTCGACACCGAGGAGGCCGCGGCCCCCGAGGAGCTGCCGGACCCGGACTCGCTGCCGGACCCCGCGCTGGAAGCCCGCCCGGAGCGCACCGTGAAGGTCGTGTTCGTGGGCAGCGCCGACCGCCTCGCGGAGCTGCGCCGCGGCCTGCAGGACGCCGCCGGCTCGGGCTCCACCGGGGCCCTGGACGTCAGCTGGTCCCGCTGACCCGGCTCGCCTCGCGTTGACGCCGCCGACACTCGTTTGACGGCGTACGGATCCGCGCCTATCTTGCCCCGCTCTATCCCTCTGGAGACTTCATGCCGAGCAATTACTTCTTCACCTCCGAGTCGGTCACCGAAGGCCACCCGGACAAGATGTGCGACTGCGTCAGCGACACCATCCTCGATGCGTGCCTCGAGCAGGACCCGAACTCGCGCGTCGCCTGTGAGACCGCGGTGAAGACCGGCTTCGTCCTCGTGGCGGGGGAGATCACGACCAACGCCGTCCTCGAAGTGCCCGCCCTCGTGCGCAAGGCCGTCCTGGACATCGGCTACTCCCACTCGGACATGGGCTTCGACGGCGCTACGTGCGCCATCCTCAACGCCATCGAGAAGCAGTCGCCGGACATCTCCCAGGGCGTGACGGCGGGCGAAGGCCTCCACACGGAGCAGGGCGCCGGCGACCAGGGGATGATGTTCGGGTACGCGGTCGACGAGACCCCCGAGTACATGCCCGCGACCATCCACTACGCGCACCGCCTCACCGAGGCGCTGACCGAGTCCCGTCGCGACGGCCGCCTCCCGTTCCTGCGGCCGGACGGCAAGTCCCAGGTCACGATCGAGTACAAGGACGACAAGCCGGTCCGCATCGACGCGGTGGTCATCAGCTCGCAGCACGCGGAGGACGTGTCCCACGCAGCCCTCAGCGCCGCGATCAAGGAAGAGGTCATCCTCAAGACCCTGCCCGCGGACCTGCTCGACGCGAACACCAAGTACTACATCAACCCCACCGGCCGCTTCGTGGTCGGCGGTCCCATGGGCGACGCGGGCCTCACCGGCCGCAAGATCATCGTCGACACGTACGGCGGTCACGGGGCCCACGGCGGCGGCGCCTTCTCAGGCAAGGACCCGTCGAAGGTGGATCGCTCCGCCGCGTACCTCACCCGGTACGTCGCCAAGAACATCGTCGCAGCGGGCATCGCCGAGCGCTGCCTCGTGCAGGTCGCCTACGCCATCGGCGTCGCCGAGCCCATGAACGTGTTCGTGGACACGTACGGCACCGGCAAGGTCTCGGACGAGAAGATCGCCGCCGCCGCGCGGGAGATCTTCCCCTTCAAGCCCGCCGCGCTGATCAACCACCTGCAGCTGAAGCGTCCGGTGTTCCGCCCCACGGCGGCCTACGGCCACTTCGGCCGCACCGGCGACTCGTTCACGTGGGAGAAGACCGACAAGGTCGACGACTTGCGTAACCTTCTCCTCTGAAGTTCGCCCCCGGGGCGACGATGGGGAGCGTCTGACCGGTCGGATCCGAACCGCGCTCGCTGCGAGCGCCCTGTTGCTCTGTTCCGGGTCCGCCGCCGCGGCCGAGTTCACCGATCTGCCTGCAGCGCCCGAGCGCTTCGTGGTGGACCACTGGACCACCCGCGACGGGCTCCCGCAGAACTCGGTCACGGACATCTTCCAGGACCATCGCGGCTACCTCTGGATCACGACCTTCGGCGGCCTCGCCCGCTACGACGGGCACTCGTTCAAGGTGTTCGACCTCGGGTCGGCCCCCGGGCTCGACGTCGCGCGGTTCATGGCCGTGTTCGAGGCGGCCGACGGCGCCCTCTGGTTGGGCGGCGAGCGGGGCCGCGTGCTCCGCTATCGGGACGACGTGTTCGAAGAGGTTCCGGTCCCCGCCGGGGCCCTCGGCTCTCCCGTGTCGGGGTTCGCGCAGCGCGCGGACGGCACCGTGTGGGCGGCGTCGCGGGCCGGGCCGATCCTCTGGAAGGACGACGTCGCCGCCGTGGTGGCGCTGCCCGAGGCCGTGACCGACCACGAGGTCCGCTCGATCCTCGTCGACGCCGCGGACCGGGTCTGGGCGGGCGCGGCCGGCGGTCCCTTCTGCGTCGCCGGAGACTGCCCGGTCGACGGGGAACCCGCCTCGGGTCCGGCACCTCACGCCCTCGCCGAGCACCCCGAGCTGGGCCTCCTGAGCCTCAACGGCTCGGGCCTGTGGGCGGGACACCCGGACGACCGCCGATCGCTCGTCGGCGGCGCGGCCGGCTGGACCGGCGACGTGGTCCACGATCGGAGCCAGGATCGCCTGTGGGTGAGCAGCTACGGCGACGTGTACGTCGGTCGCGAGAGTGAGTTCGCGAGGGTCGCCCTGCCCAACGAGGGCTACGGGGTGCGTGCACTCCTGGTCGACCGGGAGGGCTCGATCTGGGTGGGCACCGACGGAGCCGGCTTGTTCCAGATCCGGGACCGCAGGGTGCTGGTCCACGGCGCGGCCGCGGGCCTGACGACGCCGTCGGTGCGCACGGTCCTGCCGGACCCCGACGGAGGCCTCTGGGTCGGCGCCGGGTGCGACGAGATCCACCACTTCCGGGCCGGGGTGTTCGAGCGGGTGCAGCTGCCGCCCTCGAGCGGCTGCATCGGCCCCATGGCCGTGGGGCCCGACGACGCGGTCTGGTTCGGGGGCGGGCGGTGGCTCCACCGGCGCGAGCCCTCGGGGGCATTCGAACGATTCGAGCTCGACCGGGGGAACGTGCTCACGATGCTGTGGTCGGGCGAGGGCTGGTGGCTGGGGCGAGGCAACGGCGGCGTGGTCCACTACGTCGACGGCGAGGTCACCCCCGTCCCCGGCACCGAACCGATCGCCGACGTCAGCGTGAGGGCGCTGAGGCAGGCGCCGGACGGGGCGCTCTGGCTGGCCACCGACCACGGCGTCGCGATCCTGCGGGACGGGGTCCTGCAGCGGATCGGCGCCGAGGACGGGCTGAGCCCGGGCGTGGCGCGGGCCCTCCACGTGGACTCGGACGGGACCGCCTGGGTCGGGACGTACGGCGGGGGTCTCTCGCGCATCCGCGACGGCCGCATCCATCGGTTCGGGCGGGCGGACGGCCTCTGCGACAACGTGGTCTCCGCCATCCTGGACGGCGGCGACGGCGCGCTGTGGATGAACGGCAACCGGGGGATCTTCCGGGTCCACCGCGGCAGCATCGACGGGGTGGTCGCGGGGGCCCAAGAGCGGCTCGAGTGCGCCCTGCTGGAGAGCGGCGAGGGCAACGGCGGCACCGCCCCGGCGGGCGCGCGGATGGCCGACGGGAGGCTCTTCTTCCCGACCATCGCGGGCATCGCCGAGGTCGACCCCGCGGGCTTCGACGTGGTCTCCGTTCCGCCCCTGATGACGATCGAGCGGGCGACGGTCGACGGCCGCCCCGTCGCGGACGGCGCGGTGCTGGAGCCGGGCCGCGGCAACCTGTTCGTGGAGGGAGTCGGCCTCTCCTTGGCCTCGCGCGACCTGCAGTTCGAGCATCGGCTGCTGGGTCACGACCCCGAGTGGGTGCCCGGCGGCAGCTCCGCCCTCGTCCGCTACATGGGGCTCCTGCCCGGGGCCTACGCCCTGGAGATGCGCGCCCGCAACGACCGCGACGATCCGGGCGCCCCGGCGGTGTTGAGCTTCACCCTGTTGCCCGCGCTGCATCAACGGCTTTGGTTCCCCTGGGTGGTCGTCCTGGGCCTGTTCGCGATCGTCTCGGGAGGGTGGTCCCTCCGCGTCGCCGGGTTGCGCCGCCACGCCGCGGAGCTGCAGGCCGAGATCGAGGCCCGCACCCGCCTCATGGACCAGCTCCGGCAGGCCCAGCGGGTCGAGGCCATCGGCAACCTCGCGGGGGGCGTCGCCCACGACTTCAACAACGTGCTCACGGCCGCGGGCGGGAGCGCGGGGCTGCTGCGCGCGGACCTCGACGGCACCGAGCACGTGGAGCTCGTGGAGGAGATCCAGACGGCCGTGGAGCGCGGCGCGGACCTCGCGAAGCGCCTCCTGGAGTTTGCTCGAGGCGGCGAACTGCACCCGGTCCCGCTCGTGGTCGCCGCCGTGGTGGACGACCTCTTGCCGATCCTGCGACGCGTGGTCCCGGTGCGGATCAACATCCTGCTGGAGGCGTCGACCCCGGGACTGCAGGCGAACCTCGACCGGGTCGAGCTCGAGCAGGCGGTCATGAACCTGGTCGTGAACGCCCGGGACGCGATCCCCGATCGCGGGACCATCCGGATGCGGGTGGAGGAGCGCGGCCTGAGCGTGGCCGAGGCGCGCGCTCGCGGCCTGCCGAAGGGGCGCTTCGTGGTGCTGACCGTCCGAGACGACGGCCAGGGGATGGACGAGGACCTGCGGGCCCGGGTCTTCTCGCCGTTCTTCACCACGAAGGAGCCGGGGATCGGCACCGGCCTCGGCTTGGCCACGGTGCAGCGGGTGGTGGGCCACGCGGGCGGCTTCGTGCGCCTCGACAGCGAGCCGGGACGCGGCACCACCTTCGAGCTCTGGTTCCCCGCGCTCGAGGGATGACCTGAGCGCGCTCGGGGCGCTTGCCGCCGACGGTCATTGACGGCCTCGGGGGCCCTACCTACAGTGCGCGCCCCACGTGGGCGACGCGGCCATCCTGTACCTCCGGGCCGCGCTCATCGGAGCCTCCGCACATGCCGAACTTCACCCAGCTGTCCGCCCCGACCGAGGGCACCTCGATCACCTTCACCGACGGGAAGATCAACGTCCCGAACGACCCGATCATCCCGTTCATCGAGGGCGACGGGATCGGCCCGGACATCTGGGCCGCCGCGGTCCGCGTCTTCGACGCTGCGGTCGAGAAGGCCTACGGCGGCGAGCGCAAGATCCACTGGTTCGAGATCTACGCCGGGGAGAAGGCGAACAGCACCTGGGGCTCCTGGCTCCCGGAGGACAGCCTCGAGGCCATCCGCTCCTACAAGGTCGGGATCAAGGGCCCGCTGACCACGCCCGTCGGTGGCGGCATCCGCTCCCTGAACGTGGCCCTGCGCCAGAAGCTCGACCTCTACGCCTGCGTGCGGCCCGTCCGCTGGTTCCAGGGCGTGCCGAGCCCCGTGAAGGACCCCGGGCTGGTCGACATGATCATCTACCGAGAGAACTCCGAGGACATCTACGCGGGCATCGAGTGGGCCTCGGGCACGGACGACTGCAAGAAGGTCATCACCTTCCTGACGCAGGAGATGGGCGTCACCGGCATCCGCTTCCCGGACACCGCGGGCATCGGCGTCAAGCCGGTCAGCTCGGAGGGCACCAAGCGCCTGGTCCGATCCGCCATCCAGCACGCGATGGACAACAAGCGCGAGACCGTCACGCTCGTCCACAAGGGCAACATCATGAAGTTCACCGAGGGGGGCTTCAAGGAGTGGGGCTACGAGGTGGCGCGTGAGGAGTTCGGCGGCGAGCTCATCGACGGCGGTCCCTGGACGAAGGTCACGACGAACGACGGGTTCGAGATCACCGTCAAGGACGTCATCGCCGACGCCATGCTCCAGCAGATCCTCCTCCGCCCCGCCGAGTACGACGTCATCGCCACGCTCAACCTCAACGGCGACTACATCTCCGACGCCCTGGCCGCGATGGTCGGCGGCATCGGCATCGCCCCCGGCGCCAACATCAAGTACGACACGGGCGAGGCCATCTTCGAGGCCACCCACGGCACCGCGCCGAAGTACGCCGGTCAGGACAAGGTGAACCCCTCGTCCGTCATCCTCAGCGGCGTGATGATGTTCGACTACATGGGCTGGCCCGAGGCCGGGAAGCTCATCGTCGCCGGCATCGAGGGCGCCATCGCCAAGAAGACCGTCACCTACGACTTCCACCGCCTGATGGACGGCGCCACCAAGCTCAAGTGCAGCGAGTTCGGCACCGCCATCATCGACAACATGGACTGATTCGATGACCTACAAGCGCAACAAGATCGCCCTCATCGGTGCCGGCCAGATCGGCGGCATCATGGCCCTGCTCTGTGCCCAGAAGGAGCTCGGGGACGTCGTCCTGCTCGACATCCCGCGGATGGAGGGTCAGGCCAAGGGCAAGGCCCTCGACATCATGATGGGCCGCCCGGTGGACGGGTACGACGCCGAGGTCACCGGCACCTCCGACTACGCCGACGTGGCGGGCGCGGACGTCGTCATCGTGACCGCGGGCGTGCCCCGCAAGCCGGGCATGAGCCGCGCGGACCTGATCGGCATCAACCTCAAGATCATCCGCGACGTCGCCGGGAGCCTGAAGCAGCACTGCCCGGACGCGTTCGTCATCGTCATCACCAACCCGCTCGACGCGATGGTGTACACGATGCAGAAGGAGACGGGCTTCCCCACCAACATGGTGTGCGGCATGGCCGGCGTGCTCGACTCGGCGCGCCTGCGGTACCTCCTCGCGGACGGCATCGGCATCTCCGTCGGTCAGGTCCAGGCGATGACGCTCGGCGGCCACGGCCCGTCGATGGTCCCGCTGGTCAGCACGGCCAACGCGGGCGGCGTCCCGGTGACGACCCTGCTCGACAGCGAGACGCTCGACGCCATCGTCGCGCGCACCCGCAAGGCGGGCTCCGAGATCGTGGGCCTGCTCGGCAACGGGTCGGCCTTCTTCAGCCCCGCGGCGTCGGCCGTCAAGATGGCCGAGGCGTACCTCAAGGACCTCAAGTCGGTCCTCCCCGCCGCGGCCCACCTGACCGGCCAGTACGGGCAGGACGGCATCTACTTCGGCGTCCCGACGATCATCGGGGCGGGCGGCATCGAGAAGGTCATCGAGGTCCCCCTCTCCGACGACGAGCGGGCGGCCCTCGACGCCTCCGCAGGCAAGGTCAAGGACCTGGTTGCGAGCATCAAGTGAAGGTTCATGAGCACCAGGGCAAGGAGATCCTCCGCAAGTTCGGGGTGAAGACCCCGCGCGGGGAGGTGGCATTTACGGCCGATGAGGCCGTCGCGGGCGCACAGAAGCTGGGCGGGAAGCTCTGGGTCGTGAAGGCGCAGATCCACGCCGGCGGACGCGGCAAGGGCGGCGGGGTCAAGCTGGCTCGGTCCCTCGACGAAGTGCGCTCCATCGCCTCGGACATCCTGGGCATGCAGCTGATCACGCACCAGACGGGCCCCGGGGGCCAGGAGGTGCAGCGGCTGTACATCGAGGAGGGCTGCGACATCGCGCGCGAGCTCTACCTCGGCATGCTGCTCGACCGGGCCGAGGGCCGGCTCGTGGTCATGGCGTCCACCGAGGGCGGCATGGACATCGAGAAGGTGGCGGCCGAGACCCCCGAGAAGATCAAGAAGGTCTGGATCGACCCCACGGTCGGCCTCGCCGACTACCAGGCGCGGCAGGTCTGCTTCGCGCTCGGGCTCACCGAGAAGAAGCAGCTGCGGGCGGGCACCAAGCTGCTCAAGGCGCTCGCGCAGGCGTACGTCGAGTACGACTGCAGCCTCGCCGAGATCAACCCGCTCGTGGTGACCGGCGACGGCGACGTCATCGCCCTGGACGCCAAGCTCAACTTCGACGACAACGCGCTCTACCGTCACCCGGACGTGGTGGCGATGCGCGACCTCGCCGAGGAGGACCCGGCGGAGGTCGAGGCCGGTGAGTTCGGCCTCTCCTTCATCAAGCTCGACGGCAACATCGGCTGCATGGTGAACGGCGCAGGCCTCGCCATGGGCACGATGGACATCATCAAGCTCGAGGGCGGGGAGCCTGCGAACTTCCTCGACGTCGGGGGTGGCGCCACGGCCGAGAAGGTCACCGCGGCCTTCAAGATCATCACGGCCGACCCGGCGGTGAAGGCGATCTTCGTCAACATCTTCGGCGGGATCATGAAGTGCGACGTGATCGCGCAGGGTGTCATCACGGCCGTCAAGGAGACGGGCCTGCAGGTGCCGCTCATCGTCCGACTCGCGGGCACGAACGTGGAGCTCGGCAAGAAGATGCTGGCCGAGTCGGGCCTCGCCATCACCCCCGCAGACTCCATGGCCGACGGCGCCCGCACGGCCGTCGCGGCGCTGAAGGGTTGATCGCATGGCTGTCCTCGTAGGCAAGAACACCCGATTGCTCGTCCAGGGCATCACCGGCAAGCACGGCGGCTTCCACACCGGGACCGCCATCGAGTACGGCACCAACGTCGTCGCGGGCGTGGTCCCCGGCAAGGGCGGGCAGACGTCGTCGCACGGCGTGCCGATCTTCAACACGGTGGAAGACGCCGTGGCGGAGACCGGCGCGAACGCGAGCGCGATCTTCGTGCCGCCGCCGTTCGCGGCCGACGCCATCCTCGAGTGCATCGACGCGGCGCTGCCGTTGGCCATCGCCATCACCGAGGGAATCCCGGTTCGGGACATGATCCCCGTGCGCGAGCAGCTGCAGGCCGGAGACACTCGGTTGGTCGGCCCCAACTGCCCCGGCGTGATCACTCCCGGCGAGTGCAAGATCGGCATCATGCCGGGCCACATCCACCTCCCCGGCAAGGTCGGCGTGGTGTCGCGGTCCGGCACGCTGACGTACGAGGCGGTGGGTCAGCTCACCGCCCTCGGCATCGGCCAGTCGACGTGCATCGGCATCGGCGGCGACCCGATCATCGGCACCGCGTTCCTCGACGCCATCCAGCTGTTCGCGGACGACGACGACACCCTCGGGATCGTCTTCATCGGCGAGATCGGCGGGTCGGCCGAAGAGGAGGGCGCGGCCTGGCTCGCCGACAACTGCGACAAGCCGGTCGTCGGCTTCATCGCGGGCCAGACGGCGCCTCCGGGTCGTCGGATGGGCCACGCGGGCGCGATCGTCTCGGGCGGTCAGGGCACCGCGGCCGGAAAGATGGAAGCAATGGCGGCCGCGGGCATCGCGGTCGTGAAGTCGCCGGGTGACATCGGCGGAACCATGAAGCGCCTCCTCGACGAGCGGGGCCTCTTGCAGGAAGCACTGCACCCCTCTCGATAAACCGCCTCCCTTCGGTCGACGGTTTCTCGCCGGGGGCCCCGCGGAGCCGAGTTCAGACCTCCGCTTCACTTCGTTCCGCTGCGCGCGCTTGGGCGCTTGCGGTGGTCTCAGCTCTCGAAACGACAACGAACGGAACCTTCACATGGCTATCGAGCGCACCCTCTCCATGATCAAGCCGGACGCCGTGGCGGCCGGGAACGCGGGCAACATCCTCCAGCACTTCGAGGACAACGGCCTGCGCATCGTCGCCTGCAAGAAGACGCGCCTGTCGGTCCCCCAGGCCCAGGCGTTCTACGCCGTGCACAAGGAGCGGCCCTTCTACAACGACCTGGTCGCCTTCATGACCGAGGGCCCGATCTTCGCCCAGGTCCTCGAGGGCGAGAACGCCGTGCTCCACCACCGCGAGGTGATGGGCGCGACGAACCCCGAGCAGGCCGCCGACGGCACGATCCGGAAGCTCTACGCGACGAACATCGAGCGCAACGCCTGCCACGGCAGCGACAGCACCGACAACGCCGCCATCGAGATCGCGTTCTTCTTCAGCGAGCGCGAGCTGATCTAGACGACGTCCTTGAGGTCCTTGCCGGCTCGGAACCGAACGCGGTTGCGGGCGGGGATCTCCATGGGGCGCCCGGTGCGCGGGTTGCGTCCGCTGCGGGCGGCCTGCGCGCGCACGTCGAAGGTGCCGAACCCGATCAGCGGGACGCGGTCGCCGTCGGCGAGGGCCTCGCTGATCGTGGCCGTGATGGCGTTCACGGCCCGCGCCGCCTCCGCCTGCGTGAGCCCGGCCTTCTCGGCGACGGACTGGATCAACTCGCTCTTCTTCATCGGATCTCCGAGGGCGTCGGGGGGGCTTGACGGGTTCGTTCGCCGGCGGTAAACCCCGCCTCCGTTGCGCGATTCGGCCCGAGGGTCGGTCCCGCCCGGGCGCGATTAACTCAGCGGTAGAGTGCTACCTTCACACGGTAGAAGTCACTGGTTCAAATCCAGTATCGCGCACCACGAAGGCCCCGTCGGAACACCCCGGCGGGGCCTTCTCCCTCTTGGGGACGCCTCGAGGGCGGGGTCATCGCCGGCCGGCGTAGGCTTCCATCGACGAAGGGTGCTCGGATCCGGCAAGATCCCTCGGCCGGGGTCGCGTACGGGGGCGCCGGATTCGAACTCACGATCGAGAGGAACGAGGATGGCCGATTACACCAACGTGACCGTGAAGGACTCTTCGGGGAGCCCTGTGATCACCGATGCCGTCGCGCGAGGCGACGCCACGAGGATCGAGGTCGCGACCACGCCGCCGGGGCCGGTCCTGAACGTCGGCGACTCGTACTACATCGACGGCGACCCCGACCTGAGCGTCACCGGCACCCTGCAGAGCCAGGGTGGCGGGAAGTACAACTTCAAGATCGATTAGGGAACGCTGCGCGTTCCTTGGGCGATTCTCGAGGGTCGCCTCGCGGCTCCCTCCCGATTCGGCCATCGATCGCCGGACGTCAGTCGTCGAGGGCGTCCTCGTCGATGCCGAGCTCCTTCTTGGCCTCGTCGGAGATCATCCGCGGGTGCCATGGCGGGTCGAAGACGATGTCGATGTCGACGGTGTCCACGCCCTCGAGCGTCACGACCTTGCGCCGCATGTCGACGGGGATCTCCCGCGCCGAAGGGCAGGACTCGGACGTGAAGGTCATCATGATGTCGACCTTCGGGCCCTCGACTTCGATGTCGTAGACCAAGCCCAGGTCGTAGATGTTGACCGGGATCTCCGGGTCGTAGCAGGTCTTCAGCTTCTCGATGATCTGGTCGCGCATTTCCATGCCGGGGAAGCTCCGCGTGTGGATTATGGACCAAATCGGTCCACGGTCCGCAGTGATAGCATGCGTCCCCCGCGGCCGCGCGTTTGGAGTGGTCGCCGGCTCGAAGAGGACCTGCATGACCGACCCCGACGATCTGTACATGGAGGGCTTGGATCGCTTCGCCGAGGAGGACTACTTCGGCGCCGTGGAGTGGTTCGAGAAGGCGGTCGCCGTGGCCCCCGACTACATCGACGCCTATCACGGCATCGCCCGCGCGTGCTTCGAGGCCCGGGAGACGAACCCGGAGCTGCTCGACAAGGCCATCGCCGCCGCCACGAAGGTCACCGAGTTGGACCCCGACGACGTGACCGCCTACTCCACCCTGTCGCAGTGTTACGTCTTCAAGGGAGACAAGGACACGGCGGAGCACTGGGGGGCGAAGTCGCGGGTCGCGGGGTGGAAGCAGCAGCTCGTCCGCGACAAGAAGAAGCGGGAGGGGCAGGCGGAGAAGGACGCCGACACCCTTGGGATGAAGCGGGGCTGATGCCATGCTGACCCGCGGCCGCCTCGGAGGGGTGGCCGGGAGGTCGGTATGGGTCCGTTGATTCGTTCGTTCGGTCTGCTGTTGGTGCTCGGCGCGGTCCTGACGTGGGTGGTGGGCTGCGTCGACCGTCGCCGCCGCCCCGCGGAAGAGGAAGAGACACCCGAGGACGACGACGACGACTCCGGGGTGGGCGACGACGACGACGCCGGGGACGACGACGACTTCGAGTGGGAGGGCGACCCCGTCCTCCTCGCGAGCTACGACTTCACGCTCGTGATGACCAAGAACGCCCTGTCCGGGCAGTTCGCCGCGATCCACGGAACCATGGACGTCTCGGTCACCGAGACCCAGTTCCTGGCCGAGCTCGTGACCGACGACGGGACCCAGTGGGACTGGTTCGGCAGCCTGCTGAACACCACCTCGTTCGACGTGTACGGCGACTTCGCGCCCCCGGGGGCGGACCCGACGATCGTGAACGTCGCCGGGAACTTCCTCGCAGACGCGGGACAGGTCGACGGCTCCAACAGCTGCCTGACCGGGCTCGGCAAGGACGACGACCCGAACCTGGGCAACGAGGAGGGCCGGTACGTTCAGTTCACGTGGTACGCGTGCCGCCAGGACGCCGGGCCGTCGGCCGTGGACCGCTCGGGACCGCACAGCCCGACCGCCGTCACCGTCTGGGACTTCTGCGGTGGGATCTGGGCGAGCTGGCCGAACGAGACGTGGTCTCTCCAGGGCCGGAACCTGCACGTCTCGAACGCGCGCGGCGACCAGGGCTGGGGCGTCATCTCCGACGACGGTCGGCTGTTCCGCTACACGATCCTGCAGGCCGAGAACCCCGGCCGCAGCGTGAAGGTGATCGGCGACTTCCAGAGCACCACCCAGAACCAAGCGCTGGCGCACGGCTACTGCGGGGACGGTCAGATGAAGTCCGACACCCGCCTCAACCTGAACGGGTATTGACGCGACCGGCGCCGCCGGTCAGTCCTCGAAGTCCCCGAAGAAGAAGTCGTCCATGGGGGCGGACTCGCCTTCGCCGTCGTCGGACTCGTCCTTGTCGGTCGAGTCCCGCAGTCCGGGGGGGCGGGAGCTCCAGGTCACGGTGCTCTCTTCGTGCTTCGGGGCCTCGTCCGGCGAATCCGTGGGTTCGACCTCGGGGGCTCGGGGGGCGTCTCCGCTCGGCGGTGCGGGGCGCGTCTCTTCCGCCAGCCTGTCCTTGATGGCCTCGTCGCTGACGGCGAAGTGCTCCGACGTGGGCGGATCGAAGAGGCTCTTCTTCGGGGACGCGATCGCCGACTCCGTGGAGGGCTCCTCCATCTCCGGGTCCTCCCGGACCGTGGCCGCTTCGTCCGGCGGCAGGAGCAGCTCCTCGCGCGGCTGAAGCGCGGCCGTGGTCGGCAGCTCGGTGCCGTCGTCGTCGCCCAGCGGTGCGGCCTCGTCTTCGTCGACCACCAGCGCGGCCAACGACGGAGCGCTGGGGAGGTCCGTGGACGCGAGGACCTGGGCCTCGGGCTCGCTCGAGGGCGACACCGCGCCGATCGAGGCCAGGCTCGGGCTGGTCGCCACGTCGTCCTGCTCGCGCTGCTCGTCCGTCGGGCCCCCGTCGAGCAGCCCGGAGGCGGGCTGCATCTTCATGGACGAGCTGCCGCTGAAGGTGCTGTCCTCGAACACCATCTCGGCGCTGTCGACCGGGCTCGCGGCCGCCTCCGCGACGGGGGGAGGTTCGGGCGGAGCCGGCGGAGGGGGCCTCGGGATCGGGGCGGACACCGACTCGGCCGGCGGTCCCGCGGCGGGACGCTTCTTGCGCTTCCGCCGCTTCTTCGGGGGAGGTGCCGGCTTGCGCCCGAGCAGGCCGGAGACGAAGCCGAGGACCCCGCTCTCTTTGGCCTTCTGCTTCTTCCGCCCCTTCTTACGGGCGCGCGGCCGCTTCACCGCAGCCTCGGCGGGCACGGCCTCCATGCGCGTGGACGTCGCGCCGCTCAGCAAGAGCTTCTCGAGCTCGTCCGCGGCGCTGTCGCAGTCCGGGTACCGGTCCTCCGGCGCCTTCTTCCACATGCGCCCGAGGATCTTGCCGACGCCGGGGACCAGGGAGTCGGCCACCTCGAGCGCGTCCCCGATGTCGGCGCGCGCGACCCGCTGCATGATCATCACGAGGTTCCCGGCCACGAAGACCTGGTCGCCGGTGAGCAGCTCGTAGAGGACGGTGGCGGCCGCGAACTGGTCCGTGCGACCGTCGAGGTCCTTCCCGGTGACCTGCTCGGGGGCCATGTAGATCGGGGTGCCGCGGACCTGGCCCACGGTGGTGATGCTGGCGGCTGCGACCTTGGCCTTGGCGATGCCGAAGTCCATGACCTTCACCTGCCCGTGGCGGGACAGCATGATGTTTCCGGGCTTCAGATCGCGATGGATGATCCCGAACGGGGTCCCGTCCTGGTCCGTCAGGTTGTGGGCGTACCCGAGGCCCTTGAGCACCTGGATCATCGACTCGACCGCGAGCACCTGCGGGAGGCCGGCCCCGCCCTCGTCGGCCGCCTTCGTGAGGAGGTCGGCGAGCGTCTCGCCCTCGACGAACTGGAGCGCGAGGAAGTGACGGCCAGCGTCCTCGTTGAACTCGAGGGTCTGCACGATGTTGGGGTGCTGGAGGCGTGAGCCGATCATCGCCTCGCGGGCGAGGAGCTTGACGA
This sequence comes from uncultured Rickettsiales bacterium, assembly GCA_964620495.1. Taxonomy (GTDB): domain Bacteria; phylum Myxococcota_A; class UBA796; order UBA9615; family UBA9615; genus CAZEKB01. The sequence continues at coordinate 25,736 of CAZUHI010000007.1, read as the reverse complement.
ACTTCTCGTCGCGCGCGTAGTCGGGGCGGACGACCTTCAGAGCGACCTTGCGACGGAACCCCCCGAGGGCGTCCAGCTCCGCCAGGTAGACGCGAGCCATCGCGCCCTCGCCGAGAGGCTTGAGCAGCCGATAGCGACCGATCCTCCCGAGCTGGAGGGTCGGCTCTTCGGCGAAAGGCCCGCCTTCGGTCATCGGATCACCACCGGGGTCCGGACGCCTGCCCGGGCCCCGTCATGGATCCTGCTGGACTGGTCAATCGTCCTCAAGGATCCAGACCTCATCGTCGTCGGCGGCGGGCATCGGGGGGGGCGCCTTGCGGCGTCGGATGCGGGACTCGGCGCCCTTCGCGGGCGACGACCGCGACGGCTTCGGCGGGGGCTTGGGCGGGCGCTTGGCGGCCTTGGTGGGCTCGTCGTCGTCGTCCTCGTCGAAGTCCCAGTCCCAGTCGGGATCCCAGTCTTCTTCGTCCCCGTCCTTCTTGACCTTCGGAGGCGGCTTCGGCTTCTCCTTCGGCTTCTCCTTCTCCTTCGCCTTGGCCTTGGGCTCGGCCTCCTCGTCGTCGTCGTCCTTCGGTTCGCCGTCCTCTTCTTCTTCCTCGTCCCAGGGATCCCAGTCGTCGTCCCAGACCTCGGCCGCCTTCTCGGCCTCCTCCCGGGCGCGCTCGTCGGCGCGACGCTTGCGGTCGGCCTCCTCGGCCTCCTGCCGCTCTCGCTCCTCGCGAGCCAGGCGCTCGGACTCCTCGCGTTCGACGCGCTCCTCTTCGGACTCTTCGTCTTCCCAGTCGTCGCCCCAGTCGTCGTGTCCGGTCTCTTCCTCGACGGGCTTGGCCGCGGGCTTGGCCTTGGCCTTGGGCTTCGGCTTGGGTGCCTTCTTCTTGGCCGCCTTCTTCTTGGTCTCCGCGGGGGTGTCCACGGCGGGCAGGTCGTCGGGCGACGGAGGGCTCGTGGGCGCGTCGTCGGTGGCTGCCTTGGTGGCGGAGGAGGCCTCGGCGCCGGACATGCCGCGCACGGGCTCGTCGTCCGGCGACGGCGGGGCGCCACGAGGAGCGGGCGACGCCGCCGGATCGTCCACGGAGGCGATGAGACCGCGCCCCCGCCGCACCCGAGTCCGTCCCGCCTTCTTCTTGGCCCTCGGCTTGGCGACGGGCTCGGGCTCCGCGGCCGTCTCGATGCGGAGAGAGACCCCGCCTTCGCCCTCGGCGACGATCTCGTCGTCCGCCTCGTCCATGGCCTCGGCGGCGTCGGCCTCGGCCTCCGCCTGCTCGACCGCGGGGGCGTCCTCCGGATCCGGCTTCTTGGGCCGCGCCTTCTCCGCGCTGCCCGAGGCCTTGCGCGCCGACAACTCGGCCTCACGCGCCGCCAAGGCGTCCTCCTCGGCGCCTTCGGCCGCCATCTGCGCGGTGGTGGCCGCCTCTTCGGCGTCACGCGCCGCGGCCTCGGCTTCGGCCGCCGAGTTCATCGCGTCTGCCGCACTCTTCGCGGCGGTCTTGGCGTCGTCCGCGTCCAGCGCCTTCTTGGCGAACCGCTTCGCCCGCGTCGCCTCGCGGGCGGCGGCACCGGCGGACAGCGCGGCCTTCTCGGCGGCCGTTTGGGCGGGCCCCGAGTTGGGCGCCGCTTCGGAGGCTTCCTCCGCCGCGACGGCGTGGTCGGTCGCTGCGTCGGCCGCCTTGCGCGCACGCTTCTGGGCGTCGTCGGCGTCGGCCTTGGCCTTCTCGAGGGTGAGCTCCTCCTCGGCGATCTGGATCGCCACCCCGGCCTCGGTCTGAGCCTCCACGGCCGCGTCTTCCGCCCGCGTCGCCGCCTTCGCGGCGCTCTTGGCCAGGGTCACGGCGGTCTTGGACGACTCGGCCCCGGCGGCGGCTCGGGCCGCGGTCTCCGCTTCGGTGGCCGCACGCGCGGCGAGCCGGGCCTTCGTGCGTGCGGTCGTGAGGGCGGCGGCCACGTCCGCGTTCTCGACCCGCTTGCCCAGCTCCTTGGCCTTCTCGACCTCGGCGTCGGCCCGCGCCTTGGCGGCGCCCGCCCGGGCAGCGGCCTCTTGGGCAGCCGTCCGCGCGCCCTCGAGGGCCTCGCGCTCCGCCGCCTCCGCGACGGCCGCCTCCTGGGCCGCTGTCAGGGCCGTCTGGGCCTGAGCCACGGCGGCTTCGGCGGCGTCGGCTGCCTTCGCCGCGTCGGCCGCGGCCTTCTTGGTGAGCTCGGAGCGCGTGGCCGCGAGCGCGGCTTCCACGGCGGCCTTGGCGTCGGCCGCGGCTGCGCCAGCCTTCTTCGCGGCCGCCCCCGCCTTCGCGACGGCCTTCGCCCCCGCCGGGGAGGACCACCCCTCCATGGCCGACGTGGCCTGGTCGCGGTATGTCTCGGCCTTCTCGACGGCGTCCTGGGCGCGCTCGGCGGCAGCCTCGGCCTCGGCGGTCGCGAGGGCTCGCGCGGACACCTCGGCTTCCACCGCGTCCTGGACGGCGGCCTCGGCCTCCGCCGCGTCCGTGGCCGAGGTCTCCGCCTCCTCGGCGGCTCGCTCCGCGGCCGTCGCCGAGCTCCGGGCCACGCCGGACCCCGCGGACTTCGCCTTCTCCCCGAGGCCTCGCGCCTTCTGCAGGGCCTTCGCCGCCTGCGCGGACGCTTCGGCTGCCTTCTGCGCCTCGTCTCCGGCCGCCGTCCCGGGAGCCGCCTCCGCCGCGGCGCCTGCGGCCTCCGCCGACGAAGCGGCCAACGCGGCGGCCGCCTCTACCCGCGACAGGGCGGCCTCGAGTCGCTCCAAGGCCTCCTCGAGCAGGGCCCGCTCCTCGGCCTCCTCCGCGGCGACTCGGCGCGCCTCGTCTCGGGCGGCGGTGGCCTCGGCCTTCGCCTCCTCCGCGCGGGTCGCCGCGGCCTCCGCGGCTTGGGCCTGGGCCTCCGCCGCGGCGGCGGTCGTCGCCGTCTGGGCCGCCTCGTGGGCGGCGCCCGCCTCCTCCGACGCTACCTCCGCTCGGGCTGCGGCGGCCTCCGCGCGCCGGCCGGCTTCGGCCCCTTCGTCGCCCTCGCAGCCCTCGGCCGCGACGATGGCTTCGGTGGTGATGTTCTCGGAGTTCTCGGCGGCCGCCATCGCGCGCGCCCACGCCGCCTCGGCTCGGCCCAGCGCCTCTGCCTTGCCCCGCGCCTCGGCGACGGCCGAATCGGCGGCCTCTCGGGTCGACGCGGATGCCTTCGCCGCGGCGTCGGCGGCCCGAGCGGCCTCCACGGCTTCCGCCTCGGCGGCGTCGGCCTCCGCCTCGGCCGCGGCCGGTTCTCTCGCCGCTGCCGCCCGCCCCGCGGCCGCCCTCGCGGTCTCCGCGTGGTCCGCAGCCAGCGAGGCGGCCGTTCGGGCCGCCGCGAGGGCCTCGACGACCGTCTCCTCGCTCAACTCCCCGGCCCCGTCCTCCGCCAACGCGAGCTCGGTCGCGGCTCGCTCGGACGCGTCCGCCGCCGCCGCCGCCGCTGCCGCCGCCCGCTGTCGGGCGGCCTCCAGGGCGGCTTGCTCCGCGCGCGCCCGCGCCTCGGCCTCTGCGGCTGCCGCGGCCGTGCCGTCGTCCGCCGCGGCCTCCACGTCGGCGCGGGCCTCCGCGGCCTTCTTGCGCTCGGTCTCCGCCTCGTCCCGCGCGGCCGCGGCGGCGTCCGGGTCGTCGGCGTCGGCGGCTCGCCCGGCTGCCTGCTCGGCTCGCCCGGCGGCGGTCCGGGCCCGCGCCACCGCGGTGGCGACCTGCTTCAGGGCCGCTCGCACCGGCTCGCCGCCCGCTTCGTGCACGGAGATCGCCTTGCCCAGATCCGCCTCGGCCGCTTCGGCGGCCTCGACCTGCTCGGCGGCCGCCCTCGCAGCCGCGTCCGCGGCGGCGCGAGCGGTGTCCACGGCGGCGCGGGCCGACTTGGTCGCGTCGACGGCCGCCTGGAGGTCGCGCAAGGCGCTGTCCGCCGCGTCCGCTCCCCGGCCCGCCTCCGCGGCGGCGGTCTCGGCGGCCTCGGCGGCGCTCTCGGCGGGGCCCGCGGCGATGGCGTCCTCGCTCTCCTGCGCGGCCGTGCTCGCGCGCTCCGCAGCCGCGGCCGTGGCGGCCGCGGCCTCCACGACGGCCGCGAGGAGGTCTCGGATCGCCGCGTCGCCTTCGCCGTCCGCGACGTCGCGCGCCACCACGACCGCGTCCTCGGCGCGGCGGCCCGCCCGGTCGGCGGCGGTCTTCGACTTCTTGGCAGCCTTGCGGGCCGTCCCCACGCGGGCCTTCGCGGCGTCGACCGCCTCCTGCGCGGCCCGCACGGCCTCGCGGGCCTCCTCCGTAGCCTTGGCGGCTGCCTTGGCGGCCTCGTCCGCGGCCTCCCGCGCCTCCTCGACGCAGGCCTCCGCCGCATCGCGAGACTCCGCCTCGTCCGCCCGCTCCGCCGCATCGTCCGCCCGGCCGGAGGCCTCCTCGACGGTCGCCAAGCCCTGCCGGGCGCGGGCGACGGCATCGGCAGCGTCCGCGTCGTCGGTGCGCTCCACCGCTTCGACGGCGTCCGCGACCGCCTGGCGGAGCCCCTCGAGGGACGCCTCGGCCTCGTTCGCGAGCCGGGTCGCGTCCTGCGCGGCCTTCGCGATGGCGATTCGCTCGGCGGCCTCCGCGTGCGCGGCGGCGATGGCCTCTTCGAACGCCTCGATCGCGCCCTCGGCGGCCTTCACCGCGTCCGCGCTCGCACCTTGCGCTCGCTCCGCGGCGGCCCGAGCGTCTTCGGCCGTGGCGGACGCCGACGCCGCGTCCGCCGCCTCGTCGCAGGCGCGTACGGCGTCCCGCGTCGCGGCGAGGGCGTTCCCGGCTCCGTCCAGCAAGGCGGTGAGCGCGTCGCTCGCCGCCTCGTCGACGGCGGCTTCGGCCTTCTCGCTCGCGGCGAGGGTGCGATCGAGCGCCGCGGCGGCCGCCTGCTTGGCCTCGCGGGCGGCGTCCAGGGCGGCGCGCAGGGCTTCGGCTTCCTCGCGAGCGGCGCTCTCGGCGCTCGCGAGCAGCTCCTCGATCCGGGCCTGGCCGTCTTGAATGAGTGACTCGGCGACCTCGGCCGAGACCCGCACCCGTCCGGCCTCGGACGCGGCCTCTTCCACGGTCTCCGCGTTCGCGCTCCGTTCGGCCGCGGCGCGGGCCTCGCCCACCTGCTCCTTCGCCCCCGCGAGCAGCTTGTCGATCTCTTCGAACGGGGCCTCGTCGTCCGGGGCCATGGTCGCTGCGCCCGCGCGGGCGGCTTCGGCGCTGGAGAGGAGGCCTTGGACTCGGTCCGCCTCCGCGCCCGCCGCCGTCGCGGCCGCCGCGATCGCCGCGCCCTCCTCCGCCTTGCGGGCAGCCTCCTCCTCGGCCTCGACGCGCGCCTTCTCCTCGAGCTCCGCCTCGAGCCGCTCCTGCTCCAGGCGCTCGTTCTCGACGCGTTCGGCTTCGACGCGCTCGGCCTCCTCCTGCTCCGCCTTGAGACGTGCGGCCTCTGCGAGCGCCTCGTCGGCGGACGTCGCGAGGTCGGCGTCCATCCGGGTCGCTTCTTCCTCCTCCTCGAGGTCCACGGTGGGGGGCGAATCGGCGTCCGTGTCGACGATCTCGACGGCCGCCACCTCGGCCTCGGTGTGCGCGCCGTCCGCGTCCTCGGGGCCGTCCGGCCCGAGCCAGTTCACCCCCCCGGGCAGGTTGTCTTCGGTGACCAGGCTGGTCTCGCTCGGCCGCGCCTCGGCGTCCCCGTCCCACAGGTCCTCGGCCTGCTCCGCGCCGTCGATGAGCACCGCGCCGAGCTCCGCCGAGCTGATGAGGGACGAGTCGTCGTCCCACAGCTCGTCGTCGTCGGCCCAGCCGTCGGGGGGTGCGGTGGGCGGCCCGTCCGCCTCGGGGGCCTGCGACGAGTCGGCGATGATCTCGGGGGAGACCGCGTCGGTCGGGGGGTCGTCGCTCTCGAAGTCCTTGAAGAGATCGTCGCCCGCGAGGCCCGGGCCCAGCTCCGCCGGTCCCTCGGGAGTGACCGCGTCCATGGGGCCGAGGGTCCCCGAGTGCGCGGGCACGGGTCCCGTCGCGAAGAAGTCCTGCTCGAGCGTGTTCGACCAGCCGGGACCTGACTCGCTGCCCACGGGGGCGGACTCGTCAGCGGTGCTCTCGAGGTCGGGGGTCGCGGCCGCGGGCTCCGGCTCGTCCTCCACCTCCTCGAAGGCGATCTCCTCGAAGTACATCTCATCGTCGAGGTCGGCCTCGTCGGCTTCGTCCACGAGGAACGTCTCGAGGCTGTCTTCGGCCTCCTTGGCCTTCTTCCGCTTCTTCTTCTTCTTGGCGGGCGCCTTCTTCTTGAACCCGAGCGCGCCCAGCAGCCCCGCGGGCTCCTCCTTCTTCTTCTTCTTGCGCCGCTTCTTGGGCGCTCCGTCGGCTCCCTCGGGGCGCTTCTTCTTGCGGCGCTTCGGGGGCGCCTCGGCGGGCGCGGGCGCGGGGGCGGCTCCCGCTCCGGGGGGGATCGACGACGTGGACCGACGGCCGAGGCGGCTGATCTCCTGAGACGCCTTGCCCTTCTCCCCGATCGTCGGGCGGTCGGTCACCCCCGAGAGGTCGAGCGCCGCCATCCGCGTGATCGTCGGCCCCGCGGCCACGGGCACGCCCGTCTCTCCGAGGAGCAGGCCCTTGAGCTCATCGGCCAGCTCGGCCGCTCGCTGGTAGCGGTCGTCGGGGTGGGGCGCGAGCAGCTTGCGCAGCACCGCCCCCATGCCCGCCAGCCGACGCTCCGCCTGCTCGAACGCGTCCCCGACCTCCACCCGCGCGACCCGCTCCATCACCTTGAGCATGGTCGCGCCTTGGAACAGCACCTCCGACGTGAGCAGCTCGTAGAGGATGGCGCCGAGGCTGAACAGATCCGAGCGACCGTCGAGGTCTCGACCGAGGACCTGCTCGGGGCTCATGTACGACGGCGTGCCTCGGATGACCCCCTGAGCGGTGAGGGCGGCCCAGGAGGCGGTGGCTCGGGCGATCCCGAAGTCCATCACCTTCACCACGCCGTGGCGAGAGCGGATCAGGTTCGCGGGTTTGAGGTCCCGGTGGACGATGGTGAGGGGGTTGCCGTCATCGTCTCGGAGGCTGTGGGCGTAGTCGAGCGCCCGGCAGCTCTGGATCACGACGTCCAGCGCCGTGCTCGCGGGGATCGTCTCGGACCGCTCCTTGGAGCGGGTGAGCAGATCGTCGACGGTCTCGCCCTCCACGTACTCGAGCACCAGGACGTACAGCTCGCCGTACTGCTCGAACGAGAGGGTCTGGATGATGTTCGGGTGGCGGAGCATCCCGCCGATGGCGGCCTCCCGCATGAGCAGCCGGACGAAGTTCTCGTCCTGCGCGAACTGCACGCCCACCACCTTGAGCGCGACCTTCTTGCGGAAGCCGCCGGGCCCCGCCTGCTCGGCCAAGTAGACCGACGCCATGGAGCCGGATCCGAGCAGCCGCAGCGGCTTGTACGGCCCTACCTGTTCCGGGATGTCGATTTCGGAAGCAGGGCGGTTCATCTCGAGCCGGAAAAACTCCCCAGGGCGGTCTCGAATCGCGCGAGACGAAGGTCGCCGACTCTACCACGCGCGCGTGAGCAGACGCCGCAGTGGGCGGACCGTCGACGGCTCGGCGCCCCGGGTTCGGTCAGTACGCGAGGAGGCGCGGGAGGTTCCGGTCGATCCATCGCCGCGCGCGGTCGTGGTCCGGATGCCGGGCTTCCCGTCGCCGGAACTCGGCGGAGTGCACGATGCGCCGGCCGCCCGCGGACTCGGACTTCAGATCCGCGTGCAGCAGCTCGTGGAACACGACGAAGTTCACGACGTAGCGGGGCACCGACCGCTGGTCGAGGGCCGGGTGGATCCGGATCAACCGATGCTCGGAGCTCCAGGATCCGAGGCGGATCGTGCGGCGCTTCAGCCCGCGGTCCGTGCGGGACCAGCCGATCCTCCCGTCGAAGGGCGCGCGGAAGTGTCGGCGGGTCTGGGCCGCGACGATGACCTCGAGGTCGTGGTGCCGACCACGGAATGTCTGAACGCGTGGACCCCTGCGCTTCGGCGGGCGGAGGCGGAAGCGCTGCGCGGCCCCGCGGACGAGCGCTCGGCACGCCGGGTCGCCCGTCCGGATCAGCTGCGCGGCCGCTCGGATCACTTCGTCCGCCTCGAACGCGAACTGGCGCTGCATCCGGACCCGCAGGACGCCCGACTTGCGTCGACGCCAAGAGATCAACGTACGTCGATTGTCGGTGGCGATCAGATCGATCGACTCGTCCAAGAACCCGGCAAGGCGGCGATGCAGGTCTTCCACGAGGGCCGCAGGCACCACCGGAGCCGCAAAAAGCGACTCCGATGGCGCGCGGTCCATGGGTAGGGGCAGCCGGAGCTGGAGCGGTTCAGTAGCAGGCAGCAGCAGCATCAGAAACAAGAGCAGTACAGCGTTCAGGACGAGCGAACGGATCTCACCACCCGCCGCCTCCCCACAGCCACCCCGTTGTACCATCGGCCCGGAGGCAAATGGAAGGGGTTCTCCCAGTATTTTCATGGATGATTCCAACCCGCATGTAACTCGATCCCAGCCTCGGATCGCCTCCACGATCGCCAGCTCCCACTCGGGTCGGATCACCTCGTCTCTGGGATCCCACTCTAAGTTTCCGCCCTATGGGATCAGGATCAGAAGGGAATGTCCTCCACGACCTCGCCTCGCTCCTCGCCCTGGAGGCTCGGACGGGGCTCCGGCGGGCGGGCTCGAGGGGCGGTGCGGGCCGGGGCCCCGGGGCCCCCGCCGAGGAGGATCAGCTCCCGCGCGTTGATCTCCATTCGGGTGCGGGACGTGCCGTCCTTGTCGGTCCACGAGGTCGAGGACATCGACCCCTCGACGTACAGCGGTGAGCCCTTCCGCACGTGAGCGTTCACGATGTCGGCGAGGCGGTCCCAGAAGACCACCCGGTGCCAGGTGGTCTCCTCGGGCCCGTCTTTGCGGCGCAGGTTCGTCGCGACGCTCAGGTTGAGGACCGACTTGCCGCTCTTGGTGGAGCGGAGGACGGGATCGTTGCCGGCGTGACCGAGGACGACGGCGCGGTTGTAGGTTCGCATGAGGACATTCCTTCCGTTGTGGAGCCGGGCGGAGTGCCCGACGACGTCCCTCTGTGTCGCGAAGAACGTGCCGGCTTCGTCTCTTTTTGAGATTTGTTCCGCAACTAGCTGAAATCAGGGATGAAAACAATTTACATGCTGGGCGCAAGCACCTGCGGGGGAGTGTCCGGGAGTGTCCATCTCCCGGACAGAAATGGACACTCCCGGACGGTCCCGGACGCGAAGGCTCCGCGGTGGTAGAACACCGGCCGATGAGGAGCCCGCGCTATATCGCCGTGGAAGGCGTGATCGGGGTCGGGAAGTCGAGCCTGACGCGCATCCTCGCGTCGCGGCTGGGCGGGCGCGCCGTGCACGAGCCGGTGGTCGAGAACCCGTTCCTCGCGCGCTTCTACAAGGATCGGAAGCGATACGCGTTCCAGACGCAGCTCTACTTCCTGCTCACGCGCTACCAGCAGCAGCAGGAGCTCAGACAGCCGCAGCTGTTCGATACGAGCATCGTCTGCGATTACATGTTCGCGAAGGACCGTCTGTTCGCGACCCTGACCCTGGATCGCGACGAGCTGCGCCTCTACAACCAGATCTTCGATCAGCTCGACGCGCGGCTGCCGGCCCCGGATCTGATCATCTACCTGCAGGCGGACATCGACATCGTGCTCGAGCGGATCGAGGCGAGGGGACTCAGCTTCGAGAAGAAGATGGACCCGCAGTACCTCCGCGACTTGAGCTCCCTCTACAACGATTACTTCTTCAATTACCGCCAGACCCCCTTGTTGGTGGTAAATACGAGCGGAATCGACTTCGTCCACAACTCCCAGGATCAGGAGTGGCTGGTGAACGAGATTCTCGGGATGAAGGGCGGGACCAAGCACCTGGTCCCGCTGGGATCGCTCTAGCGAGCGACCTGGACGGGGCGCGCAGCTCGTCTTACATCTCGAGAGACGCGAAACCGCGGCGACGGTCGCCGCACAGATACGACGGGCAGGCCGTACGGCCGCGCGATCGGAGGTTCGATGTCCCGGGACAAGCCTGTAACTACGCTCGATCTTCGCCGGATGAAGGCGCAGGGTCGAAAGATCACCATGCTCACCGCGTACGACGCGGTCTTCGCGCGGCTGCTGGATCGCTCCGGCGTCGACGTGCTCCTGGTCGGCGACTCCCTCGGGATGGTCGTCCAGGGCCGCAAGGACACGCTCAAGGTCACGGTCGAGCAGATCGCCTACCACGGCGCCGCCGTGACCCGCGCCACCGAGCGCGCACACGTCGTCCTCGACATGCCGTTCCTGAGCTACCACGTGAGCACCGAGGAGGCCGTGCGCAACGCGGGGCGCCTCATCCAGGAGGGTGGCGGCCACGCCGTGAAGCTCGAGGGCGGCAAGGAGCGCGCGGACACGATCCGGGCGATCGTCGCTGCCCAGATCCCGGTGATGGCTCACATCGGCCTCACGCCCCAGTCGGTGCATGTCATGGGCGGGTTCAAGGTGCAGGGCCGCTCCACGGAGGCCGGCGAGCGGATCCTCGAGGACGCCCTCGCCGTGCAGGAGGCGGGCGCCTACGCGCTGGTGCTCGAGGGCATCCCCGCCGAGCTCGCCGCCGAGATCACCGAAGCCCTCGACATCCCCACGATCGGCATCGGCGCGGGCAGCGGCTGCGACGGCCAGGTGCTCGTCGTCACGGACATGCTGGGCCTCGAGGAGGACTTCAAGCCGAAGTTCGTGCGGCGCTTCGCCGACCTCGGCACGCTCGTGCGCGAGGCCGTCGGGACCTACATCGAGGACGTCCGCTCCGGCGCCTTCCCGGACGACGCTCACTCCTTCCACCGCAAGCGCAAGCGCGCCGCGAAGGGCAAGCTCGCGGTGGTCCCCGAGGCGGCGAGCGGGGCCGGCAACGGCTCGAAGCGGGTGGCCTACGGGCCGACCGACGACCTGCCCCCGCGCATCACTCACTGACCCGGCGCGCTCGTCGATGCTGACGATCGAGTCTCCCGCGGCCATGGCCGAGTGGGCCCGACGTGCTCGCACGGACGGCCTCACGATCGCGTTCGTGCCCACCATGGGCTACCTGCACGACGGGCACCTCTCGCTCATGCGCGAAGCCCGACGTCGGGGCGATCGGCTCGTCGTCAGCATCTTCGTGAACCCGCTGCAGTTCGGCGAAGGCGAGGACCTCGACACCTACCCCCGCGACCCCGAGGGGGACGCGGCGAAGTGCCGTGAGGTCGGCGCCGACGTGCTCTTTCTGCCCTCCAAGGCCACGATGTATCCCGCCGGGTTCCAGACCACGCTCGTCGCAGGACCGCTCGCGGATGCCCTCTGCGGCGCGTCGCGGCCCGGGCACTTCGACGGCGTGCTCACGGTCGTCCTCAAGCTGTTCCAGGTCGTGAAGCCGCAGGTCGCCGCGTTCGGGCGCAAGGACTTCCAGCAGTTCGCCGTCCTGAGCCGCATGGTGCGGGACTTGGACCTCGACGTGGAGATGCTCGGCCTCCCCATCGTTCGGGAGGCCGACGGGCTCGCCATGTCGAGCCGGAACGCGTACCTGTCCGCGGAGCAGCGCGCGCAGGCCCTGGCGCTCTCGCGGTCCCTCCGTGGCGCCGAAGCCGCGTTCGCTGCGGGCGAGCGGTCGGCGGACACCCTGCGCGCGGCGATCCGGGCGGGCATCGAGGCCCAGCCTCTCGCGCGGGTCGACTACGTGGAGATCCTCGACGCCGAAGACCTGGTCGCGCCGGCAGACCCCGTCGATCGTCCGGCCGTGGCGGCCGTCGCCGTCTTCTTCGGGAAGACCCGCCTCATCGACAACGTCGTCCTGACGCCTTAGCGTCCCCCTCGTGCAACCCGAAGACATCCTCCTGCTCGGCGTCGCGGGCGTCGTGGCGCTGAACCGCGGCTTCTCGGGCACCGGGCTGCGCGAGTCCAACGCCGCCTACGTCCTCATTCAAGCCGTCAACGTCGCCGCCGCCGTCAGCCTCTACTTCTTCCACCTCGAGGGCTTCCCCGCGCAGCTCGACTTCTGGGTGCGCGCGTTCCTCACGCTCTTCGTGGGCTGGCAGATGGTGAACAACAACCAGGTCCGCGTCGCCTTGCGCCGAGCTCGATCGGATCAGGAGCGGCGCGAGCGAGAGCGGCAGCGCATGCTCGACGCGATCCACGCAGAGAACGCGGACGTGGTGGTGGAGACCGACTGAGGGGGAGCCGCTTGGGCGGCGCCGCTCAGGCGCGGGCGGAGGGCTGGTGCGACTCGATGACGGCCCAGACCTCGTCGTCCGTCAGGTTCCGGTTGCCCCGCTTCGCGACGCTGAAGATCGCATCCACGAGCGGCCCCTCGGGCTCCACGTCGCGCTGCTTGAGCCAGCACACGACGTTGCTGCGACCGGCCATGTGGCCGATCTCGATGACCTGACGCAGCCCGAACATCCCCGCGGGGACGCCCGAGTAGACGTGATCGGCGAGCCAGTCGTCGCCCTTGTTCATGGCCTTGATGACGGCCGCCGCGTGTACGCCGGTGCCGGTGCGGAAGGCGTCGGTCCCGAACACGGGGTAGTTGAAGGGCAGGGGGGTCGACGTGGCCTCGGCGCCGAGCTCGGCGTACTCCCGCAGGAGGGCCAGATCGCCGTCGATCTTCACGCCCATCAGGTGCATGTTCACGAGCAGCAGGTCGATCGCGGTGTTCCCCACGCGCTCCCCGACGCCGAGGATGGTCCCGTGGATCCGACGCGCCCCCGCCTGGGCGGCGGCGATCGCGTTGATCAGCCCGAAGCCGCGGTCGTTGTGGCCGTGCCAATCGACGACGGTCTCCGGATAGCCCAGCTCGACGACGAGCTCGCGGACCCAGCGCACGAGGTTGGCGGCCCCCTGGGGCGTGGCGTGCCCCACCGTGTCGCACAGGCAGAGGCCCTTCGCGCCCTCGTCCAGGGCCACCTTGAACAGCGTCTTGAGCGTCTCCGGCCGGGAGCGGACCGTGTCCTCGGTCACGAACGTGCAGGGCAGCCCCGCCTTCGTGGCCATGGAGACGGCGTCGCGCGTGAGGTCGACCATCTTCTCGACGGTCCAACCCTCGGTGAAGATCCGGATCGGCGACGCGCCCAGGAAGGCCATCACCTCGATGGGGACCCCGACCTCCTGGGAGATGTCGATGATCGGGCGAATGTCGTTCGCGTGCGTCCGCGCCGCGCAGGTCAGGTTGATGCGCAGCTTGTGGTCTCGCGCGTAGGTCGCGAGGTGCTTCACGTCCGCGACCGCGCGCGGCCCGGCGCCGGGGAGGCCGATGTCCGTGTGCTGGATGCCGACGTCGTCCTGGAGCTGGAGGATGCGCTCCTTCTCCTCGATGGACGGGTCGGTGGCCGACGGGGACTGGATGCCGTCGCGCAGGGACTCGTCGTAGAACTCGAGCCCGACCTTCCAGTCGGCCTCGGCTCCGGACTCGTCGTTCCAGTCGTGGATGATGTCGTCCTGCCGCACGGGAACTCCGTTACTCGTTGATGGCCTCGACGATCACGGCGATGCCCTGACCGCCGCCGATGCACGCCGAACCCAGACCGTACCGCGCGCCGCGCCGTCGCAGCTCATGAATCAGGTGCAGGGTGATGCGGGTGCCGGAGCAGGCCAGCGGGTGGCCGACGCTGATCGCGCCGCCGTTCACGTTGGTCTTCTCCCGATCGAGCCCGAGCTCCTTCTCGACGGCGACGTACTGCGCGCCGAAGGCCTCGTTGACCTCGATGAGGTCCATGTCGTCCAGGCTCAGGCCGGTGTCGGCGAGGGCCTTGCGGGCGGCGGAGGCCGGGCCGATGCCCATGATCTTCGGGTCGCAGCCCGTGACGCCCCAGCCGATGAGTCGCGCGATGGGCTTCAGACCTCGATCCTTCGCGGTGGCGCCCGACGCGACGACCACGGCCGCGGCGCCGTCGCAGATCCCCGAGGCGTTGCCGGGGGACACGAGCCCGTCCTTCTGGAAGACGGACGGGAGCTTCGACATCTTCGCGCGGTCCACGTCGAACCGTGGGTGCTCGTCCTTCGCGAAGGGCACCATCTCGCGCCGCTTCTTCACCATCACGGGGACGATCTCGTCCTCGAACTTCCCGGCGTTCCAGGCGGCGATGTAGGCCTGCTGCGAGCGGAAGGCGTAGTCGTCGACCTCCTCGCGGGTCACCCCGTACTGGGCGCCGAGGCGCTCGGCGGTCTGCCCCATGGAGAGCTCGGCGAAGGGGTCGTAGAGGCTCTCCCAGAGGGCGTCCTTGAGCGCGTGATCCTTGCCGAAGCGGGTGCCGTAGCGCGCGTCGCGGTCGACGAACGGGGCCTGGGACATCGACTCGGTGCCGCCCGCGAGCACGACGTCCGCCTGGCCCAGGAGGATCTGCTCGGCGCCCGACACGATCGACTGGAACCCCGACCCGCACAGCCGGTTGATGGTGATGGCCGGGACGCTGTGCGGCGTGCCCGCGCGCAGGCCCACGTGGCGGGCGAGGTAGATGGCGTCGCCGCTCGTCTGGAGGGCGTTGCCGACGATGACGTGATCGAGATCCGAGGCTTCGATGCCCGCGCGGCCGATGGCCTCCTTCGCGGCGACCACGCCCAAGTCGGTGGCGGTGTGCTTCTTCAGCGAGCCGCCGAAGGCTCCGAAGCCCGTGCGCACGCCCGAAAGGAAGACGATCTCGTTGTTCTCGACCTTCATCACGCTCTCCTGGTTCGATGCCTCGAATCGATCGACGTCTCGGCATCGACCTGTTTCGGAGGGTGGCGAACCCTACTGCTCGGAGGCGCGGCGCGCCACCTCGGATCGCAGGAAGTCGGACACGCCGGAGGTGCCGAGATTCCCGCCCAGATCGGGCGTCGTGTGGTCCCCGAGCAGCGCGGCTTCGACCGAGTCTTCGACGATCGCCGCCTCGGCCGGGAACCCGAGCTGATCGAGCATGAGCGCCGCCGTCGCGACCGCGGCGATCGGGTTGGCGATCCCCTTGCCGACGATGTCCGGGGCCGACCCGTGGACCGGCTCGAACATCCCGATGCCGCGGTCCGGGTTGATGTTCGCGGACGCGGCCACGCCGAGGCCGCCCTGCAGCGCCGCCCCGAGGTCGGTGACGATGTCGCCGAACAGGTTCGAGGTGACGATGACGTCGAACTCCTCCGGGGCCTGCACCATGCGCATGGTCAGGACGTCGATGTAGAGGTGCCGCGACTCGATGTGCGGGTACTCGGCCGCGACCAGCTTCCACACCCGCTGCCAGAGGTCGTGCCCGTGGCGGAGCGCGTTGGACTTGTCCGACATGCAGACGCGCTTCGCCCCGGTCCGGTCGGCGTACTGGTAGGCGGCGCGCAGGATCCGCTCCACGCCCTTGCGGGTGTTCACGGAGGTCTGGATCGCGACCTCGTCGTTCGTCGTCTCCTTGAACCGCCCGCCGACGCCCACGTAGGCGCCCTCGGTGTTCTCCCGGAACGCGGTGAAGCGCACGTCCTCGCGCCCCTTGTCCCGCAGGGGGCAGAGGCGCGGATCGAGCAGCCGGCACGGGCGCAGGTTCACGTACAGGTCGAGCTTGAAGCGCGTGCCCAGCACGATCTCCCGCGCGTGCGCGCTGTCCGGCACGCGGGGATCGCCCACCGCGCCGAGGAAGATCGCGTCGAAGCGGTCGGCGATGTCGAAGAGGTCCTTGTCCGGGAGGCCGGTGCCGTCCTTCAGGTAGCGGTCGGCCCCGTAGTCGAACCACTCGAACTCGAGATCGAGCCCGGGTCGAGCGCCCGCGAGGGTCTGGAGGACGTCGACGCCGACGCGCACGACTTCGGTGCCGATTCCGTCGCCGGGGATGACCGCGATCTTGGGCATGGGGTGGGTCTCTGGGGGGTTGGAAGGACGCGGCGCGTCCGGCGCGGTTTCCCGCGCTTCGAGGGACGCGTATTCTTCGGGCCGGTGTCCGACCCGTCAAGCGCGCTTCTGTGCCGAACGGGCGGTCGAGTGATGATGGCGACGTATCGAATCAAGAAGGGCAGGCGGGTCTTCAAGGCCGCGAAGCTCGCGACCCTCACGGAGCTGGCCGGGCGCGGACTGCTCGGCGCGGACGATCGCATCTCCGTGGACGGCGGGCCGTTCGGTCGCGTGGGGGACATGGAGGAGCTCCAGGGAGCCTTGGCGGAGGCGACCGCCGTCCAGCTGGAAGGGGAGGAGACCGGCCCCGACGAGACCGGAGGGGACGGGATCCTCGAGGCCTTCCTGAGCGAGGTGAAGGACGCGGAGGTCGGAGCCACGACGGGGAGCGTCCCCGTGCAGCCGCCCGCGCCGGTGGGCCTCGGCAAGCGACGTGCGCGATCGGCGCCCGTCGTCGGTCGCATCGAGCGGGACGTGCCGGAGCCCATCCCGGAGCTGGTGACGGGCAGCCTCGAGGCGCTGGACTCCGAGTCGGGGCCCGCCGTCACGCCGACCCCGCCCCAGCCCCCGGCCGCGCCCGCCCAGTCCCCCTCCGGGGCCACGGCGGAGAGCCTCATGCAGGACGAGAAGTTCCGCGCCGCGCAGGCTCGCCTCCACGCGATGGCCGCCGGAGCGGGCGCGCCGTCCGCCCCGATCTCGTTCGCCGACTGGGTCGCCAAGAACGACGAGGGCGAAGCCAAGACCGTGCTCGAGAACTTCGGCATGGACAACACCTTGACGGCCCTCAAGCAGGCGCCGCAGGTCCACGCCACCTTCTCGGTCCTCCGACTGCTGCTCATCGTGGGGTTGGGGGCCTTTCTCGTGGGCGCGTACTACCTGTACGTCCGCACCGGGGCCGTCCAGCAGTTCCCGGTGGAGTCGCAGCTCACCGCGCGGGAGCGCCGGCCCGCCCGGGCTCGGGGCGCGGACACGACGCCCGCCCCCGTCGACTCGGAGGCGACGACCGAGGCGGCTCCTACGCGCACGGCGGCCGAGCAGGTGCGGGACGCCGCGCTGCGGAAGCGCGTGGGCAGCGACGTCTTGGACTTCGGCAACCCGGACGAGTTCGAGGCGGCCCTGTTCGTCGAGCTCCAGAACCTGGGCTGCCGACCGCTGTCCGTGAACGTCACGGTGCTCTCGAGTCGCCGGAACCGGCCCACGGAGGTGGACCTCGAGATCCGACAGTCGCCGGTGCCGGAGGGCAGCAAGAAGCTGGACGAGATCCAGGACCGCCTCGGCACCACGTGGATGCTGATCGGCAAGTACGGCCAGCTCGGCCGGGTCAGCGCCCGCACCGTGACCGTCCACCTCGACGGCCAGCTCTCCACCACCCGCAACGGCGGGCGCCTCGTCCAGCTGTACAAGGGCGCCACCACCTCCAAGGACATCTTCCTGGAGGAGTAGTCTCCCCCCGCTTCATGCGGATCCGTCGCCTCGAACTTCAGGGCTTCAAGTCCTTCGCCGACCGCACCGTGCTCCGGCTGTCGCCCGGGACGTGCGCCGTGGTGGGGCCGAACGGCTGCGGCAAGTCGAACGTCGTGGACGCGCTGCGCTGGACCCTCGGGGAGCAGAGCGCAGGCACCCTGCGCGGTCGCGCGATGGAGGACGTGATCTTCGCGGGGAGCGACGGTCGCGCGCCTGCCGGACGAGCCGAGGTCGTGGTCGTGTTCGACAACTCGGACGGGCGCTTCGGGGGCGACCTGTCGCGGTTCGCGGAGATCGAGGTCGCCCGACGTCTGCACCGGGGCGGACGCAGCGAGTACCTGCTCAACAAGACGCCGTGCCGCCTCAAGGACATCACGCGCCTCTTCCTGGACACCGGGGTCGGCGCCCGGGCCTACTCGATCATCGAGCAGGGACGGGTCGCGTTCATCGTGCAGGCGAGGCCTCGAGAGCGCCGAGTCCTCGTGGACGAGGTGGCGGGGATCAATCGCTTCAAGGCCCAGCGTCAGGAAGCGGAGCGACGCCTCGCGAAGACCCGCGAGAACCTGGCCCGGGCCGCGGATCTGGTCGACGAGATGGGCAAGCGACGCCGCTCGCTCCAGGCCCAGGCCGAGCGCGCCGAGCGCTTTCGGAGCCTGCGCGGCGAGTGGCGTCGGGCGGCGCTGCTGTCCCAGCTCGGCGGCGCCCTCGCCCGGCGGCTGCGCGAGGCCGACCTCGAGCGCCGGTTGGAGGGCCTCGCCGCCCTCGAGGCGACGGTCGCCGCCGAGGCCGCCGAGGCCGGGGAGATCGCCCGCGCCACCCACGAGGCGGCCGACGCCGCGCGCCGGGTCCTCGACGACACGCGGACCGCCCTCGGGGAGGCCCGGGCGGGCGCGGCCCTGCTGCGCCAGGAGGCGACCCTGAAGCGCGACGAGCAGGAGCGGCTGAGCGCCACGGTCCCCGACCTCCGCACGGAGCTCGCCGACGCGGAGGGGGTGCGGGCGTCCCTCGAGAAGGAGGTGCGTCGTTTCGAGACCCTTGAGGGTGTCGCGCGCGTGGCGCTCACGCGCGTGGAGGCCGAGCTCGCCCCCGCGGTGACCGACCAGCAGGCTCGCGAGGAGTCGCGGCGGCTGGCGAGGGAGCAGGTGGAGGCGGCCAAGGCCGCGGTCCTCGGGGCCATGACCGCGGAGGCCAAGGCCGACGGGAGCACCCACGGCGCCGACGCGGCCCACGCGGCCCTCGTCGAGCGCATCGCGCGACACGACGCCGAGGGCGAGGCTCGGACCCGCGCCCGGGACGAAGCCCGAACGCGGGAGGCGGCCGCCGGAGAGGCCGTGACCGAGGCCGTCGCCGCGCGGGTCGAGGCCGCGCGAGCTCGCGAGGAGGCGGGGGCATCGCGTCGCGTCGCACGGGAAGCCTTGGAGCGCGCCCGCGCCGAGCAGGGAGACCGGGAGCGGTCGCGGCTTCGCGCCCAGGCGCGGCGGGACTCCCTGGCGGAGTTGGTCGACGGGTACGCGGACCTGGGCGGCGCCCTCCAGGACTTCCTCCGAGACCCACCCGCGGGTGTCCTCGGGCTCGTCGCCGACCTCCTCCCCGTCGACTCCCCGCTGGTGCCTGCCCTCCAGGCGGCCGCCCCCGACGTCCTCGAAGCCGTCGCGGTGCGCGATCCCTCGACGCTGGAGGCCCTGGCCGCGGACCCGCCCCCCGGGCTCGGCTTCCTCGTCTCGGCCGACGGCGGGCCCGCCCTCGAAGATCTCCTCGCCGACTCGCTGACCGTCGTGGACGATCCGGCCGGGCTCGCCGCCCCGTTCCCGGAGGCACGACGAGTGACCGAGACCGGCTGGTCGTCGGACGGCCTCCTGGTGCGCTCCCCGGGCGAACGCTCCGACGCCGCCGGCCGCATCGCCCGTCGCGCGGAGCTCGCCGCCCTGGACCTGCGCCTCCAGGCCGCTTCCGCCGACGTGGCGGCGGCCGAGCGCCGGGTGGGGGAGGCCGAGCCGGTCCGCGGGCGCGCCGAGGAGGCTTGGGCGGAGGCCGCGGACCGAGCCCACCAGGCCGAGTTGGCGGAGCTCTCCGCCCGGCGTGATCGCGATCAAGCGCGTCGGGAGCGGGCGTCTGCGGACGAGGCCGTCTCCCGAGCGGCCGCGGCGCGCTCGGATCTGGTGCGGCGCGCCGAGGCAGCCGACGAGGAACGTCTTGCGGCGGGCCGGGCGTTGGCGGCCGCGCGAGAGGAGCGCGCCTCGGCGGGCAGCGGGCTGGAAGAGGCGCGCGCCCGCCTCGGCGCGCGTGAGGCCGAGGCCGACGAGGGCGCCGAGGCGCTCACCGAGCTGCGCGCGTCCGTCGCCGAGCGCCACCGGGCCGCGGACATGGCCGCTCGAGATCGGGACTACGCCCGCGAGCGCATGCGGGACGCAGACCGGCGCTTCGGCCGCTCTCGCCGCGATCTGGAGCGGGTCCGGCGCAGGCAGGACGAGTTGACCGCCCGTCTCGGCGCGATCGAGGGGGAGATCGCCGACCAGGACGCCCGCGCGGAGCGCCTGTCGGAGGAGACGGCCCGCGCCGAAGAGCTGCGTCGCACCTCCAGCGAAGAGGCGACGTTCGCTCGGGAGCGGGGGGCGCGGCTCTCGGGCCGAAGAGAGACGACGCGCGCCGAACGGGAGGGGTGTGAGGGCGCCCTGGCCGAGGTTCGCGCCGGCCTCGAGGCGCGCCGGGTTCGGGCGGCCCGGGACTTCGACGTCGACATCGTCCCCTTGCTCGCCGCGCTGCTCGCGTCGCCGACGGGCGAGACGGAGGTCGAGGTCGGCGCGAGCCCGGTGACCGTGCGTCGGGCCGAGATCGAGGACGCGGACGCGGCCCGACGCCGGGATCGTGACGCCGTCCGCCTCTCCGCCGCCATCGACGCCCTCGGACCGGTCAACCTGGCGGCCCCCGCCGAGTTCCGCGACGTCGACGCCCGCTGGCAGAAGCTGCGCGCCGCCGCGACGGACCTCGAGACCGCAGTCGCCGACCTCCGTAGGGCGATCGAGCGCATCGACAAGGAGACCCGGTCGCGCTTCAAGGACGCGTTCGCGGCGGTGTCCGCCCGCTTCGAAGCCCTCTATCCCCGCCTCGTGGGGGGCGGCCGCGCCGAGCTCCGTCTCGTCGACCCCGGCGACCTGCTCGGCACCGGCATCGAGATCGTCGTGCAGCCGCCGGGCAAGCGGCTCTCCCACCTCACGCTCCTCAGCGGGGGCGAGAAGGCGATGGCGGCCGTCGCCCTCCTCTTCGCCATCTTCCAGGTCAAGCCGTCCCCGTTCTGCGTGCTGGACGAGGTCGACGCACCCCTCGACGAGGCCAACAGCCGACGCTTCAACGCCATGCTGAGGGAGCTGTCCACGGAGACGCAGTTCATCGTCATCACCCACAACCGGACGACGATGGAGGTCGCCGACGTGCTGCACGGCGTCACGATGCAGGACCCCGGGGTGTCGACCACCGTCGCGGTTCGCCTCGACCGCTGATCCTGCTACGGTCCCCGCCCTTCGCTTGGAGGCGTCGTCATGTCCGAACTGATGCAGAACCCCGCCGTCCTCGGCGCGATCGTGGGCGCCGTCGTCCTCGTGGCCGTCGTCGCGGGCGTGGTCCTCTCGCGGGGCAGGAAGAACGCCTGGGAAGAGGCCCTCACGGGCGAGCTGGACGCGTCCTCCAGGCCCCTCCCGGGCCCCGCGAAGGAGCGCGCGCCGGAGGCTCCCACCGCCTCCGTGTTCGGGCGACTGGTCGACGGTCTGGCGCGCACCAAGGGCCGCATGGTCGGCCGCGTCGACGACCTCTTCCGGGGCCGCAAGGTCGTGGACGAGGAGCTCTGGACCCAGCTCGAGGAGCTCCTGATCACCAGCGACGTCGGCATCCGCGCGACCACCCGGCTGCTCGAGTCGATGCGCGCGAAGGCCGACCGCGAAGAGCTGCAGGACCCCGAGCGCCTCCGCGAGCTGCTCCGCGAGGACGTGCATCGAGTCCTCGAGTCCGCCTCCGGTCGCCTCCCCGACATCCCCGCCGACGGGCCCCTCGTCATCATGGTCGTGGGCGTGAACGGCGCGGGCAAGACCACCACCATCGGCAAGCTCGCGGCGCGCTACGTGGCGGAGGGGAAGAAGGTCCTCATCGCGGCGGGGGACACGTTCCGAGCCGCCGCGATCGAGCAGGTCGTGGTCTGGGGCAAGCGCGCGGGCGCCGAGGTGGTGCGCCACGAAGCGGGCAGCGATCCCGCGGCGGTCGCCCACGACGCGGTGAGCGCCGGCGTCGCCCGGGGCGTAGACGTCGTCATCTGCGACACCGCGGGCCGACTCCACACCAAGGCCGACCTCATGGGGGAGCTCACGAAGGTGCATCGGGTCATCGGCAAGGTGCTCGACGGCGCGCCCCAGGAGGTGCTGCTCGTCCTGGACTCGACCAACGGCCAGAACGCGATCGCCCAGGCCCGGGAGTTCGCCGGGGCCGTCGGGGTCAGCGCCATCGCCCTCACGAAGCTGGACGGCACCGCCCGCGGCGGGGTGATCATCGGGATCGCCGACGAGCTGGGGATCCCGGTCAAGCTGATCGGCATCGGCGAAGCCGTGGAGGACCTCAGGGACTTCGAGCCCGCGGGCTTCGTCGAGGCGCTGTTCGGCAGCGAGAGCGGCGCCCTGGGTCGCGGCCGGAACTCGGCGTCGGCGGCTGCGGAGGACGAGGAGCGCGGGATCTCGGTCGAGTCCGAGGCGGCTCCGCCCCCCTCCTGAGGCGCCCCCGTCGCCGGTTCGCCGCGTTGACGGTCGGGGTCCCCACGCCTAAGGTGCCGAAGAAACAAACCCCCGGTCCGACCACTACTTGGACGGACTTGGGAGGAACGAACAAGCACCCTCCAGCGGCGAAATGGACGGCATGGAAGTCGTCGAAATCGAAATCCTCGGACGCCGCTATACGCTCCAGAGCGATCGACCCGCGAGCCACGTGAAGCAAGTGGCCTCGTTCGTCGATGGCCGCCTTCGCGAGTTGGCCGGAGGCAGCGCCTCCGCCGTTCAACGCGACCACGCGATCCTCGCTGCGTTGAACATCGCCTCTGAACTGTTCCTCCTACGCGATCGAACCACGCGGTTCCGCGGCGCGGTCAGCGAAACGCTCGACCAACTCGTCGGCCGCATCGATCGCGCTGTAGCCACCCCCGACGACTCCTCGGTGGAGTCCGGAGGCGCCGCAGAGCCCGCCTGAGGGTCGGACCGTTCCTGGTCCGTCGGGCTCCGGCCCGACCCGGAGGTGCACGTCATGGATCCCCTGATGGGACTCTTGGGCCTGCTCGTCCTCGTTCTCGCCGGCCTGGCCGTCGTGCAGATGCGCAAGGCAGCCGCCGCCTCCACGTCGGCCGCCGCCGCAGAAGCCCGGGCAGCCACGATCGAGGAGGAGGCGCACGCGCGCGCCGAGCTCGCCCGAAAGGCCGCGGAGGTCGACGCCCAGGAAGACCTGGAGAAGAAGCGCAGGCGCCTCGAGGACGAGTTCGACGGCACGCGGAAGCGGCTCCAAGAAGACGAGCAGCGCCTGCAGGTGAGGCTCGACGAGATCGACCGCCGCGCCGAGCGAGCGGAGCGGCGCGAGGAGGACCTGGGGCGTCGCGAGCAGAAGCTGGAGACGCGTGAGAAGATGGTCGAGAGTGGCCGCTCCCGGCTCGACGAGCTGAAGGAGGAGGCCGTCGCGGCCCTCGAGCGCGTGTCCGGTCTCTCCCGAGAAGACGCGCGCGCCGAGCTTCTGGCGCGCATCGAAGCCGACAGCCGCAAGGTCGCCGCCCGCAAGGTCAAGGAGATCGAGGACGAGCTCCGCGAGCGCTCCGAACAGACCGCCAAGAACGTGCTCTCGATGGCGATCCAGCGGTATGCGGGCGAGTACACGTGCGAACGGACCGTCTCCCTGGTCGCCCTGCCCAGCGAGGACCTCAAGGGTCGGATCATCGGCCGTGAAGGGCGCAACATCCGAGCGCTCGAAGCGGCGACGGGCGTCGATTTCATCGTCGACGACACCCCCGAGTCGATCGTGATCTCGGCCTACAACCCGATCCGCCGCGAGGTGGCCAAGCGGGCGCTGCAGACGTTGCTGGAAGACGGCCGCATCCACCCCAGCCGCATCGAGCAGGTGGTGCGCAAGTCCGAAGCGGAGTTCCACCGGATCATCAAGGCGGCGGGCGAGGAGGCCGCGAGCGAGGTCGGCGTCTCCGGGATCCACCCCGAGATCCTCAAGCTCGTCGGGGCGCTGAAGTTCCGCACGTCGTACGGGCAGAACCAGTGGCAGCACGCGATCGAGGTGTCGTTCCTGTCGGGGATGATGGCGTCCGAGCTGGGGCTCGATCAGAAGCGGGCGAAGCGCGCCGGGCTCCTGCACGACATCGGCAAGGTGCTCGACCAGACCGCCGAGGGGAGTCACGCCCTCATCGGGGGAGAGTTCGCGCGACGGTACGGCGAGAGCAAGATCGTCGTGAACGCGATCGCGGCCCACCACGAGGAGGTCCCTCAGGAGACCGTCTACGCGTGCCTCGCCCAGGCCGCCGACGCGATCTCCGGCGCCCGCCCCGGCGCGCGGCGCGAGATGACCAAGAACTACAACCACCGCCTGCAGGAGCTCGAGCGCATCTCCAACGCCTTCCCGGGCGTGGAACGCGCCTACGCGGTACAGGCCGGACGCGAGATCCGGGTGCTCGTCGAGAACGGGAGGATCACCGACGAAGAGGCGGTCCTCCTGTCCCGGGACATCGCCCACAAGATCGAGTCCGAGATGACCTATCCCGGCCAGATCAAGGTCACGGTCATTCGCGAGACTCGCGTCGTTCAGTACGCCCGGTGAGTCGGAGACAGACCTCGTGAAGATCCTCCTCATCGGCGATGTGTTCGCCCGTCCCGGCCGGCGCGCGGTCCGAGAGCTCCTCCCCGACCTCATGCGGGAGCACGCGGTCGACTTCACGATCATCAACGCCGAGAACGCCGCAGGCGGGTTCGGGACCACGCGCAAGATCGCCGACGAGCTGTTCGGCTACGGCGCCGACGTCCTCACCGGGGGCAACCACACCTTCGACAAGCGCGAGTTCTTCGCCGTCCTCGAGGACGAGGAGCGCGTCCTCCGGCCGCACAACTACCCGTCCGAGAATCCGGGCGGGGGCGTGGCGGTCGTGGAGCACGACGGCGTGAGAGTGGCTGTGCTCAATCTTCAGGGTCGCATCTACATGCCCCCTACGGACTGCCCTTTCCAGGCCGCAGACAGGCTCCTGGAGTCCCTGGAGGGCCAGACGGACGTCGTGATCGTGGACTTCCACGGCGAGGCCACGTCGGAGAAGTACGCGATGGCCTGGTACCTCGACGGCCGCGTGAGCGCGCTCGTGGGGACGCACACCCACGTCCAGACCGCCGACGAGCGCGTCTTTCCCGAGGGCATGGCGTACATCACGGACCTCGGCATGACGGGCCCGCATCACTCGATCATCGGGGTGAAGATCGAGCAGAGCCTGGGGCGCTTCCTCAACGCGCGCCCCGCACGGTTCGAGGCCGCGAAGGCGGACGTGCGGCTGCACGGGGTGGTGGTCGACGTGGACGAGGACACCGGACGGGCGCGATCGATCGTGCGGATCCAGCGAAGCCTCAACTAGCTGCGATCACTGACGTTTCCCGCGGCGATACCAAGGTCTCGAAAAAAGAACCGGGATCACGGTTGACGAGGCAGCGGGGCCTCCATATCTTCCGCGTCCCGCTGGTCGAACGACCTCGGGCGCTGCGGGTGGAAGAAATTTCATCCCGCGGTTGACAGCTCCAGCCAAGGCGAATATCTTTCGCCGCCGCTGACCCGGGTTACCGGGGAGCGACTCGCCGGGAAACCAGCGATTGACAGGAAAAGCGGGAGGCCGTTACAGTCTCCCGCCCCGCAGAAATGCGGGCCGACTACGTCGGTCTTTGAAAACTGAATAATGGTCCTACCCGCGATTCCGAAATGGATTTGCGAAAAAAAGACAGAAATTGAGAAGCAGTTTCGAGCTGCATCCAGAGATACAACTGGAGAGTTTGATCCTGGCTCAGAACGAACGCTAGCGGCAGGCTTAACACATGCAAGTCGAACGCGCGACGAGCCTTCGGGCGACGAGCGAGTGGCGCACGGGTGAGTAACACGTAGGTAACGTACCTCCGAGCGGGGGATAACAGGCCGAAAGGCCTGCTAATACCGCATAAGACCACAGTCCCTTCGGGGACAGCGGTCAAAGCTGGGGAGTCCTTCGGGACCCTGGCACTTGGGGATCGGCCTGCGGCCCATTAGCTAGTAGGTGGGGTAATGGCCCACCTAGGCAGTGATGGGTAGCTGGTTTGAGAGGATGATCAGCCACACTGGGACTGAGACACGGCCC
>CAZUHI010000006.1:99970-178214 GCA_964620495.1 uncultured Rickettsiales bacterium | reverse complement strand
ACATCCCGTATGTCGCCGCGATATGAGCGTGTCGGCGACCAAATCGCCCCGACATCCCGTATGTCGCCGCGATATGAGCGTGTCGGCGACCAAATCGCCCCGACATGCCGTATGTCGCCGCGATATGCCCCTAGCGGACAGGGTCCATGCCGCAGCGGAAGCCGACGTCGGCGGCCCAGTAGATGTTCTGGACGGGCAGGCGGCCGGCCGCGCGCAGCTGACTGACGGGGGAGTACCACCCCCCGCCCTTGATGACCTTGAGCACGGTGCCCCCCGCGGGGGAGGCGATTCCGGTCCCCGGGCCCCGGGAGTCCGACCAATCCGAGTCGACGAACTCCCACACGTTGCCGCTCAGGTCCACCGGCACGCCCTCGTCGGTCTCGGCGACCTCGGGGGCCGGCCGGGGGCCGCTCCCCACCCCCCGCGAGCACGGTTCGCCGTCGCCTCGGCCGAAGACGGCCGCCTCGCACCCGGGGGGCGTGTCTCCAGTGCCGTACTCACCGCCGAACCGGCGGGTCGCGGCCTCCCACTCGTTCTCGGTCGGGAGTCGCTTGCCCACGTGGTTGCAGTAGGACTGCGCCTGGAGCCACGTCACGGCCGTCACGGGTTTGTCGCCGGAGGGAGGCGAGCCGTCCAGCCGCCCGGTCGTGGGCGTGCACTCGCCCGCCTGCACGCACTGCACGTAGGCCGCCACGGTGACCTCGGCTCGATCGAGGAAGAAGCGGCTGTGAGTGAACTCGAAGCCCGGGACCTCGGGCGGCGGCCCCTTCGCCGCCCCCACCGCCACGCGACCTTCGGGGACCTCGATCATGCCGTCGGGCAGGTCCGGCAACAGGGCCCGCACGCCGAGGAAGCCGAGGTAGAGGATCACCAACACCGCGGTGAACCCGCCGCTGACGATGAGCCACTTGTAGTCCGCGAACCGACTGCGGGGGTCGTCGAGCGGGACGGCCCGGTAGCGCCCCGCGGTGGTCACGTCGTCCGGCAGCGCCTTCTCGGCCAGCTCGGGACCGTCCTCGGACACCGCGAGCCCGTCGTCGGCTTGGACGGAGTCGTCTGCGAACCCCAGGTTCAGCGGCTGCGGCTTCGGAGGCCCGCCCACCGGACCGGGCGGCGCGGGCGCGGGGGGCGGCTCCGGAGGACTCGCCGCCGGGGCTCCGAAGGGGTTGGTGCTGCTGATCCTCGGGGGAGGCGCGGACGGGGGCCCCTCCGAGGCATCGACGCTGATGTCCGCCTGGGACAGCTCCAGGTCGTCGAAGCTCAGGCCGGAGCCGACGTCGATCCCCGTCTCGTCCAGCGCGGACCGGGTCTTCCGCCTACGCCGCGGCGTGCCCCCGTGTTCGGCCACGGCCTCGGCCGCGCGCAGGGCCTCCAGCTCCGGGCGCACCGCCTCCAGGAAGTCCTCCGCGCCCCCGAACCGCCCCGCGGGATCGAGCACGGCGCCCTTCTCGACGGCCTTCATCAGCGGGTCCGAGGCGGGGACGCCGGCGTTGCGCAGCACGACGCGGTAGGCGGCTGCGAGTCCGAACAGGTCCGTGGCGACCGTGGGATCGGAGTCCGCGAGCTCCGGGGCGTCGCCGATCTCGGTGGAGCCCGTGGCGCCCATGCCCTGGGCCGCCTTGAGCCGACGCTTCAGGCCGTCCGCCACGCCCAGCCCGACCAGCCGCGGGCCCTGGGCGGTCAAGAGGATGTTGTCGGCCCGGACGTCGCCGTGCGCCGCGCCCCGGTCGTGCAGCTCGAGCAGCCCCTCCAAGAGCTCGGCGAGGTGCGCGCCGGCCACCTCCCGGGTGAGCTCGTTGCCGGCGGCGTCCCGCCCCCTGCTCAGCGGCGCCCCGTCGATCCACGGCTCCACGACGGCGATCGAGCCGCTGATCTCGAAGGCGTCGAGCACGGGCACGATCGAAGAGCTTCGGAGCCCGAAACAGCGGAAGGGCAGGTTCTTGAGCACCTTGCGGACCTCGGGGTCCTCCAGCAGCCGCGGCGGGATCTGACGCACCGCGACGTCCGCGCCGTCGTCCGCGCGCTCGCCGCGCATCACCCGCCCGGTGCGGCCGGACCCGACGACGTCCCCCACTTGATAGCGGCCGAGCGCGACCGTCACGGGTCACCCCTCACGAGCCGCGCTCGCTCCTCCACGGAGGTCCCGCGCACGCGCAAGCGCACGATCGTCGCCTTCGTCCGGCCGCGCCCGGCGAAGCCGCCCTGAACCACGCCCTCGACCTCGACCCAGGTGCCGTCCTCGAGCTTCGGGCAGAAATCGAGCTCCACGAAGGTGGGGTGGTGCTTGCCCACGCAGGTGCGAGCGAGGACGTCGCGGAACGCGATGTGGGCCGTCCGGGTCACCTCGCGGCCGCAGCCGATGCCCTCCAGCGACGCGGTGCAGCCGGTCTCGCTCGGGAAGAGGCTCACGTCGTCCGCGCGCATGGAGAACCGAACCGTCTCGCCGACGGTCTGCCAAGGCTGCTCGGCGACCTCCTCGATCGACAGCGGCTCCAGCTGCTCCGCTTCGGGCTCCTCCGCCCCGGGCGCGACCCGCGTGGTCTTCACCGGCACGCGGTCCACCACGAAGGTCCTCGTCGCCGGCTTCCGGGTGAGCCGCCCCGCCTTCGTCTCCGCGAGGAACGCGCTGATCTCCACGTCGTTTCGTCCCTCTTCGAGGTACGCGTCCACCACGAACGAGCCGTCAGGGCGCACCGGCACCGGGATCCGACCCCAGAAGACCTCCGCCTTCGGGTGGGTGCGTCCCCGGACCCGCAGCGAGTCGGAGTCCGTGGTGAGCTCGCCCTTCAGCGGCTCGTCGATGTGCAGCGGCGACTCGGGGAAGCGTCCCTCGACCTCGAGCGTGTGGACCGAAGGCACCCGGCCGGGGATCTCGGCCTTCACCTCGATGACGTTGTCCCCCCTGTCGACCAGACGCTCCACCACGAACTCCTCGCCCTCCCGCTCGGGCCGGACGCGCTTGCCGTCGATGCTGATGACCGCGCCCTCCTCGGCCCGCAGGCGCAGGGGCAACGCCCGCTCGAACCACAGGCGCTCGAATCCGGAGACCTCGAACTGCACGAACGGCGCCGGGACGGCCACGCGGATGGGTCGCTGCATCCTGCCGCCGCCGGCGTTCACCACCTCCACCGGCACGTCGACCACGAGGAGCGGATCCGAGGGGGTCGGCCAGCGCTCCTTCGTGGCCTCGTCGAATGCCGCCTCGGCCACCAGCTTGCTCGCGGGGATGCGGCGCCGACCGTCCGCGAGGGGCTCGCCCCACAGGACTCCGCTGTAGCCCGCCGGGAACGTGCAGCGCAGCTCCACCGCCGAGTCCTCGCGACGGGCGGTCGTCACCTCGGCGGCCTCGCACTCGCGGGGGAAGGCCTCGGGGCCCAGGTGGACCTCCGTGCTCAGGGGCAGCTCCATCCCCGTCCGCCGCTTCGTGGCGACGCTCAAGATGTTCCAGCCGCCCTCCATCTCGGTGACGGGGACCTCGATGCTGCACTCGCCGCCCTTGGGCGCGTCGCAGCTCCGTCCCGCGATCTCGAAGGTGTTCTTGCCCTCGGAGGAGAAGACCAACCGGACGACGCCGTCGTCTTCGTCGTACTGCGCGTCGACCGTCGCCGGACCGGCGGAGCAGCCGGCGACCAGAGACAGCGACGCCGCTGCGGTTGCGTACCCGAGGCGCACGTAGACGATCTTAGAGGACCCGGGCCGCGAACGCGCCCCCGCTGGGCACCGAAGGCGGCAAGCGCCCCAAGCGCGCGCAGGGAGGGACTCGGAACGAGCCCGACCGGAGACTCGGGAGGAACTGCGGGGCCCCCGGCGCGAAATCTCTGATTTCGCGAGAGGGGTGCCTAGAAGAACATGCCTCTCACGCCGTGCAGGAGCTGGCGGGCGTTGATGGTGCGGATCTCCACGAGGTGGCGGTAGATCATCTTCGGACGCAGGAAGAACTCGCGGAGCGCCTTCTTCTGCATGGAGATGAGGTACTCCGGCGAGACCTCGCGGGGCACGAAGACCATCTTCTCGGGGTCGGGCTGGAACGTGGTCCAGTTCTCCCAGTCGTCGCGGTTCAGGCGACCCTCGCGACGCAGATCTTCGAACATCTGCGAGCCCGGGAACGGCACGGTGATGGCGAACTTGGCGAAGTCCAGGTCCAGGCTCTTCGCGAAGTCGACCGTCTGGCGCGTCATCTCGGGCGTCTCGCCGGGGAGGCCGATCATGAACAGGCCGACCGAATCGATCTGCTCCTCGCGCAGCATGCGGACGGCCCGGCGGGTGGTCTCGGTGGTGAACGTCTTGTTGACGTTCTCGAGGAGCAGGTCCACGCCCGACTCGATGCCCAGCAGGATCCGACGACACCCCGACGCCCGCATGATGCGGAGCGACTCGCGGTCGATGCGGTCGACGCGCGTCTCGCTGAGCCACACCAGCTTCTTGTGGAGGCCGCGGCGCATCAGCTCCTCGCAGAAGGCGAAGAGGATCTTCTTGTTCAGGGGGAAGATGGGGTCCACGAAGCCGATCTGCTTCACGCCGTAGCGCTCGTGCAGGTACTCGTACTCGTCCACGATCTTGATGGGGTCGCGCTTGCGGTAGTTGCTGCCGGTGTACAGCAGCGAGCAGAACTCGCAGCGGTAGGGGCACCCGCGCGAGCCGGTCATCGACAGGACGGGCTTGGCGACGTCGGCGAACGGGAGCAGCCCGTACCGGGTGTAGGGGAAGAGGTGCCAGGCGGGGTACGGGAGCGCGTCCAGGTCCTCGATGACCGGGCGCGCGGCGGTCTTGACGACCTCGCCGTTGCCGTCGACGTACGACAGTCCGTTGATCGTGCGGAAGTCGGTGTCGCCGCGGCCGAGCGCCTCGACGAGCTCCTTGATCGTGTATTCGCCCTCGCCGTGGACCACGAAGTCGACGGCGCTGCCGGTGAGGATCTCGTTGTAGAAGATGTCCGCGTGGACGTTGCCGACCACGATGGTGCACTCGGGGATGTGCTTCTTGGTGCGGTCCGCGATCTCGAGGGCGATGGGCGCGGACGGCGTGAGCATGCCGATGCCCAGCACGTCCGGCCGGAACTCGAGCACCTGCTCCATCATCGTGGGGATGTTCATCCCGTACGTGAACTGGTCGATGGCCTTGACCAGGTGGCCCTCCTGCTCCAACACCGCCGCGATGTAGGCGAGCCCGATGACGGGCATCGGCTCGAGCAGTCCCTGGAACTTGCCCAGGGTGTCCATGTTCATGGCGGGATTGATCAGAAGAATCCGCATGGTCGCAGCGTAGCCTGAGGGCTTGGGATCGTCCATCGACGGATCGGCCGCTAGTCTGCGCGCAATGTCGGACCCGATCGCTTCGTCCCGTCCCCCCTCCTGTGCACGCCACCCCGAACGACCCGCTGCGACCACGTGCTCGCACTGCGGGAGCTTCGCCTGCAGCGAGTGCGACACCGTCTTCGAGGGGCGCCACGTGTGCGCGACGTGCCTCGAAGAGGGCCGCGTGTCCCGCGCCACGATCCCCTGGGCGGAGCGCCACGACCTCGGTCTCTTCACGGCCGCCTGGCGCACGGTGCTCCAGGTCAGCGGCGAGCCGACCTCCTTCTTCGACCGGGTCCGCAGCGGCCGCGGCCGCCTCTCCGACGCCGCCCTCTTCGCCTTCCTGGTGGCGATCCCCGGCGGCATCGTGGGCGGGCTCTACAACGCCGCGCTCTTCGGGTTCTTCTTCGCGCAGGGGGGGGTCCTCGAGCAGGCCCTGGGCGGCGCCGGGCCCGAGTTCCGCGAGGCGATGATGGACGCCTCGGCGGGCTGGGTCATGCAGACGGTCGTCAGCGTGATCATCGCCCCGTTCCTGACGGTCGCGGGGCAGCTCGCGATCTCGCTGCTGCACCACCTCGTCCTCAAGCTGCTCGGGGCCGCCACCCGCGAGCTCGAGGCGACGCTCGAGGCGTCCATGTACGCGTGCGGGGTGAACCTCTGGGGCGTCGTCCCGATCCTCGGCCTGTTCGTAGGCTTCTGGGTGATGGTCGCGCAGGCCATCGGCTACTCCCGCGTGCACGAGGTCGAGGTCGGCCGCCCGGTCGCGGCGGTGATCTCCCCGATCTGCGTCTGCGTCTGCTTCGTCGGCGTCGCCTGGGGCGTGATCATGGCCGCGGTGCTCGCGGGCACCGCCTGAGCCGACCGATGCGCCTCCGCGCGGACCGCTCGATCCCCCTGCCCGAGCCGTTTCTGAGGCTCGTCCTGCTCGGCGGCGGGGTGCTGGTCCTGCTGGCCGCGCGCTTCTTCCCCTTCTCGGCGCTGCCTCCCCTGTGCGCGTTCAAGTACCTGACGGGGCTCCCCTGCCTCACCTGCGGCATGACCCGCTCCTGGGTCCACCTCGTGCACGGCCGCGTGGCGGACGCCTGGGCGATGTCGCCCCTGGGGCTCGGGCTGTGCCTGGCCACGGTCGTCGCGCTGATCTACGGGGCGGCGCGCATGGCGGGGCTGCCGGCGCTGCGCCTCGACCTCTCGCCCGCTGCGACCTGGGCCCTGCGCGCGTTCGGCATCCTCCTGGTACTGCTGAACTGGGGCTGGGTAGTCGCCGCGGGTCGTGCATGACGCTGCTACGTTGACCACGTGACCGACTCCCCCTTTCCGACCGTGCTCGACGGCGGACGCAGCGAGCCCGCGATGCCGCCTCCGGACGTGTCGGTGGTCGTGCCCGCGTACAACGAGGTCGAGACGCTCGAGCTGCTCGCCGGGCGGGTGCGGGACGTCCTCGATCGCGAGGGGCGCACGTGGGAGATGATCGTCGTCGACGACGGCTCCGACGACGGGTCGGCGGAGGTCCTGCGGCGCCTGCACGAGGCGGACCCGCGCGTGCGCGTGAGGGTCCTGCGGAGCCGCCACGGGAAGTCCGCCGCCCTGAACTGCGGCTTCGAAGCGGCCCGCGGCGGGCTGATCGTGTCCATGGACGCCGATCTTCAGGACCTGCCCGAGGAGATGCCCGTGCTCCTGCGCGGCATCGAGGACGACGGGTACGCGATGGTCCAGGGGTCTCGGGCCATCCGCAACGACCCCGGCTTCAAGGTGTTCGCCAGCAAGGTCTTCAACGGCATGTGCTCGACGTTCTCGGGCCTGCGTCTGCACGACGTGAACTGCGGCTACAAGGCCTTCCGCAGCGAGGCGCTCCGCGACCTGCGCCTCGGCGACGACATGCATCGGTTCATCCCGGTCCTCGTCCACCGCCGCGGCCACCGCGTCGGCGAGGTCCCGATCCGCCACGCCCACCGCGCCTTCGGTGAGAGCAAGTACGGCGTGCTGCGCTACTTCCGCGGGTTCAACGACCTCTTCACGGTCGTGCTCCTGCCGCGACTGCTGCACGGCGTCGCCCCGGTCCTCGCGCCCGCCGGCCTCCTCTTCATGGCCGCGTCCGTGGTGTGCATGACCGTCTTGGGCGTGTTCGCGACGATGGGGCGCGTCGGCCAGCTCTGGGAGCTGGGGCTGTCGGCGCTGCTGCTGCTGGGGACGGGGCTGCTTTGCTTCGCGCTGAGCTACCTCGACCGCATGGCGTTCACCCGAGAGCAGGTCCACCGCGAGGCGAACGTCGACGTCGCCGAGACCTTCGGCTGAGCGCGAGCAGCGCGACCGCGACGAGGCCCCCCGCGGGCGGATCGGTCGCGTCCATCAGCTCCGCCCCGCACCCGCATCCCGGGTCCGCGCGGCCTCCCCCGCCCCCGTCGTCGTCGCCGTCCGCGGAGTCGTCGGTCGGGTCCAGGACGTTGATCACCCCGTCCCCGTCGTCGTCGCCCAAGCCGTCGTCGCCGTCGGTGATGCCGTCGCCGTCCGTGTCCTCGTCGAGCGGGTCCGCGCCCACGTCGACCTCGGTGCCGTCGCCCATGCCGTCCCCGTCGGTGTCGGGATCGAGCGGGTCCGTCCCGTGCTCTTCCTCCTCCTCGTCCGAGAGCCCGTCGCCGTCGTCGTCGAGATCCACGCAGTCGAGCAGGCCGTCCTCGTCCGAGTCGACCCAGTCCTCGTCCACCGCGCCATCGCAGTCGTTGTCCCGCCCGTCGCACGCCTCCTCGAAGATCGAGGCGTTGAGGGGGTCGTCGTCGTCGCAGTCGCCGTCCAGGGGAGAGGTGGCCTCGGGCTGCGCGCACGCGGTGACCCAGGAGGCCGGATCGCCGTCGCCGTCGCCGTCCAGGTCGGCGAACCAGGCGGGGGCGTCGAGCACGCCCGGGTCGTCGTCGTCCACGAGCTCGTCGCAGTCGTTGTCGACGCCGTCGCAGACCTCGTCTGCGTCGGGGTGCACGTCGATGTCCGCGTCGTCGCAGTCACCGGGCAGCGAGTTCAGGCAGTTGGTCCCGGGGCAGAACCCGTCGCCGTCGAGATCGGCGGTGCAGGGGTCGCCGGCGGGCGTGACGGTCGTGTTGTACGCGCCGCTGTTGTCCCCGAAGCCGCCGTCGTTGTCGCCGAGCCACAGGTACCAGGGCCCGGGCGCGTTGGGCGCCATGATCGTGTTCGAGGTGCCCACGAAGAACGACCCGAGCGACGAGGTCAGGGTGCCGACGGTGAGGGTCCCCACCGGGGCGGCGGTCGTCTCGTCGAGGACCTCCGGGCTCGTGCTCCAGGCCCCGATGAGGGAGTAGGTGGGCAGCTCGCGGTGAGACCCGTACCCGTTCGCGTCGGTGCAGGCGCTGCCCGCGTCCACCACGCACCCGGTGGTCGTGAGGGTGACGAGCTCCGCCTCGCAGAAGAGCCCGGGGACCAGCGTGGCGTCCCACATGTCGTCCGGGTCGAAGGGGTAGGCCCAGTCGTTGTAGAGGCTGCTGACCCCGGGCACCGAGACGACGACCTGAGCCGAGGCCGAGGCCGGGACGAGGACCGTGAGGACGGCGAGCAGGGCGAAGAGGCGGATCATCGGGGACTCCTGCGGGCAGGTTAGATCGCGGCCGTGGACCCCGGGGGCTATGGTTCGCCGATGGCCCCCGGCATCCGCTCCGTCCAGGTCGCGTCCGCGCTCGCCACCGCGCGCCTGGGACGTCGCACGCCGCTCAAGGTCACGCACCTGCTCACCTACAAGTGCAACGTCGAGTGCGGCTTCTGCACGCGCATCCACATCCCCTCGGGCCACATGAAGGAGCCCGAGGTCCTCGCGATGATGGAGGAGTTCGCGTCCCTGGGGACGAAGTGGTGGGTGTTCAACGGCGGCGAGCCGACCCTCGTGAAGCCCCTGGGTCGCTACATCCAGAAGGCCAAGGAGCTGCAGTTCGACCGCACGATGGTCACCAACGGGACCTTCCTGGAGACGCGGATCGACGACGTGGCGGACCTCAACCGCGTGATCTGCTCGATCCACGGCGACCCGGAGGAGCACGACCGCGTGGTCCAGCACCCGGGGGCCTTCGACAAGGCGGTGCGCGGGCTGCGGCTGCTCCGGGAGCGGGGCGTCGAGGTCATCATCATGGTCGTGCTCAACGAGAAGAACCGGACGCTGCTGGAGGACATGCTGCGGCTCGGCGAAGAGCTCGGGGCGGGGGTGGCCTGCCAGCCGGTGGTGGAGACGACGCTCGGGGGCGCCGAGATCCAGCAGGACCTGGTGCCGCGGCAGCAAGCGATGGCGGAGGCCGTCGAGTGGCTCATGGACCAGAAGATGGCGGGGCGGCCGGTGTCGGCGTCCCGGGCCTACCTCGAGGCCGTCCTCGACTCCTGGCCCGACCGCCCCTTCGACGTGAAGTGCTGGGCCGGGAAGCTCTTCTGCGAGGTCACGCCCGAGGGCTACGTGGTCCCGTGCTGCAGCGAGGAGGAGTACCTCTTCGCCGACTGCCACGGACCGACCGTGGGCTGGGGCGACGCATTCCAGGCGCTGCCCGACCGGTCGGGCTGCCGCGCGTGCTGGTTCAAGGGCCCCCAAGAGCTCAACCTGCTGCTCGGGCTGCGTCCCAAGCAGGTCGCGCGGGCCGCGTCGAACCTCGTGCAGGGGAAGATGCTCTGGGACTGAGCCGCCGATTATGGACCGATCCGGTCTGCGAATCGGCGTGCGATTGGGCACACTGACCCCGTGAAGTTCGTCTTCGTCCAGAAAGACCCCATCCCCAACCTGGCGACGATGTGCCTGTCCGCCGTCCTGAAGGAGGACGGGCACCAGACGGACGTCCTCATCGATCCCGCCGAGACGGACATCGTGCGGTCGATCCGGCGGCTGGATCCGGACGTCGTCGCCTTCTCGGCGACCACCGGCCAGCACATGTGGCAGATCCAGGTGGCGACGGCGATCAAGAAGCGCTGGAGCCCCACGATCCTCATGGGCGGCCCGCACCCGACCTTCTATCCGAAGGTCCTCGAAGAGAACGCCGCCATCGACTTCGTGTGCATGGGCGAGGGCGAGGACTGCATCGTCGAGCTGGGCCGGGCGCTGCGCGACGGCACGGACGTGGCCGGCATCTACAACCTCGGTTGGCGCGACGGCGACGACGTCGTCTACAACCCGCTGCGCGGCCTCGAGCAGGAGCCGGACAACTGGCCGTTCCCGGACCGCGGCATCTACAACCGCTACGAGTTCGTGCGCAAGCGCCGCCAGGCGACGTTCATGTCCGCCCGCGGCTGCCCCTACAAGTGCACCTTCTGCTTCAACGTCACCATGCAGGAGATGTATCGCGGCAAGGGCAAGTACGTCCGGCAGAAGTCGCCGGAGTACATGATCGCCGAGATCAAGGCCTGCCTCGAGCAGTTCCCCTGGGTCCGTCAGATCGGCTTCACGGACGACATCTTCATCCTCAACTACCGGAAGTGGGGCAAGCCCTTCCTGAAGATGTACGCAGAGCAGATCGGCATCCCCTTCTCGTGCCTGCTGCGGCCGGACCTCGTCACGAAGGAGATGGTCGAGAGCCTCAAGGAGGCGAACTGCAAGCTCATCAAGGTGGGCCTGGAGAGCGGCCGCGAGGACCTGCGGGTCGGCGTCCTGAAGAAGGGCCGGCTCGACAACGAGGGCATGCGCATCGCGGGCCGCCTGATCAAGGAAGCGGGGATCAAGCTCTACACGTTCAACATCGTCGGCATCCCCGGCGAGACGATCGACGACGCCTTCCTCACGGCGGACCTGAACATCGACATGGGCGCCGACCACGCGTGGGCGTCCATCTGCCAGCCCTACCCCGGGACGACCCTGGAGTCGTGGTCCGTCGAGCACGGCTTCCTCGACAAGGACGTGTCCGAGAAGGACTTCCAGTACACGTACTTCATCGACACGCCGCTCAAGATCGAAGCGAAGGAAGAGCTCTGCAACTTCCAGAAGCTGCTCCCCCTGCTCGTGAGCTACCCCTGGCTGCGCCCGGTGGTGAAGAAGGCCATCCACATGCCCGCGAACCGCGGCTTCGAGATGATCTTCAAGGCGCACTACGCGCTGGGCCTGGTGAAGACCGGGCAGATCGACTGGGTCGACATGGCCCGGTTGGTGCCGCTGACGCTGAACTACTTCAGCGACGAGGGGATGCTCGAGACCGGGACCTGAGGCACCCCTCTCGACAAACCGCACTCGCTTCGCTCGACGGTTTCTCGCCGGGGGCCCCGCTCTACCTCCCGAGAGACTCCGCTTCGCTTCGCTCCGCTGCGCGGGCCTTGCGGGCCCTTGCGGCTCCTTGTTCGGCGGGCGAGTAGGACCATGAGGACGCTCAGCAGGGCCGCGCCTTCGGGGGCGGCCTTCGTACTCACGGAGGCGGCGCAGCGCCCGGGGGTGTCGGGGAACGACGGCATGGCGTCGTCGTCGTCGTACTCGACCGCGTCGTCGTCGTCGCCCTCGGCCGGGGCGCAGTCGACACCCTCGAGGGCCGCGAGCGCGACGGTGGCGGCCGGGACACCCCAACCGGCGTCGTTGTCGGGGCGGTCGGCCTGGTGGGCCGAGTCGCGGAGGAGGTCTCGCAGCGCCCCCGGGTCGAGGCCCGGGCAGCGCTGGTGAAGGAGCGCGACGAGGCCGCCGACCAAGGCGACGGCCACCGAAGTGCCTGCGGCGGTGTCGAAGCCCGCCGGGTCCACGACCTGGGCGAACCCGGGGCCGAGGACGTCCGGCTTCGTGCGCCCATCCGCGGTCGGTCCGCGGCCCGAGAACCGGTAGACGTCGGCCCCCACCGCGGCGTCCGTCGCGCCCACGGCGAGGACGCCGAGGCCGTCCGCCGGGGCCTGGATGGAGCCGTCGCGGGGTCCCCCGTTCCCCATCGAGATCACGACGTGGACTCCCTGCTCGACCAGCTCGGCGGCACGCACGGCGCCGTGGCTGTGCGTCCCGTCCAACCGGCTCGCGGGGTACAGCTCGGGCCAGTTCAGCGCGCTGATCAGCACGTCCGCCCCCAGATCGGCGGCCCACGCGGCCGCGTCCGCCCAGAGCCACTCCTCCCGGCGGGACTCGACGTCCAGCTCCTCGGTCTTCGCGAGGATGTAGGTCGCGTCAGGCGCCACCCCCACGTGCACGCCCTCCTCGTACCCCGCGAGGAGCGAAAGAATCGAGGTGCCGTGGTCGTCCTGGTCGGCCGGATCCTCGGCGTCGTCGACCACGTCGTCGTCGCCCTGCACGAAGTCCCGGGTCGCGAGGATGCGGTCCCCCTCCACGAGGCGCGCGAACGGGGCCGAGGTGAGATCGAACCCGGTGTCGAGCACCGCGATCACGACGCCCTCTCCCGTGAAGCCCGCGTCGTGCAGGGCGGGGACGCCCAAGGTGCGGAGCGGCGGCTCGGTCCCGCCATAGTCGAGGGCCCACGCCGGCTCGCAGGCGAAGAAGGAGGTGGTCAGGAGGGCGGCGAGGAGGCCTCTCACGGGGTCAGGGTATCTTGTCGCGCCGTGACCCACTCGGGCCCCCACCTGTCGGTCGTGATCCCCGCCTACAAGGCGGCGGGGCACCTCGGGCGTTGCCTCGACGCGCTCTCCCCCGCGGTCCAGACGGCCGAGGAGGGGCGCTGGGAGGTCATCGTGGTGGACGACCTCTCGCCGGACGCCACGGCCGAGCTCGCCGAGGAGCGAGGCGCGCGGGTCGTGCGACACGAGGTCAACCGGGGCGCGGCGGCGGCGCGAAACACGGGCGCGGCGGCGGCGCGAGGCGAGATCCTGCTGTTCGTCGACTCGGACGTCGTCCCCTCCCCCGGCCTCGTCGCGGGAGCGCTCGCGGCCTTCGACGGGGCCGAGGTGGCGGCGACCGGGCGGTACGAACCCGAGCCCGCCAACGAGACCGCGTTCGCGCACTACAAGGCGCTCTGGACGTTTTGGAACTGGGAAGTCACCGGCGCCGCGACCGGGGAGAGCGGGCACCTGCAGGGCGCGCTCGCGGCCATCCGCAAGGACGTGTTCGATGGCCTCGGCGGCTTCGATGAGGCCTACCAGGGCGGCAACGTGGAGGACTACGAGCTCTCGGCGCGGCTCCGGGAGGCGGGACACCGGATCGCGTTCGACGACCGCCTCCGCGGCAAGCACCACTTCCCCGGGTTCACCACGGTGGCGCGCAACTACTGGGACCGGACCCGGATGTGGCTCCGTCTCAGCCCCGAGCTGAAGGGCTTCTCCTCGGGGCAGGCGTCGAGACGATCGGGGATCGCCGCGGTGCTGGCCGCGAGCTCGGCGGCCGGGCACCTCGCGCTGCCGGTGGCCTGGCCCCTGGCGCCGCTGGTGGCGGTCGTGGACGTCGGGTGGCTGATCGCGGCGAGTCCGTTCCTGCGCTGGGTCCGACGGGAGCGGGGGCTTCGGTTCGCCCTCTACGCGGCGGGCGTCCACTACTCCCTCTCTGTGGTGATCGGCGCCGCGGCGGCCAGCTCGCCCTTCGGGGCCGGGACCCGGGGCGGCTCGTGATGGACGGAACCACGCGGGCGCTCCTCCTGACCGCCCTGGCCCTGCTGGCCGCGACCGCCGTGGCGTTCACTCTTCGATGGGAGCAGGAGCCCTGGACCGCCCCCGCGTTCGAGCCCGCGGACGTGAACATGATCTCGATTCGACAAGGACCGGACCACACCGCGCTGGCGCGGAGGCCGGGCGGCTGGGTCGTGCTGTACGAAGGCGACCACGGCGCCGAGTCGCTCCCCGCCGACGAAGCGCGCGTGGACGCCCTCCTCGAAGCCTGGCGGCACGGGGTCCGGGGCGTCGCTCGCTCCTCGAGCGTCGATCCCGACCCGGTGGTTCTGAGCGACCGGGGGCTCAGCGGTCCCATCAAGACCGAGTTCGTGCTCCTCCACGGCGGGACGGACGTGCTCGAGGTGTCGATCGGCTCGGCCGAAGGCGGCGTCCACTTCGTCCGCTCCCCGGCCGACCCCCGCATCGGCAGCGTGCGGCTGCCCACGGTCCCGTCGGCCGCCTCGGACGCCTGGGCGGACCATCGGCTCCTCCCCTACGAGACCGACCACGTGCTCGGGTTCGACGTGGAGGGCGCCGCCGCCATCAGCCTGCACCGAGCCGAAGCGGGCTCTCCCTGGCAGGGACCCCCGGACGTCCCCTTGCGACAGCGCTCGGTGGACCTCTTGTTGGCCTCGGCGGTGGCCATGGAGTGGACGGAGTCCCTGCCCTTCGCCGACTTCCACGGGTACGCGGAGGCAATGCCGATCGCCACCACCGTGAGGATCCGGACCGCGGCCCACGAGGCTCGAGTCGTGGAGTTCGCGATCCCCCACGGCCCCGACGGCGTCGTCTTCGCGCGCGTGGGTACGACGCTCTTCCGGGTGGATGCGGCCGAGGCGCAGCGGCTGCACGAAGGCCCCGCTCACCTCACGGAATGATCAGGAACTCCACGCGCTCGTTCTCGGCCTTCGCGGCGGCGTCGGTGCCCGAGACGCGAGGCTGCAGCGCGCCGTAGCCGACCGCGTCGAGGCGCTCCGCGGGCGCCCCGAGCGCGATGAGTCGTTCCCTCACGGCCTCCGCACGGGCCGCGCTGCGCTCGATCCCCTTCGCCTTGAAGCGTCCGTCGGTGTGCGCGGCGACCTGGAGACGCAGCCCCGGCGTGCCCAGGAGCAGGTCCGCGATCGCCCCCAGCGGCTCGTCCGCCTCCTTCGCGAGTCGCTGGCGACGGTCGAAGGTGATCGGCGCGTAGACGATCAGCCCGCCCTCGGCGAGCACCACGAGCATGTCGTCGGGGCACCCGTCGGCGTCCCGGAAGCCGTCCATGGCCTCCGGCTGGAGCGGACACAGGTCGGCGAGATCGAACACGCCGTCGCCGTCGTTGTCGGGCTCGGGGCAGCCGTCGAGATCGTCGAACCCGTCGAAGTCCTCGTGGTCCATGGGGCAGCGATCGGACACGTCGGCGATGCCGTCGCCGTCGTTGTCCGGGTCGGGACACCCGTCGTGGTCCTGGAACCCGTCCACGTCCTCGGGCCGCAGCGGGCAGGGGTCGTGCGTGTCGGGCAGCCCGTCGAGATCGTTGTCGAACTCGGGACACCCGTCGGCGTCCTCGAACCCGTCCCGGTCCTCGCTCACGAGGGGGCAGGCGTCCGCGAGATCGAAGACGCCGTCGCCGTCGTTGTCGGGCTCCGGACAGCCGTCGTCGTCCTCGAACCCGTCGACGTCTTCGGCCTGGTTCCGGCACACGTCGTCCCGATTCCGGATGCCGTCGCCGTCCTTGTCCGGGGGGCCCCGCAGCGCCCACTGCACGCCCACGAAGACACGCAGGCGCGGGGACCCGAAGCCCACGGTCAGGCCCTTGCCCGCCCCGCCGTACACCGAGAACCCGCGAGGGAGGTGGCCCCGCACCCCGACCAGCAGCTCGAGCGGGCTGTGCGGTCCGTCGCCGAACCGCTCCACGCCCTGCTCCGACGGCCCCCCGGTCAGGCTGCCGTCCAGCTCGAGGTTGATGTCCAGCTTGCCGGGGGCCGGGCTGAGGCCGACGCCGACGCCGTACGTGAACTCGTGCTGCGTCGTCAGGTTCGCGAGGGTGGCGGGTGCGTAGAGACCGAACCCGAAGTTCGCCGCGAAGTGCACGCGGCTCCAGCGCTGGGCGACGACGAACCGACCCCCGGCCGACGGCAGGCCCCGACCGAGCCCCGCCAGCTCGTTGCCCGTAGGCAGGTTCACGAACACGTTCGCCGCGACCCCGACGGGCGCTGCTGCCGGGTTCACGATGCGGATCCGCCCCTCGAAGCGGACGTCGCCCATGGACCAGCCGACCCCCGAGCCGCCCAGGTGCTCCAGGAACTCCGTGGAGCGCGGGATCTGAGCGATCGGGAGCGTGCCGCCCACCTCCAACCAGTCGGTGATGCCGAACACGCCGACGAGGTCCGCCCCGAGCAGCCCGTCGACCACCCCGAACTGCCGCCCGAGCGGCGCGTTCACCTCGAGGGGGTTCACCGCTCCGTTGATGTAGACGCCGACCCCCGCCCGGAGCGCCGGCTGCAGGGAGGCGTCGTAGAGGAGGGCGAAGCCGTGCATGTCGAGGACCGGCCTGAACTGCTGGATGTCGGGACCGGGGTCCCGCGCCGCCGCGGGCGCAGCGACGCCCAGCCCCAACAGGAGCGAGAGCGGCACGACGGTGCGGGACGGACGGGCCAGACGAATCTCCACCTGCAAGATACCAGCGCGGCTGCGTGCGCTCCGTGCCGCAGGTCGTTGTGCTAGTTTCCGCGCGCTTTTTTGCGGGCGCTCGGGGTGGGCGTTCCCCTCGCAGACGGGGGTCCCCATGGGACGACTCAAGTATCGCGGACAGAAGATTCGTGTCGTGACGGCGGAGATCCGCCGGGACGGCCGCTACCTGATCACTCAGCGCCAACCGACGGCGACGCTCCCTCTGTTGTGGGAGTTCCCGGGCGGCAAGGTCGCCGAAGAAGAGGACTCCGAACACGCCCTCGCCCGCGTGGTCAACGAGCGCCTCGGGGTGAACTGCGCCGTCGGGGATCTGGTGATGGAGGTGGTGCACGAGTACGAGCACTACTCGGTGGACATGCAGGTCTATCGGTGCGAGATCCCCATCGAGCAGGAGATCCGCGCCGAGCGCGTGCACGCCTTCCGCTGGGTGGCGCCCTCGGAGTTCTCGGCCTACACCTTTCCCGGTGCGGACGAGGCGACCATCACCAAGCTCCTCGAGCTCGACGAAGACGAGCTCGACGTCCACTGAGCATGCGCGTCCGCGACCCGTGACGCTCTTGGCCCACCCGTACCGTCGGCTGCTCGCCGTGGTCGTCCTCGCTGCCGTCGCCTTGGACCAGGGCTCCAAGGCGCTGATCCGCGGTGAGCTCCCGATGCACGCGCGTGTCAATGTCGTGCCCGGCCTGCTCGACTTCGTGCACGCCCAGAACCCCGGCGCGGCCTGGGGGATCATGCGCGACGTCGACCATCGCATGGTCGTCTTCACCTTCATCACGCTCATCGCGTTCGCCGTCCTGCTCGGCTGGCATCGGCGCCTCAAGCCCGACCAGGAGGTGCTCGCGCTCGGGCTCTCCCTGCTCGTGGGCGGGGCCGCCGGGAACTTCCTGGACCGGCTCATGTATCGCGGGGTGACCGACTTCATCGAGCCGTACATCGGCGGCCCCCTGGGCGACACCCTGCTCCGCAGCGGCTGGCCGTCGCGCTTCCCGGCGTTCAACGTCGCGGACATGGCCATCACCTGCGGGACGGGCCTCTTCCTCTTCCACGTGCTCGTGCTCGAGCCGAGGCGGGAGGCCGCTGCAGCGGCCGCAGAGGAGGCCTGCTGATGCATCCCTGGCTCTTCGGAGTGGACCTGCCCGTCGTCGGGCGCTTCGAGATCTCGGCGTACTTCCTGTGGATCGTGGTCGGCTGCGTGCTCGCCGCCCACGTGGTGGCCCGCGAGGCCGAGGCCGAAGGCGAGGACCCCCGCGCTGCGCTGCTGTTGACCGTCCTCGCCATCGCCGGGGGCTCGGTGGGGGCGCGGCTCGGTCACGTCCCCACGCGCTGGGACGTGTACGTGGACGATCCGCTGCGCGTCTTCCAGTTCTGGCGGGGCGGCCTCGTGTTCTACGGGGGCCTCATCGGGGGGCTCGTCACCGGCGTGGCGTGGTGCCGCGTCCGCGGCTTGAGCTTCATCCGCATGGCCGACATCTGCGCGCCCGCCGTGGCAGTGGGCCTCGCCTTCGGGCGGATCGGATGCTTCTCGGTCGGCTGCTGCTACGGGCGGCCCATCGACTGGCCCTTCGGGATCGAGTGGCCCTGGGCCGTCGTGTTCCTGGAGGGACAGGCCCCGTCCGCCCTGCGCGGCGTCGCCCTGCATCCGACCCAGAACTACGCGACCCTCGGGGCGCTCGCCATCTTCGCCGCGGTGGCCCTGATCCGCCGACGTCGCGACTTCGAGGGCCAAGCGATCACGGCCCTGCTGATGCTCTACGGGGGGTGGCGCGCGTTCCTGGAGCTGTTCCGCTTCGACGCGATCCGGGGGTTCGTGTTCCCCGAGTACCTGGGCCAGAACCTCTCCACGTCCCAGGCCGTCTCCATCCCGATGGTGCTGGGTGGCGCGATCGCCTACGTGCTCCTCCGCAGGCGCGCGAACCGGGGCGGCTGAGGACTTCCAGGGGGCACGGAGCTTGTGCCGCTTGCGGCGGCGCTTCTCCCACGCCCGATCGTCCAGCAGAGGCGGCTCCGGCGTGGGCTCCTTCGCTCCCTTCTTCCGCTCTCGTCCACCCCGCGATCGCGGCCCGGCCGCAGGCCTGCTGCGACTGGACTTCCGGCTCCCCGACGACCCCCGCGACGACCGCCGCTTCGCCCGGGGCTCGGGGACCGGCGCAGGCGCCTCCACCACCGGGAGCGCCCTCTCCCCGCGCCGCTTCCAAGCCGCGAGCTCCCCCGCCGA
This sequence comes from uncultured Rickettsiales bacterium, assembly GCA_964620495.1. Taxonomy (GTDB): domain Bacteria; phylum Myxococcota_A; class UBA796; order UBA9615; family UBA9615; genus CAZEKB01. Next base: position 159,506 of record CAZUHI010000006.1, on the reverse strand, counting down.
CCAAGACCGCAGCCGCGTACGCCGGCCGCGGGGGCCGAAGGTGTCCACGTCCAGCGACCACCCGTCGCTGCATGCGCGCACCGCGCCGTGCCGCGCGGTCCAGTAGAAGGCGGCGCCTCGGGTCAGGTACCGGGCCGTGGTCGAGGCGTGCGGGAAGCCGAAGCGGTTGCCGTCCCCCACCCCCGCCAACGCGACGAGCGGGTCCACGCGGTCGAGGAACGCCGCCGTGGAGCTGCTGCGGCTCCCGTGGTGGGGGACCTTGAGGATGACCGACCGCGGGAGCCCTCCCCGCGCGAGGACCGCCCGCTCGCCCGCCGCCTCGATGTCCCCCGGCAGGAGCGCCACCACGTCCCCCAGCGCGGCGGAGAAGACGACGGAGCGGTCGTTCTCCTCGGCGTCGGCGGCCTGTCCGGGGACCGGGCCGTGCCACGCGATCCGCCCGGGCGGACGCACCAGCCCTCCGGGGACCCCCTCGTCCACGGCGTGGACCGCCGCGCCGACCCGCTCCGCGGCCCGCACCAGCGAGCGCATGGACGGACGCATGCGACGGCGCGACGGCACCACCAAGGCCCCGACCTCCAGCTCCTCGAAGACCGCGAACAGCCCCTGCACGTGATCCGCGTCCCCGTGCGTGGCGACGACCACGTCGAGGCGCTGGACCCCGGCGCGCCTCAGCGTCGGCACCACCCGCTGCAGCCCCACGTCCCACCGGCTCCCGGGCGCTCCTCCGCCGTCCACGAGGATCCGCTCCCCCGCGGGCATCGAGACGAGCAGCGAGTCCCCCTGACCCACGTCGATCTGCTGGACGCAGAGCCGACCCGGCGGCGGGACGGGGTGGAGCGAGGCGGGGCCGAGCAGGACGAACCCCACCAGGAGCAGAAGCGCCGCGGCGAACAGAGCGCGTCCCTTCATCGGGCACCGGAGCGGAGGAGGAGGAGGAGCCAACCCGCATAGATGAAGGCCACGAGGGCGGGCGCGGGCTGCCACAGCAGGACCGGACTCCACGCGGGGGTGGCCAGCGCCTCCATGCCCGCGATGAGCGCGGCCAACCCGCGATCCGCCACCGAGACCATGGCGACTCCGACTCCCTCCGCGACGGCCCCGACGCTCGCGCCGATCAAGGCCAGGGGCAGCAGGACGGCGAGCGCGGGGATCGCGGCCACGTTGGCCCAGATCCCGGCCACGGGGACCCTCCCGAAGCCCAGACCCACGAGGGGCGCCGTGGCGGCCGTGGCCACCGCCGAGACGGCCAGGAGGACCACCGGGCCGCGGAGCGGCCTCGGGCAGCGGCGACGGAGCGCGTCGATGGCGGGGGCGGCGGCCAGGAGCCCCCCGACGGCGGCGAAGGACAACCCCGAGCCGAGCCCGACGATCTCGTCGGGGCCGGTCCACGCGACGGCCAGCGCGGCGACGGCGAGGAGGTTCCAGCCGACCGGGCCGCGGCCCGTGACCAGCGCCCCTCCCGCCGCCGCCAGCATCCACCACGCGCGGCGGGAGGACACGGGAGCCCCCGCCAGGACGACGTACGCCGCCGCGATCGCGACGCCCGCCCCCAGCACGAGGGCCTCCGTCCTCCCCGCCAGCGCCGATCTCCGCGCCCACCGTCCCGCAGCCCACCGAAGGGGTCGCCTCGCGAGCAGCGCCCCCAGGCCCGCCACCATGCCGACGTGCAGGCCCGAGATCGCCAGTAGATGGGCCGTCCCCGTGCGGGCGAAGGTCTCTCTCACCCGAGGGGGGAGGCCCCGGGACTCCCCCAGCACGAGCGCGCGGAGCACCCGCTGTCGGTCGTGCGCGCCCGCGCCCCGGTCCAAGACCCGGCGTACCTGCGCCCGGACCGCCTCCAATCCGCGCCGCGGGGGCCTCCGCGTGATCGCCGCGGCCGCCCCCGGGAGGACCCGCAGGACCGGCGGACGACGCCCTGCCCAGGCGGGCACGAGGCGACCTCGAACCAACCAGATCTCTCCGACGTTCGGCTCGGGGATCGTCGGGTCCCACGCCACCCCGACCCTCCGCCAAGACGCGCCCCGGACGACGCGGGCCTCCCCCGGGGATCTCGCTCCGGACGGCCCCGTCCACTCGATTCGATGCAGGCCTACAGCCTCCGTGCGGACGGCCGCGGGCGGCATCACCGACGAGGCGCGGACGGCACCCAGGGCGAAGAAGGTAAGGAGCAACGCCGCGGAGCGGGCGCGGGTCCGGGGCAGGGCCGCCGCCGCACCCGACGCCACGACGACGGCCCAGGGGACGCCGGGCGAGGGCCACGCGAGGGCGATCCCGAGCACCAGTGCGCAGGCGGGCAGCAGGAGGGGAGCGGTCGCGCGGCGGAACACGGCGACATGAGTCGCAAGAGCAGTGCCGGCTCGACCGCGCCCGCGGAGTCATCGAGATTCCCCAGTGATGTCCAGCGCTTGCGGCCCGACGGCTCGGAGTCCGAGGCGCCGAGTGTCCGGGACTGTCCGTCCGGGAGTGTCCACATGTGTCCAAGACTGTCCGACCCTCGCGGGCTAACGTCCGCGCCCGTGGCCCTCTACGACGTGCACGCACACCTCACTCATCCCCGCCTCATCGGCGACGTGGAGGGGGTCCTCGATCGCGCCCGGGAGGCCGGCCTCGGCACGATCGTCTCCAACGGCTTGAACCCCGACGACAACGCCGCCGTCGCCGCGCTGGCCGCCGAGCACGACCTCGTGCGGCCCGCCTTCGGGCTCTACCCGGTGGACGCGGTGCTCCGCGAGATGACCGACGCCGGGGTCGAGTACCCGCGCGATTCCGGCGACTGGGACGGCGAGGACGGCGCGCGATGGGTCGAAGAGAACTCGGCGGACGCCGTCGCCGTCGGCGAGATCGGGCTCGACGGCCACTGGGTCCCCGAGGCCTTCTGGGACCGTCAGGAGGAGCTCTTCCGCCGCCTCGTCCGGCACGCCGTGGCGATCGACAAGCCGGTCATCATCCACACCCGCAAGCGGGAGCGCCGCGCCTTCGAGATCCTGCAGGAGGAGGGCGCGACGCGGGTCGACTGGCACTGCTACGGCGGGCGCGTGAAGCTCGCCCAGCGGATCGCCCGGGAGTCCGAGCATCGGTTCTCGATCCCCGCCAACGCGCGCCGCTCGGAGTCCTTCACGGCGATGCTGCGCAAGCTGCCGCGGGAGCGGATCCTCTTGGAGACGGACTGCCCCTACCTCGGCCCCGAGCCGGGCGTCCGAAACGAGCCCGCGAACGTGGCAGGCACGCTCGCGTACATCGCCGAGGTGTGGGAGGAGACCGCCGCGGCGGTGGAGGCGAAGCTGGTCGAGAACTTCGCGGCCCTGTTCAGGCTCGACCCTTGAAGCGATCCCACATGGCGAGGTAGTCGGGGCTCGGGGGCGGCGCGGAGCCCCGATACGCCCGCGCCGGACCCAGGGTCTCGAACCGCTCGGCGCACCGCTCGATCACCGCCCGCTCGCCCTCGGCGTCGGCCTGCATCGCCTGCCCGAGCGCCTGCATCGACCGCCCCGGGAGGTGGCCGCGACGCAGGATGTCCTGGAAGAGGTTCGCGAGCTCATCCACCCCCGCGCCGTCCGCGTCCAGGAAGGCGCGCGTCACGCGTACGACGCCCTCGGGGGACAGGTGGTCGCGGGCGAAGAGGACGAGGGCGGCCTGGAAGTAGTTGAACACCGGCACGAGGCGGGGACCGAACATGCGGAACCACGACGGCGGGGTGCGTCGGTCCAGGTGGACGAAGATCGTCTCCACCGAGTCGGCGGGCTCGATGTGCGCGAGGTGGGACACGCACCCCTCGACCTCCTCGTCGTAGGCCCCCGCGCGCGCGAGCACCTTGCGCAGCAGGCGCGCGTCCACCCGCCCCGCGATGAGGTCTGCGTACAGCGAATAGATGAACGCGTCCGCCTCCGCGTCGTCTCCGAACAAGGTCTCCGGCACGACCTCCCCGAGCTCGGCGCGCGACCGCAGCAGGAGCGGCAGCTTGTAGCCCACCTGGTTCCGCATCGCCCGGAAGCGTCCGCGCTTGATGTTCTTCCACTGCGGCTTGAGGTGGAACTCGTGCCACGCGACGCCGTCCAGGCGGAGCTTCTTCTCGAGCACGCGCCGCATCTGGGTCGGCGAGCCCGACACGATCGCGACTCGGGACGGTCGCTGGTCCGGCAGATCCGCGCACAGCTCGCGCAGCAGGGCGGCGGAGCCGGGGATGTTGACCTTCTGCTCGGGCCGCTCGAAGGGGATGCGCGCGAGCTTCCGCAGGGACTCGAAGTGCGTGTCGAGGTACGTCTTGTCCAGATCCCATCGATAGACGTGGCGCCAGCCGGGCGCGCCCGCGCTCACGACGCCTCCTCGTCCGGCAGCTGGGCCACCGCCCGCTCGACGGTCGCCACCATGTCGCTGCGCGCGGCCTTCGCCGCGACCTTGCAGGCGTTGGCGATCGCGCGGTGCTTGCTGCGCCCGTGGGCCTTGATGATCGGCTGGGCGAACCCGAGCACGGGGGCCCCACCGTACTGCTCCCAGTCCATGACCGTCTGGATCTGCTTGAGGCCCGAGGAGAGCATCGTGAGCCCGAGTCGCCACAGGAACTTGCGCGCGTAGGCGTCGGCCGCGAGGTCGGAGATGACCGCGCCGAAGCCCTCGAGCATCTTGAGGATCACGTTGCCCAAGAAGCCGCCCGTCACCACGACGTCCACGGTGCCCTTGGGGATGTCCAGGCCCTCGACGTTGCCCGCGAAGTCGATCTCCTGCAGCCCCGCGAGGATGCGGTGAGCGGCGACGACCTCCCGGGGGCCCTTCTTCGGCTCGGTCCCGTTGCTGAGCAAGGCGACGCGAGGCCGCTCGTTGCCGGAGATGGCCGCGGAGTACGCCGAACCCATGATCGCGAACGTCACCAGGTCGCGGGCCGTGACGTCGAGCGTGGCGCCCACGTCCAGCAGGAGCGCGAACGGGTCCCCATGAGGCCCGTGGCGTTGCTCCGTGGGGGTCACCGCGGCCAGGGCGCACCGCCGGACGCCCGGGATCCTGCCCAGCCGCTCGGCCGCCGCGAGGATGGCCGCGCCCGTCGATCCGGAGGTCACGACGGCGTCGGCCGCGCCGTCCGCAACGAGCGAGCAGGCCACGAGGATCGACGCGTCGGGCCGCTCGCGGAGGGCGTCCTTGGGCGACGACTCCTGGTGGACCCACTGCGGGGTGTGGCGGAAGGAGAGCCGCGCGGGGTCGTAGCGCTCCTCGTCGAGGATCGGAGAGAACTCCGGCACGTCCCCCACCAGGATCAAGTGGAGATCCGGACGGTCGAGGGACAGCGCCGCCGCGGCGCGGACGGCCTCCGCCGGGCCGTGATCGCCGCCCATGCAGTCGAGGGCGATGCGGGTCACGTCAGGCCGACAGGATGTTGGAGAAGATCAGCCACACCAGGGGCGTGGCGACCGCGATCCCCGCGGCCTTGTCGTAGAAGGCCGCGCGCTCGAGCACGACGTCCACGTCCCCGCGCAGGATCACCCAGTGGCGGCCCACGGTGGGCGCCCGCGCCTTCGTCATGCGCGCGTATCCCATGGCCGCGGGCACGGCCGCGAGGACGACGAGGCGGCCCCAGAAGAACCCTGCGAGGGGCGTGAGGAGGAACGTGGCGGCGACGAGCCAGCCGTAGACCTTCAGCGACGTGACGAGCTCCTCCATCACGAGCTTGTCTTCCTTGCGACGGGCGGTCTTCTCCGCGGTGAGCCGCTTCTCTTCGGCGTTCGCGCGATCCCGGCCCAGCGCCAGGAGGTCGAGCTGCGCCGTCAGCTCCCGGACGGTGTCGTCGATGGCCTCGTCGTCGCCCTCGAGGTCGTGGACCCGGATCCGGAGTCGCTGCGCGAAGGACGACGCCTCCTTCCACTCGGGCTGCAGGCGCAGGTGGTTGGACGCCTCCTCGAGCTCGTCGCCGAGGCGGTGCAGCAGGTGTTTGAGTTCGGCGAAGGTCGCGCTCATGCGTCGGGCCCGGGGGCGGCCGAGTATACGCCGCCGAGCAACCACGCCCAGAGCCCCGCCGCCACGGCCGAGCCCAGGAGGATGCGCGGGAGGTCCGACCACACGGTGAAGAAGACGAGGAGGAGCATGGCCACGAGGTTGCCCGCCTGCACCGCGACCACGATCCCCGGCCGGAGCTCGGGACGACGTCGGGCCAGCTCCAAGAGGGCCCCGGCGGCGGCCGGAGACGCCGCCACGAGGTAGTAGAGCAACCAGTAGCGCGGCGGCTCGAGGGCCATCGAGCGGATCGCGTCCCCGGGCAGCAGCAGGAACACCGCCCCGATGGCGCCGTGATACAGCGCGGCGATGCGGAGCAGACGTTCCGGCTTCACGCGTGGCCCTCCGGGTCGCGGCGCCGGGCGACGGCCGCGGGCCCAGCATAGCGACGCGCCGGGGCCGGGGCCTATCATGGCCCGCTGCCCGCCGGAGACCCCATGCCACGCGCCTTCCTGCTCCTCCTCGCCCTCTCGCTCGTCGCCCCCGCGGCCCGCGCCGAAGAACCGGCTCCGGCCCCCTCGAGGGCGGTGGAGTCCGCGCGCGTGTACTCGACGGGGCGCGTGGGCGCCGGGGTCTTCGTGGCCGACGATCTCGTCGTGACCCTGCACGAGCTCGTGCGCATCGGGGGCCGCGTCTCGGTCTCCAACGAGGGCGGGGTGACCGCCGACGGCGAGATCGTCGCCTTCGACCAGGCCTCGGGGCTCGCCCTGCTCCGACTGGACGAGCCCCTCCCCGCGGGCGCCGGGCCGCGGCCTCGGCCGACGATGCGGGCGGCCGTGGCGGGCGAGGCGGCGGAGTGGACGGGCCACGGAGGCACGACGTCCCTGGGCGCCTACGACGACGCGTTGCGCGACCTCGCCGCGTTCAGTCCGCGGCCCGCCCGGGTGATCGCGGTGCCCGCGGCGGACATCGAGCCCGACGCGCTCGACGACTTCCTCATCGACCGGCCCCCGGGGCAGGGAGATCGCGGCGCCCCCCTCGTCGGCGCGGACGGCGCGCTGCTCGGGATCGTCGACCAGGCGCTCGACGGAGGGGGCGGTCGGACCCGCGTCATCTCGTCCCGGCGGGTGGCCGAGCTGCTCGACGGACCCCGGCTGGAGCGCCCCTACCGCAAGCGCAGCCACCTCCAGTTCTGGTCCGGAGTGGGGGTGGCGGCCCACAACCGGCCGAGCCACCTCGCGGGCACGGCGTCCCTGGGGCTGCGCATCGCGATCCTCGACCACCTGCGCATCGAGCCGTGGTTCGAGGCGCTGCTGGGGTTCCGCGCCGCCACCGCGGAGGAGGACGACGACGGCAACACCCTCGACGCGCGCCCGACCGACCTGTGGTGGTCCGTGGAGGCGGGCGTCTCGTTCGGCTACCGGGTGCCGATCGCCAACGAGACCAGCCGCGATTACATCGTCCCCAACGTCGGGGTGCGGCTGGGATGGAACCGCTTCCAGCACCGGGAGGATGCGCTCGTCTCGGACTGCTCGGGCGACGCCTGCCGGTACGTCGTCGAGCGCAGCCGCGACCAGATCAAGGAGTTCCGACCGGGCGTCGACCTCGGGTTCGACGTCCGCCACGGGCGAGTGCGGGTGGGGTACCGCTTCTTCCTCTCTCCTCAGGCGGTCCAGGCGCACTCGATGCACCGCGTGTTCGTCACCTTCGACGGGTTCCCGCTGCCGATCGCGATCGGAGATTCACACTGATCGCGCGAAACCGGTTGCCGCGAGCGCGCTTCGAACCTAGTGAAAGAGGGATGTCCGTCCGCGTCGGCCGGGCAACCGAATGCCCCGCTGAACCCCGAATTCCGCGCACCTCCCCGATTTCCATGCGCTAGTATCCAGGGGAAGCGTTTCCCATCCTGAAAGGACCGAGCATGAAGCTTTCGACCCGCATCCTCGGCATCGCCGTCGCCACCGGAACTCTCTTCGGTCTGGCGGGCTGCGAGGCTTACTTCAGCACGGACGGGAGCGACGATCCCATCGACGGGCCGTTCGCCTTCGACACCCGCGACCAGGCGCAGGGCTCGGCGACCTTCGACATCATCGGCGTGAGCCCCACGGAGGCCGAGGCCGGCGACCAGATCACGATCTACTCCGCGTCCGCCGCGGACGCCCCCACGGACCAGTTCGAGAACTCGGACTTCTGGTACTGCTTCTTCGACGGTGAGTCGGCGATGCTCGAGACGGGCGGCGACGACTACACCTCCGAGGTCTCCGCCGACGACGTGCTCGACGACCCGGACCTCGACACGGACCTGAGCGCGGCCGACCTCGACGAGCTGACGGTCTCCACCACGACCGTGACCGTGCCCGACGGCACCGTCTCGGGCGAAGGCCTCTTCTTCAACCCCTTCTACGAGACGCGGGACTTCTACCTGACGATCGAGTAGCCGAGGGAGCACTGCTTCGGAGCCGGCGGGCGTGTGTCCGCCGGCTCTGTGCGTTCTGGGGAGGACGATGAAGCGCACATCCATCCTGGTCGGCGCGGGGCTTGCCCTCTTGGCCGCCTGCGTCACCGACGACGACGACTCGGCTCCGGTGGACGACGACGACGACGCGGGCGCCGGCGCGACGCTCGTCGAGGGCCGGGTCTTCGACGAAGACACCACGGCGGCGGTCGCCGACTGCGAGGTGGGCGTCACGCGCTCCCAGGCAGTCCGCACCACCCGCGAAGGCCGCTTCTCGATCACCGTGGACCGGGGCTCGGTCTTCAACGTCCGGTGTGAGGGCGCGATCGTGCGCTCGTTCCAGCTGCCCGACGTGGACGCGGTCGACTGGGAGATCAACGTCGACTTCTGGGGCGCGCCGCCCGCGGACGAAGATTGCTTCCTCAACGTCACGGCCGATCTCACTGCCCTCGGGATCGAGGCGGGAGACGGCACCGCCGAGGTCGTGGTGCTCGGGGCGGACGGCGTGGGGCGCCCGTTCCGTCGCGAAGCCGCCTCCGAGATCACCTACCTCGGCTTCCTCACCGCGCCGCTCGGCCCCGTGCGCGTCCTGACCCGAGCCTACGGCGGCTCCGTCGCCGGGTTCGGGGCGTCCGACCTGGCGACGTGCGCGGGCGGTGGAGGGGAGGTCGACGTCGAGAATCTCGTCGCGGACGTCGCCGCCGTGGTCGACCGCGAGGGCACTTGGGTTTCCCCCGGCGAGGGCGCGACCCTCGAGGTGTTCGGCGTTCGGCAGGACGACGAGCCGGCCCTGACCGACATCGACATCCGCCTCGACCACACCCTGGACGCGGGAGACACGGACTTCACCGTGGCCGTGTTCGACGGGGTGACCGACCCGGTCCTGCGCGCTCGCGCCTGCCGCACGGGCCTCGCGGGCCGCGCCTGCGTGCATCGGTTGGACCTGGGTCCGGACGACCCCCTCGCCATGGGCCTCCTGCCCGAGCACGTCATCGCGGGCGCGCGCCTGCAGTCCGGCCGCATCACGATGTTCACGGATCGAGAGGTCGCGTCGGGGGCCGTCACCGGGCTGCTGATCGACGCGACCGACCCCTTCGACCAGCGCCCCATCTGGAAGGCGTGGAGCCCGACGGGCAGCCTGGACGTGTCCACGGAGTGGCTGGGGACCGTGCCCCCGGTCGAGTTCCTGACCCTCATCGCGTCCGGCGAGGAGAACGTCACGTTCGACTTCACGACCGACTTCGGGGCCGAGGAGCGGGGCGACGGTTGGATCGAGCTGCGGCCGACGGGCACGCCGGTCGCGGACGGGGGCTGAGCGCCCGCCGGGTCCCTACTTCTTCTTCTCGCGCGCGGCCATCATCGCCAGCGCGAACGCGGAGGGCGCGGCGGCCTCCGCCTCCCTGAGCTGCTGCTTGTAGGCCTTGAAGTCGCCCGCGTGGCCGTCCGCCCCCTCGCCCTTCTGGGAGAGCGTGATCTTCCGGCGTCGGCGATCCATGTCGATGACGGTGACCTCGACCTTCTGGCCGGGTCGGAAGTTGCGGCGCTGACCGCCCTTCGCGTCGGTGTGGGAGTTCGGCAGCAGGCCGGTGACGCCGTCCTTGATGACGCAGAAGATGCCGAACTTCTCGACCTTCTCCACGTGGACGGTCACCTTCTGGCCGACCTTGATCTCGTCCGCCACGTCCTTCCACGGGTCGCCCTGGGCCTGCTTCACCGAGAGGCTGAGGCGCTTGCGCGACGGGTTCAGCTCGAGGAGCGAGACCTCGACCTCCTGGCCCTCCTGCACCGCCTCGCGGGGGTGGTTGATCCGCCGCTTCCAGTCGAGCTCGCTGACGTGCACGAGGCCCTCGAGGCCCGGCTCCAGCTCCACGAAGGCGCCGAAGTCGGCGAGCCGCGTGACCTTGCCCTTGTACGTTCGGCCGACCTCGAATCGGTCCGCGACGCCCTCCCAGGGGCCCGCTGCGGCCTGCTTCATGGAGAGGCTGATGCGGTCGCGCGCGGTGTCGATCTTGAGGATCTTCACGCGGACGGCGTCGCCCTCCTTGACCACCTCCTTCGGGTGCTCGACCCGCGCCCAGCTGAGCTCGGAGACGTGCACGAGCCCGTCGATGCCGCCGAGGTCGACGAAGATGCCGAAGTCCATGACCTTGCGCACGGTGCCGTCGACGATCGCGTCCACCGCGAGCAGCTGCCGCGTCTCCGCGGCCAGCTCCCTGGCCTCGGACTCCTGGACCATGCGGCGCGACACGACGAGCTTGCGACCGGTGGGGTCGTAGCGCGTGACGATGAAGCGGTAGGTGCGGCCGACGTGACTCTCGAGATCCTCGGAGAAGTCGCGGTCGACCTGGGAGCGGGGACAGAAGCCCCGACGTCCGCCGAGGCGAACCTCCAGGCCGCCCGCGTTGTGGCCGACCACCTTGCCCTCGACGGGCAGCTTGTGGGCCGCCGCCTCCTCGAGCATCTGGGACACTTCGCGCGCCTTGAGGGCACCCCGAGAGAGGCGGAGCCCCTCCCCTTCGAGGGCCACCACCTGGGCGGTCAGCTCGTCGCCGACCTGGTGGGTGAGCTCGCCGCTCTTGTCGAGAAGCTCCCGGCGCTCGAGGTAGGCCTCGGACTTGCCGCCCACGTCGATGAACGCGGCGTCGTTGGTGATGGAGACGATGGTCCCCCGCACCGCGTCGCCGATCTTGAACTCGGTGAGGCCCCCGGCGTCCGCCAGGAGGGCGGCGAAGTCGGCGTTCAGCTCGGCCGCGATGGCGTCGGCGTCCCCGCCGAGATCGCCGGCGGCGAGCGCGTCGCCACCGTGCTCGTCCTCGGCCAGCAGCGACGGGTCGCCGCCGAGCACGTCGTCGAGGCGCGGGCCCGCGTCTGGGGCGTCCGTCCCCGGAGGCACGTCCATGGCGCCCTCCTCGGGCGCCTTGCCCGCAGCCGCGCGCTTGATTACTTCGGTCCCCTGCACGGGGGCGCTGTCCAACGATTCGCCGCTCATCACACACTCCAGATCGAGAGCCGACGAAATCTAACCCCGGCCCCCGGAGGCGTCAACGAACGACGGCGGGCAAAGGACGCCCGCGCCGCCGGACCTACTGAACGGTGACGTCGGTGACGCGGATCGTCCGCCGGGAACAGCCCTCGTCCTCGACGGTCACGAGCACGTCGTAGGTGCCCGCCGCGGCCGTAAGCTCCACCGAGAAGGTCGTCTGCTGGACGGCCGTGCTGGTGTTGCCCGTGGCGGCGAGCGTGCCGACGGTCGGCGAGCCGGAGAGGCCGTCGCCCTGGCCCACCGTCACGAACTGCGCCTCGACGAGGGTGAGGTCCGGCGCGTTGTCGTCCACGGTGCCCGTGAGGGTGAACGGCGACGCGACGGTGTCGTTGTCGGCGAGGTTGGTCACGGCGAGGACCGGGACGTTGTTCGTCGCGGTGGCGACGTACGCGCCCTTGCACGTCAGGTTGAGGTAGTTCTCGTCCCACGGCCACGTGGTGCACGTCCCCGGCGCCTGCTGGTTCGGGCCAGGGCAGCAGACCGGGTCGAGCTCCGTGACGCCGCCGTAGTGGATCGAGAGGGTGCCGAAGTCGGGGCCCGAGGCCACGCCCTGGGGCGTGTACGACAGACCCTGGTTGGACACGAGGAAGCTGTCGAGCCGGGGCTCGGCCTCCGTCTCGATGACGGGGTTGAGCGCGCACTCCGTCACGCTCGTCGTGCCGCCGTGGCCGACGCCGATCGAGTGGTCGGAGCCGTTCACGCGGCCCGTCCACCAGTGCTCGAGCGCGTAGCCGCCCTCCGGGTCGAAGGTCTGCTCGAGGACGCCCGGGGAGTAGATCCGGTCTGCGCTCCAAGTGCCCGCCGCGCCGGGGGACACGATGGCCTCGGGCGCGATGCCCGCGGTGGCGCCGTCGTCGTACTTCGTCCAGATCACCCCGTCCGAGGACGTGGCGTAGACGGTGTTGAAGTCCTTCGTCACGTCGACGTTCGTGAAGGTCGACCGCGCCGTGTACCACATGTGGATGGTCGCGCCGTCGAACCACGCCACCGGGTGGTGGACCTGGCGGTCGTCGATCTCGACGCCCGAGGCGCCCAGGTCGATCACCGGCGCGTTGAGCGACACGCCGTCGCCGTCTTGGCGGAGGAAGGGGCCCATCGGATCGGTCGCGGTGGCCAGCCCGACCTTGCGATTGGCGCCGTCCTTCGCGTGATAGAAGAGCAGGTAGGGGCGCGACAGCGTCGGCACGTGCACGACCGTCGGGTTCGAGATCCCCTGGTCGTCCCAGCCCAGCGAGGCCTCGAGGATCGGGGTGTCCGAGACGCCGGCGAAGGTGCCGGTGCAGCCCAGGTCCTCGACCACGCCCAGCGCCTGGAAGTTCTGATCGCCGTGGCCTCGGAAGTACAGGTAGCAGTCGCCGTTGTCCTCGAAGTGGAACGGCAGCTCCACCCGGCCCACGTGCCAGTCGCCCTGGACCCCGGGACGGATCGCCGGCTCGCAGTCTTTCTGGGGGCCCGAGTAGTACTCGACGACCGGGTGGATGTGCACGTCCGAGTCGTCGCAGTCGTCGCCGCCGCAGAGGAGCCCGTTGAAGCCGTCGTCGTCCACGTCGCCGTCGATGATGAGGTCCGGCTCGACGTCGTCGCTGAGGCCGTCGCAGTCGGTGTCCTCGCCCTCGCAGTACTCGATGGCCCCCGTGTTGTAGTTGACGTCTTCGTCGTCGCAGTCGCCGTCGCAGCTGCTCTCGCCGTCCCCGTCGACGTCCAGACCGTTCAGGGTCGGATCGAAGTCGTTGCAGTCCGTCCCCTCGGCGCCGGGGCAGGTGGGGGCGTTGTCGCCGTCGCCGTCCTGATCGACCGCATAGTCGTCGATGTCCAAGGCGTCGACGAGGCCGTCGCAGTCGTTGTCCACGCCGTCGCACACGTCGCTGACGAGATCGTTCGGGTCGGGGAAGATCTGGTCGTTGCCGTCGTCGCAGTCGTTGTCCTCGAGGGTCGTGTCGTCCCCGTCGGGGCCGCACGTGGACCAGCCGTCGCCGTCGACGTCGAAGCCCTCGTCGATCACGGCGTCGCAGTTGTCGTCGCGCAGGTTGCAGACCTCGGTCGCGCCGGGGTTGACCTCGGCGATCGCGTCGTCGCAGTCGGTGTTGTCGAGCGCGCTGCCCTCGGGCTGGAGGCCGTCGCAGGCCACGACGCCGTCCGCATCCGCGTCCCCGTACCCGTCGCCGTCGCCGTCGACGTCCCCGTCCTCGTTCGGGTACCAGGTGAAGGTCTCGAGCCCGTTGTCCACCTCGCCGTCGCAGTCGTGGTCGGTGCCGTCGCAGATCTCGTCCGCGGCCGGGTTGATCTCGGCCTCTTCGTCGTCGCAGTCCGTGTTGTCGAGGACGTGGCCGTCGGGGCCCTCCTCGTCGCACGTCTCGACCGCGTCGGCGGAGTCGTCGCCGTAGGTGTCTTCGTCCGTGTCGGGGTACCAGCTCTGCAGGGTCAGGCCGTTGAAGGGCTCTCCGTCGCAGTCGTGATCGACGTCGTCGCACTGCTCCTCGGCGGCCGGGAAGACGGTCGCGTCGTCGTCGTTGCAGTCCTCGGGGTTGTCGGGGCACGCGGTGGCGCCGTCGCCGTCCGCGTCCGGGACGAGATCCTCGCCGGTGCAGTCCTGGTCGACGCCGTCGCAGGCGGTCTCGGGGGCCGTGGGGAAGATCGCGGCGTCCTCGTCGTTGCAGTCGCCCTCCTCGGCCGTCCAGCCGTCTTCGTCGACGTCTTCACCACAACCGGAGCAGCTTCCGCCCTCTTCGGTGCAGCCCGCGAGGGGGAGCGCCGCCAGGCCCACGAGGCCGGCGATGAGGGACAAGCGAGAGGAGCGAAGAGTCACGAACACAGAGCCTCCGAAGGGACGGTCAGAGCGAAATCGTACCGGAACCGTCCACCATCTTGCAGGGTCGCGCGGCGCCCCTGCCCATCGGACGGGATGATGGCGCCTTGAACCCTTCCTGCACAACCTGGGGTCGCTGGGCGGTCTGCGGCCAATCTGCTAGCCTCGAAACCGCTTGGAGGACGGTCTGATCGCACGACGCGAAGGCCCCGCGAGCAGGGAGTTCGGCCCGCGTGCCCACCGTAAGAGTGTTCGTAGAGGTCATCGGTGGGAGCAAGATCCTCGCCGACATCGACCCCGGAGTGACGGTCGAGGAGACCGCCGGCGCGATCGCCGACCTGGCCGGGAAGTCCCTCACGGACGACGACGGGAAGGCCAAGAACTGGCGCCTCTTCGCCCCCAAGCCCGACGGCGGCTTCGGCCCGGCCGACCGATCGCTGCGGCTCATCGGCGTCGCGGGCCGGATGAAGCGCGCGTTCGACGCGGGCGAGGACGTCGGCTTCGCGGGCCCGGGCGAGCACGAGGGGAAGAAGTACCTCTTCAAGCTCCGTCTCTTCGTGCCCGGCGCCCCCCCCAAGGCCCCGCCGCGGCCCGAGACCCCGGAGCCCATCGCGGACGAAGAGGCGATCGATCTGACCAACCTCGACGACTGGGACGGGGACACCACGCGGCGCAAGAAGAAGCGGCGCCGGTCCGCAGACGGAGAGAGCAGCACCGTCCGTCGGCGCAAGAAGAAGGACGCGGACGGCTCCACGATCCGACGCCGCAAGAAGAAGAAGGACGCCGACGGGTCCACGATCCGAAGGCGCAAGAAGACGAAGACGGCCGAGGAAGACGCGCCGGCGGAGGCCGACGCGACGGCGGCCGAGGAGACCCCCGCGCCGACCCCCGAACCCGTCGCGGCGCCGGAGCCCGCCCCCGAGCCCGCCCCCGAGCCCGAGCCCGCCCCCGAGCCCGAGCCGCCCGCCGAGCCCGAGCCGCCCGCCGAGCCCACCCCGGCGCCGGAGCCGGAGTCCGCCGAGGCCGTCGCGGAGGAGAAGTCCGCCCCGCGCCTCGAGCGTCAGATGGAGCTCCAAGCGCTGCACGCCGACGGACCGAAGCCCGGCGACACGGCGATCACGGCCGCCCGCCCCGACGCTGCGGAGTCGCCCGCGCCCGCGACGCAGGCCGAACCCGAACCGAAGGCACCCGACCCCCCGGCGAAGGCTCCGGAGACCGCTCCGAAGGCGGCGGAAGCGCCCGCGAAGCCACCCCCGACGCCCGCCGCAGAGGCGTCGTCCCGAAGGATCAAGCGCCCCGACGCGTCCGGCACCTCCCGGCGGATGAAGAAGGCCCCCTCGTCGAAGGCGACACCGAAGCCCGAGAAGAAGGGCGGCAAGGGTCCGCTGCTCGCCGTGGTGGCGGTGGTCGCGATCGGCGCGGCGGCCGCTTTCTTCCTGACCCGCGGGGGGGGAGACGACGCGAGCGGCCAGGCCCCCGCCGGCGAGGTGGGCGAGACGGGGCCCAAGGTCTCCACGGACACCCCGGCCGCGAACTCCCTCTCCGACCGGGTGGCCCTGGACGCGTACTCCACCGGCGAGGGCGCAGGCGACGACGACGTGGCGCAGGCCGTGGCGGCCTGGGGCGCCCTCGGCGCGACCTCTCCCGGAGACCTGGCGGGGCGGCTCGGCGACGCCGCGGGCATCACCTCGACGCTCGGCGACGCGTGCCGGGCAGGCACCCGGTTCGACGCGTGCGACGCCTGGGCGTGGGCGGCGTTCAGCGCCCACCGCGCGTGCGACTCCGGGGGGCGCGGCTGCGACTCGGGCGCCCTCCTGGCCGAGGCCCGGGACGCCGTGAGTCGCGCGTACGCGAACGCCCAGAACCTGGATGGACCCGCCAAGGCCGAGGCGACCAAGCGCCTGCTCGTGCAGTCGGTGCGGATCGGCGGGGCGGACTTCGCGGCCCTCGAGGCGGCCTCGGCCCCGGTCGCCTCCCTCGCGGAGAAGGCGTGCGCGAAGCTCCAGGGCGCCGCCGAGTGCGCCTCGATTCAGTAGGCCTTCAGAGCTCCGAGACGACCCGCGCGGCCAGCCGCGCCGTGACCTCTCGGCGGTAGTCGGCGGTGGATCGCACGTCGTCGATGGGCACGACCTCTTCCGCCGCCGCCGCGCGCGCCGCGACCGCCGCCTCCGCGGGGGGCAGACCGATCGCCGCCGCCTCCGTGGCGCGGAGCCGCAAGGGCACCGGACCCACCGAGCCGGCGCTCAGCCGGAGGGACGAGACCCTCCCGTCGGGTCCGACGACGCCCACGGCGCCGAGGATCACCTTCGAGATGGCCTGCGCGAGTCGGGTCCCGACCTTGCGGAAGACGCTCTTGGCGCCCGCGGGCAGCGGGTCCATCTCGAAGCGGGCGATGAGCTCGTCGGGCCGGATGTCGGGGTCGCGGTACCCGCGGTAGAAGTCGTCGAAGCGGACCTTGCGCTCGCCCGCGGACGAGACGAGGACCACGTCGCAGCCCTGGGCCATCAACACGGGGAGGGTGTCGCCCGCGGGGGAGCCGTTCGCGACGTTGCCCCCGAGCGTGCCGCGGGCCTGGATCTGGACGGCTCCGACGGTGCGGGAGGCCTCGACCAGGGCGGGAGAGTGCGTCTGCACGAGCGACGACTCGATCAGGTCGGCGTAGCTCGCGAGGGCGCCGAGGTGCAGGCGATCGCCCTCCAGCGAGATCCCGCGCAGCGCGTCGATCCCGTGGATGTCGAGCACCTCGGCGGGCGTCCAGGTGCGGGCGTTGAGCAGCACCATGAGGTCCGTGCCCCCGGCGAGGACGGCGGGGCGGGAGGCGGCGGACGCGAGCAGCCCGAGGGCGTCGGCCAGGGTGGTCGCGCGGTGCACCGCGAGGTCGGCGAGCACGTCAGGAGCCCTTCGCCGCGCGCTCTTCGGCGGCGGCCTGCTCGATGCCTTCGACGATCCTCTGGTAGCCCGTGCAGCGACAGAGGTTGCCCGCGATCGCCTCGCGGATCGTGTCGCGCGAGGGGTCCGGCTCGCGATCGAGCAGGGCCCGGGCGGCGAGGAGGATGCCCGGGGTGCAGATGCCGCACTGGGCGCCGCCGGCCTCCACGAAGACCCGCTGCAGGGTGGACAGCCGGGCGCCCTCCGCCAGGCCTTCGACGGAGACGACCTTCGCCCCCTCGAGCTGGACCACCGGGACGAGGCAGGAGTTCACGGGGCGGCCGTCGATGAGGACGGTGCAGGCACCGCACTCCCCTTCCCCGCAGCCCTCCTTCGTGCCGGTCACCCGCAGCTCCTCGCGGAGCGTGTCGAGCAGCCGCTGGAGCGGGGGCACGTCGTAGACGGTGACCGGGGCCCCGTTCAGTTCGAAGGTGACGTCGACGGACTGCTTCACGAGGCGCTCCGGGCGGCGGCGGTCATCAGGGCTTCGGGGCTCGCGGGCAGCGACTCGAGGCGGATGCCGGTGGCGTGTTCGATGGCGGCGAGCACGGCGGGCGCGGGCCCGTCCATCGGCAGCTCACCGATCCCCTTCGCCCCCGACGGGCCGCCCGGGAAGGGCTCTTCGACCATGTGCACGTGCATCTCCGGGGCGTCGAGGCTGGTGGGGATGATGCAGTTGGTCATGCGATCGTTGAGGAGCTTGCCGTCCTTGAACCGCATCTCCTCGATCGTCGCGAAGCCCAGGCCCTGGAGGCTGCCGCCCTCGAGCTGACCGAGCGCGATGACCGGGTGGATCGCCTTGCCCACGTCCTGCGCGGACCAGAACCCGCTGATCGTCACCTCGAGGGTGTCGGGCTCGACCTCCACCTCGACCACGTCGCAGGCCCACGAGTAGCAGGGGTACGCGTCGCCCTCGTACGTGTCGGCGTTCCAGCGGGTGTCCGGATCGGTCTGGTACTTGAGCTTCACGGAGGCGTCGCCCTCGGCCTTCAGGAAGGCGTCGACGGCCTCCCCCCACGCGTCCGGGCCCGGCCGCGCGGCCTCCTCGCCCATCACTCGGGCGAGCAGCGCGACGGCGCAGTCCTCGATGACCTTGCCGACGACCATGCACGTCCGCGACGCCACCGTCGGGCCCGAGTCCGGCACCTTCGACGTGTCCGGCAGCGCCATCGTGACGCGGTCGAGGGGCAGCCCGAACACGTCCGCGGCGATGAGGGCGTGGGTCGTGCGCTGCCCCTGACCGATGTCGGTGGAGCCGCTGAGGATGAGGATGTCGCCGCCGGGCTGCACCACCATCTCGACCTCGCCCTGGATGCGGGCCTCGCCGTTGCCCGTGAACCCGCCCCCGTGCAGGAAGAAGGACATGCCCACGCCCCGCAGACGCGGGGTGTCGCCCAGGCCCGGTCTCGGCTTCTGTGGAGGCGCCCCGCCGCTCGCGTTGATCCGGTCGCAGTCCGCCCGACGCGACTCCCACTCGGCCATCCCGAGGGCGCGGTCCAAGACCTCGTTGGCCGACACGGACCCCTTCAGGAGCTGGTTGGTGGCCGTCGTGTCGCCGACCTGCATGGCCAGGAACCGGCGATACGCCGCGGGATCGGCCCCTCGGGCGGCGGCGATGGCGTCCACGTGGCGCTCCACCGCGAAGCAGACCTGGGGAGCGCCGAAGCCCCGGAACGCGCCGTTGGGCGGGGTGTTGGTGGCGAGGACGACCCCGTCGAACGCCACGTCGGGGCACCGGTAGGGGCCGATCGCGTGGATGATCGCGCGGCTGAGGACGACCTTGCTGAGGGTGGCGTAGGCCCCCCCGTCGAGGCGGATGTCGACCTCGGCGGCGAGCCAGCTGCCGTCGTCGCCCACGGCGGTGCGGTGCCTGGTCACGCAGGGGTGCCGTCGCGTCGTGCACGCGAGGTCCTCGTCGCGGGAGTAGACGATCTTCACGGGCTTGCCGGCCTTGAGCGCGAGCAGCGCGGCGTGGCAGGAGAGGATGTTGGGGTACTCCTCCTTGCCGCCGAACCCACCGCCCGTGACCGTCTGCACCACGCGGACCTGGTCTTCGTGGAGCTTGAAGAGGTGCGTGAGCGCCTTCACCACGTAGTAGGGGCACTGCAAGGAGCCGTGCACCGCCACCCCGCGGCTGCCGTAGGGCTGGGCGATCACCCCCTGCGGCTCGATGTACATCTGCTCCTGCCAGCCGGTGCAGTACTCCCCCTCGAACAGGGTCGCGCCGGGGTTCGCCTCGAGGGCCGCGTCCACGCACCCCACGCCCGCGCCCTTGCGGATGGTGAGGCGGGCGATCTCGTTGTTCTCCCCCCAGATCACCGTCTCGGCGGCGGCGGCGGTGTCCATGTCGAGGACCGAGGGCAGCGGCTCCTCCCGGATGTGCACGTGCTTGCGGGCCTCGAGCGCCCGCTCCCGGGTGGGCGCGGCGAGCAGCAGCACCGGCTCCTCGGGGTGGCGGATGATGTCCTGCACGAGGCAGGGCTGATCGAGCTCGATGAGGTTGATCTCGTTGGGGCCCGGGATGTCCCGGAAGTCCACGACGACGATGTCGGTCCAGTCGTAGTCGGGATCGAGCTTGAACCCTCGGTACCGGGCGTGCGCCGTCGTCGAGCGGACCGTCACGCCGTGCAGCATGTCGGGGAAGGCGAGGTCGTCGATGTAGCGGGCGTCGCCGTTGACCTTGGCGGCGCCGTCGGACCGCGGCGGGCTGGTGCCGACGCTCATGGTGCATCTCCTGAAGCGGGGGTGAGGACCGGGACACGTTGCCAGCTGTCGGCGCCCCAGGCGACGATCAGCAGGACGGCCTCTCCGTCCACGGCGTCCAGAGTACGGGGCCCGGCGGGCGTGGGCTCCGCGGGGGTGCTCTCTGCCTCGGCCTCGTCGGCCGGAGCGGGGTCCGGAAGCCCCAGGAGGGCCGCGCGCGCAGCCGGATCCTTCGCCGCGTCCCAAGCCGCCGCGGGGACCAACGCGGCCTCCCAGTCGACGTCGGCGTAGGGCGGCTCGGCGCCTTCGACGGGGGCGAGGTCGATCGCCCAGCCGCTCGCGCTCGCGTCCCGTCGGAAGGCCTCGAGCGTGGGGGCGCCGCCCGCCCCCGAGACCGTCACGACAGGCGCGGCCGCGGAGTCGTCGTCGTCGGCCCCGGAGTCGTCGTCGCCCGCCTCTTCCGACGGAGCGAGGAGTTCGTCCCGCAGGGCGGGGAGCGGGCGCACGGCGAGGGTCCGCAGCGCCAGGTCCCGCCGCAGCGACGCCGCCAGCGCGGGGAGCTGCCCGGCCACGAAGGCGAGGAACCCGTCCACCGCCGGGGCGCCCTCGTAGGAGTCGTCGCGGACGCGCTCGAGCCAAGCCGCCTCGACGTCGTCCCCCGCCTCACGGAAGACGCGCGACCAGAGGCTCGGATCCTCGGCCTCGCCCAGCCGCGCCACCACCGACGCGCACCAGTCCTCGGTGACCTCCGTGCGTCGCCCCCCCACCTCGCCCAGGAGGGCGCGGGCGTAGGCGCGGGCGACCGACGCCGTCTCGCCCGGCTCGGGTGACACGACGTGAGTGGCGGCCGCGCCGCCGGGCCCGCCGAGGACGGTCCCGACGTTCGCTTCGTGCACCAGCACGGCCACGGACGGGCCCGAGCGCTCGCGGACGGCCGCGATCTCCGCCTCGGTCGCCTGGGCGGGGTCGAGATCGCCCCACCGCAGCCCCGGCAAGGGGATGACCGCGTCCCAGGCCTCGAACTGCTTCAGGACCTCCTTCGCGCGGTCCTCGGCGGCCTTCCCGGCGCGGGACGCGACGCTCACGCGGCCGTCGAGGCCGGAGACCGAGGCGAAGACGCGCGCGCCGTCGGGGAACGGCTGCAGGCTGTCGAGGGTCACGCCGTTGCGGCTGAGCGCGAACATCGGGAACGTCACCTGGAACTCGCCCGCCTGGCGGGCCGTCGGGACCCACTCGGCCCGGGCGTCCTGCCGGACGAACCGCATGCCGAGCCGGCTCGGGTCGGGCTTGACCGACGCCGTCCCCTCGAACCGCGACGCCGACGGCCACGGCCACGTCTCCATGCGGCCCTCCACCGCCCGCGGCACGAGCGGGGCCCTCTGCCCCACGGCGACGATCTCGGGCAGGAGGCGGATCGTGCCGGGCACCACCTCGGGCGAGCCCTGGGGCCGGATCGTCGTGGTGACGACGTCCACCGCCGTGAGCCGACGGGCGACCTCCAGGGGCGCGACCCGACCGGGGCGCCCGCGGGCGTCGACGGGGGAGACCTCCCAGGTGTCGTGCGCCTCCACCACGGCCTCGGCCTCCCCGGACCACAGCGTCGCCTCGCCGTGACGCACCCGCACGACGTCCCCCGCGCGGTCGATCACGACGTCCGCGGCGTGAGGGCGACCGGCGTAGTGGACCCCGGCGTCGGTGATCGGGTCGGAGGGGTGGTGGAGCGACGTGGCCACGAATCGCTCCTCGATCGTGCAGGGGAGCGTGCACAGGCCCCACGCGCGGTGAGCCCCGGCGATGCCGTCCTCGCCCCAGGTGAGCGTCCACTCCACGAGGGCCAGATCCGCCTCGTGGGCGACGGCCCCGCCGAGCACCGCCGCGACCTGGGCGGCCAAGGCCTCGTCGGCCCCGTCGGCGCGGAGGACCGCCGGATCCATCGACCGCCCCTCTCGGACGGACGGCGCGGGGAACGGCGCCTTGAGCGGCGAATCCGGGGCGGCGACCCACTCGTCGAGCACCACGTGGTGGATGGTCGCGGGCCCCGTCGCCTGGGGCGGCGGCGCGGGCGTGGGCGCGGGCGTGGGCGCAGGCGTGGCCTCCTCGCCCCCTCCACAGCCGGCGAGCGCGAGTCCCAAGATGGCGATGAAGCAGCGACCGCTCGGGCCCATGGGGCGTCTCCTCCGGCCGCATCCTACCCGTCTCGTCGCCGGTGCCGTTCCGGGCGGGCGGATCCGCTGCGGCGGGGCCGGCCGGCTGCTATACACCCCTCCCCGGAGAGCGCAACGATGTCGAGCCCCCTCGCCGTCCTCGGAACCCCCGAACCCCTCGTCGATCCGTCCCTCGACCTCTTCGAAGAGATCGCGCGGCTGCGGGTCGAGCGCAACGCCGTCCTGCTCGCCCACTACTACCAGGAGGGCGAGATCCAGGACCTGGCCGACTTCCTCGGGGACTCGCTCCAGCTCAGCCGCGCCGCCGCCGAGACCGACGCCGACGTGATCGTCTTCTGCGGCGTCCACTTCATGGCCGAGACCGCGAAGATCCTGAACCCCGACAAGATCGTGGTGCTGCCGGACCTGGACGCGGGCTGCAGCCTCGCCGACAGCTGCCCGGCCCCCGCCCTGGAGCGCTTCAAGACGCTCCACCCGGACCACAAGGTGGTCTCGTACATCAACTGTTCCGCGGGCGTGAAGGCGCTCTCGGACGTCATCTGCACGTCGTCCAACGCCGAGCGGGTCATCGACTCGTTCCCGCCGGACACGCCGATCCTCTTCGCGCCCGATCGCAACCTCGGACGCTGGCTGCAGAAACGGAGCGGCCGCGAGATGCTGCTGTGGCAAGGCACCTGCGTGGTGCACGAGACGTTCAGCGAGCGGAAGCTCGTCCGGCTGCAGCTGGATCACCCCGACGCGAAGGTCGTCGCGCACCCCGAGTGCGAGGACTCGATCCTGCGCCACGCGGATCACGTCGGCTCCACGAGCTCCCTGCTCCGGTTCACGCAGGAGGATCCCGCGTCCGTCTTCATCGTCGCCACGGAGGCGGGGATCCTCCACCAGATGCAGAAGGCGAGCCCCGACAAGACGTTCCTCCCCCTCCCCCCGGAGGCCGGCTGCGCCTGCAACAACTGCCCCTACATGAAGCTCAACACGCTCGAGAAGCTGTACCTCTGCCTGCGCGACCTCGAGCCGCGCGTCGAGCTGGACGACGACCTCCGCCTCCGCGCGCTGGCACCGATCGAGCGGATGCTGGCGCTGGGTTGAGGGGCGAGCGGACCGAATGACGGAGGACCAACAGGACTCCTTCGAGGAGGAGGACGAGCCCATCGAATCGCTCCAGCCGAGCGACCTCCGGTACGTCGTCGGGGAGTCGTTCGCGCACGGCGGGGTGGGCGCGATCCTCTCGGCCCACGACCGGGCCCTGAGCCGTGAGGTCGCCTACAAGGTCCTCCTCGAGCGTCGCGCGGCCAACGCGCAGTACCGATCTCGCTTCATCCGCGAAGCGCGCCTGACCGCCCAGCTCGAGCACCCCAACATCGTCCCGGTCCACGACCTCGGCGTCGACGCCGGGGGGCGCCTGTTCTTCGCCATGAAGCGGGTCCACGGGCGCTCCCTCCAGGAGGTGCTGCGGGCGATGCGTCACGGGGATGAGCGCACCAACGCCGAGATGACCCTGCCGCGACTGCTGGCCGCGTTCGGCCAGATCTGCCAGGCGATCCACTACGCGCACACCCGCGGCGTCCTCCACCGGGACCTCAAGCCCGCGAACATCATGGTCGGCGAGTACGGCGAGGTGCTCGTCATGGACTGGGGGCTGGCCAAGCGCATCCCCCGCCTGGGCACCACGGACGAGGCCCTCCTCGAAGAGCCCCCGCACGACGCCGAGGACGTGCTGGTGGGCATCCGGGACGACATCACGGGGCGCATCGCGGGCCTGCTGGAGGACCTCCCGGCCGACGGCGAGCTCGACGAGACCCTCGAAGCCCCCCGGCTCGATCCGATCCCGCCGATCCACGAGAGCTCGGGCCGCCTCGACCGGCTCGACCCGGTGGGCTCGTCGGGCTCGCTGGGCGACTCGGAGCAGCTCGACGCGCTCGGGCTGGACGGCGAGACGGCCCGCGACTTCCAGACGGAGATGGGCCGGGTCCTCGGCACGCCCACGCACATGTCGCCGGAGCAGGCGCGCGGCCACCCCCTGGACCCGCGATCGGACGTCTACGGCCTGGGCCTGATTCTCTACGAGATCCTCACGCTCAAGACGGCCTTCAACGCGCCCAGCCCGAAGGCCGCGATGATGGCCACCGTCCGCGCCGACTTCCTGCGCCCCCGGGCCGCGGCGCCGACCCGCAACATCGACAAGGACCTCGAGGCGATCTGCCTCAAGGCGATGGCCAAGAACCCGGACCACCGCTTCCCCACCGCCTGGGAGCTGTTCCTGCAGGTGGAGGCCTTCCTCCAGGGCCGCCTCGAGCGGGAGCGACGGGTGGCGTTCGCGGAAGAGCGAGTCGCGCGCGCCCGGGGGCTGGTCGAGGAGCTGGAGGCCCTCCGGGAGCGGGCCGAGGAGGCCGCGCGGCGGGCGGCGTCGGTGGCGGCGACGGTCAGCGCGTGGGACCCCGTCGAGCAGAAGCGCGACGTGTGGGGACTCGAGGACCAGCGGGACCGGCTGGACCTCGAGTACGTCCGCCTCACCGCGCAGGTGGAGGAGCTGCTGCGCGAGGCCCTGCGGCAGCACGCGGAGAACCGCGACGCGCGACGCCTGTTGGCCGACCTCACCTGGTCCCGGCTGCGCGACGCGGAGCTCGCCGGAAATCCGCGCGCGGCCGTGCAGCTGGAGGAGGACCTGCGGGCCCTCGCCGACCCGGAGATCGAGCGTCGTCTCAACGCGCCGGCCGTGATTCGGGTCGAGTCCACCCCCTGGGCCGACTGGGTCCGTCTCCGCCGAAGCCTCGAGATGGACCGTCGTCTCCACCCGGGCCCCGGCGAGGAGCTGGGGCGCACGCCGGTGGAGGCTGTCGAGCTGCGCCCCGGGCGATACCTGCTCGAGGTCGGGGCCGCAGGAAAGGCGACGGCGCGGGTGCCGCTCCGGCTGGGCCGCGGCGAGGGGGTCGATCTCGCGGTCCGCCTGTACGCGGCGGCGGAGGTGGGAGGAGGCTTCGTCCACGTCCCCGCCGGTCGCGCGGCCATCGGCGGCGACCGCAGCGCCACGAACTCCCTCGCCGCGGTGGTCGTGGACCTGCCCGACTACGCGATGTCCGTGTATCCGGTGCGGATGTCCGAGTACCTCGTGTTCCTCCAGGAGTTGGCCGACGGGGATCCCGACGCGGCGTGGGCCCGCGCCCCTCGGGCCGAGCCGACCGCCGGTCAGTACCTCGTGCGCGGCGAGGACGGGTCGCTCTCGCTGCCCGCCGCGGACCGCGACGGACACGGCTGGAGCCCGGATCTGCCGGTGATGGCCGTGTCCTTTCACGACGCCGTCGCGTACGCCGAGTGGAAGGGGCGACGGGACGGTGTGCGCTACCGGCTCCCGACGGACGCGGAGTGGGAGAAGGCCGCGCGGGGCAGCGACGGCCGCGTGTACCCGTGGGGCGATCGGTTCGACGGCTCGTTCTGCGTCAACACGGCGGCCTCCCCCACCAAGCAGCCCCGCGACGTCGGCCACTGCCCCACCGACGTGTCTCCCTACGGAGTGCGGGATCTGGCGGGCGGCAGCCGGGACTGGTGCGACGGCTGGAAGACGGCCGGCCGGGAGTGGCGCCTGATGCGCGGGGGCGCGTGGTGGGACCGGCCGGAGAACTGCCGCGCGGCGTTCCGCACGGGCTGGCGCCCCGACAACGTCTTCGGAGACAGCGGGATCCGCCTGGTGAAGTCGCTGCCCGCGGAGCCCCCGGGCCCGGCGATCGTCGAGGACGACGACCCCCGTCGCGGCGGCGTCCTGCCGGAGCACCTCCCGAGCGTCTAGACGATCGCCGCCCCGGTCTCACCCCACTCGAACCAGCGCACGCCGTCGGCGCGAGGGCGCACGCGGGCGGCGTCGCCGGGGGCCAGGCCCCGAAGCTCGCTGGTCTCCACCCGCGCGAGCACGAGCACCCCGCCCGCGAGCTCGACGTGCACGTGGGCCTCCCACCCCGTCGGCTCGATTAGGAGGACCCGCCCCGGGAGCCCCCCTTCCCCCTCGCCGACGAGCTCGAGTTGGTGTGGCCGCACCCCGAGGACGAGGTCCTTGATCGGGGTCTTCGGCCGCATCTCGGGAGAGAGCGGCAGCCGCCAGCTCGGCCCGGTGAGGGCGCCGTCCTCGATCCGCCCGCCCAGGAAGTTCATGGACGGCGCGCCGATGAACCCCGCGACGAACCGGTTCGCCGGGCGCTCGTACAGCTCCTCGGGAGTGCCCAGCTGCTGGAGCTCGCCCAGACGCAGCACGGCGATGCGATCGGCGAGCGTCATGGCCTCGACCTGATCGTGGGTGACGTAGATCATCGTGCTGCGCAGGCGCCGGTGCAGGGACTTCAGCTCGCCCCGCATCTGCGAGCGCAGGGACGCGTCGAGGTTCGAGAGGGGCTCGTCGAACAGGAAGACCTTGGGCGACCGCACGATGGCGCGGCCCATGGCCACGCGCTGCCGCTGACCGCCGGACATCGCCTTGGGGAGTCGGTCGAGCAAGTCGGTGAGCCCGAGCATCTCGGCCACGTCCTCGACCCGGTCCTCGATCTCCTCCGGCGCGACCTTGCGGACCTTGAGGGCGAACCCGAGGTTCGCGCGCACCGTCATGTGCGGATAGAGCGCGTACGACTGGAACACCATCGCGATGTCGCGGTCGCGGGCCGCGGTCTCGTTGACTCGCTTGCCGTCGATCCGCAGCTCGCCCTCGGAGATCTCCTCGAGGCCCGCGACCATGCGCAGGAGCGTCGACTTGCCGCAGCCGGACGGGCCCACCAGCACCAGGAACTCGCCGTCGCCGACGGAGATGTGCACGTCCCGCATCGCGCGGGTGTCCCCGTAGAGCTTGCCGACGCCGTCGATCTCGACCGTGGCCATGGTTCTCTACGCGCCCCAGGTCAGTTGAGCAGATGCCCCCGGCTCCACCAGGAGGTAGCGGTTGCCGCGCGCTTCCCAGGCGTAGGAGCCGTCGGTGAGGCGGGCGACCAGCTTGTACTCCAAGACGACCCCGGACGGAAGGGTCGCGGCCGCGCGGAAGCCCGCGTCCGTGCGCTGAAAGGGCAGCCCGCGGGCCGGATCCCAGTCGCCCAGGGCTTCGCCGCCGCCGACCGCGATCAGGGCGTCGACGTCGTCGCGATCGAGCCCCACCGACCACTCGACCACCGGGGACGGGGGCACCGGCACCGGCGAGGCGTCCTCCACCAGGACGGCGTCACGGGTGATCACGACCCGCGTGTTCTCGATGCCGAGCGTGCGACGCAGGGCGATCCGGTCGGCGGACAGCTGCTCCACCACGGTCGTGCCCGTGATCAGCGACGGGTGCTCCTTCCGACGCCACAGTCCGTCGCGGAGCGCGGCGCCGAGCGCGTGCTCCGTCCACCGCATGTCCGCCCGGTTCTCGGGCTCGCCGGCCCCGTCGAGCCCCGCCTCGGTGCCGTAGGTGACGCAGGGGACGCCGCGGGCGGTGAGCAGGACGTCCAAGGCCGCGGTCGCGCGCGCTGCGTCCCCGCCGCACTCGCTGAGGATCCGGGGCAGGTCGTGGTTGTCGGCAAACGTCACCGGCGTCGTGCCCGAGCGCGCCGCCCAGTCGGACGTCAGCGCCGCCGCCACGCGGCCGAGGGGCGCGCCTCCGCAGATCGCGTCGACCACGGCGTAGCGCAGCGGGAAGTCGAACAGGTGGGAGAACCGGCCCTCGGTCCCGACGCGGGCGAGGACGCCGGGGTTGCCGTCGAACATCTCGCCCAAGAGCACGAAGTCGTCCCCCGCAGCGGCGCGCATCGCGTCGTTGAACTCCGCCCAGAACTCCAAGGGGACGTGCCTCACCGCGTCGAGCCGAAACCCGTCCGGGTTCACCGCGTCGATCCAGTGGCGCCCTGCGTCCAAGAGCCACTCTCGGACCTCCGGATTCTCGTGCGCGAGGTCCGGAAGGCCGTGTACGTCGTGGGTCGTGGCCTCGACGGGGTCGTCCCAGTCCTCGATGTCCCCGAGGCCGTGGAACCACCCGGGCTTCTGCGCCACCAGCGGCGCGTCGTACCCGACGTGGTTGGCCACGAAGTCCAGGTACAGCTTCATCCCCCGCCGGTGCAGCTCGTCGCTCAGCCGACGGAGATCGGCCTCCGTCCCGAAGCGCGGCTCGACGGCGTAGGGATCGGTCGTCCAGTACCCGTGGAAGGCCCCGTGCTCCCCGATCTTGGCGTCGCGCATCGCGAAGACGGGGGACAGCCACACGGCCCCGACGCCCAGCTGCTGGAGGTGGTCCAGGCGGGCGATCAGCCCGGGGAGATCGCCGCCGTGAAAGCCCTGTGGATCGGCGGGATCCACGCTCCCTTCCGGATCCGCGAGGCCGTCGGCGAAGCGGTCGACCATCACGAAGTACACGGCGTCGGCCGGGTGAATACGCGGGGGCGGGACATACGCCGCCTCGGAGCCCACGAGCACCTCGAGGAGCTCGTCGACGACCCGGCTGAGCCGCTTGACGATGACCGGCGTGGCGTCCCGCAGGGCCTCGCCCTCGTCTTCGAACTCGAAGCGCAGGAAGACAGGAGTCTCGAGATCGGCCTGGGCGGGCAGGTCGCGCGCGTGGCTCCGCACGGCCGTGATCCGCGCCGACACGGTCCAGCGCCGCGCTCCCTGGAGCCGGGACTCGAACCGCGCCCGCGTCTCGACGAGCACGAGGATGTCGGCCGGAGAGACCTCGGCGAGGTGCGCGAGCCGGTGGGGGGTGGCCCGCAGTCGATTGAACCCCTCCGCGACGGTCTCGACGCCCACGAGGCTCGTGGCCAGGTTGTGCTCCCGCAGCTGCTCCACCACGGCGGCGCGGAGGTACTCGGGCGTGTCGAGCACCGCGCGCTCCTGCTCGGCGTCGAGCACGACGGCGACCGACGCGGACAGCGGGCTCGCCACCCGCACCGGCTCGTGCTTGCCGACGCAGGCCGACAGCAGGAGAGCGAAGACCAGGGCGGCGCGACGCATCAGAACCAGGCCTCCGCTTCGAACGCGACCACGTGGTGCCAGTGGCGCTCGGCCGTCTCGAACTCGTTGTACTGCGACAACGTCTCCACGAAGGAGTTGCCGAACGCGTTGTTCATGGTCGAGTACTGCGCCCCGTAGAGGATGCGGATCGACGGGCGCGTGTAGATGCCTCGCCCGAGGGGGTTGAGGACGACCCCGCCCTTGCCTTGCCAGGTCAGGCGGCGGTCGGCGTCGCCGTACTCGAGGCCCTCGGTGTCCGGCAGCCCGCCCACGTTCTCGAAGACCGAGTCCGCGTGGTTCCGCCACCGGTTGCCGTTGCTGGACTCCTCGATCGCCCCGCTGGTCTCGAACAGGAGGTGCACGCGCTCCGTGAGATACACCTGGAATCGCAGGACCGTCGACGCGATGAGCCGGTCGTGGTCCGTGGGCAGGATGCTGTTGTCGTTGTCCCAGTGGCGCCCGAACAGGGTCCCCCAGGCCAAGTCGAGGCGCTCGGGCACCACCTGAAGTTGGAGCTCGTTGCCCACGTTCAGCTCGTATCGCTCGTCCGTCAGCGCCTTGACGTAGATGTCGTAGTCGCGCCCCTGAGCCGTCTCCGTGACGGCGCGCTCGGGGTGCTTGCGCTGCAGGTTCACGTACAGCGAGTTCCAGCGCAGCGGCCCGGCGTTGCCGAACCCGAGGTACCCGATCGCCTTGAAGGACAGCGAGCTGGTGGCCTCCGGCTTCGGGAAAAAGTCGGCGCCGGTGGGATTCTCTTCGAGGAACGTCTCGACGATGCGCCCGCGGACATAGTCTTCGTAGAGGATGCCGGGGGTGTCGTAGGGCGCGAAGCGGTTGCCCGCGACCTTCGGCTCGAACAGCACCTCGGCGCCGAGCCCGAGCTCGAAGTGCCCTTGGTCGTGGATGCGGACGGCGCCGCCCGCGGTGAGGATCGTCGAGTACTCGAAGCCCCGGAGCCCGAACCCCGAGTCGCCGACGCCCACGACCGCGTCGATGGGGCCCGCCTGGATGCGCGCCGACAGCCCCAGGGTGCCCTGGAAGATCTGGGCGATCCGCATGTCGTAGAGCCCGAGGTCGCCGAAGTACGTCTCCAGCGTGCCGACTCGCCACGTGACGTGGTTCAGCAGGACGTTCCCGGCCTCGATGTACAGCTGCGAGACGCGGAACTCGCCGAGCTTGCCGTTGCTCGACTCGCCGTTCGCCACCGCCCCGCCTTCGATCCGGAATCGGGCCGACGTCCACGGGTCGGACGTCCCCGGATCCGCCTGCAGCAGGTCGAGGCGAAGCTCCAGCGCGGCCCAGGGAGCCTCGTTGAGGAGCCGCCCGTAGAGGTTCCAGAAGCCGAGGCGCCCGACGCCGCCCTGGAAGTCCGGCCGGGCCATCACGCGGAAGTACCCGCCGACCCCCACGGGACGGCGCTTCGCCTCCGCTTGGGCGAGCGAAGGCACGAGGGCGACCGTCGCGAGCGCGACGAGTACGAGGAGCAGGCGGCGCATGGTCAGTCGGTCGCTCGGAGGATGACGATCGAGGAGCCCGCGGCGGTGTACTCCGGTTCGGAGAGCGGGAGCGGTTCGTCCAGGGACACGTTGTGGGAGGTGCGGCGTTCGGCGCCCGCTTCGGCGAGGTACTCGTCCGTGTCGAACCAGCGCTGGGTGTCCACGAGGCGCTCCCAGCCGCGGCCGCCGGGCAGCGTGAAGGTGACGGGCCCCCGCTCCATGTTGATCAGGACCAACAGCTCGGGGCCCGCCGAGGCGTCGTAGTAATGCTGCATGAGGTGGCGGGAGCCCCAGTCCGGCGGCTCGGTGTTGTTCGCGGACTTCCAGGAGAAGGGCGCCCCGCCGCCGTACGTCTCCGGCGCGAAGGCGTGCAGGTTGTCCTTCCGCACGCGGATCACGCCGCGCACGAAGTCGAACATCCGGTTGCGCTCGTCGTTCGCCTGCCACGTGCCCCACTGGAAGTGGTTGTGCTCGTTGTCGGCGAGGGTGCTGTAGGCGTTGTTGTTGCCGTGCTGGGTGCGCAGCCACTCGTCCCCCCCGAGCAGCAGCGGCGTGCCGTGGGAGACCATCATCGCGGCGAAGAAGTTGCGCATCATCGCGCGCTTGTCGGCCTCGTCGCCCCAGTCGCGGGACCGGTTGTGGTCCTCGCCGGAGTCGAAGTCGCACCACGCCGACGTGGGGTCGCTGCAGCACACCGGGTTCAGGGGCCCGCAGCCGTTCTGCTTGTTCTCGTACGACAGCAGGTCGTACATGGTGAACCCGTCGTGGACGGTGATGAAGTTCGTCGCGTGGTACGGGCGACGGCCCTCGTCCTCGAAATACCCCGCGGAGCCCGTGAGCGTGAACCCGCCGTCGGCGTCGCCCTCGCGCGTGTTCAGGGCGTGATCGTCGTAGTTGACGAAGCTGCGCCACCAGTCGCGGTAGTTGGCGTTCCACTCGCCCCACCCGCGGCCGTCGTCCACGGTGGAGGCGGGGAAGCGGCCCATGGACCAGCTGTACTCGCCGCCCGCGGCCCAGGGCTCGGCGATGATGCGCGTGTTCCAATCGGCGAGGACGGGGTCGTCGACGATCTCCTGGACGAGGCTGTCGGGGCCCGCGTCCCAGGCGTCGGGGTCCGAGTCGCTGGCCCCGAGGACGGGGGCGAGGTCGAAGCGGAACCCGTCGACGTGCAGCTCCTCGACCATCCACCGCAGGCTGTCGATGACCATCCGCTTCATGGGACGGTGGTTGCAGCGCGTCTGGTTGCCCACGCCGGTGTTGTTCCAGTACGTCTGGTTGTCGGGCGACAGCGCGTAGTAGGCGGAGTTGTCGAGGCCGCGCAGGTTGTAGAGCCCGGCGACCTCCTTCGGATCGAAGTTGTAGAAGTCGCCCGCCGGGGTGGGGTCGAAGTTCACGTCGTTCTGGAAGATGCGCTCGCGCCAGAGGCCGCCTTCGCCGGTGTGGTTGTAGACGACGTCGACGATCACCTCGATGTCGTGGGCGTGCAGCTGCTCGACCATCCACTTGAACTCGTCGACCACGTCGCGCGGGTCGCGGTCCCAGGCGTAGGAGACCTCGGGCGCGAAGAAGGACAGGTTGTTGTAGCCCCAGTACCCGCCGTCGAGCGGCTTCTCGTGGATCGGCAGCAGCTCGACCGCGGTGATGCCCAGATCGGCGAGGTAGGCGGCCTTCTCGCCGAACCCGCGGAACGAGCCCGGGTGGTCCACGCCGCTGCTCGAGTTGGCGGTGAAGCCCTTGGGGTGCACCTCGTACAGGATCGCGTCGGCCGGACCGTGGCCGGGGTGATCGCCCGACCGGCGGGCCTCGCGCCAGGCGTACTCGGTCTCGCCCCACTCGTAGGTGGAGACGACCACGACGGACTTCGCCGACGCGCCCCAGGTGGACGACGTGCGGCCCGGTCCCGAGGCCGTGGAGCCCCGCGACCAGTCGTGGTCTCGATGGACGGCCTTGGCGTAGGGGTCCGTGAGCAGCTTGTTGGGGTTGAAGCGGTTGCCCTGGCTGTCCACGTCCGCCGAGAAGCCGTGGATCGTGCCCGGGCGCCACCGCTCGTCGTACTCCCAGTTGGGGCCCCAGGCGACGTAGCCGTAGTGCTGGCCCACGCCCACGCCCTCGACGTACACCGACCACACGTCGCCGAACCGCTCCATCGGGAACTGGCGGGTGGGTCGGTGTTCCTCCGGGTCGTCGAACAGCAGCACCTCGATCCGGGTGGCGTGCTCGGAGTAGACGGAGAAGTTCGTGCCCCGGTCCACCAGCTTCGGGCCGAGGTGGTCGAGCGCCGCGATCCCGGCCTCGTCCAGCGACGGCGCGATGGGCTCGGTGTAGTAGATGCGGATCCACTCGTCCTCGCACCCGGACAGGGCGCTCAGGGCGAAGGCGGCGGCGACGCAGGCGATGAGGAAACGCGGCACTCGGCGAGACTAACAGCCGCGCGGGGCGTCGCAACAAAATAGTGACTCAGAGCAGAGTTACGTCATAGACGAGCCGCTGGGTGCCGTGCGTCCTAGCCTCGGCCCATGAGGGCGAATCGAGCGGAGACTCTCGGAATCCGGGGGGCAAGCAGCTTGCCCCTCTCGGACTGAGACATTCGGCTCATTCCCGGCCACGCAAGAACGTGGCCGCGAGCGGCAAGCGCCCCAAGCGCGCGCAGGGTGGAGCTCGGAACGAGTCCGACCGGAGTTCGGGAGGCAGAGCGGGGCCCCCGCCGAAGAGTCGGCGAATGCGAAGCGAGCCGACTTCTTCGGTGGGGTGCACCAGAACCTAGAAAGCCGACGCCCCCGAGGGGACGCCGGCTTTCTTTCACTGAATGCTCTCGGAAACCCCGGCTGCGACCGAAGTCACCGCCTGCTCGCCCTCCTCGACGCCGCCACACGCGTCGCCGATCGGGCCGAGTCGTGAGTTCGCCTCTCCAGAGTCTCTCGGACCGCCCGCTCTCCGAGGCCGAGGCCTCGCTTCACGCACGGGCCGGGCTGTGTACCCGGCTTCATCCGCCTCGCGCCGTCGGTCTCCCGACGTCGCCGCTCTCTCGGAGTTGATGGGATCTTCAGGGTGTACACGCTCACGGGTAGCGACTCATTGGTTCGTCGCACCGACTTCGACCCTCGGCCTCTCGACCTGGTCCTTGCCGTCTTCCCCGTGGGCGCTTCTCCGGCTTCCAAAGAAACCGGGACAACTCCCCTCATGACCTTCACTTCTCCCTCAGAGCCGGACCGATGTCCTGCCCTTCCCGTCGCGTCTCCCTACCGGGGACACCCGACGTCCGGGCTCCTCTCTTGAGGTTCGGCACCCCTTCAACGTTCCAACCAGTGGAGTCCACTCCGCCTCGGAACCGAAGCTCCGTTGCGGGCGCGGGCTTGCCTGACCCGCTCCGTTCCGCCCTCGCCGTTTTCACGACCTCGACGGTTTGCTCCTCCACTGCCTTCCCCGGGGTTTCCCCCGGGCGCCGCTCATGGGGTTTCGTCCTTCAGGGCCTCTCCCGTCTCGCCGGTGCGTCCCCGTTACCGGGCCCGCCCTCCTTCGTGCCGTTGCGCGCCTCGCTCCTGCCGGAAGCAGGGGCTTGCGCCGTGCGCTGCGCGCTCGACTTCAAGGAGCCGCCGAGTCGACCGTCGCCGCCCGCCTCGGGTTTCCCCGCGACGAGGGCTCGATTCCCTCTTGGACTTTCTTCGGGACCTCGCTCCGTCTCCCCGCTTGGGCGAACCCACGCTGGTCGACGGCCGTTCGGCCCCCTCACGATTTCCGATTTTCAATGAGCACTGTCGTGACGGGGGAGACAGTAGACGCGCCGAATTCGGGGTTCAAGGGGGTGATCCGCCGCCTCGACCGGCCTACCATTTTCCGCTGCAAAGTCATGGGGTTGTGCCCGTTTTTGTTATCACTCGCTTCGCTTTCGAGGGGCTCCCGAAACTCGACCTCGGGCGGTCCGAGAGACGGTGCACGATCCGGACGGCCGTCGCGTCGCGGCCCGACTGGAGGGTTCTCGTCAACCCCTCGACAACGTTGGCGAAATTCGCCCCCCGGGCTCGGATTTCAAACCCAGGTACCGTCCTCCTGTGCGACGGGCCCTCCTCATGCTGCTCCTCCTCACCTCTTCGGCCCTGCCGGCGTGCACCGATGAGCCCGCCGCGGTGCTCGGCACCGGCACCGACGACTGGGAGCCGCTCGGCGACGGGGGCTCCGTGCCGATCGAGTTCGGCTCCCAGGGCGGGTTCCACGTGTACGCGAGCGTGCGCGTGCGCGGGATCCATCCCGGCACGGAGACGGGCGACACGTCGGACAACCCCCTCACGCGGTTCGACCTGCGCATGGACGACACGTCGGTCGTCGAGTCGAGGACGGGCGACCGCGCCTTCGAGCCGGTCCCCTCCCCGCTCCTGGGGGGATGGACGCACGAGCTGCGCGGGACCCGCCTGGTCTTCGACGGCCTCTCGGACTCCGAGGTGACCAACGAGACCTTCACCCTCACGGTCTTCGTGGTCGATCGCGACGGCGTGGAGGTCCGCGACTCGATTCAGGTGTCGGTCACCCGCGATCCGTTCGGGCAGGACAACCAAGGCGGGTAGGGTCCGGTCCATGAAGCATCTCACGCTCCTGCTCGCCTTCGTCCCCCTCCTCGCCTGCCCGGCGGCCGATCGAGGCGGCAGCGGCGGAGGAGGCGGCGGAGACGACGACGACGCGGCCGGAGAGGGCGCGCGGGTCACGATGGAGACCACCCTCGGTACGGTCCTCATCTCCGTCCTCGAGGAGGAGTCGCCCATCAGGGCCGACAACTTCCTCCAGTACATCGACGACGGCTTCTACGACGGGAGCGACGGCGACGGCACGACGGTCTTCCATCGCGTCATTCCCGGGTTCATGGCCCAAAGCGGGGGGCTCTTGGAGACCGGGGCGCGCAAGACCACCCGCGCTCCGATCCAGAACGAGTCCGGCGTATCGGGGCTCTTGAACACCCGCGGAACCCTCGCGATGGCGCGCACCGGCGACCCCCACAGCGCGACATCCCAGTCGGTGATCCGCGACTGACGCTCGAAACGGCGAAGATCTCCCACTACCGCCTCGCCCGCCCCTCCGGCTGCGTCGCGGTGGGAAAAGTCGGCCGCCCCCCTACCCCCGGTCGGCGAACGCCAGGATCCACCGGTCGTCGTTGCCGAGCCAGCAGCGAATCCGCGCCGAGTACGTCGCCCCGGCCTCCAAGGCCACGTCCAGCACCTCGTCGTCCGTCCCCGTGCCGTCCTCGATCCCGAGCACGTCGCCGTCCGGGTCGTAGACCTCGAGGTCCAGGTCGGCCCCCTCGGCGCGCAGCCGGATCCGCACGAAGGCGTCGTCCGCGAACGTGAACGCGAGGCGATCGATGTCGGCGTCGGCCCAGCCCCCGTCGCCCCCGCACGCCCCCGACCGACCGGCGACCGAGTAGTTCGGCGCGATGGTCCCCAGGTCCTGGGGCGTAGGGTCGTTGGGCTCAACCTCGAAGGCGTCGGCGGCTTCCCAGACGGGCCACGCGGCCGCGTCGCCGGGCTCGTCCGCGGCGGTCGGGCAGCCCGCGAGCAGGATCACGAACGGGAGGGCGATCCTCACCCCGTGGTGCGGATCCGGATGCCCGCGAAGAAGTCGCGCGTCCACTTGGTCATCGCCATCCACATGAGCTCGGGCGTGACCTCCGCCCACCAGTCGATCAGCCCCCCGGAGAGGTTGATGATCTTCCGGTCCTCGGTGCGGAAGTCGCACACGGTGCGCGGCTTGAAGACGGCGGCCGACGAGACCAGCGAGACGTGGTTGATCAGGTGCCCGCGGGGGAGGATCTCCACCCGCACCGGGACGCCGAGGCGATCACTGAGCCGACGTTCGCCCTCCCGATGGTCCACGGCCCGCGGGTCCGGCGCCTCGATGCGCACCAGGAACCCGCGCTTCGTGATGACGACGAAGAACACGTTCGCTCGGAACTCGGACGACCAGGAGAGGATCTCCTCCTCGAGATCGAAGTCCGTGACGTCCACGCCGCCCCAGCTGCGCAGCCCGCCCGCGCGCCCGAGGACCTCGATGCCGCGGCCGAGCCCGTCGTCGGGGGTGTCGAGGATGCGGACCAGGTCACCCGTCCAGTAGCGGATCATCGGCTGCGCCTCGCGGCACAGCGTCGTGGCCACCAGCACCCCCCGATCCCCGGGCCGAGTCACCGGCTCCTTCGTCTCGGGGTCCAGGATCTCGAACAGGAAGAAGTCCTCGTGCAGGCGCAGGTCGCCGCGCTCATCCGAGGTGGCGAAGGGGCCGCCCTCGGTGCAGCCGTAGAGGTTCCGCACCTCGCAGCCCCAGTCGTCCATCATCGACTTGCGCCAGGACGGCGTCAGGATCCGCCCCGCGAAGCAGAACGCCTCCATGTCCCCGAAGTCCTTCGCCGGGTCCTTGCCCAGGGCGAGGGCGGTCTCCTTGAGGAGGATGGCCTCGAGGGGCATGGCCGTGAGCACGTTGGCCCTGCGCTCCTCCATGATCCGCAGGACGCGCTTGTAGCCGACGTTGTAGGTCAGGTTCGACGTGGGGATGACGCAGCCGCCCATGAGCCGCGCGGCCGTCTCCACCAGCTGCGCAGGGACCGGAAACGCGTACGGGTAGCGGTTCACGATCGTCTTGCCCGGACCGAACTCGGCGAGCCACCGCTGGATGGTGTCGATCTCGACCTCGATGTCGTCCAGCGAGTACCAGCCCACGACCGGCCGACCGGTGGTCCCGAACGACTCGTGGAAGTGCCAGACCTTCTCCCGGGGGCAGGCCAGGAACATGTCCGCCGGGTTGCCCTTGAGGTCCGCCTTCGTGGTCATCGGGAGCGACCCGAGATCGTCGAGTGAGCGCACGGCCACGCCCGCGAGGCGGTCCTTGTAGATCGGCGCGTTCCTGGCGAGGTCGACCGTCCTCTTCAGGCGGTCCAGACGATCGGCCTGGTTGGACGCGAGGCGCTCCCCCGCGACCTTCGAGTAGTACTCCGGCACGAGAGGAGCCTAGAGCTATTCGCCGGCGGCGGAGATGTGGCCCACGGGGACCTTCGGCAGCGGCGTGACCAGGCGGTCCAGCAGCGCCTTGCGCAGCGGGGCGGGGATCTGGACGGTGCCGAAGCTGTCGAGGTTCACGATCGCCGTGACGATCGTCGCCTCCACCCGCACCTCGGACTCACCCGCGAGGCGACCGCGGTAGCGGCACTCGAAGGACTTCGTGCCGACCCGGATGACGGAGAGCTCGACCTCCATCGTCTGGCCGAACTTGAAGGGCTTGCGGTAGTCGCACTCGGTGTGGACGGCGGGGAAGCCGATGCGCGTGTCTTCGAGGACCCAGCGGTAGGGCATGCGGAGGTCGTCGTCGAACCAGTCCTCGAAGACCTCGTGGAAGATGTCGAGGAAGCGGGGGAAGTACATCACCCCGGCGGGGTCCGTATCGCCGAAGCGAACCTTGTATGTCCGGCGGAAGTCCGACCGTCGCGTGCCCATGCAGTCCTCGTGGTTGCGCTGCTCGCCCTGGTCCGTCCGGAGCACATCCCCAGGCGGCGAAGCGGCGGGATTGTACTGATCCGACCCCGAGGGCTCAACCCGACGCACGAGAGCCTATATAGTCCTCGCGCCGGGGAGCGCGCAAACGCCGTCGGCACCCCCGAACCCCCTCGCGGAGACCGCAGAAGTGCAGCGACTCGTCGTCCTCACGGTCTGCCTGACGATCGTCTGGGGGCTGTGGTCGGGCCACACCGAGCCGATGATCCTCGGCTTCGGCGTGTTCTCGATCGGGCTGACGGCCCGGTATACGGCGCGGATGGATCGCGTCGACGGGGAGGCCCCCCACTACCCCTTCGGCATGCGCCTGCTGGGGTACCTGCCCTGGCTCGCGTGGGAGGTCGTGAAGTCCAACCTGGACGTCGCGAGGATCATCCTCACCCCGTCCCTCCCCATCTCGCCCCGGCTGATCCGCGTCCCCGGGACGCAGCGCACGGACATGGGGATCGTCACGTACGCGAACTCCATCACCCTCACGCCCGGCACCATCACGTGCGACGTGCGCGACGGCGCGCTGATGGTCCACGCCCTCACCGCCGAGTCGGCCGCGGGCGTCGAGTCCGGCGAGATGGACGCGAAGGTCACCGCGCTGGAGGGCCGCGCCTGATGTTCGCGGCGGCGATGGCGGGGATCCTCGCGACGATGTTGATGGCGCTGGCCAGGGCCTCGAAGGGGCCGACGGTCTTCGATCGCATCCTCGCAATGAACATGTTCGGGACCCAGACGGTGCTCGTGATCGCGGTCTCCGGCTTCATGTCCGGGCGGCCCGAGTGGCTCGACCTCGCCATCGTCTACGGCCTCGTGAACTTCATCGGCACCATCGCGGTGCTCAAGTTCGCGAAGTTCGGGAACCTGGCGGACGACGGAAGGCGCGCGGGATCGTGAGCCCCGTGGACATCGCCACCCTCGTGCTCCTCGTCTCGGGCGCCGCCTTCTGCGTCGTGGGCGGCGTCGGCGTCCTCCGGATGCCGGACTTCTACACGCGAACCCACGCCGCGAGCATCCCGGACACGCTGGGCGCGGGCCTGATCCTCGTGGGGCTGATGCTCCAGGGCGGCGGCTGGATCGTCACGGTCAAGCTGGTGTTCGTCCTCGCGCTGCTGCTCCTCACCGGGCCCACCGCGAGCCACGCGCTGGTGAAGGCCGCGCACGCGTCGGGCCTCGCCTGGAAGGGCGAGGACGACACCCACCACACGCCGCTGCAGACCGTGAAGGTCGGGGGGGACGATGCCGTCGATCCCGGTTGAACTCCCGATCTTCATCCTGCACCTGCTGACGGCGCTGCTGATCGCCCGCCTCCGCGGCCTCTTCTCGGCCGCGATGCTCACGGGGATCTTCAGCCTCCTGTCCTGCTGCCTCTTCACCCTCATGGACGCGGTGGACGTCGCGTTCACCGAGGCCGCCGTGGGGGCGGGCATCTCCACCGTCCTGATCCTGGGGACGCTCGCCCTGACGGACCGCGAGGAGAGGCAGCGCCCGGCTCGAGCGCTCCCGTTCGTGGTGGTGATCGTCACCGGCGCAGCCCTCATCTACGGGACCTTCGACATGCCCCCGTTCGGGGCCGCGGACGCGCCGATCCACATGCACCCGGTGGTCCAGACGTTCGTCCACGGCGCCGAGCACGACTTCCACATCCCCAACATCGTCACCGTGATCCTCGCGTCCTACCGGGGCTACGACACCCTGGGCGAGACCGCCGTCATCTTCACGGCCGGGGTGGGCGTCCTCCTCCTCCTGGTCGAGGGCAAGCGCGCCGGTGATCCGCCCTCCGAGCCGGACCATGGCTCCGACGGCTCCGACGTCCCCCGCGACGAGGCCGCATGATCGACCCGACGCCCATGCGGATGCGGGACAAGATCGTCCTGCGGGTGGTCAGCAAGCTGCTGATCCCGTTCATCCTGCTGTTCGGCCTGTACGTGCAGTTCCACGGCGACTTCGGCCCCGGGGGCGGCTTCCAGGCGGGCGTCATCTTCGCGGCCGGGTTCATCCTGTACGGGCTGATCTTCGGCTTGGACGAGGTGGAGACGGTCGTCCCCCACCGGTTCGTGGAGATCGGCTCCGCCCTGGGGGTCCTCATCTACGGCGGCGTGGGCGTCGTGAACATGATGCTGGGGGCCAACTTCCTGGACTACTCGGTCCTCGCCCACGACCCCGCGCACGGCCGCCACTACGGGATCCTCGCCATCGAGGCGGGCGTCGGCCTCACCGTCTTCGCCACCATGATGCTGATCTTCTACGCCTTCGCCGACCGCGGCCGACGCCCCGGGGGGGCGGCGTGACCGGACTCCTCGGCCTCTGGCACTACTGGATGATCATCGCGCTGATGATGGTGGGGCTCTACATCGTCATCGCCCGGGACAACCTGGTGAAGAAGATCATGGGTCTGAACATCTTTCAGACGTCCGTGATCCTCTTCTACGTCGCCCTCGCGAAGGTCGAGGGCGGCACCGCGCCGATCATCCCCGAGGGCGCCGAGCACGTCGTCTACAGCAACCCCCTCCCCCACGTGCTGATGCTGACGGCCATCGTCGTCGGCGTGGCCACGACGGCCCTCGGGCTCGCCCTCTGCGTGCGGATTCAGGAGGCGTACGGCTCGAACGAAGAGGACGAGATCGTGCGGATGGACGTCGAAGGCCTCGCCCGTCGCGGCGATCGCGCCGAGTCGGCCCCGCACGCGGACGACGTGCCCCCCGAAGAGGTGCCCGCGTGACCGAGCATCTTCCCGCGCTGCAGGTCGTGGTGCCGATGCTCGCGGCGCCCGTCTGCGTGCTGCTGCGACGCACCCAGGCCGTCAAGGTGTTCGCGGTGCTGGTGGCGTGGAGCACGCTCGCCATCGCGGGGACCCTGCTGGCCACCGTCCTCGACTCCGGGACCATCTCCTACAAGATGGGCGGCTGGGCGGCGCCTGCGGGCATCGAGTACCGCGTCACCATCGCCAACGCCTACATCCTCGTGCTCGTCACGTCCGTCGCCTCGGTGGTTCTGCCGTTCGGGCTGGGCTCGGCCGGCAGCTCGGTCCCCCAGGACCGGAAGTACCTCCTCTTCGCGGCCTTCCTGTTGTGCATCTCGGGGCTGCTGGGCATCACGATCACGGGCGACGCGTTCAACGTCTTCGTGTTCCTGGAGGTCACGTCGCTGTCGTCGTACGCGCTCGTGTCCATGGGGCACGGTCGGCGCGCGCTGATGGCCGCCTACAGCTACCTGATCCTGGGCACCATCGGCGGCACCTTCATCCTCCTCGGCGTCGGGCTCATGTACCAGATGACGGGGACGCTGAACGTCGTCGACCTGTCCGAGCGCCTGCCCGAGGTGATGGCCTCGCGCACGATGATCGTGGCCTTCGGGTTCATGATGGTCGGGCTCTTCATCAAGCTCGCGGTCTTCCCGCTGCACCAGTGGCTGCCCAACGCCTACACGTACGCGCCGTCGACCGTGTCCGCCTTCCTCGCCGCCACCGCGACGAAGGTCTCCTACTACGTCCTCGCGCGCGTGGTGTTCACGATCTTCGGCGCGGCCTACGTGTTCGGCGAGCTGGGCCTCGATCGCATCCTCATCCCACTGTCGCTCGCGGCGATGTTCGGCGGCTCCGTCGCCGCCATCTATCAGACCAACGTCAAGCGCCTGCTGGCCTACAGCTCCATCGCGCAGATCGGGTACATGACGCTGGGGCTGAGCTTCAACTCGCTCG
The DNA here is from genome assembly GCA_964620495.1 of uncultured Rickettsiales bacterium. GTDB lineage: Bacteria > Myxococcota_A > UBA796 > UBA9615 > UBA9615 > CAZEKB01. The sequence goes on along the minus strand of CAZUHI010000006.1, from coordinate 117,826 downwards.
ACGGCCTCACCGGCGGCCTGGTCCACCTCTTCAACCACGCGATGATGAAGGGCGGCCTGTTCCTGGTCGTCGCCTGCGTCACCTACCGGCTCAACAGCTCGATGGTCGACGACTGGCGCGGACTGGGTCGACGCATGCCGATCACGATGGCCGCGTTCGTCGTGGGCGGGCTGAGCCTCATCGGCGTCCCGACCACCGTCGGGTTCGTCAGCAAGTGGTACCTGGTCTCGGCGGCCGTTCAGCAGGACAAGCTGGTCGTGGCGGGGGCCATCCTCCTGAGCTCGCTGCTCGCCGTCGTCTACGTCTGGAAGATCATCGAGACCGTCTACTTCAAGGCCCCCCCCGAAGGCGGTGACCCGGTCGCCGAGGCGCCGATGTCGATGCTGATCCCGACGTGGATCCTCATCGGCGCCACGATCTACTTCGGCCTCCACACCGCGCTGACCGCGGGCGTCGCCTCGAAGGCGGCCGCCTTGCTCCTGTCGGGGGTCCCATGACTCCCGAGTTCGCGATCGGCCTCTCGGTCCTGCTGCCCGTCGTGGGCATGCTCGGCGTCCTCCTCATCGGGGAGCGCAACCCCGACGCGCGGGAGGGCGTCACCCTCGTCACCACCGTGCTGACGCTGGGCACCGTGCTGCAGATCCTCCCCGGCGTGCAGGCGGGGGAGCAGCCGGGGCTCGAGGTGCTGGAGGTGCTCCCGGGCCTGGTGCTGGCGTTCGAGGTCGAGCCGCTCGGGATGCTCTTCGCGCTCGTCGCGTCGGGCTTGTGGGTCGTCACGTCGCTGTACGCCATCGGCTACATGCGCGGGCACCACGAGATCAACCAGACGCGCTTCTTCGCCTGCTTCGCGGCCGCCATCTCCGCGGCCCTGGGCATCGCCTACGCGCGCAACCTGTTCACGCTCTTCGTCTTCTACGAGATCCTCACCTTCTCGACCTTCCCGCTCGTGACCCACGCCGGCACCGAGAAGGCGAAGAAGGCCGGCCGCACCTACCTCGGCATCCTCGTCTTCACGTCGGTCGTGTTCCTGATGTTCGGCATCGTCTGGACGGCGAACGTCGCGGGCACGCTCGAGTTCGCCAAGGGCGGCATCCTCGCCGGGAAGATCTCCGGCTGGCGCCTGTACGTCCTGCTGGGGCTGTTCGCGTTCGGCACCGGCAAGGCGGCCCTCATGCCCTTCCACCGGTGGCTGCCCGCGGCGATGGTCGCGCCCACGCCGGTGTCGGCCCTCCTGCACGCGGTCGCCGTGGTGAAGGCCGGCGTCTTCACCGTGCTCAAGGTCGTCGTGTACGTGTTCGGCATCGACCTGCTGGCCGACACGGGCGCCTCTCAGTGGCTGATGGCGGTGGCGGCCTTCACGATCCTGTCGTCGTCGCTCGTCGCCCTCACGAAGGACAACCTCAAGGCCCGCCTCGCCTACTCGACGATCGGGCAGCTCAGCTACATCGTCCTGGGGGCGGCCATGGCCACCTCCGCGGGGGTCCTGGGCGGCGGGATGCACATCGCCATGCACGCCGTGGGGAAGATCACGCTCTTCTTCGTGGCGGGCGCGATCATGGTCGGCGCCCACAAGTCCGAGATCTCGACCATGGACGGCCTCGGCCGTCGCATGCCGTGGACGTACTCGGCATACCTGATCGGGTCGCTCTCCATCATCGGCCTGCCGCCGCTGGGCGGGTCCTGGAGCAAGTGGACGCTCCTCATGGGCGCCGCCGAGGGCGAGCACTGGATCTACATGGTGGTGCTGCTGATCAGCTCGCTGCTGGCGATCGGGTACCTCATGCCCGTCTTCGTGCGCGGGTTCTTCCTGCCCGAGAAGCACGACGACCACCACGACGATCATCACGGCGATCATCATGCGGAGCCCCACGAACCGCTGCTCTGCGTGCTGCCGCCGGTGCTCACGGCGGTGGGGTGCGTCCTGCTCTTCGTCTACGCCGAGAACCTGTACGACATGCTGGCGCCCATCGTGGCCGTGAAGGGAGGCTGAGTTGAGCGACTCTCACGAGCCTCACGGGCACAAGATCCCCGAGGGCGAGGAGCCCCGTTGGGTCGACCACCCCGAGAACGTGGAGAAGATCGTCCGGGCGCTGTTCGTGCTCACCGGGCTGACGATGGCGGCCGACTTCGCCTACCACAAGCACGGCCACTTCGGCTTCGAGAACATCCCGGGATTCCACGCCTTTTGGGGTTTCGGCTCCTTCGTGTTCCTGGTGCTGGTGGCCATCCAGCTCCGCAAGGTCGTGATGCGCGACGAGGAGTACTACGGGGACGGCGATGGTTGAAGCCCTCCCCCCTGGCCTGATCCTCGTCCTCGGGGCGCTGATCATCCCGTTCCTGCCCAAGGGAGCGGACGGCCGCGACGTGCTCGGCAAGACCGTCATGCTGGTCCTGCCCGTCCTCGGGTTCGTGCAGATCCTGCTCCTCCCCGACGGCTACTCGCTGACGGGCACCGCCTTCGGCCTCGAGCTCGAGCTGGTCCGCGTGGATCGCCTCGCGAAGGTCTGGGGCTACATCTTCCACATCGCCGCGCTGCTCTCGGCGATCTACGCCCTGCACGTCGACGACCGCCTCCAGCACGTCACGGCCGTCATGTACGCGGGTTGCGCCATCGGCGCGGTGTTCGCAGGCGACCTCATCACGCTGTTCGTCTACTGGGAGGGCACGGCGATCACGTCGGTCTTCCTGATCTGGGCGCGACGCACCGAGCGGGCCTATCGCGTGGGGATGCGTTACCTGGTGATCCAGGTGGCGTCGGGAGTCCTCCTCCTCGCCGGGACCGTCCTTTGGGTGCAGGGCCCGGGCGAAGGGTCCGTCCTCTTCACCACCGGCGCCTTCTCCTTCGAGACCCTCGGCGACGCCGGCCCCGCCGCCCTCGTCATCCTCGTCGCGTTCGGCGTCAAGGCCGCGTTCCCGCTCCTGCACAACTGGATGCAGGACGCCTACCCCGAGTCGACGCCCACGGGCACGGTCTGGCTCTCCGCGTTCACCACGAAGCTCGCCATCTACGCCCTCGCCCGGGGCTACGCCGGCACCGACATCCTGATCCCCATCGGGGCCACGATGACGGCCTTCCCGATCTTCTACGCGGTCATCGTCAACGACCTGCGCAAGGTCCTCGCCTACAGCCTGAACAACCAGCTGGGCTTCATGATCGTCGGCGTCGGCATCGGCACGGACATGGCGCTCAACGGCACGGCCGCGCACGCCTTCTCCCACATCCTCTACAAGGGGCTGCTCTTCATGAGCATGGGGGCGGTCATGCACCGCGTCGGCACCACGAAGGCCTCGGAGCTCGGCGGCCTCTGGAAGTCGATGCCGAAGACCACCTTCTTCTGCATCATCGGCGCCATGAGCATCAGCGCGTTCCCGCTCTTCAGCGGGTTCATCAGCAAGTCGTTGATCCTCACCGCCGCGGCCGAAGAGCACATGACGATCACCTTCCTGGTGCTGCTCTTCGCGTCGGCGGGCGTGCTCGACCACTCCGGCATCAAGGTCCCCTTCTTCGCCTTCTTCGCCCACGACAGCGGCAAGCGGTGCGAAGAGGCGCCCACCAACATGCTGGTGGCGATGGCGGGCGCCGCGGCCCTGTGCGTCGGCCTCGGGATGTTCCCCGGCCCGCTGTACGACCTCCTCCCCTACCAGGTCGACTTCAACCCCTACACGACCACCCACGTGATCACGCAGCTTCAGCTGCTCTTCGCGGCGATCTGCGCCTTCGTCGTCCTCAACAAGGTGGGCATCTACCCCCACGAGATCCCCTCCCTGAACGTCGACTTCGACTGGACCTACCGCAAGGGCCTGCCGATGCTCGTGGGGTGGATCCGACGCGTCGGCGGCGGGGCATGGCACGGCTTCACCGGGGCCTCCGTGGCGACGATCCGACGAGGCGTGGACTGGGTGGGGACCCACGCCGGACCGGCGGGGCGACTGGGCGAGCCTTGGCCCACCGGAGCGACGGCGTTCTGGGCAGCCGTCCTGCTCGCCGCGTATCTGCTCCTGCAGTTCCTCTGACCCGGGTGGATTTCGAGGGGAGATTTTCCCCGAATCCGCCCGCTCGGCGTTGTCGGGATGTGCCCAGATTAGGTCTGTACCCGCGACCCTTCGACGGGGTACAAAGCACGTAGACCGCTCCTCATTCACGCGCAGGAAGCAGCACCGGCCTCCATGAAGGACCCCTCGCCCCCGAACGCCGCCGCGATCACCAACAAGGTGCCCGTGCAGCGCGCCGACGACGCCCCCGAGCCGCCCGCTCCGCCCATCGCGCTCCCCGGCGGCAGCGTGCCCTCGGGCCGACCCATCACCAACCCGTTGGGGATCCGCCCGCGCACCCAGCGCGCCGCCTACGCGCGGGAGCTGAGCGTGTGGCCCGCGGACGAGGAGTTCAGCGACGAGTTCGAGATCGTCGAGGAGGGCCTGGCCCCCGTCCCGCCCCCGAGCCCCGAGCCGTCGGCCGCGACGGACGGCCCCTCAGGACGCTTCCCGGTGGGCGGGAGCACCGCGAAGTCCCTGGGCACCCTGGACCGCCCCCGGTCGGACCTGCAGACCGCGCCGTCCGCATCGATCCCCCCGCGCCCCGCGATGACGGAGCAGGCCCCCGAGGAGCCGACGCTCGCCCCACCGCGCAAGGGGCGTCCGCGGGTGGAGCTCCGGGTCCCCACGGGCTGGAGCAAGTCGGTGTCCACCACGGACATCAAGCGCCGCAAGGCGAAGGCGACGCCCAGGCCCAAGGCCGAGAAGCAGGCGCCCGCCCCGGTCAAGCGCGGCCTCTCGAGCACCCAATTCCTCGTGATCATGACCATCCTGGCGATCCTCAACGCGCCGCTGATCATCGTGGCGGGCAAGTACGTCAAGGCCTTCTTCGCCGAGGAGGTCGTGGAGACGGAGATGACGGTCGAGGAGATCGTGCGCATCGAGTTGGCGCTCGAGGCGCGGCCCGGGGACGGAGAGGAGATCCTCGCGGAGTACGGCCTCGATCGGCACGGTTGGTCCGCGCTTCGAGGGTCCGTCACCGCGGATTCGCACCTGAACGCCGAGTTCCAGGCGATTCGAGCCCGGCTCCAAGAGGACTGAGCGGCCCCGTCGCCCGCCCCGGAAAGGGTGCAGCCGATCGTTGCGATCGACCGCCTGGGCTCCACGTCTGTTGACTCCCCCTTGGGGCGCCGTTATAGAAGCCGCGACCGCGCGCCTACGCACGCTTTTTTCCGGCTTGTTCCCGCCCCGTTTTCGGGGGTCGGGCGAACCCGAGACCCCGGTGGACACCCCGTGGAAGTCGACCCCCTCATCGCCCTCCTGACGACCATCCCCTTCCTGATCACCGTGTTCGGTCTGAACATGCTGGTCTGGAAGCCGACGCTCGCCCTCCTCGCGGAGCGCGAGGCGAACATCGACGGGTTCCTGAGCGAAGCCGAGCGCCTCACCGCGGACGCCGCCACCCGTGAGTCCGAGCTCGAGGCGAAGCTGGCCGAGGCCCGCGCCCGCTCCATCGCCGAGCGCAACCGTCTTCGTCAGGCCGCCCAGGCCGCCGAGCGCGAGCTCATGGACGCGGCTCGCGAGGCCGCCGACGCCCGCATGACCGAAGCCCGCGCCGCCCTCGCAGCGGACCGGGACACCGCCCGCACCGAGCTGCACGCGACCCTCGGGACCCTGAGCGTGGGCATCGCCTCGGCGGTGCTCGGACGCGCGGTGGAGGCCGACTGATGAACCGCCGACTCCTCCTCACCACCGCCCTTGTGGCGTTGCTCATCCCCGCCACCGCGCTGGCCGCGGGCGGGGGCGACGGCTCCTTCCGGGGCGACCGCATCTTCCGCCACCTGCTGAACCTCGTGATCTTCGTCGGGGTCATCGGGTACCTCGTGAAGACGCCGCTGGCGGACTTCCTCCAGTTTCGGCGGACCGAGGTCAAGGAAGGCCTCGACAACGCCTTCGACGCCAAGGCCGCCGCCCAGGACCGCTTCACGGAGCTCCAGACGCGGCTGGACGGGTTCGAGGACGAGGTCGCCGCGATGATGGCCCGCGTCGAGTCCGACGGAGCCCGCGAGCACGAGCGGCTGGTCGCGGCGGGTCGGGAAGCGGCCGTGCAGATCGACGCCGCGACCACCCGGTCGATCGACGAGGAGGCGCGCCGCGCGGCGGCCGAGCTCCGCGCCGAGGCCATCGACCTCGCCATGGGCAAGGCCACCGAGCTCCTCACCGCGTCGGTCGGCGCGGCGGACCACAAGCGCCTCGCCGAGGGCTACCTGACCACGCTGCAGGAGAGCGCCCAGTCATGAGCATGCACGCCGTCGCCCGCCGCTACGCCGGGGCCCTCGCCGAGCTGGCCGCAGAGCGGAAGGTCCTCGAGCCCGTGGGCGCGTCCCTCGGCGCCTTCGCCGCGCTGCTGGCGTCTTCGGACGAGCTCCGCGCGGGCGTGTCCAGCCCCGCCTTCACCAAGGAGGAGCGCCGGGGCGTCCTCGAGGCCGTCCTCGCGAAGTGGACCGACGTGGACGAGCTCTCCGCCAACTTCATCCGTCTCCTCGGCGACAAGGGCCGCATGGCCGCCTTCGACGCCGTGGTCAGCGCCTACGGCGAGCTCGTGGACGACCGGCAGGGTCGCGCCCGCGCCCACGTCGCGTCCGCCAAGAAGCTGACGAAGAAGGATCTGACCACCATCGAGAACCAGATCAAGACGCTGACCGGGAAGTCGGAGGTCATCGTCGAGCAGACGATCGACGCCGACCTCATCGGCGGCATCGTCACCCGCGTCGGAGACCTCGTCTTCGACGGCAGCATTCGAACCCGACTCCAAAGCCTCCGGCTTCAGCTCATCAACCAGGGGGAGGCGGCCGAGGCCTGAGGCCCGGACCGCTCCCGAGGACAGACGCATGCAGCTCCGCTCCGAAGAGATCAGCCAGATCCTCAAGGACCAGATCGCCAACTACTCGGCGAAGGTCGAGGTCGCCGAGACCGGCACCATCCTCGCCGTGGGCGACGGCATCGCCCGCATCCACGGCATGGCCAACGCCGTGGCCGGGGAGCTCGTCGAGTTCGACGGCGGGATGTCCGGGATGGTCCTCAACCTCGAGTCCGACAACGTCGGTGTCGCCATCTTCGGCTCCGATCGCGAGCTCAAGGAGGGCGACCGCGTCAAGCGCACCGGCCGCATCGTGGAGGTGCCCGTCGGCGACGCGCTCCTCGGCCGCGTGGTCGACCCGCTCGGGCGTCCCCTGGACGGCGCGGGCGAGATCGTCACCGAGCACACCCGCCGCGTCGAGGTGAAGGCGCCCGGCATCGTGGGTCGCAAGTCGGTGCACGAGCCGCTGCAGACCGGGCTCAAGGCCATCGACGCCATGGTCCCGATCGGCCGCGGCCAGCGCGAGCTGATCATCGGCGACCGCCAGACGGGCAAGACCGCCATCGGCATCGACGCGATCATCAACCAGAAGGGGCAGAACTGCATCTGCATCTACGTCGCCATCGGCCAGAAGCAGTCGACGGTCGCCCAGGTGGTGCAGCGGCTGCGCCGCGAGGGCGCGATGGAGTACACGATCATCGTGTCCGCGCCCGCCGCGACCCCCGCGCCCATGCAGTTCATGGCCCCCTACACGGGCGCCACGATGGGCGAGCACTACCGCGACAACGGCGGCCACGCCCTGTGCGTGTACGACGACCTCAGCAAGCAGGCCGTCGCCTACCGCCAGATGTCGCTGCTGCTCCGTCGCCCGCCCGGACGCGAGGCCTACCCCGGCGACGTCTTCTACCTTCACAGCCGCCTCCTCGAGCGCGCGGCCAAGATGGACGACGCCCGTGGCGCCGGCTCGCTGACCGCCCTGCCCATCATCGAGACGCAGGCCGGCGACGTGTCCGCCTACATCCCGACCAACGTGATCTCGATCACCGACGGCCAGATCTTCCTGGACACGGACCTCTTCTTCTCGGGCGTCCGCCCGGCGATCAACGTCGGTCTGTCGGTGTCCCGCGTGGGCGGCTCGGCGCAGATCAAGGCCATGAAGCAGGTCGCCGGTACGCTCCGCCTCTCGCTGGCCCAGTACCGCGAGATGGCCGCGTTCGCGCAGTTCGCTTCGGACCTCGACGACGCCACCCAGCGGATGCTCGGGCGAGGTGCCCGGCTCGTGGAGCTGCTCAAGCAGCCCCAGTACAGCCCGCTCTCGGTGCAGGACCAGGTCATGGTGATCTACGCGGGCACCAACGGCTGGCTCGACGACCTCGACGTGGCCAAGGTGCAGACCTGGCACGACGACTTCCTCGGGTTCATGGCCGACAAGCACCCCGACGTCGGCGAGTCGATCGTCACCGTCCAGAAGATGACCGACGACATCAAGGCCTCCCTGAACGCCGCCCTGGAGGAGTTCAAGGGCGTCTTCGCGGCCTGATCTCCGACCCCCGCACGAGGTACCCATGCCCTCTTTGAAGGCAATCAAGACCCGCATCGCGTCGGTCAAGAACACGCAGCAGATCACGCGCGCGATGAAGCTCGTCGCCGCGGCGAAGATGAAGCGTGCGATCGACAACGCGCTCGCGAGTCGCCCCTACAGCGACGAGGTCACGGCCGTCCTGCGCAGCCTGCTCTCGCGCATGGACGAGCTCAACCACCCGCTGCTCGTCCCCAAGGGCGAGGTGAAGCGCGTGGTCGTGGTGGCCATCGCGTCGGATCGCGGCCTCTGCGCCGGCTTCAACAACAACCTCGGCCGCAAGGTGGACCGGTTCATCTGGGACCACACGGGCCGCAGCGGCGAGTGGTCGGACGTCGAGATCATCCCGTTCGGTCGCAAGATGCTCGACTTCGCCAAGCGCTCGGAGTCGCGCGTCGGCGACGGCGAGACCGATCTCCACGCCGACAAGCACGACGCGATGACCACGAAGCTCATCGCGGACCTGTCCGCGCGGTTCACCGCCGAGGCGGGGGCCGAAGGCGCGGTGGACGAGGTCTACATCGCCTACAACCGGTTCGTGAACACGCTCAGCCAGACCCCCACGATCGAGAAGCTCTTCCCGCTCGAGGGTCTGACCGACGGCGACATCGAGGAGCCCGAGCACCTCGTGGAGTTCGTCTACGAGCCCGACAAGGAGCAGATCCTCGGATCGATCCTCCCCCTGTTCCTGCGTACGCGCGTCACCCAGGTCTTCCTCGAGAGCGAAGCCGGGGAGCACGCGGCGCGAATGACCGCCATGGACGCCGCCACGCGGAACGCCAAGGACGTCATCGACAGCCTCACCATTCAGTACAACCGAGCGCGCCAGGCCGCGATCACCAAAGAACTCATCGAGATCGTCGCGGGCGCGGAAGCGCTTTAGCCGAACGAAACAGGAGCAACTCGCATGTCCACTGCCGTCGGCAAGATCACCCAGGTCATGGGACCCGTCATCGACGCGGAGTTCCCCCCCGGCCAGCTCCCCAACATCATGAGCGCGCTGAAGGTCACGAACCCGGCCATCAGCGACGCCGCGGAGAACCTCACGGTCGAGGTGTCTTCTCACCTCGGTGAGAACACCGTGCGCTGCATCGCCATGGACGCCACCGAGGGCCTCGCCCGCGGCATGGCGGTTCGCGACACGGGCCTGCCCATCGCGATGCCCGTGGGCCGCGAGGTGCTGGGCCGCATCGTCAACGTCATCGGCGAGCCGGTGGACGATCTCGGCCCCATCGGCGCGAAGCAGACGTCCCCGATTCACCGTGAGCCGCCCGACTTCACGGCGCAGTCCACGGACGTCCAGATGTTCGAGACGGGCATCAAGGTCATCGACCTCATGACCCCGTACACCAAGGGCGGCAAGACCGGCCTCTTCGGCGGCGCGGGTGTCGGCAAGACGGTCCTCATCATGGAGCTCATCAACAACATCGCGAAGGGGCACGGCGGCCTGTCGGTCTTCGCGGGTGTGGGCGAGCGCACTCGAGAGGGCAACGACCTCTGGAACGAGATGATGGAGTCGGACGTCATCTCGGCCAAGAAGGACGAGCACGGACACCTCGCCCTGGAGGACGGCAACCCCGTCGTGGACACCACGAAGTCGAAGGTGGCGCTGGTGTACGGCCAGATGAACGAGCCGCCGGGAGCCCGCGCGCGCGTCGCCCTGTCGGCCCTCACGGTCGCCGAGCACTTCCGCGACGACGAAGGCCAGGACGTCCTGCTCTTCGTCGACAACATCTTCCGGTTCACGCAGGCCGGCTCCGAGGTGTCCGCGCTCCTCGGTCGCATCCCGTCCGCGGTGGGCTACCAGCCGACGCTGGCCACCGAGATGGGGCTCCTGCAGGAGCGCATCACGACGACCAACAAGGGCTCGCTGACGTCCGTGCAGGCCATCTACGTGCCCGCCGACGACCTCACCGACCCCGCTCCGGCCACGACCTTCTCCCACCTCGACGCCACCACGGTGCTGTCGCGAAAGATCGCCGAGCTGGGCATCTACCCCGCGGTGGATCCGCTGGACTCCACGTCCCGCATCCTCGAGCCGGAGATCGTCGGCGACGACCACTACGACACGGCCCGCCGCGTCCAGTCGCTGCTCCAGCGCTACAAGGACCTGCAGGACATCATCGCCATCCTCGGCATGGACGAGCTGAGCGAGGACGACAAGAAGGTCGTGGAGCGCGCCCGAAAGATCCAGCGCTTCCTGAGCCAGCCCTTCTTCGTGGCCGAGCAGTTCACCGGCCTCGAGGGCAAGTACGTGTCGCTGCAGGACACCATCCGGGGCTTCAAGGAGATCCTGGACGGCGCCCACGACGACCTCCCCGAGATGGCCTTCTACCTGGTCGGCGGGATCGACGAGGTCAAGGAGAAGGCCGAGAAGATCGCGCGCGGCGAGATCTGAGGACGACCCCATGGCCGATACGTTCAAGCTCAGCGTGCTCACGCCCAAGGCCGAGGTCTTCTCGGGTGTGGTCAGCACCGTCTCCGTCTCCGGCGAGGTCGGCGAGTTCGGGGTGCTCCCCGGGCACTACGCCTACATCACCTCGGTGAAGCCGGGCCCCCTGGAGATCGTCGAGGCGTCGGGCACCACCCGCTACGAGGTCGGCGACGGCTTCGCCCAGGTCGCCGCCGACAAGGTCTCGATCGTCGTCTCCTCCTGCGAGGCCGGCGGAGCCGCCTCCGACGACTGATCCCGTGACGGCCCCCGGTTGCGGCCGGGGGAAGCGTGGTTAGATCGAGGGCCATGGCCGGTTCCCAGAAGCTCGACCCCTACCGAGTCCTCGGCGTCGGCAAGGACGCGTCCGCCGACGCGATCAAGAAGGCGTACCGCAAGCTCTCGCGCGAGCATCACCCCGACCGCGGGGGCGACGAGGCCCGCTTCAAAGAGATCAACGCTGCCCACCAGGTGGTCGGCGACCCCGACAAGCGCAAGCTGTTCGACGAGTTCGGTCCCGAGGCCATGCGCCCGGGCTTCGACGCCGATCAGGCGCGGCGCTTTCGTCGTCAGTTCGGGGGCGGCCACCCCTACGGCGGGGGCGGCGGCTTCTCCACGGACGGCCTCGACTTCGACGACATCATGTCCATGTTCGGGGGCGGCGGACGTCGCCCTCGAGGGCCTCGGCGCGGCGCCGACGCCACCAGCCGCCTGGCCGTCTCGCTCAGCGAGGCCCTCACGGGCAGCAAGCGCAGCTTCACCTTCAGCACCGGCAGCAAGGTCACCGTGCGCATCCCCAAGGGGGTGCGGTCCGGCCAGCGCCTGCGCGTGCCCGGCAAGGGCAGCCCCGGCGTCGACGGCGGCCCCCCCGGCGACCTCGTCCTCGAGATCGCGGTCGCGAACCACCCGCTCGTGCGCATCGACCGCGACGACTTGGAGATGGACCTCCCGATCACCTTCCTGGAGTCCCTCCGCGGAGGCTCGATCACCGTCCCCACGCCCACCGGGACCGTGAACGTGAAGATCCCGCCACGGGCGGAAGCCGGGACACGCCTTCGACTCAAGAAGCGCGGCCTCCCGAAGGGCGGCAGGGACACGAAGACGGGGGACCTCTACCTCGTCCTCCGCCCCACGCCCCCGGGCGAAGAAGCGCCGCTGTCGGACCAGGCGATCGCCGCGCTCGAGGAGGCCTACGAGGGCTCGGACGTGCGAGGCGGCCTGGACTTCGATACGTGATCCGACCGCGCATCCTCGTCACCCGCCCGCCCTGGACGGGTCACTTGGAGCGCCTGGAGGCGGTCGGCGACGTCACCCTGATGGACCCGCATCAGCCACCCACGGAGGCGGGCCTCGCCGCCGCGCTCCCGGGGCACCAGGCCCTCGTCTGCATGCTCACCGACCCCGTGACCGCCGAGGTGATCCACGGCGCGGACGGGTTGAGGCTGATCTCTCAGATCGCCGTCGGGCTCGACAACGTGGACGTCGCGGCCGCGACCGAGGCGGGCGTGCTGGTGTGTCACACGCCGGGCGTGCTCACCGACGCGACCGCGGATCTGGCGATGGCGCTGCTCCTCGCGGTGTGCCGACGGGTCGTGGAGTCCGACGCCCTCGTGCGTCGCGGCGAGTGGGGCGTGTGGTCCCTGCCCTGGATGACGGGCCTGGAGCTGCGGGGGGCCACCCTCGGGATCTTCGGCATGGGACGCATCGGGACGGCCGTGGCCCGGCGAGCGCGAGCCTTCGGCATGCGGGTCGTGTACTGCAACCGCAGCGCCGTCGACGACGCCGTGGCCGAGGAGCTGCACGCCGAGCGAGTGGACTTCTACGCCCTGCTCCGTCGCTCGGACGTGATCTCCCTCCACGCGCCCGCGACCGACGAGACGCGGCACGCCTTCGACGCCGACGCGTTGGCGCGCATGAAGCCGGGGAGCCGCCTCATCAACACCGCCCGCGGCAGCCTCGTGGACGAGGACGCCCTCGCCGCGGCCCTGGACGACGGGCCCCTGGTGGGCGTGGGCCTCGACGTCTACGAAGCCGAGCCCCACGTCCCCGCGTCCTTGATCGACCGCCCCGACGTCGTGCTCCTGCCCCACACCGGGTCGGCCACGGAGGCCACGCGGGCGCGGATGTCGGACCTCGCCGTGTCCGCGGTGGAGGAATGGATCGCGGGACGCACGCCGGAGAACGTGTTCCGCGGCTAGATTCCCGGGGTGCGTTCGGCCCTCTTGCTGCTGATCCTGGTGCTGTCCGGCTGCGCGCACCTCCCGAAGCCCGACGGCCCCCACGGCCCCTCCGCCCGCGACGCGCGCCTGCTCGACGCCGACGTCCCCGCCCTGATCGTGGAGGTCGACCGCGTGGAGGGGACCGCGCCCCGACCGATCGCGCTCCGGTTCCTGCTCGAGCGGCTCGCGCTCTACACCGACAAGCCCGGCGGCATCTCGCTGGTCCTCGACGACGTCATCCCAGGCGACGAGTGGGAGCCGGACTCCGAGGCCATCCGCCGCCTCGGTCTGAAGTACCGGTCGATCCGGCCGCGCGGAGTCGCCGTCATCCACGTCATCTACGCCGGGTCGTGGAAGAAGTACCGCGGCTACACCTGGCAGCGCGGGACGATGCGGAGGCAGTCCCGGCGGTACGACGCGCCCCTCGTGATCGTGCTCCAGGACCGCCTCCGAGACATCGCCTGGGTCACGGGCGCGAAGCAGGAGGGCTCCGTCCTCATCCACGAGATCGGGCACGCGTTCGGCCTCGCGTCGGACCCCGGTCACTCGAGCAGGGGCCACTGCACCAACGCCCACTGCCTCATGTACAACGGGGTCGACGCCAGGACGTTCTTCCTCTACTTCTGGCCCACCCTGTTCACCGGCTACCTGCCCCTCGACTTCTGCGGCGACTGCCGGGACGACCTGTACGAAGAGCACGACGGCGTGCCCCCCGGCCGTCGCGATCGCGAGGGCCCGGCGCGCCTGCACGGGCTGCCGCCGTGAGGGCCGACTCCCGCCGCCTGCTCGTGCTCGCCGGGCCGATCCTCCTCGGGATGGCGTCGCAGGGGATCATGAACCTGGTCGACACGGCCATGGTCGGCCGCCTGGGGCCCGCCGCGCAGTCGGCCGTCGGCCTCGGTTCCTTCACGTTCTGGGTGCTCGCGAACCTGCTGATCGGGCTCGGCGTCGCCGTGCAGGCGATGGTGGCTCGTCGCGACGGCGAGGGCGAACCCACCCGGGCCGGAGCGACCCTGGACTCGGGCCTCTTCCTCGCGTTGGTGCTCGGGCTGCCGGTGGGCTACGGCCTCGGCTTCCTCACGCCGGACATGTTCGGCACGCTCACCGAGGACCCGGACGTCGTCGAGGGCGGCGCCCTCTACCTCCAGCTGCGCCTCATGAGCCTCGGCGTCGTGGTGGCGAACTACTGCTTCCGCGGCTTCTACAACGGCATCGGCCAGTCCACGACGTACCTCGCGTCCATCGTCCTCATCCACGTCACGAACATCCTGTTCAACTGGATCTTCATCTTCGGGCACCTCGGGGTGGCCCCCATGGGCGTGCGCGGCGCGGGCATGGCCTCGGCCCTCGCGGCGGCGGTCGGCGCGGTCTTCTACACGGGCCTCACGGCGGCGCAGAGCGGCCTGATGAAGAAGTACCGACCGTTCCGATTCCGGTCGCTCGCGCCGGAGCGCATCGGCCGGATGGTCCGCCTCGCCTGGCCCGAGGCGATCCGCGGGATCCTCACGATGACGGGCTTCCTCCTGTTCCTCCGTCTCCACTCGTACGTGGGCACCCGGGAGACGGCGGCGGGCACCATCCTGGTCAACATCGCCTCGATCGGCTTCCTCCCCGCGGTCGGCATGGGGCTCGCCGGGGCCACCCTGCTCGGCCGGTCCATCGGCGAGGGGCGACCCGACGAGGGCCGACGGCTCGTGTGGCACGGGGTGAAGCTCACGATGCTCGGGCTGATCGTCCCATGCCTCGTGCTGCTTGCCTTCCCCGACTGGATCGTCGGCTGGTTCACCCCCGACGGCCGAGTCGTCGAGCTGGCCCGGCCCGCCATGCGCATCCTCGCCGTCACCATGGCGTTCGACGCGCTGCCCATCGTCCTCGTGTTCAGCCTGCAGGGCGCCGGCGCGACCCGGTGGGCGGCGGGCGTGAACGTGGTCCAGCAGTACGGGGTGCTGCTCCCCCTCGCGTGGTTCCTGGGCATCCACCTCGAGCTCGGGGTCGTGGGCCTGTGGGTCGCGATGCCCATCTCTCGCGTCGCCTTGGCGATCCCCGCCTGGCTCAAGATGCGGGGCACGTCGTGGGAGAAGATCGAGGTCTAGAGCACCGATCTGGTAGTCGCGACCGAGCATCGCGAAGAGCGGCGCCGCGGGGGCGAGGCGCGACGATGACGCGTGTCTGGACACGCGAAGAGGAGCAACGACGGCCCAGTGGTGCCGAGCGAGCGAGGCGACCGAGGGACCATCTGATTGGTGCTCTAGGAGGCGCGGGCGGAGCGAAACTCGGAGCCCGCCGGGATCGCTGGTAGAACCCGCGCCATGGCGAAGCTCGACACCCTCTTGGACTACTTCTTCCACAACGCGCAGACCCGCGACGACGAGGTCGCGCTGCGCTTCAAGGACCGCGACGGGTGGCACGACATCTCGTGGGCGAAGTACGCCCGGCGCGTGGAAGCAGCGGCCGCGGGCCTCGCGTCCCTCGGCCTGCGCAGCGGGGACATGATCGGCCTGCTCTCGACCAACCGCGTCGAGTGGCTGGTCGGCGACCTCGCGGCCCTGAGCCTCGGGCTGTGCACCGTCCCCATCTACCCCAACTCGATCCCCGAGCAGGTCCAATACATCCTGGGCCACTGCGGCGCGAAGGCCGTGTACGTCGAGGACGGCGCGCAGCTGCACAAGGTCCTGACGGTCAAGGCGGAGCTGCCCGAGCTGGAGACGGTCGTCGTGTTCGAGGACGACCTGGGCGCCGGGGTCGACGGCGTGCGTTCCTGGTCGGACATCGTGGCCGCCGGCCAGAACGCCTCCGAGTCCGAGGTGGCCGCCGCCGTCGCCGCGCGCGACGCCCTCGATCCGGCCGCGCTCGCCACCATCGTCTACACGTCGGGCACCACCGGTCCGCCCAAGGGCGCGATGCTCAGCCACTCGAACCTGGTGGCGATGGCCGAGTCGCTGGCGGCCACGCTGCAGCTCGAGGGCGACGCGTCGAGCCTCTCCTTCCTCCCGCTCTCCCACATCGCCGAGCGCCTCCAGGGCGAGGTCATGGCGATCCGCATGGGCTACGCCGTCAACATGGGCGAAGGGATCCCCCAGGTGGCGGCCAACCTGCTCGAGGTCGAGCCGACGTTGCTGCTCTGCGTCCCCCGGCTCTGGGAGAAGATCTACGCGAAGATCCAGTCCGGCATCCAAGACGCGCCCGCGCTGCGCCGCAAGCTGTTCGACTTCGCCATGGCCGCGGGGCGCGAGGCCGCCGAGGTGCGCGCCGAGGGGCGTCGCCTCCCCCTCCCCCTGAGGGTCCGCTACGACGTGGCCGACCGGCTCGTGTTGTCGAAGCTGCGAGCGCGCATCGGCATGGGTCGCGCGCAGCGCTTCCTGAGCGGCGCCGCGCCCCTGTCGGCCGAGATCGGCAGCTTCTTCGACGCCCTCGGGATCACGATCCAAGAGGCCTACGGGCAGACCGAGTGCACGGGCGTGTGCACCGCCAACAACCTGCCCAAGGTGAAGTTCGGAACGGTCGGCGCGCCCCTCCCCGGGGTCGATGTGAAGATCGCCCAGGACGGCGAGATCCTCGTGAAGGGGCCCAACGTGTTCATGGGCTACCTGAAGCAGCCCGAGGCGACGGCCGAGACCGTCGTGGACGGGTGGCTGCACACCGGCGACATCGGCGAGTTCGACGCGGACGGCTACCTGCGCATCACCGACCGCAAGAAGGACATCATCGTCACGGCGGGCGGCAAGAACATCAGCCCGCAGAACATCGAGAACCGCATCAAGACAGCCGCCGGCATCAGCCAGGTCGTGGTGGTGGGCGACAAGCGCAAGTTCCTGTCCTGCCTCGTGACGATGGACGCCGAGGCGGTGGCCGAGATCTGGGAGCGCGAGGAGTGGGGCGCGCCCCCGTCCGAGGTCGGCCTCCCGAGCGACAAGCGCATCCGGGGCCTCGTGCAGGCCGCCATCGATGAGGTGAACGGAGGCCTCGCGTCCTACGAGACCGTGAAGAAGTTCGTGGTCCTGGACCGCGACTTCACCGTCGAGGACGGCGAGCTCACCCCGTCGCTCAAGGTGAAGCGGCGCGTGATCCAGCGTACGCACGAGGCCGTCATCGACGGCTTCTACGACGAGAAGTTCGTCTAGGCACCCCTCTCGACAAATCAGAGATTTGTCGCCGGGGGCCCCGCAGTGCCTCCCTGAACTCCGGCCGGCCTCGTTCCGAGTGCCGTCCTGCGCGCGCTTGCGGCGCTTGCCGTCTCATGGGGAACGGCCCTTGCTGTTCTTGGGGGACTAGCTCTTCTTCGTCGACTTCTTCTTCGTCGACTTCTTCTTCGCCTTGCCCTTGCCCTTCGCCTTGGGGGCGTCGGGCTGCTTGGGCGTGTCCGGCGTCGAAGGCGCGGCCTCGGCCTTCGGGGTGTCCGGCGTCTTGGGGGCGCCGGGCTGCGACGGAGCGCCGGGCTGAGACGGAGCGCCGGGCGCGGCCTCGGCCTTGGGGGCGTCGGGGGCGGACGGCTGAGACGGAGCGCTCGGCGCCGCGCCCGCCTGGGGGGCGTCCGGCGCGCCGGGCTGAGACGGCGCAGACGGGGCCTCGGGCTGAGACGGAGCGGCGCCGGCCGAAGGCGCGCCCGGAGCGGACGGAGCGCCGGGAGCGCCGGGAGCGCCGGGGGCCTCGGGGGCGGCCGCCATGTCCGGGGCGCCCGGGGCCTCGGGGGCGCCGGGAACACCGGGGGCCTCGGGGGCGCCGGGAGCGCCGGGGGCCTCGGGGGCGGCCGCCATGTCGGGGGCGCCGGGAGCCTCGGGGGCGCCGGGAGCGCCGG
>CAZUHI010000006.1:0-99870 GCA_964620495.1 uncultured Rickettsiales bacterium | reverse complement strand
GGGCCTCGGGGGCGGCCGCCATGTCCGGGGCGCCGGGAGCCTCGGGGGCGCCGGGAGCACCGGGGGCCTCGGGGGCGGCCGCCATGTCCGGGGCGCCGGGAGCCTCGGGGGCGCCGGGCATCTCGGGAGCCGCGGCCATGTCCGGCGTCTCGGGCACGCCGGGGGCTCCGGGCATCTCCGGCGCGCCGGGCATCTCCGGGGCCGCCATCTCCGGCGCTCCGGGCATCTCCGGCGCTTCGGGCATCTCCGGCGCACCGGGCATCTCCGGTGCGGCCATCCCCGGCATCTCCGGGGCCTCGGGCATCTCCGGGGCCTCGGGCATCTCCGGCGCTTCGGGAATCTCCGGGACCTCGGGCATCTCCGGGACCTCGGGCATCTCCGGCATCTCGGGGGCCGCGAACTCCGGCATCTCCGGCATCTCCGGCAGGGCCAGCTCCGGCGGCGCGGGGGCCCCGGGCGGGATCGGCGGCGCGCCGAGCTCCATGGCGGTCGCGAGGGCAGCCTCCATCGTCGCCATGGCCTCTTCGCCCGCGGCCACGGCCTCCTCGGCGCTGGCCTGCGCCTCCTCGGCGGCCTTGCCGGCCTCTTCCTGGTACTTCTGGGCGGCCTCGATGTCCTCCGGCTTCTTGCCGGACGTGTCCGCCGCTTCCTTCATCGCGTTGGCGGACTGCTCTTGGGCCTCGGCCTGCGCCTCGCCGGCCTCCTGGGCCGCGGTCAGGGCCTCCTCCGCCTGGGCCTGGGCCTCGCCCGCCGCGGAGCCGACCTCGATCATCGACTCCTTGACCGCGATGTCGGCCATGACGAGCTCTTTCTGAGCCTCGAAGCCCGCCATCTTGGCGTCGTTGCTCGCCTGTCCGGCCTCGTCCGCCTTCTCCTGGGCCTTGTCCGCGGTCTGCTCGGCAGACTCGGCCTGGGACTCCAGGGGCGACGCCGTGGACTCCGCCTCGGACAGCTCGGCCTCGGCGGCCGACAGCTCCTCCTTCTGGGGCGCAGCCTCCTCCTCGAGGCCGTCGATCTCCTCTTGGTCGGCTTCGAGCTCGCTCTGTCCCTCGGACACCTCGTCCGCGAGGGAAGCCGCCTCTTCTTCGAGGCTGCTCGCCTCGTCCGCGAGGCTGCTCGCTTCGTCGCTCAGGCTGCTCGCCTCCTGCTCGAGGGCGTCGGCCTCGTCGGTCAGCGCTGCGGCCTTGGCCGAGTCCTTCGCCTTCGCGGCCTGGGCCTTCTTGGCCTCGGCCTTCTTGGTCTTCGCGGCGGCGTCCTTCTCGGCCTTGCCGCCCTCCTTCGACTTCGCCTTGGCCTCCTTGGCCTTCGCCTTCGACTCGGCGGCCTTCTCCTTCAGCTCGGCCTTCTTCTCGGCGAGCGCGGCCTTCTTGTCCTCGATCTCGGCGAGGGCCTCGGAGATCTCCTCCTTGAGGTCGTCGACCTTCGACTGCGCGTCTTCGACGGCCTGCTGGGCCTCGTCGGCCTCGGATCGGAGCTCGTCCGCCTTCTCCTTGAGCTCGTCGGCCTTCTCCTGAAGCTCATCCTTCTTCTCCTCCGCCTCGTCGATCGCCTTCTGGCTCTCTTCGGCGGCCTTCTCGGCCTCTTCGTGGGCCTCCTGCAGCGTCTCGTGCTGCGCCGCGGCGGCCTCGCAGGCCTCCTTCGCGGCCTCGGCCTTCTTCGACTTCGCCTTCGCGGACCGGGCCAACAGGGCAGCGAGCCCGGCGGCGATCTTGGCGTGCCGCATGTACTCGGCGGTGCGGTCCTTGCGGTCCGGCTCCTCCTCCTCGGCGAGGATCTCTTCGCCCTTCTCGATGGCCTCCATGGCCTCGCGGACCGCCTCCGCCAAGGCGCTCGGATCGCCCGAGGCCGCCGCCGCGTTGACCGCCGCCGCCGCCGCGTTGCAGTCCGCCGCCGCAGCGTCCTGGCCGATCGACTGGAGGGAGGAGGCCGTCGCGAGCGCGTCGGTGGTGATCTCCACCGCTTCGGCCTGCTGCATGCTCGCCGCCTGGGCCTGAATCGGCGCCACGACGACCACGACCACGGCCACGCCGATCTCGCCCGAGAACACCGTCCCGCCGGTCACGACCTGGGACAGCGGGGCCGGGCCGCCCACCTGACAGCTGTTGGCGATGTCCCCGAGTCGGGCCGCCATCTTGTTGTTGAAGTAGACCCCGGTGGAGCCGATGATGATCTCCGCGATGTTGTTCGGCCCGTCGACCGCGGGCACGTGCGGGGGGGTGCACATGGACTTCGTGCCCACCACGGCCGACGGCATGCCCATCACGTTGATGGTGCTCTCCGTCTTGATCTGGATGATCCCGGTGTACGGATGCGGCCCCGGCACCGGGGGCGCGCCCGGGTACAGGTGGATGTCGACGCCGACTACTTGATCGCCCTGTTTGGCGTTCGGCTTGCCCATGTGTCGTCCCCTCCTTGGCTGCTCTTTCGAAGCAGAAGCCGGAGGCTGTTCATCCGTGATTCGGGCGCAGGAGACCCCTACGACCGAGCCTTGGCATCATGCCACAGGGTTCGCCCACGCCGACGGTGAAACCGCCTCGGGTCGCCGGCGGGCCTCGCGGCGTCGTAGGATGGCGCCCGCTGCCCGGAGGAGCCATGGCCACGGACTTCCAGAAGGTCCTCAAGAAGATCGACGCCGACAACACGGTCCTGCTCGCGGGACGGGAAGATCTGCGCCTCGCCTTCGAGAAGATCGACGGTCGAATCAACGCGATGAAGGCCGGCGTTCGCATCGAACCGTACGCGGCCGGCAAGACGGGGTTCGTGATCGGGCTGCGTCGCTACCACACGGGCTGGCACATCTCGACCATCGTCTCGGGCATCGCGGACATCGAGTCCGAGGTCCCCGTGGGCGAGGCGTCGTCCGAGGTCCAGGTCGCGTTGATCGACCACCTGGGCGGCCTGCTCGAGAAGCTTCAGGGCCTCATCGCCGACGAGGTCAAGAAGACCGGCGGCGCCGTCAAGGAGGCGAACAAGCTGGTCGAGGCCGTCCGCGCGACCTGATCTAAACGGCCTTCCGGGCCGCCTCCAGGGCGGCCGCCCAGCGCGCCGCCGAAGCCTCGCGCGCCGCCAGCGCGTCGATCACCTGCGCGCCGTCGTCCGCGCCCTCCGCGAACGGTCCCCCGAGGGGCGGCGGAGCATCCCCGAAGATCCGCCCCACCGATCGCGTGAGGCGAGGCCGCAGCCCTCGCAGCGTCTCCAGCTCCTCGACCAGGCCCACCCGGAGGGTCTCCAGGCGGGCGATCAGGCCGAGGAGGTCGTCCTTCCCCTCCCCGCCCGCGATCGCCCGAGACGCGGCCGCACGGACCGTGTCCACGAGGTCGTCGAGGGCCCCCGCCTGGCCCAGCGCGCGTCGGGCGGACCGGCCCCAACGGAGGGCCGCGCCGGCGTACTCCACGGTGGGCGGGACCTTGGCCCCGAAGCCCTCCCGCACGGTCTGCAGGCGCCTCTCCACGACCGACATGGCCGACTCCGAAGCGAAGTGACCGCGCACCTCCCAGGCGACGTGCCCGGCCCCCACCCCTCGACCGCGGCCGATGCGCACCGAGCCGGTCTCGGCCCAGGCCCCGCCCGCCGGCAGGTCGCCGGGGATCCCCTCGATCAGGGACGTGGCGACCTCGGCGATCCCCAGGAGCTGCCAAGCCGGGTCCGCCCCGAGCCGCTCCGCCAACGCCTCCGCGGAGGGCTCCTCGGCAGGGGCGATCTCGCCGTCGTCGTCCGGCTCCGGGAGGCCGTGTACGAGGACACTCGCGGCCGCGGCCCGCAGCGCCCCGCGGGGGTCGCGCTCCAGCTCCCCTCGTTCGCGCGCCACCACGCACACGGCGAGGGCGTCGCCCAGGCCCACGAGCTGGGCTCGGAGGTCACCCGCGCCCGACGCGACCGCGAGGCGACGCCGCGGGATGGGGCCGTACAGGACCGCCTCCACGGGGTCGACCGACGCGGGCCGCTCCTCCCCGAACAGGTCGCGGGCGACGGCCGGCCAGGGCGGCGCCTCGGTGGCGAACCGGCGCACGGGGGCCAGGATGGCGGTGAAGGCGAGGTGCGGGTCGCGCAGGGTCATGGGGCGGCGCTCCGCGGGCCTTCGTGGATCAGAATCGCAGCGCGAAGCCGCGGGCGCCGACCTCGAAGCGCGGGCGCCCCGCCGTCTTGGCCGCGGCCGCCTTCCGCATGCGGTCGAGGCGCCCCGCGTTCACGCCGAGCATGGGCACGCCGATGGCGGTCATCGTGCCGCCCACGAAGATCGACGCGATGCCGGCCGCGTAGAAGGCCTCGATGTTGGCGTCGTTGGGGTTGTCCACCGACATGGCGGCCATGCCTGCCATGAGGCCTCCGCCGACGCCCGCCAAGATGATGCCGCCGATGCCGAGCCCGCCGCCGATCTGGGTGCGGGTCTCGTAGACGTCCCACTGCTGCCGCGCGACCATCCACTGCAGGAACTCTTCGCTCCCCATGGGGTAGTCCGGCATGTCCGCGGGGGCCGCGATGCCGATGGGCTCGCCGGTCGCCGAGACCTCGCCGCCCTCGCTCGCGATGTTCGACCGTCCCCAACTGCCGGGCTCGCCGAGCTTGCCCTGGACGCGCTGGAGGGCCTCCACGGCGCGCTTCTCGGTCTCGCCCAGCTCCCCCTCCTTGTCGGGGATATTGACCTCGAGGTAGGTGATCAGGAGCCCTTCGGCGACCTTGTTGTCACCGAGCCCCTCGTAGGCGAGCGCGCGGTACATGTACGCGTCGTACAGGGCGGGGTTGAGCCGGATCGCCGAGTCGGACGAGGTGAGGGCCTTCTCGTAGTTGCCCTCGTCGATCTCGTTGCGCGCGAACGAGAGCTGGCGAGCCGCCTCTTCTTCGACCTTCGACTGCGCCAGCGCGGACGTGGGCACGGCGAGCGCGGCCGCGAGGAGGAGGAGCGTGATGGAGCGGAGCAACGGCATTCAGGACGACCTCGAAAGCGGGCCCGTGGGCCGGATCTCGAGGCGAGCATAGCCGCCCCGGAGAGCCCCGAGCAAACCAGCGGACGCGTGCTAGCGTCCGGCTCTCGACCCCGCGAAGGCGGCGAGAATGGAGCCACGTTGGCAGATTCGCGCAGCGAGACCGGCAAGCGCCCCGAGGACGCGGGCAAGAAGGCGGCGGCGACGGCCGAGGCCGAGACCGAGGTCGACCCCGCGGCGAAGGCGGCGGCGCGCGCGGGGGGGGCGAGTCGGGGGGCCAAGCCTCCGAGGGGCAACCGCGCTCGCAAGGCCGCGAAGGACGCCGAGGAGCAGACGAAGTCGTCCGGCGCGTCGGACGAGGACAAGGCCGAGGAAGAAGAAGAGGACGAGGAGGCCGCGAAGGCCGCCGCCGACGAGGTGTTCTGGAAACACCTCGCGTGGGGCGCCTACCGCTCCCGCAAACGCCGCGGGGAGTGAGCTTCCGGGTGCTCTAGCAGCCTGAGCCGCCCACGAGCGAGGCGGTGGTGGCCGCGGCCCCGGGGCTGCCGTGGTCCGCGGTCCCGAGGGGCGTCTGCTCCTCGCACCAGTTGCCCATGCTGTTGTTGTCGCCCGCCGGGTCGGAGCCCGTGGCGACCGACGGCTTCAGCCCCATGGCGAAGCCCGGACGCCAGTACGCGCCGTTGGCCGGGGCGTTGCCGTAGGTCGGGTTGAGCTGGGTGCCGCCGCAGTTGACGGTGCAGCCGCTGCCGGTCCAGGTGAGCGTGTCGATGACGGTGAACCCGCCCGCCGCGGTGGGCGCCGACAGCGTGATCGTGCCGCCGTTGTTCGAGAACGCGGCGGCGGACCAGGTGAAGTCCGCGATGTCCGTGCCGTAGGCGGCCGTGGTGTTCGAGCGCGCCAACACCACGCGGGTGTTGTTCGCGAAGTCGAGGGCCGTCGCCGGGTCCGAGTCGGACGGGAACACGAACGTGCTCGTGCCGCCGCCGGTCACCGCGACCTCGACCTCCCAGCCGCGAAGATCGATGCCCGTGCCCGAGTCGTTGAGGACCTCGATGTACTCGCCGAACGCGTCGCCGGTGGAGGCGTCGGTCCCGATCATCATCTCCACGACCGCCACGTCCCCGGAGACCACCAGGCCCTCGTCGGCGATGCCGTCGCAGTCGTCGTCCACGCCGTTGCTGGACTCGTTCTCGGTGGTGTTGACGTTGCCGTCGGAGTCGTCGCAGTCCCCGTCGCAGGTGGTCTCGTTGTCGTTGTCGACGTCGAGCTGGTTCTGGGTCGCGTCGGTGTCGTCGCAGTCGGGCACCGTCGAGCAGGTCGAGGCCCCGTCGCCGTCGGCGTCGTTCCAGTTCTCGCCCGCGTCGGCGTCGTCGCAGTCGGCCGGGACGAGCCCCGCGCCGCACACGTCCCAGCCGTCGCCGTCCGCGTCGACGCCCGGGTTCAGGCCGGCGTCGTTGTCGTTGCAGTCGTCCTGACAGGTCGTGAACCCATCGTTGTCCACGTCCAGCCCCTCGACGGTCGCGTCGAAGTCGTCGCAGTCGCCCGCGCACGGCGTGTTCGTGTCGTTGTCCACGTCCGCCTCGTTGGGGTCGAGGACGCCGTTGCAGTCGTTGTCCGTGACGCCGTCGCAGAGCATCGGCGCGGCGGGGTACGACGTGGCGTCGGTGTCGTCGCAGTCGTCGGTGCAGGTCGAGAAGCCGTCGAGATCCCCGTCCGCGGGGGTGAGGTTGATGTCGGCGTCGTTGCAGTCATTGCCGCCGAGGAGGCCGCCGCCGATGGCGGTCGCGGTCGCGTCGTCGCACTCGATGTAGAGATCGCCGTCGGCGTCCGTCTCGAGGGGATCGGCCACGTTGTCGCAGTTGGAGTCCGCGATCCCGTCGCACTGGACGCCGTTGCCGGGGAACGTCAGGGGCGCCGCGGCGTCCGTGGCGCTGTCGTTGCAGTCGGCGGGGGTGGCGCCCACGGGGCACGCGTCGAACCCGTCGCCGTCCAGGTCGTCCGGGTACAGCGTCGGGTCCGTGTCGTCGCAGTCGGGCGGCACCGCGCAGGTGGTGAACCCGTCCAGGTCGAGGTCGGTGATGGACACCGTGTCGTTGAAGTCGTTGCAGTCGCCCGCGCAGGTGGTGGCGCCGTCGTTGTCCTGGTCCAGCGTGTTCTGGGCGGGATCGGTGTCGTCGCAGTCCACCGACGTGCCGTACGTGTCGCTGCACCCGTCCACGCCGCCGCCCTGGGGATCGGAGTAGGAGAGGTCGACGTCGACGTCGAAGTCCTCGTCGATGCGTCCGTTGAGGTCGTTGTCGTAGCCGTCGCACGACTCCGTTCCGCCGGGGAACGCGACGTCCACGAGGTCCGCCGCGGTGGCGAACTCATCGACGCCGCCCGGCACGAAGTCCTGGTCCGAGCCGTCGGCGATCGTGCCGCACGAGAAGTACGAGTCCGCGTCGAGATCGAGGCGGTGCAGGCTCGGGTTGAGGTCGTCGCAGTCGAGGGCCTGGGCCACGCCGAGGCCGTCCTCGTTGATCCAGTTGGCGCGGTCCCCCTCGCCCTCGGCGGGCACGAACCCGTCGGGGCGCTGGCCGAGGCACAGCTCGGTCTCCCAGGTGCTCTCCTCGATGTTGCCGTCGCCGTCGCGATCGAAGTCGGGGTACCAGGTCTCGAACAGGGCGGCCCGCTGAGCCTCGGTGAGGTTCGCCGGGTTGCGGCAGGTGGACGTCCACACGCTCTCCAGGCCCGGCACGCAGGACTCCGCCTCGTCCGTCGTGGGGTAGACCTCGTCGTTGTCGTCCACGCAGTCGAACAGCGCGAAGTTCGGGTGGTCGGATCCCTCACCCTCTTCGAGCCCGTGCAGGGCCTCGAGGCTGACTCGGTCGCAGCCGCGCAGGTGACCGTCCTGGTCGGAGTCGATCTCGTTGGACTCGGTGGTGGTGGGGTCGCAGTCGTCGTCCAGCCCCGTCGTGATGCGGTCCGGGTGGGGGCCGTTGTAGGACGTGATGGTGGGGGCCAGCGGGATCCCGCAGACCTCCTCGTAGGCGGGCGACTGCATCACCCCGAAGGCGTCGGGGTCGTCGTTGCAGTCCTCCTGGTCCGTCACGCCGTCGCCCTCGATGAACCCGCACGGCGAGAACCCGTCGCCGTCCTGGTCCTGCTCATTGCGCGAGAGGCCCGCGTCGGTGCCCTCGAAGAAACGACTGCAGTCGTTGTCGAGGCCGTCGCAGAGCTCGGCGGCGCCCGGGAACACGTCGTCGTTGTTGTCGTCGCAGTCCAGGCGACTGACCTCCATGTCCTCCACGGTGCGCCCCGCGAGCTCCTCCATGTCGCCCACGGCGAAGTAGCCGTCCCCGTCCGCGTCGATGCGGTCCGCAGGATGGAACAGGAGCGAACACCCCGTGAGTCCCAAGAGGGAGACGGCGGCGAGGGAGGTGCCGAGGATTCGGGTCATCGTGCTCATGGGTTCGAGCCTTTCCAACGCATCTAGAAGAGCATCCGGCCACGAATGCCGAACTGGAAGCGAGCCATGGAAGCCGTCGCGCTGACGGCCCCGAGGGCGACGGAGCCGAGCCGGGGCCCGGTCCCGTCGTCAGGACGGAAGAAGTAGGTCTTGTCCGATCCGCCGCGCAGCAACGCGAACAGCTGATCGTGACGGACGAAGAAGGAGACGCCCAGGTACACCTTCGAGGCGTCGGGCGCCGCGAGGACGCCGACCTCGAGCTGGGGGCCGAGGGCGAGCGTGTAACCCTGCCAGCCCAGCTGCGCGAAGGACACGCGGCCGGTCTGCTCGCCGTCTGTGAGCTCCACGCCGTACTGCACGTCGTCGGGGTCGGCCTCGAGGCTCGCCCCCGCGCAGTCCTGCCGGGCGCCGGCCGAGGTCCAGGTGCCGCCCGCCCCCACGTGGAAGCCGACGTCGAGGGCGAACCAGGTGCGGCGCTGCAAGTGCACGCCGATCCGAGGGCCGACGTGGAGGGACACGATGTGCGAGCGGACCTGCATGGCGCTGCAGCCGCTCACGGGGAGGTTGGCGTAGGAGATCCCGATCGGGAGGGCGAGGCCGTCGGCCGGGAGCGGCGCCACGAACCCGACCTCCACGTGGGCCGCCGGGTGCAGCTCGGCCGCGGTGGAGTCCGCGGTGAACCGGCTCACGGTGACGCCCCCGGCGCCGCCCGCGAAGTACCCGCGCCGCGCAGCCAGCTCGTCCGCTTCGCTCCCGGAGACGCCGGCGTCCGCGCGTCGGCGGCGGCGCTCGGCCTCGATGGCGGCCGAACGATCCCGATCCAGATCGGTGGTGGCGGCCGCCCGACGTGCCTGAGCGGTGCGGCGTTCCTCGCGGTCGCGCCGCGCCTCGTCTTCCCGCCGAGCCTTCGCTTCTTCCCGCGCCTCACGATCTCGACGCGCCTCTTCGGCGGCCTCCTCGAGGGCTGCCTCCCGGGCCGCGCGCGCCTCGTCCTTGCGGCGAGCCTCCTCCGCGGCGCGGGCGTCCTCGGCCCGGCGAGCCTCTTCGGCCTCTCGACGTTCACGCTCCGCCCGAGCCTCCTTGGCGCGACGGGCCTCCTCCGCGTCCCGACGGTCGCGCTCGATCCGCGCCTCTTCCGCCCGACGGGCCTCTTCGGCCTCCCGGCGCTCGCGGGCGACCCGCGCCTCGTCTGCCCGACGGGCCTCCTCGGCCTCCCGGAGCTCGCGAGCGACCCGCGCATCTTCCGCCCGACGGGCCTCTTCGGCCTCTCGGCGCTCGCGCTCGATCCGCGCATCTTCGGCCCGACGCGCGTCGTCGGCCTCGCGACGGGCCTTCTCCTCGGCCGCGCGGGCCTCAGCGGCGCGCCGCTCTCGGTCTCGCCGGGCCTCATCGGCCCGACGGGCGTCCTCGGCCTGCCGCTCGGCCTCCATGGCCGCCAGGCGCTCGTCGCGCTCCTTCGCTTCGCGGGCCCGGCGCCGCTCGACCTCGGCCTCCGCCTCGCGGGCAGCCAAGGCCCGCGCCTCGGCCTGAGCCTCTGCGGGCGACTCTCCGGCGCGGATGGCGGCCAGGCGCTGGTCGTACGCCTTGCGGTCCTTGCCGCCGTCGCGGACGAGATCCCAGCTGTCGGCGCGGGACGGATCGAGCTCGCCGCCGTCGAGCGTCACGAGCTCCTCGCCCACCCAGTAGGAGCCGTTGGGGAGCAGGACCCACTGCACCGCCACCTTCGCCTCGATCCCCTCCTTCACGACGGCCCCCAGACGCTCCGTGAACTCCACGAGCAGGGGGTCGACGGGCGGGGGATCGGCGAGGGGGGCCAGGGGCTTGCCGCGCTTCGGGGCCCGCAGCTTGATCACCGTGAAGTTCTTCTCGACGTAGCGGCGGCGCGCCGCGCTCTTCCGGTCGTACGCTCCGTCGGGCCCGGGGTCCCAGTCGTACATCGCGGCGGACGCTTCCTGCGCGTCGCTCAGCCACATGTACGCGGCCATCGCGTTCCGACGCTCCCACCAGACCGCGGCGATCCCGTAATAGACCTCCGCGGAGCGCTTCCCCTCGGGGGTCTCGAAGGCCTTGGCGAAGGCCTCCTCCGCCTTGCGCAGGTTGCCCGCCTCCATGAACGTCCAGCCCTGGGCGATGGTCGCCCCCAGCGACTGCGCCCGCGCCTCGCCCGGCGACAGCACGAGCACGCCGAACGTCGCCACCGCTCCGGCGAGCATCGACATCGGGACTCGGGGGTTCGCGCTCATCGAGGCGTTCGACACTCCTTCCACGGCGAGTCGACCGAAGTCGATCCCGCAGACCAGGGCTACAGGCGGACCTGAACGCCCAGGACGAACTGGAGGTCGGCGTAGATGCGCGCGGCGCTGAACGTGTCGCCGACGTTGATCGTCTTGACCGTGAAGCCGTCGATCTCGTTCAGCTGGTTGGCGACCGTGTCGTCCGTGGCGCGGACCTGGGTGGTCGTGTCGCGGCCCACGGCCGAGCCCACGGCCGATTCGCCCCACAGGGGCTTGAGCCACACCGGACCGCCGTTGAAGCCGAGGAACAGACGCGGGCGACGCTTGCCCTTCACCATCGCGGGCGTGAGCAGGATGTCGACGCCGAGCCGGGGGCCGTGGGCGATGGCGGGCACCACGAACGCACCCTCGAGCACGCTGGACGGGGCCGGGTTCTCGCCGCTGCTGAGCGGGGACGTGACCTCGCCCTCGAAGTACATGCCGGAGGGCAGGTACGTCATCTGGTAGCCCACGCGGGGCGAGAAGTCGACGGCCCCCAAGCGGAACTCCAAGCCGACCTGGCCGACGCCGCCCGCCACGACCTTGCCGCGGTTGTCCGCCTCGAAGATGTTCTGGGCGATGTCGACCGTCGATTGCTGCCCGAAGAGCAGGAGCGGGCCGACGTTGATCACGAGGGAGTTGCCGTTGGCGAACTGGATGTGCGGACCGAGCCCCACGTGCAGGCCGCCCAAGACTCCGGAGCCGCCCGTCGAGTTGTCCCCGATGCGGCCCCCGATGACGCCTTGAGCCTCGACGCCGAAGGTGACCCAGGTGGTGGGCGCGACCTCCACCGTGATCGTCTTGCCGCCCACGACGGCGTACTCGTCGCCGTCGATGTTGTACCGACCGGCGGGCAGGTAGTACGAGCCCTTGCTCACGCCGATCTTCTCGTACTGGGACCGCGCCTTCTCGAAGTAGGCCTTGGCTCCCGGATCGGTGATTTCGTCCAGCGCCTTCAGCTTCACGGACGCGTCCGAGAGCTTCCCGCTGCCCCCTTCGGCCACGTAGACGATGCGGCCGTAGGTCCGCTTCAAGCGGTAGAGCTGCGCCTGCATCTGGGCCTTCTCCTGGCCCTTGGCGTTGGCCAGCCCGCCCTCGAGCGCCACGAAGAGCGAGTCCAAGTCCTTGAGCTTGGTGGAGATCTCCGCCATGAGCGTCCAGGCTTTGAGCTGCTTGGCGCCCTCGGGGTCCTCGACGACTTCCTTCAGCGAGGCCAGCGCCTTGGGCAGCAGGCGGTTGCGATAGAAGTTGTTGGCCTGGGCCATGTGGAACTGCCAGGAGTCCTGTCCCTGCGCGTAGGCCGTCCCGGGCGAACCCGTGCCGACGGCGCCGAAGGCCAAGATGCTGGACAGGAGTCCCACAAGGACAAATCGCTTCGAAGACACCATTCCGGCTCCTCGTGACCCGCGAAGCACCCCTCGGACGCCGGGCGGCGTCGATCGACCAAGCGGACGATGATGATAGCGAACCCATCACCTCATTTGTGCTCGCCGACGCGGGATCGGATCACTGCCGCCGTCGATCTCCGGAACGACGAAGGGCGCGACCCTGCAGCCGCGCCCCTCGACGGTGACTCCGGGGCGGCGCGGAGCCGCTCCCGTTCAGCGGGGGATGTCGTAGACGTACATCTTCAGCCAGGTCTTCTCGCTGTCGCCCGCGGCGTCCTGCGCCGTGTAGATGAGACGCCAGGTCCCGTCGACCACCCGGAGGTACGGGTCGCGGTTGTTTCGGGTGCCGGTGGCGAGGCAGTTGGGCGTGCCGCCGTCGATGGGGAAGATGCAGAGCGGGTCGCCCGCGTCGGCGTCGTTCTTGACCGCGACCAGACCCTTGCCGTCCGGCGTCCACGCGGCGCCGCCCTTGCTCGGGAGCTTCACGAGCTTGCCGATCTTCGACGTGTTCCCGCCGGGCTGCGAGGGCGTGACCCACAGGCTGAAGTCGAGGACCGAGCTGTTTCCGCGGTTGCTGAAGAAGGCGATCTTGCTGCCGTCGGGGCTGAACACCGGGCGGGTGGAGTCGGCGCCGTCGAACTGCACGAGCGGCACCGCGCTGAACATGTTCACGTCCAGCACGTAGATGTGGCTGCCCGACTTGCCGGCCCGCACGAACGCGACCTTGTTCCCGCTGTTGTCGAAGCGCGGGTAGAGTTCGCCGTTGGCCTCGTCGAAGGTGAGCTGGAGCTCCTGCCCGGCGTCCCACATGTAGAGGTCGCCGTTGCCGCTGCGGCCGGACGAGAAGACGAAGCGCGAGCCGTTGGGGTCCCACGTCGCGTTCTTGTTGGCCGAGCCGGGCGTGGAGATCATCTGCGACCAGTTGTCGATGTAGATGTCCTGGCTGCCCGACGCGTCCGAGATGGTGTACGCGTAGGAGTGGTCGCCCTTATGGGCCCACGCGAACTCGTGGACGATGCGCTTGCCGGCCCCGTACCGCGACGACTTGCCCACCGTCTCGGGCACCAGCTGGACCGGGGAGCCGGACGTGGAGCGACCGGACCAGCCGACCATCCACAGCTCGGTGCGCTTCTCCGCCGGATAGTTCACCTCGTAGGCGATCTGCGTTCCGTCGGGCGACAGCTGCGGGTAGAGGACGTTCCCCTCGTGGGAGGCCACGACGGACATCGCCTTGAGCGTGCCCTGGGCGGTCGCTGGCGTGGGCTGCATGGCGAAGAGCGTGATGCCCCCCGCGAGGCCGAGCGCGACGGTCGCGATTGCGGTGGTCTTCATTACGTGGTCTCCAAAGTGTCGGCAAGGATATGGCAGGCGACCTGCTGGTTGGGACCGACCCGCACGAGAGGCGGGAGTTCGGTCGTACATTCGTTGGCGGGCCGCCCCATCTTGCGCCAGGTCTGGCAAAGGGCGCGGTACGGACAGCCCCCGGGCGTGGCGGCGGCGTGGGCCTCGGCCTCGGCGAGCTCCTTCGCCTCCTCCTCGTCGGGGATCTCGGAGTTGGCGGCCTCGAAGAGGCGGAGCGTGTAGGGGTGGTGCGGGAGGCTCGGGTCGATCTTCTCCTTCTCCATCACCTCGACGATGCGCCCCCGGTACATCACGAGGATGCGGTCGGACACGAACCGAATGACGTCGAGGTCGTGGGAGATGAAGAGGTAGGCGGTCTTCTCCTCGCGGGCGTAGAGCATCGCGTCGAGGACGTCCGCCTTCACGCTCGCGTCGAGGCCCGAGGTGGGCTCGTCCGCCACCACGAGGACGGGCTCGGTCAGCAGCGTGCGCGCGACGCTGACCCGGCGCTTCTCGCCCCCGGAAAGCTCGCCGGGATAGGACTTGACCTTGTCCTCCATGCCGAAGCGCCCCAGCTCCTTGCGGATGCGGTCGTCGGCCTCGGTGCCCACCACGCCCTTGAACACCTTGAGCGTCTCGCGCAGGTGCGCGCCGACGCTCAGGCCCGGGTTCAGACAGGCATAGGGGTTCTGATAGATCATCTGGTAGCGCTCGCGACGCGCCCGAAGTTGGTCCTTCGGGAGCCCCGCCCAGTCGGTCCCTTCCAGGCGGATCGTCCCGCCCGACGGCTCGGTGATGCGCAGCAGGCACTTGCCGAAGGTCGTCTTGCCCGACCCCGACTCGCCGATGAGCCCGGTGACCTCGCCGTATCCCATCACCAGGTCCACACCGTGAAGGACCGGAGTGTCTTCCTTTCGGGGTCCCAGACCGAACATTCCGCGCCCGCCGTGGAAGGTCTTGGTGATCCCGACGGCCTCGAGCAGGAGGTCAGTCATGGTCGGCCTCCCCGTACTCCCAGGTGGCCGCCTCGGTGAGCTTGGTGCCCGCGAAGCACGCGACCTCGTGGCCCTCCGCGATGTGATCGAGCGCGGGCAGATCCCCCTCGCACCGGGCGGTGTCGAGGATCCCCGACCCGGCCTTGGCGCGGGCGTACAGACCGCACCGCGTCCGGAAGATGCAGCCTCGCCCGACCACGACGCCGGTCCCGCCTGCGTCCGCCCGCTCGGAGCCCGACCGACGGTGCTTGCCCTGGGCGAGGGCCTCCGCCCGCTCCTTCAGCTCGCGCGTGTACGGATGATTCGGGGACTTGAGGTTCCCGAGCGCCTCGATCGGGCCCTCCTCGACGACGCGGCCGCGGTACATCACGGCGAGGCGGTCGCAGAGGCGCGCGATCATGGGGAGGTCGTGGGAGATCACGATGCCGGACAGGTCGCCCTGACCCATGATCCGGTTGAGCAGCCCCACGATCTCGAGGCGGATGTGGGAGTCGAGGCCGGTCGTCGGCTCGTCCGCGACCAGGAACTTCGGCTCGCCGGCCAGCGCGAGGGCGATCATCACGCGCTGGGCCATGCCGCCGCTGAGCTCGTGCGGGTACAGCCCCAGCGTGTGGCGGTCCGCCTTCAAGTGCACCTCGGCCAGCCAGTGCAGGGCGCCCTCCTCGGCCTCCGCCCGGTTCGCCTTGGGACGGGCGACGCGCACGGCCTCCACGAGCTGGCTGCCGACCCGCAGGTAGGGGTTCAGCGCGCCCACGGGGTTCTGGAAGATGAACCCGACGCCGAGGCGACGGAGCAGCGCCAGCCGCTGACGGAAGCGCCGACGCCACAGGGGCCAGGCCCAGCCGATGCGCTGACGCTCGGGGTACAGCTCGTCCACGCCGGGCGGGCGGAACGGGCTGAACTCCTGGATCTGGTCCAGCACGTCCACCGGCTCGTTGTCGCCGATCTTGTAGATCGCGGACCCGGAGAAGACGCCGGGCTCGAGGCTCGACAGCCCCATCACCATGCGCACGAACTGCGTCTTGCCCGAGCCCGACTCGCCGACGAGCCCGAGGATGCCGCCCGTGGGCACCGTGAGGCGCCCGCCCTGCACGATGGGCTTGATGAGGTTGCCCACCTGCACCCCGACCCACACGTCGCGGGCCGTGAGGATGGCGCCGGGCGCCGGTGCGTACGCGGCGGCGCTCACGTCCGCCCCTTCTCGAAGCGCTCGCCGATGGCGTCGCCCAGGAACGTGAGGCCGAGGATCGACGTGATGGCCGCCATGGCGGGCGCGAGCACCGCGGGGCTGAAGAGGTCGCCCTTGCTGCAGCCCGCGAGCAGGTTGCCCCACGACGGCATGGAGCCGGGGACGCCGTACTGCGGACCGAGGTAGCTCAGCGACGTCTCCACGAGGATGAAGTAGCCGAACAGGTAGAAGAAGTGCCGCGCGATGACCGGGGCGCAGTTGGCGAGGAGGATGTGATAGAGCAGGATCCGCTTGTCGCTCAGCCCGTGGGCGCGCGCGGCCTCGATGAACTGCTCGCGCTGGAACTGCCCAACCTTCTGGTAGATGGCGAGCGCCAGGACCGGCACGTAGGCCACGCCGAGCATCGTCGACATCATGGTGAGCCGCAGGCGGATGGCGCCGCCCGGGTCGTGCATGTAGGCGACGAAGAAGCCCATGGCCACGATCACGAGGATGAGGCGCGGGTAGGCGGCCACGACCGTGAGGCTCAGCTTGATGCCGGACTCGAGCAGCCCGCCCCGGAAGTACCCGGCGACGGCGCCGAGCAGCGTGCCCGCGAGGATGGCGATGGCGCAGCTGAGCATCGCGGGCTCGAAGAACGCCTCGACCGCCTCGACGATGGTCATGGCCAGGGAGTAGCCGTTGCGGTCGTTCCCCAGCAGCAGCCCGGGCACGGCGCGGCAGTACTTGGTGACGTGCTTGGCCGCCCCGCCGCCGCGGAACCCGCCGCTGTCGTCCGAGTCGAGGTAGGACTCGAGCTGGTCGACGTCGATGAAGATCGCGGCGATGCGGAAGACCACCAGGACGAACAGGACCGACGAGCCGATCAGGAGGCGGTAGTCGGCGTGTCGCCAGCGCAGGACCGTCGTGATGAGGTCCTTGACCGCGCCCTTGCCGATGCGGCTGACGAAGCTGCCCTGCGGCTCCTCGGATTCGCTCGGGTCCTTGAATTCGAAGTCCGACATCAGCCGCCTTCCTGCGCCTTGCGGACCCGCGGGTCGATCGCGATCTCGAGGAGATCACGAACGAGGGCCACGAGCCCGACGACCGCGGTGATGAACACCGTGATCGTGACCAGGAGGAGCGGGTCCGGCTTCACCGCCGCCTTGAGCGACAGCTCGCCGAGCCCCGGCACGGAGTAGATGACCTCTGCGATCACCACGGAGCCGAGCAGGAACGCGATCTTCGCGGCCCCGATGGACGACAGCGGCAGGACCAGCCCCGGCAGCATGTGCTTGAACGCCGACGCGCCCCGCAGGCCCGCGGCGTGGATGTAGTCGCGGCTCCGCAGGCGCCGGACCTCCCCCTCCATCTGCAGCAGCAGCTCGCCCAGGTTCGAGTCGCCGAGGCTGAGGATGGCGATGCACGCCAGCGGCGCGATCCACCACACGTCCGGGTTCGGCAGGATGCCCGCCTTGGTCATGAAGTAGCCGATGATGAACACCGGCGCCGTGGAGAGCCCGAGCATGGCCGTGCGCAGGACGCCGCGCATGGACGGGAACGGGAGCCACGTCAGGAACGCGACCTGCAGCAGCCCGACGACCACCGCGAGGAGCAGGGCGCCGAACACGATGGGGAGGGTGAACTTCGCGCCCTCCATGACGAGGCCCAACACGGGCTCGCCGTTGTACGCAGGGCCGATGTCCCAGGTGAAGACGCCGCCCCAGAACACCCCCCCGAACCAGGCGAGGAAGCCCGGCCCGGGAGCGAGCGCGTCCATGGCGCGCGCCTCTTCGAGCACGCCGTCGACCTCCACCGTCACCGTGCGCGGGCCCGCGGCGGGGTAGGTCGTGAGCACGCCGCACTCGTCGCCCACGCAGACGGCGTCCTGGCGGAGCTTGACGGTGTCGTAGTCGATCGCGGCCCCGCCCTGCGTCACGACGTCCGTGGCGGGGAAGGTCCGCAGGTCGTCGCCGAACAGGACGTCGACGGACTTCGGCGGGGTGGTGGGGACGCTGCGGAGGACCCCGCAGTCGGTGCGCGTGATGCAGACGCGCGTCGTGTCCACGACGGCGCCTTCGAAGTTCATGGGGTCACGCGCCTTGCCCGGCGAGCCCGGCGAGAACCACAGCAGCCCGGCCAGAACCAGGCTGCTGAGGAAGAGGACGGCCAGGAAATGGCCGACCTTCTGGCCGACGAGCCAGGCGGTCTTCATAGAGGCCCGGCTTTACTCTTCCTTGAGGTCCCAGTCGGGGAACTGGGTGAAGTAGAAGTACGCCTGAATGTGGGCGCCGGCCACGTCCCAGGAGATGGCCGAGAAGTTCCGCAGGCTCCACTGGAAGATGTAGGGAGCGGTGTCCGCCAGGCGACGGTGGATCTCCTTGTAGTAGGCCTGCTGCTCGGAGGGGTCCTGGCTCTGGTACGCGCCGTTGAGCAGCTGGTCGGTCCGGTCGTCGCCGTAGTTGACGAAGTTCCGCACGCCGCCGCGCCGGAAGAGCTGACCGATGTCCTCGTTCACGTCGAAGGACCACTGGCTCATGGCCAGGTCGTAGTCCTGCTTCTGCATGATGCGCTCTTCCCAGCTCTCGCCGCCGATGGCCGCGGGAGCGGAGACGTTCACGCCGAACTTCTTGAGCTGGCCGACGAGGTTCGTGGCCACCGTCTGGCCCTGCTCGCCGAGCGCCTCGTCGTAGAAGAAGCGCAGGTCGATCGTCGCCCCGCCCTTGGTCCACTGCGTGCCTGTCTTCGAGTAGCCGGCCTCCTCCATGAGGGCGGTGGCGGTGCTCAGGTCCTGGGCGGGGACCGAGACGTCGTGGTTGTAGTACCGCGACGAGAGCGTGAAGGGACCCGAGATGAGCTCGCCCTCACCGATGAGGTCGAGCGCCTGCTGGCGGTCGATGGCGAGGGACATGGCCCGACGGACCTTGGTGTCGCTCAGCGCGGGGTGCTTCTGGTTGAAGGCGGTGAACCACCAGGACTTGCTGGGGTAGGGCTTGAGCGTGCAGCACTGGTCCGCGTCGAGCTCGGCGCGCTGCTGCGGCTCCACGCTGATCATGGCGTGGCCGTACTCGTAGGACATCAGCTCCGCCTGGGTCCGCTTCTCGGGGACCTCCTGGCAGCGCACCTCGGGCAGCTTCGCCTTGCGGGCGGAGCCCTCGTACCGCTGCAGGACCCAGTTCTTGTGGTCCTTCTCCTTGACCACGAACGGGCCCGCCGTGACCGGCTTCTTGCCGTAGGAGTGGTTCCGGGGGATGCCGGTGTTGTTGAAGGGGTGCTTCGGGATGATCTTCATGTACAGCTGCGCCATGGGCGGCTCGCGGTACGTGCGCTGGAAGCTCAGGACGACGGTCTTCGCGTCCGCGGCCTCGGCCTTGATGATGAAGTCCCAGCGGTTGCGGTCCAGGGACCGCGACTCGGGGTTCTTGTACGCCTGGAGCGTGAACACGACGTCATCCGCCGTGACCGGCTTGCCGTCGCTCCACTTCATGTCCTTGAGCGTGAGAGTGAGCACGGCGCCGGTGCTGTCGAGCTCGGCCTTCTGCACCAGGACAGGCTGGGGCTGATCCGCGTAGTTGGGCGCGTACAGCGGGATCCCGATGAGCTCCGTCAGACGCGTGTCCGACATGCTCAGCTCGTGCAGCGGGTTCGCGGACAGCCCCATCTCGTCTTCGTAGTAGATGAAGGCTTTGGGGCGAGCCTCCGCCGCAGCGGCGAAGGTCAAGAGCAGAAACGAGGCGGCGAGTCCGCCGGCCAGCCATGCGCGCATCATTATTCGCGTCTCCCAGGAACTGCCGCGATCGTGTCGCGGCGAGTGTGGTCCTACCATGAGCGTCATCGGACAGAGCCCTTGCGGGCCGGATTCCATGCGCTGTCGAGGGAAGCGAGCGCCTCCCGCACAGGAATCAGTTCGGGGTAGACCTCGGTGAGAGGCCGGATGTACTCGTTCGCGTCGTAGGGACGGCGCGTATCGAGGTTGGCCCGCGCCAGCTCGACGAGCGACGGCGGGTCGTTGCGGAAGGAGATCCGCGCCCGCTTGAGCTGCTGGCTCGGCGGGGACGGGTTCTTGTCGAGGGCGTTCTCGAGGAGCGAGCGAGCGGCGACGCCGGCCGTGGCCACGTCGGCCCCCACGTCGGCGTCCATGCGCACCGCGAAGGTGGCCTGGTACTGCGCCGCGCGTTCCTGCATCAACCGACTCATGAAACGATCCCCGAGACCCATGTCGGCGACGAGACTCGCGGCACCCTCGGAGGTGCCCTTCATCAAGTCCATGATCGTGGCTCTCAGGTTGTTGGACACATTCACGTACGTGTCGAGGTCAGCGAGATCCGTCGTCGGCGGCGCGGCGAGCTCGGGGAACCCGGATTGGAGCCGCGCGAGGCCCGGGGCCGTGGCGCCGGGGACCAGATCGCCGGGGGTCATGGCGGTGGAGAAGATCACGAGCGGGAGACCGTCCGCCAGCGAGGGGACGGCCGGGGCCGCGCCCGCGGGCCGACCCAGGAGCGCGTCCGCCTGGGCCTGCAGGAGCCCCAGGTCCGCGGCGCCGCCGATGGCCCGCACGGCCTCGAGCGCGTGCAGGCGGCTGAGCGATCGCTGGAGCAGCGGGTCCCCGTGGGCGAGGTCCACGTCCGACGAGACGGAGCCTTCTCGCTGGGCGAGCTTCTCGCGCAGGTCCGGGGCGTTGGCGGTGGAGGCGCGCAGGCCCGACATCGCGGTGTCCACGTCGCCCTTGGCCACGGCCACGGCGATGGCGAGCCGGGCTGCGTACGTCGCCGCGGCGGCGGACTCGGGCAGGTCCCCCAGGGTCGCGTCCGCGGGCGCGTCGGCAGCTCCCGTGCCCCAGAGGCGACCGACGAGCGGGTCTCCGGAGGCGAGACCTTCGCCGATCTTGGCCGCGAGCGCGCCGAGCAGCGGGTCTGCGCCCTCGGCCGCTGCGTAGGCCGCGAGGAGCTTCGTGCCCGCCTCGACCTCGCCGGACTGGAGGAGCACGACCCCTTCGAAGTAGGGCTGGTGGATCGAGGACAGGACCTCGCCCTCGTTCTTGTTGCGGTACGCGTAGAACTGGCGCCGCGCGACCCGCTCGATCTCCGCGGCGCCCGCGTACATGGCCGCGATCTCGAGGTGCGTGCGGGCGAGCGCGACGCAGGGGTAGCCGGCCGCCTCTCGGGCCGCGAGCGGGCCGTCCGACGGAGTGCACGTGCTGGACAGCATGCGCAGGGCGGGCCGGAGGTCGTTGTGGAAGAGGGACAGCCACGCGTCGCCCGTCGCGCCCGCCTCGAAGGGCGCGAGGCGCGCGGGATCCTCGACGACGTGGAAGACCCAGGAGTCCTTCAGGACGCCGTCCTGGCTCCCGCTGAGGGCGGGCCCGCTGGGGGTCCCTTCGCCGCCGTCGCCGTCCCCCCCGCAGGCCGTGAAGGCGCCGAAGAGGAAGAGGCAGATCGCGACCTGCGCGAGGGGGCGGAGCGCCCGGGTGCTTCGAAGCGACACGGTCACCTGCCCTTCCGCGCCTTGAGGTCCGCGAGCTCGCGGTCGGCTTCCTGCTGCGCGGAGGTGTTGCCGATGCCGGTGGCGTAGTTCGAGTAGTCGGTCCACGCCTGGATCGCCATCTCGAGCTTGTTCCGGTCGGCGAGGCCGGCGGCCGCCTTCGCGTCCTTCGCGTACATCGTCGTGCGGCACTTCGCGCGGATCTTGTAGGCGAGCAGGAGGCGCTGCGTCTTGCTGCGGGACGACAGGTCCATCGCATTCCCGATGGTGCGGTCGGCGTTGTCCACGGCCTCCGCGAGCCGCCCGTTGCGCAGGTGGCACTTGGCCATCTCGAGGTTGAACTCGGGGTTGTACTTGAACCGCGCGACCGTCATGACCTTCTCGGTCGCCTCGCAGTGGCCGCGGTAGTCCTTCTTGGCCTCCGCGTTCTTCATCACGGTGGCCCACGCCCGCCAGTAGTTGGGGTGGTCGCCCGGGGCGGCCTGGAGGTGGGACACGACGTTGGGCTCGAGGCCGCCGGAAGCCGCCGCCGAGGCGAGGGAGCCGAGGTAGTCGGACTCGTAGGAGAGGCTGGGATCCGGACTGCCCACCGGCGCGGCCGGGGTGGGGTCCGTGGCCGCTTCGGCGGGCGTGCCGGCGTCCGCCCCGTAGGGGTCGCGCGTGTCGCTGGACGAGGCCGTCGACGGACGGGGGGTGGGGTCGGGCTCGCGGTACGTGGAACCCGACGACCCGGAGGAGCCGTAGTCGATTACGACGTCGTCTCGCGAGGCCGGGCGGGGGGTCGGTGAGGGACGGGGGCGAGGCGCCGGGGCGGTGGACCCGGACGAGCTGGGTGGGGGCGTCGGCGCGGGGGTGGCCTCGGGCTCGTCCCCTTCCAGGACGCCCATGTCCCCGAAGTCGAACCCGCCGTCGAGCCCCGCGTCGGCCGGGGGGGGCGCGTCCGCGGGCGCGTCGCCGGCGTCCAGATCTGCGGGCTGGTCGGTGTCCGCGGTCGCGTCTCCGCTGTCCCCGCCCGTGAGCAGCATGATCGCGAATCCGACCGCGCCGACCGCGATGAGGACGAGGATCCCGACGAGGATCAGAGCGCCTTTGCCGCCCTCCTCGTCGTCCTCTTCGTACTCGTCGTCCTCTTCGTCGTCGTAATAGTCGTCGTCTTCGTCGAACATGAGGCTTCCTGGCGACGCCGCCCGAGAGAGATCAGCTGCCGCGACGGATCGAGCCGGACTGAATCGCCTTCTCGTCCATCTCGATCACGCCGGAGTCGTCGACCACGTCGGCGCCCTTCTCCTCCAGCGTGATCTCCAAGGCCTCCGCCCCCTTCGCGTAGGGGAAGTTGCCCTTGTAGATGTAGTAGCCGGGGACCTGGATCTGGATCTCGTACCGCCAGTTCCGCAGGAGCCCGTACTCCTGGAACGTCTGGTCCGACGACAGCGACAGGATCTCGAAGTGCCCCGTGTCGTTGGTGATCGAGACACCGCGCAGGTTGACCGGGTCCTCGGGCTGCTCGTCTGCGCCCTTGGCCTCGGGATCGGGGCTGATGGGCGTGAGTCTCACCTGGGCCTGGGCGACGGGCCGCAGCTCCTGGTCCTTGTTCACCTGGATCTTGCCGCTGATGGTGTC
The DNA here is from genome assembly GCA_964620495.1 of uncultured Rickettsiales bacterium. GTDB lineage: Bacteria > Myxococcota_A > UBA796 > UBA9615 > UBA9615 > CAZEKB01. The sequence goes on along the minus strand of CAZUHI010000006.1, from coordinate 77,234 downwards.
GCTGCTGCGGCCGCTCGGGCACGCAACGATCAAGCCCAAGAGGGCGAGGCAAGCCGGCAGGGAGATCCGCCGCGCGAGGCGGACCAGGTCATCGGGTCGGGTGGGCATCCGCTCCTCCAAAGAGGCGGCCCCTGCCGCTCTCTTTTCATCCGGTACGAGGGGTGCGAATGCCGTGACGGCAAGCGATTTCCCCAATGGCCGGCGGTTGACGACTATATCACAGGCCTCACCGCGGCTCACTGCGGCGACGTCTGCCTTTTTCGTTGTCCAGAAGGTCCTTCACGTCCCCCCACCAGTCGCCGAATTCGCGGCGCATCGGCTCCCGCTCGAGATTCTGGTACTCCCGAACCACGGCGCGCAGGAGGTGGCGCATGGAGATCGCGCTCGCGCTCTCGCTCGCCGCCAGGAACGCCCCGCGGAGGATCGTGTTCTTGATGTTGCCGCCGGTGAACTTGAACCGGTCGGCCAGGAAGTCGAAGTCGACGTCGTCCGCCAGGGGCGCGAGCTCCGGGAAGGCGCGCTGCCAGATCTCCTCGCGGGAGTCGCGGTCGGGGAACGGGAACTCGAGGACGAAGTGGAACCGACGGGTGAAGGCCTCGTCGATGTTCTGCTTGAAGTTCGACGACAGGATGGCGACGCCGTCGTACTCCTCGATGCGCTGCAGCAGGTAGTTCGTCTCGAGGTTGGCGTACCGGTCCACCGCCGAACCGACGTTGGTGCGCTGACCGAAGAGCGAGTCCGCCTCATCGAACAGTAGGACCGCCTGAGCCTCCTCGGCGCGGTCGAAAATCGTCGCGAGGTTCTTCTCGGTCTCGCCGACCCACTTGCTCACGATGCTCGACAGGTCGACCTTGAAGAGGTCCAGCGAGAGGTGCTTGGCGATGACCTCCGCGGCCATCGTCTTGCCCGTCCCCGACCGCCCGAAGAAGAGGGCCTTGGCGCCGGTCCCGCGGGTGAACTTCGCGCGGAAACCCCAGTCCTCGTACACGGTGCCCCGGCGCTCGACGAAGGCGACGAGCTCCGAGAGGTGCTCCTTCTCCCGCTGGGGCAGCACGAGGTCCTCGAAGCTGAAGCGGGGCGTGTGCCTGGTGGCGAGGGCGCCGATGTCCCGAGCGAACTGGGCCCGAGCGCCCGCCACGAGGTCTTCGAACCGCAGGCGGCTCTCCTCGCCCGCTTCGCCCCGCGCCCACGCCTTGTCCCGAGCGAACGAGACGGTCTGCTGGAGCTGCAGCCGGTTCATCCGATAGCGGTTGGCGAGGGTGCGCACGTCGTCGGCGTCGGGCGCGTCCTCCATCCCGGAGAGCAGCTGACCGAGCACCCAGATCCGCTCGCCGAAGCCCGGCATGTCGATGCTGTACGGCATCGTGTGACGCCCCTCGACGGACCACGCCGCGGGCGGGGGCTGCTTCGCGGGCACGACGATCAGCCCGGGGTAGTCCTGCACCCGTCGCCAGGCGATCTCGAGGGTGCGGAGCGTCGTGGGCTCCTCGAGATCCACCTCCGGGAAACCCAGCACCTGGAGCGCGGCGGAGAAGAGGTGGGCGTCGCGCAGGACCTGGGTGAGGTCCTCGAGCAGGCGGTCGCCGGAGCCGAGGAAGGTCCCCAGCTCGACCCGCACGACCGGCACCTCGAGGACGGCGCAGAGCTGGTCGGCCGACGCCCGGGTGGCGGGGACGTCCTTGCTCGCGATGAAGACGGTCACCCCGCGATCGGTCTCGCGGATCCGGGCCGCGATCTCGGCGAGATCGTCCGGCGCCTGCTGCGGCAGCGACACCGGGGGCGGCGCCAGGGGGACGCCCAGGTACCGCGCCCGATCGGCCACGGAGTCGGCCATGCGGGGCACGCCCAGCAGCCAGCCCGCGGCCGCCTCGCTCACCCGGAGGTGGCGCTGGGAGAGCGGCTTGGTGTCGTCCGAGCGCGCGGGCATCAGCTCCAGGAGGCCCCGGCGGAGCAGCGGAGACTCGGCCTCGAAGCGCCCGAGCAGCGAGAGGCGGTCGGCCTTCCCCAGCAGCGGCGCGAGGATGTCCACGACGAGCCCCACCGACGGGATCCCGCGGGTGAAGTCGTCGTGCAGGTAGGCGAACACCCGGCGATACCGGCGGTCGACCTCGGGCCCCAGGGCGATCAGGAGGATCTCCCGGTCCATGTCGTTGAGCCCGCAGCGCGTGGCCAGGGAGTCGAAGCGGGAGCCGCGGCCGCGACGGGCGGCGGCGAGGTCCTCCGCCTGGAGGCGACGCGCGAGGACGGTCGCCGAGCGGTCGAGGGCGTTGAGGGACTCCGCCGCGTCGGGGTCCTCGAGGTGCGTGGCGGGCACGCCGGACAGGGCCGACAGGTGCTGCTGGAACTCCTGGTCGGTGACCCAGAGCTCGTCGAGGACGTCGCGATCCTCGACCTCCCGGGCCGCCTTGCTCCCCTTCAGGAGGATGTACAGGCGCGCGATCCGCAGGTTCGTGAGCTGCAGTCGGCGGCGGAGCCGTTCGAACTCGTCCTGCTGGGTCGGCGCCGCGAGCGCCGTCTTCTTGCCGCTCATCCCCGAGCTACTGGTCCTTCGCCTTCGCCGCTTCGCCCGTCTCGCGATCGAAGAGGCTGAGCGTGATGTCGCCGACGCGCTTGTGCAGCTCGAGCGGCTGGTCGATCTTCGCGAAGGCCCGGTAGCAGAGGTACGGCCGCACCTTGCGGTCGAAGCCCTTGAGCAGGAGGCAGGCGTCGCCGAACGCGAGGTCGTCCACGAGGGCGATCGAGACCCGCTCCATCGCCACCTTCGGGTTGCTGTTCGGCACGGGGAGCGCGGCCGGGTCGCGCACGTAGTCCATGCCGTCGATGCCCATCGGGCGGCCGGTCGAGTCGTAGATCTTGCCGTTGAGCTCGTAGGGGATCGGGCGATACAGCAGCGTCGGCTCCTGGTGGAAGCCGTTCATGAGCGCGCCCAGGATCGTGTGGCTCAGATCCGGCTCGTTGCTCTCCACGAACAGGATGAAGTAGAGGTAGAAGAAGCGCGGCGGGATCTGCAGGAGGTCCTGGCGCTTGAGGTCCGGAGGGGCGGGCCCGCGGGTGATCGGCTTCACCGCCCACGCGGGCATGTTCAGCTCGTCCATGTCGTCCACGCGGTACAGCGCGACGTAGATGGTCGCCTCTTCGTCGTCCTTCGGCTGCGTGTCCAGATCCTTGTGGATCCCCACCCAGTTCAGGTCGAGCCCGTCGCAGATCTCCTGCACGCGATCGCAGAGGACGGTGTTGATGTGCTGGATGACTCGATAGTCGGCCACGAACGTCTGTCTCCGAGGCCGGCGAGTCTACCAGCGCGCGGGGGCCGCCGCGGGGGACGGGGGACCCGTCGGGAAGGAGAAGAGGCCGCCCGGAGCGGATCCGAGCGGCCTCTTCGAGATTGCCGACCCTACGCGGGCCGGGGCTTAGTTGCAGGAGCCGACGGCGCCTCCGGCCTCGTCGTAGAGCCCCGTCCAAGCGTCCATGACGCCGTTCGAGCAGCCGAACTTGGTGTGGCCGTTGCCGTAGCCGCAGACCGCGATGATCTGGGCGCAGCCGCAGCCGACGGTGTCGGTCATGTCGAAGTACCGGCCGGTCGGGTTGTTGCCGGAGGTGTCGAACACGCCGTCCCCGTCGATGTCGGCCCACCGGTTCTTGCCGAGCCCGCGGGAGGGCACGCCGGCGTCCAGGTCGCTCGGGGCGCTGAAGTGGCACAAGTCGATCGTGTCGTCCACCCCGTCGGCGTCGCTGTCGGCGTCGCACGCGTCGCCCGCGCCGTCGCCGTCGTAGTCGTCCTGACCCGCGTTGGCCACGGCGGGGCAGTTGTCGAGCAGATCGTCCACGCCGTCGTCGTCGTCGTCGAGGTCGCAGATGTCCCCGTCCCCGTCGCCGTCGAGATCGTCCTGGCCCGGGTTGAGGTCGAACTCGCAGTTGTCGCTGCCGTTGGGCACGCCGTCGCCGTCGCAGTCGCCGCCCGTGTCGTCGAGGTCGACGAGGCCGTTGCAGTTGTTGTCGATGCCGTCGTCGCAGAGCTCGACGGCCCCCGCGTAGCGTGCGGGGTCGAGGTCGTCGCAGTCGGTCGCGCCGGGGTCGCCGTCGCCGTCCGCGTCGGGATCGCACACGTCGCCGAGGTCGTCGCCGTCGAGGTCCTCCTGGCCCGGGTTCGCGTCGTTCGGGCAGTTGTCGTCGGGATCGGCCACGCCGTCGCCGTCGGTGTCCGCCGGGCCGCCCGCGGGGCAGGTCACGCCGTTGATGTAGACCACGTTGGGGGCCCCGCCGCCGCCGCCGTTCCAGGTGCCCTCGAGCAGATCGACGTCACCGTCGGCGTCGAAGTCCGCGGCGCCGATCTTGATGGTGTTCACGGCGCTCAGCGAGAGGCTCGTGTCCTGGGTGAAGGCCGCGTTGCCGTCGTTGATGAACACCTCGGACCGCTTGTCGCTCTGGTGCATGGACGCGATGAGGTCCTCGTCCCCGTCGCCGTCCACGTCGACGGCGACGGGGACGTAGCGACGCTGGCTGCCGGTCGCGTAGCCGAGCAGCTGGCCGCTGTCGCTGAAGCTGCCGGTGCCGTCGTTCAGGAACACCCCCTGGCCCGAGACGCCGACGCCGGACGTCGCCGTGGCGGTGAGGTCGAGGTCTCCGTCGCCGTCGAAGTCGTCCAGGGTGGCGTAGAAGCTGCGGTAGACGGGGCTCGGGAGGGGGCCTTCGGCGTCGACGCCGCCGGTGCCGTCCATGAACAGCACCCGGTCGGTGCCGAAATCGACCGCCACCATCACGTCGAGGTCTCCGTCCCAGTCGACGTCGCCCAGGGCTGCGGCGCGGTAGCGCTGCCCCGCGGTGGTCAGGGGGGTCGGCCCGCTGAAGAAGCAGGTGCCGTCGTTGGTCCAGAGGTTGATGTTGACGAACTCGTCCGCGGTCACGGCGTCCAGGTCGCCGTCCCCGTCCATGTCACCGAACTGGATGTCGCGCGTCAGCGCGTTGCCGAGGTCCTGGCCGCAGTCCGTGAAGACCGGCGGATCGGCCTGCGCGGTCCCCGGCGCGGCGGCCACCAGCAGCGCGATGGATCCGAACGCGGCGACCGGAGAGTTGATTCGACAGGTAATAGACATGATCGTCGGTCCCGTCGGGCTCCTGGAGCAGCGCCCAGACCTGGTCGCCCGCGGCGGTCAGGGGCGACTCGCGGGCCGGGGAGCACCCCTCGGCGTCGAGCCGGCAGAGCGGGTTGCGTCCGACCCAGAGCGCTCCGTCGTCCTCGAGCATGAGCGGGGTCACGCGGCGGCGCATCCAGCCGTCGTCGGGGTGGCGTCCGGCCGTCGCGAGGTGCTCCCCGGCGCCATGCAGGAGCGCGAGGCCGCTCTCGGAGCCCGCCCACATGCCCGCCTCGAGGTCGGGCAGCAGTCCGTGAATCTGCGGCCGCCCGGCCTCGGTCCGAACCGCGGCCGCCGCCGCCAGGGGGGTGCGGTGCCGAACCAGGTCGGCGCCCTGGGTCATCCACAAGGCGCCGTCCGGCGCCTGAAGGACGGCCCCGACGGTGCGGGCGTCGTGGGCCGGGTCGAGCCGAACGGGGTCGGCTCCCCGGTGGATGCGCTCCCCGGGGAACCAGAACCCTTGCGCCAGCGCGGCGGGGCGCTCATCGATCGCGCAGTGGACGACCTGCGTGGGAACCGGCCACGTCGCGGCCTGCGGGTCGAGCCAGACATAGCCGTCGGGGCTGCACAGCGCGGGTCCGTGGCCCGGCGCGGCCTGAACGCCCCACCAGTCCTTGAGCGCGCTCCCGGACCGCGGCGTGAGCCGGCTCCACGTCCCCTGGCGGAGGGCCCACGCCCCGCGGTCGGAGTTGAGGAGGATGGCCCCGTCGGGCGCGGCGACGAGGCTCCCCCCCGTCTTCACGCCGTCCGGAGGCGCCTGCCGAACCCAGTCGGTCCCGCCCGCGTACCGCCACACGGCGCCGTCGGTCGTGCTCAGCCGGAGGGCCCCGTCCGCCTCGATCAGCGACCGGGCCGGGGGCCCGCCCTCCTTGAGGACGACGCGATCCGCCCCCTCCAGCCGGGCCACTCCGTCCGGCGAGAGCTCGAACAAGGCGGCGTCGGCGTAGGCGAAGCGCCGCGGCCCGAGTCCCCGGGTCCCGGGAGCTCGCTCCGAGAACAGCCCCTCGGTGAGCGAGACCAGGTGCCCCGACTCCGTGATGATCCAGAGCGTGTCCCCCTCCGCGGCGAGCTCGACGATGCGGTCGCTGGGGAGCTCGGGCCGGTCCTGACGGTCGTAGGTCCGGAAGGACGCGCCGTCGAACCGGACGAGGCCCGCGAAGGTGCCGACCCAGAGCGCTCCGTGGGGGCCGATCGCGAGCGAGGTGAGCTGGCTGGGCGGCAGGCCGTCCTCCGCCGTCCATCGATCTTCGACCGAGCCCGACGGCAGCACGGTGGGCGCGGACCCGTACCCGAGCGCCGGGCTCAGAAGCACGACCGCGGCGGCCGGCATCAAGGTGAGACGAGCTCTGGCCACCAAGCCGCGCATGCGCTCCATGACTCCATCTTCGCAGAGTCGCGCCCGCGGACTCCCGAACGACGAGGACCCGCCCGAACAAGCGTCCGGACGGGCCCTGTATCGATGGTCGGAGCGATAGGATTTGAACCTACGACCACCTGACCCCCAGTCAGGTGCGCTACCAAACTGCGCCACGCTCCGTCGGGGTGCTTCGAGGCCCCGGGGGGCAGCGAAGGATGCGGAATATGCGTCTCGTTTCCGGGACTGTCAACCGGCGGGTCAGGGGGCCAGCGCGAGGATCTCGGCGACCGACCGATCGCGATCGGAGGTGGCCAGGATCCTGCGCTTCCGACCGCCCGCCGCGGGCACCAGGACGGCCGTGACCGGGGCCACCCGCGGGAGCTGACACCGGAGCCGGTGGGCGCCCCCGTCTTCGGTGGCCGCAGCCAGGAACGCGCCCTTGTGCAGGGGCACGTTCTCCAGGAACAGACGGGAGAAGAGGGGCAGCTCGGTGACGAACGGCGCGCCCGCCTCGAGCCAGGTCTCCAGGGTCCGGCCGTCCGGCCGCTCGGCGCGGGGGAGGTCCGACACCGACCCGCGGCGCAGATCCCGGAGCAGCCCGGGGTCGTAGCGCTCCTCGGGCATCACGAGGACAGGCCCCACGTCGCCGGCGACCCACCGGACCGCGGCCCCGTCGGGGGCGGGTTCGGGCTCGGGCTCCGGCTCGGGCTCGCCGTCGGCGACGTGGGCGGCCTTGGCCTCCGCCGCGGCGAGCGCCCGGGCGAGGGGCGTGAGGCCGTCGTCCGCGGGAGCCGCCGGGGCGGCCGGGGGCGTGACGGAGGGCGTCGGGGCGGGGCGCGGGGTCTGCGGCGCGATGTTCTCGGGGGCGCCGGCCGAAGCCTGGGCGTGGGCCTGGACCTCCTGGATCGCCAACTGCAGCGCGAAACCCTGCCAGTAGCGCGGATCGAAGTCGCCCTGGGGACCGAGCAGCGGGAGGGCCAGGAGCCCCTCGACCTGCTGGACCGCGCCCTGCGGCAGGGACGCGGCGAACCGCATGCTCCGCTGCGCGGTCCAGAGCTCGGAGAAGACGGCCAGCTTCTTGGGCAGGCGCGCGGCCGCGGCTTGGGGCTCGTCCGGCTGCTCGAGGATCTCGCCGTCCTCGGAGAGGCGGGGGTTGTAGAGCCAGTCGAGCAGGACCAGGCCGTGCAGCCAGCGCACGTCCTCGGCGAGGACGAGGCCCCACGCGTAGGTGCCGTGCACGCCGAACGCCGCGAGCTTCGCCTGGAGCGAGACCGCGAGCTCCATGGCCAGGGAGACGCCGTTCTGGAGCGGCTCACCCGGAGTCCAAGGGCGGGTGCGGTAGGCCCACACGCGATCGGAGTCGCCGCGGAGCGGGCCCATGGGCGACGACCCGGTCTCCATCGTCCCGTCGTCGGCGAGGAGCCTCCACCCGCCGCCACCTGCGAGCTCCAAGCGCGTCTGCAGGGTCTCCACGGCCTCCTTGTCGGCGGACGGGACGAGCAGATCGATGAACGGGACACCACGGGGCAGTTGGGGCATTGGGTCTCTCGGGGGCGCGGGCGCGGAGGGCCCGGGGGGCGACTACGCGACGGTCGAGGTGAGGCGTGTACCGAGCCGCGCCTTGAGGCGGATCAGCTCCTCGCGGACGGCGAGCAGCTCGACGCGGAGGCGGTCGTCGGACGCGGCGGCGTGACCCCCGGACTCGTCGCGCAGACGCTCGACCTCGGCCGAGAAGCGCGCGGAGTCGGTGGCGACGAGGGCGTGACGTTCCTGGAGCTGGTCGTGGGCAGCGCGCAGGGCGCTGAGGTCGGACTCCGACTCCTCGAGCTTCGAGCTGAGGATCGCGGACTCGCCGTCGGACCGCGCCCGGTCGGCCCGGGCGGCCTCCAGCGCCACGGAGAGCCCGTCGAGCTCGGCCCGCAGCCGCGCGGCCTCCTCGCGCGTGGACTCCAGCTCGGCGCGGGCGGCGGCCATGTCGGCCTGCACCTGCACCGCCGGCAACGACGGCGACGTGGCCGTCGGAGGCTCCACGGGGGCGGCGACCAGGGCGGTAGCCACGCGATCTTCGTCGCCCTCGCGGGCCGCCTTCTTGCGACGCTTGAGGTCGTCCTTGGCGCCCTGAATCGTGAACTTGCGGTCCCAGAGCAGGACCTTGATGCGCGCCACCTCGAGGATGTCGTTCCGACGGTAGCGGCGCTGCCCGCTCTTGCTCTTCTTGGGGCGGAGGCTGGGGAACTCCTTCTCCCAGAACCGCAGGACGTAGGACTTCACGCCCGTGAGGTCCGAGACCTCGCCGATCTTGAAGAAGACCTTCTCCGGGACCTCGATCCCGGCCGCCTGAACGAGCTCGTCGTGCACGGCTACTGGTTGAGGGCGGACTTGAGGACCTGGCTCGGCTTGAAGGTCAGGACCTTCCGCTCGGAGATCGTGATCGCCTCGCCGGTCTGGGGGTTTCGGCCGGGCCGGGCGCGCTTGTCGCGCACCACGAAGTTGCCGAAGCCGGAGATCTTGATCTTGTCGCCCTCGGCCAAGGTGTCCTTCATCGTCTCGAAGACGAGCTCCACCACCTCCGCCGTCTCCTTCTTGGAGAAGCCGATCTGGTCGTACACCGCCTCGATGATGTCCGCCTTCGTCATCCTTGCCGTCCTCCTCTGCCGGACGCGCCGGCTACTCGTTCCGCGAAAACAGCACGATGCACAACTCGTCGGTGCGGGTCGTGCTCGACGGGTCGCCGCCGGCGCGCAGTTCCAGTCGCCAGCGTCGCGCGTCCGCGGCGCTCTTTTCCATTTCCCACTCGTCGAGGGTGATGTCGTTCGACGTCCCATCGACGGATCCATTGTTCACCCGGACGACCGCGCGATCCACGGCGTCGGTCGGATTTCCGGAGGTCTCGCCCGTGTCTTCGAGCACCGCCACCACCGTGAAGGTGAGGTCCGTGCCCGCGGGACCGCTCGCGGGATCGACCGTCGCCGTCCCGATCACGTCCAGACCGAAGAAGCCGGGGAGCGGGACGAGGTTGGTCGAGTCGGCCGGATCCACGGGGTCCGCGGAGTCGTCGTCGTCCGCCACGTCGTCGTCGTCGGCCGAGTCGTCGTCGTCCGCGGAGTCGTCGTCGTCGGCCGAGTCGTCGTCGTCCACGGCGTCGTCGTCGTCCACGGCGTCGTCGTCGTCGGCCGCCGTGACGGGCTCGATCACCACCGCGACGCAGTCGCCGTCCTGGTTCAGCTGGGTGAACTCTTCGTCGGAGGGACAGGCCGCCAGCGAGAGCAGCAGCGCGACGATCGAGAGCGCGGGGAGTACGGGGCGTGCGGACATGGCGGGGCGTTCCATCCTACCGGAGCGTTCAGCCCCGCACCGTGACGGCGTGGGCCTCGGCGAGCTTGCGAGTCACGGCCGCCATCGCTTTGTCGACGGCCTTGTCCTCGAGGGTCCGGTCCAGAGCCCGGAAGACCAATCGAATCGCGACGCTCCGGCTGCCCGCGGGGATGGCCTCACCCCGATAGACGTCGAACACGCGGGCTCCCCGGAACGATTCCCCGAGGGCCTTGCCCGCGACCTTCGAGGCCGTCGCCAGCAGGTCCCCCGCCGCGACGGAGTCGGGCGCCACGAGGGCGAGATCGCGCTCGACGCCGGGGAAGCGGCTGAAGGGCTTGAACTGCTTCACGCCCGTCTTCTTGGGCGCGAGGGCGCCGAGATCGAGCTCGAAGGCGTAGGCGCGCACGCCCAGGTCGAAGGCCCGGAGCACAGCGACGTTCAGGCGGCCCATCCACCCCACCACTCGGCCGTCCCGGCGGGCGGTGAGCACGGCGGCTTCGCGGGCGTCGAGGAAGGCGGGGACGTCGTCCGAGGACCACGTGAAGCCCTTCCAGCCGACGACCCCCTCGGCGGCGGCCGCGCAGGCCTTCACGTCGAACAGATCGACCGGCTGGTCGGCGGCGGCCCAGCCCTCGGGCGCGCGCCGCCCCACCAGCACCCCGGCGAGGGCGCGAGACTCGAGCGCGGGCGGCTTGTCGGACGGGCGACCGTCTCCCCCCGCGAGGATCGGACCGAAGCCGCCCTCGCGCATGCGGAAGGTGTTGCGCACCTCGAACAGGCGGACGTCGGACGCCCCCATGGCGAGGTTGCGGGCGGTCGTGGCGAGCAGCGACGGGAGCAGCATCGGCCGGAGGATCCCCCCGACCTCCGACAGCGGGTTGCCGACCTTCACGGCGCCGACGCGCCGCGGATCGTCCTCGGCGAGGCCCAGCTTCTCGAGCCACCCGGGGTCGACGAACGACCAGTGGATCGCCTCGGACAGGCCCAGAGCGACCATCGCTCGGCGCACGGCGCCCACGTCGAGGCCGTCGGCGCGCCGGGGGACCGAGCGGAGGGGCGCGGTGGGCAGCGTCTCGGGCACGTCGTCGAAGCCCTCGAGGCGGGCGACCTCCTCCAGCACGTCGACCTCCCGGTCGATGTCGAAGCGGTAGCTCGGGGGCTGCACGGTGATGACGTCCCCCCGGACCCTCGGATCCAGGTCCCCGCGCGCGAGCAGCTCCACCACGCGGTCGCGAGACAGGTCGAGGCCGAGCAGGCCGCGCACTCGGTGGAACCGGAGGTCGACGCGAGGCCGATGCACGGCGCGGGGGTAGAGGTCGACGGGCGGGCCGTCCAGCTTCGCCCCCGCGGTGGACTCCAGGAGGCCGATGAGGCGCGACAGGGCCGCCTTCGGGAGCTCGGGATCCACGCCGCGGGCGAACCGGTAAGCCGCGTCCGACGTCGTCTTGGTGCGGTGGGCGGTGCGGCGCACGCTGCCGGACTCGAAGTGCGCGGACTCGAGCACCAAGGTGGTGGTGTCGTCGGCGACCTCGGAGTTGGCCGCGCCCATGACCCCGGCGAGGGCGATGACGCGCTCGCCGTCGGCGATGACCAGGTCGCGCGCCTCGAGGACGTGCTCTCGCTCGTCCAGGGTGGTGCAGGGCTCGCCCTCGGCGGCCCGCCGAATGCGGACGACGTCGCCCGCGATCTGCCGTCGGTCGAACGCGTGCAGCGGGTTGCCCAGCTCGAGCATCACGTAGTTGGTGCAGTCGACCACGTTGTTGATCGCGCGCAGGCCCATCGCCTCCAGGCGCTTGCGCATCCACGCGGGCGACGGCCCGATGGTCACGCCCGTCATCACCGCGGCGGCGTAGCGGGGGCACCCGTCCATCGAGTCGATCGCGACGGTCACCCGACGCTCGTCGCGGCCGGTGCCGCCCTGGGTGCTGCCCGCGGCGGCCATGCCCTCGACGATGGTCTCGAGGCCCGCGGCGTCTTCCTCCACCGGATCCGCCCCGCGCCCCTTGAGCCGACCGCCGCTGACGGCCGCGACCTCGCGAGCCAACCCGAGCACGCTCAGGCAGTCGCCGCGGTTGGCCGTGGGCGCCACCTCGAGGATGACGTCGCCGGCGTCGAGCACTTCGGCGAGCGGCAGACCCAGCGGCGTGTCGGCAGGGAGGATGAGGATGCCCGCCGCCTCGTCGGACATGCCGAGCTCGGCTTCGGAGCACAGCATCCCCTCGGACCGCACGCCCCGGATCTTCGACTTCTTGATCTTGAGGCCGTTGGGGAGCCGGGTCCCCGGCGTGGCGAGGGCGATGACGTCCCCCGCCTTGTGGTTCGTGGCGCCGCACACGACCGTGCGCTCCTGCGTGCCGTCGAAGGGCACCGTGACGGTGAGCGTGTCCGCGCCCTCGTGCTTGTCCACCGAGCGCAGGTGCGCCGTCACCACGCCCGTCCAGTCGGGGCGCGCGTCCTCGGCGACCTCCGTCTCGATGCCGGCGTTGGTGAGCAGCGTGCACAGCTCCTCGGTGGACGCCGGGACGTCGACCAGCTCCTTGAGCCAAGAGAGAGGCACGAGCATCAGAGCGCGAGGCAGGACGCCGAAGCGCCCCGCTGCGAGCACCGCGAGCGGCGCCCCGAAGGGGTGGTGTTCAGGATGAACATCAGAACTGCTCCAGCAGGCGGACGTCGTTCTCGAACAGCAGCCGCAGGTCGCCGATGCCGTGTCGGAGCATGGCGAGGCGGTCGATGCCCATGCCGAAGGCGAAGCCCTGGACGACGTTCGGGTCGTACTCGGGCCGCCCGAGGGCCTTGAACACCTCCGGATCGACCATCCCCGAGCCGAGGATCTCGAGCCACCCGGTGTCCTTGCACACGCGGCAGCCCTTGGCCTTGGTGCAGAAGGGGCAGGAAACGTCCACCTCGGCCGACGGCTCCGTGAAGGGGAAGTACGAGGCGCGGAAGCGGACCTTGGTCTTCGGCCCGAAGAAGGCGCGCGCGAACTCGGCGAGCGTGCCCTTGAGGTCCGCCATGGTCACCCGGTCGTCCACGAGCAGGCCTTCGACCTGGTGGAACATCGGGGTGTGGGTGAGGTCGTTGTCCCGCCGGTAGACGACGCCGGGGCAGATGACGCGCAGCGGCGGGGCCTTGCGCAGCATCGTGCGCACCTGGACCGGCGACGTGTGCGTGCGCAGCACGATGCCGTCGTCCACGTAGAAGGTGTCCTGCATCTCCCGGGCGGGGTGGCCCTGGGGGATGTTCAGGGCCTCGAAGCAGTGCCAGTCGGTCTCGACCTCCGGCCCCTCTTCGATCGAGTAGCCCATGGACGAGAAGATGTCGCAGATGTCGTCCCACGCCTGGGTGATGACGTGCACGTGGCCCTGCCAGGGAGACCGCGCGGGGAGCGACGGATCCACGGGGTTCGGGCCCGACGCGCTCAGGGCGGCGTCGGCGATCGCGGTGCGACGCTCGACGAAGAGCGCCTCGACCGACTTCTTGGCTTCGTTGATGGCGCGCCCCGCCGTGCGCCGCTGGTCCGGGGCGAGGCCGGGGATGGCCTTCAGGAGGGCCGTGATCTCACCGGACTTGCCGAGGTAGTGCGACTTCGCAGCCGAGAGCTCGGCCTCGGACGACGCCCCGCGGAGGGCCTCTCCGGCCTTCCCCGCGAGATCGGCGGCTTGGGTGCTGAGCTCGTCGCTCACTTTCGCTCCGTCTCCGCCTCAGGCGCCGGAAGCGGAGGCGGAAGGAAGATCTAACCGCGGGCGACGGCGACGAGGTCGCTGAAGCCCTGAGGATCGTCGATGGCGATCTGCGCCAGGACCTTGCGGTTGATGTCGACGTCGGCCTGCTTCAGACCGTGGATGAACCTGCTGTACGACAGACCGTGGGTGCGCGACGCAGCGTTGATGCGCTGGATCCACAGGCGGCGGAAGTCGCGCTTGCGGGTGCGGCGGTCCCGGTACTGGTACTGGCGGGCCTTCTGGACGGCGTTGATGGCCGTGCGGAGGAGGTTCTTGCGACCTCCGAAGAAGCCCTTGCTGGCCTTGAAGAGCTTCGTGATGCGCTTGCGCCGGATGACGGCGCGCTTGACGCGAGGCATGGCATTTCCTTCGCTCGGAGACCCGTTTCGCCGCAGCTTCGGACGAACCTGGCTGCAGGGGCTCCTCGTGTGCCGGACGAAGCCGGCGGGTGGATCGGGTCCCTACTTGTAGGGGATCATCTTCGAGATGTTGGCCGCATCGCTCGGGTGCATCGTCTTGACGGTGCGCAGGCCGCGCTTCCGCTTCGTCGACTTCTTGGTGAGGATGTGGCTGTGGTAGGCGCGACCGTGCTTGATCTTGCCGCTGGCCGTCTTGCTGAAGCGCTTCGCTGCGCCTCGGTGGGTCTTCATCTTCGGCATGGGAGAGTCCTTCGAGTCGCACCGCCGATACCGGCGCGGTGCGGGGCCGCGAACCATTAGGCGAACGCCCGGGTGGTGTCAAGCGAGAGATTCATCGCCGCGAGGCCGCGGGCGTGCGTCGGCCGTTATCCTGCGGGCCGTGTTCTCGGACCTCAAGATCCCCGCGCCCCTCGCCCCCGCGCGACTGCTCATCTACCGCCCGGACCTCACGCGCCAGAAGCGGCAGCGGCGGCGGGCGGCGGCCCTGGCCGCGTCCGTCGGGCGCGGCGTGGCGGCCGTGGACGTGCTCGCGGGCTGGCTGAACGTCAACACGGACCAGGACGTGGGCGACCTCGAGTCGCTGCTCGCGGACCGGTTCACGATGCACCTCGCGGAGCTCGCGCCCTCGGAGCGCGCGGACGCGGACGCCGAGGCCGTGCACGCGCAGCTCGCCCTGGAGCTCGGGTGGAAGTCGCTCCGGGGACACGGCCCGCGCGAGGTGCTTCGCGTGCTCCACCTGGCGGGGCCCGACGGCGCCCCCCGCCCGACGGTCGAGAAGGTGGCCCGCGGGGGGTCCGGCGCCGTGGACGACGTGCTCTCGGCCGCCTTCGCCGTGGTCGACGGCGACCGCGTGAAGCTCGGCCCGTGCCTGCGGGACTTCGTCGGCGCCCGGCTCGACCGCCCCGCGGCGCGGCGCGAGCGCGTGCAGCGCTGGCTCTCGGAGGTGCGCGTGGACCTCGACGCGGACCTCCCCGGGATCGAGTCCGCGGGTGCCCTGGCGATGGAGCTGGCGGCGGCCGACTCCCAGGCCGACCTGGCGGCGGCGCTCGCGCTCTCGCTCGCGGGCCGCCTGCGCATGCAGCGGAAGCTGGACAGCGCCCGCGCGGCGGTCGTGAAGGGCCGCGCCGGGCTCGAGCGGGACGACGCGCGGGTGACCGCCCTGCGGTCGGCGCTCGACCTCGAGCTCGCCATGATCGAGCTCGCGTCCGGCGATCCGTCGGCCACGCTGGCGCGCCTGGACCGGGCCGAGCAGGGCATCGAGGGCGCGTCTCCCAAGGACGCGGCCGCGACCGCCGACCTGCGCACCCGCGTCCGCATCGTCCGCGCCCAGGCCCACCTCGCGGCCGGGCGGGCGAAGGAGGCGCTGGGGCTCCTCGAGGAGCAGGCCGGCGGGGTGTGCGAGATCGTCCGGCTGCAGACGGTCGCGGGCGCGCTGCTGGAGCTCGGGACGGGCGATCCCGGGGCCGTCGCCGGGGCCGTCGAGGGCGAGGCGAAGAGCATCCTGCCTCCCGACTCGTCGCTCGGCGCGGCCGTCGCGCTGACCCGCGCCCGCACCGAGCCCGACGAGGGAGTCGACCCCCTCCTCGAGCGCGCGCGCGTGCTCGCGGGCGGCAACCTGGACCGACCGGCGTCCCCCGCCCTCCCCCTCGCCCTCCACGAGCTCGGGGCGCGCGCGGCGGGCCGGGGCGAGTTCGAGTCGGCGGCCACGCTGCTGGACGAGGCCTCGATGCTCGCCGCGTCGTTGCTCCCCCGTCGCCACCCCCTGCGCTGCACGATCGCGTACACGCGCGGCCTCCTGCTGCTGTCCGTGGGGGAGACGGCGCGCGCGGAGCGGCACCTCGAGCGCGCGGTGGACGGCTGGAAGGGGCTCGGGGCGTCTGCCCATCCGCGCGCGCTGTTGGCCCGGGCCACGCGGAGCTGGCTCGACACGACCGAGCGGGGACGGAGCGGTCGAGTCGCCGCGGAGGCGATGGCCGAGGCGACGGACGAGCTGGCCGAGCAGCTCGGCCCCGATCACGCCACGGTCGTGCGGCTGCGCAGCCTCCACGAGGCCGCCGTGAAGGCGGGGGGAGGCCAGAACGACGAAACCCCGACCGTCGGCCGGGGTTTCGGGGATGGTAGGCACGCCCAGGATTGAACTGGGGACCCCTACCGCGTCAGGGTAGTGCTCTCCCACTGAGCTACGTGCCTTCAAACGACCCGGAGGTCGTCGGGGCGCGAAAAGTGCATCATCCGGATCCCGTTGTCAACCGAGGTCGAAGCTGACGAAAGACGCGCCCTCCGGCACCCCAGAGCCCCCCTCGCGGCGCCGCGACGACGTCGTCGCGATCGTGGTGCTGCTCGCCGGTTCTCTGGGGCTGCAGCTCTCCTTCGACCGGGTGATCGGGTCGGACGGGTTCTTCCACATCCGGCAGGCCGAGCGCGCGCCCTTCGGGGACATGCCGTGGATGCCGCACTCGCTGTTCGCCGACGGCTGGGTCGACCACCAGCTGCTGTTCCACACGCTGCTGCGCCCGTTCACGTGGTTCGGCGACGACATCCTGGGCGCGAAGGTCGGGGCGGCGGTCTTCGCGGCGGCGGCCGTCGAGGCCGTGCGGCGCTTCCTGCGGGCTCGCTCGGTCCCCGTACCGCTGCTCTGGGCCGTGCTGACGGCCGGCATCTCCTGGGAGTTCCTCCTCCGCATCCAGATGCCCCGGACGCAGGCGCTGTCGCTGGTCTTGATGCTCGCGGGCATGTGGGCGCTCATCGAGCGGAGGCCGCGAGCCCTCTTCGGGATCGCCTTCCTGTACGCGTGGACGTACCAGGTGGCTCTGCTCCTGCTCCCCATCGCCTTCCTGCATGCCCTTGTCGACCGTCGCACCCCCGGCGCCTTCCGAGCCCCGCTGGTCGTCGCGGTCGGCCTCGCGGCGGGCTTCACCATCCACCCGCAGTCACCCGACACGTGGGTGTTCCTCTACGAGCATGTCGTGCTCAAGGTGCTGAACGCACAGGAGCTGCCGGTCGGGGGGGAGTGGACGACCGGCGGGGATCTGCACGGGGCGACGTTCGTCGCGCTGGCGCTGGCCGGCGTCCACCTGCTCGCCGTGAAGGAGCGGTCGCGCGACGCCGTGTTCCTGTGGTGGACGGCGGCGGTCTCTTTCGTCGGCTGCCTCATCGCGGTCAAGTTCGTCGAGTACAGCGTCCCCCTGGCGGTGATCGCCTGGGCGACGGCGGTCCGCGACGACCCGGACCGCAAACGCCCGACGTGGGCCCCGACGTGGGTCGTCGCCGTCTTCTGCGCAGCGCTGTTCCTCTACTCCGGGCACAGAGTCCACACCGCCGTGCTGGAGACCGAGCCGCCGCCGGACCGACTCGCGGCCGCCATGGCGGCCCTCGACGCTCACGCGACCCCGGGGGACATCGTCTACCACTTCAGTTGGAGCGACTTCCCGGAGCTGGTCTTCCACGGGCCCGAGTACCGCTACATCGTGGGGCTGGACCCTCACTTCCTCGCCCTGGAGGACCCCGAACTCTGGGACCTCTACTCGAAGATCGAGCGCGGCTGGGGCACCAACCCGTCGAAGCCGATCGCCGAGCGGTTCGGGGCGCGGTGGGCGGTCCTGGTCCTCCCCCACGAGGGCGCCGAGGAGCTGCTCGGCAACGATCCCGGCCTGCGCGAGCTGTACCGCGACCCTCACGCCGTCGTCTACGCCGTCGCTCCCTGAGGGAGACACGCGCCGAAGCCGTCGGGCAGACTCCGCCCATGGAATTCCTCGCTCGGCAGGTCGGCCCGCTCACGCTCATGCAATGGGCGATCGCCATCGTCGTCGGCTACGTCGCGATCTCGCTCCTGCAGTCGATCCTGAAGAAGGCGGACGGGAGCGAGAGCAAGGACACGGTGTCGATGCGCTGCGCGGGCTGCGGGTGGCACGGGAGCGTCAGTCGCTTCCACCGCACCTGCCCGAAGTGCGGGGACAACATCACCCCGACGCGCACGATGCCGAGCGTGTGACACCTCCAGCCCGGGCGGCCCACGCCCCCGGGAGCCGAGCGACGAGCGACGCGGCGACCTCCGCCAGGACCGGCAGCGGCCCGTCGCCTCCGAGCCCCTCCACCAGCCGCTCCAGCGACGTCGTGATCTCGCCGCGCAATCCGCAGGGCACGATCCAGGAGAAGCCCCACGGGTCCGTCGCGACGTTCAAGGCGAGCCCATGCAGCGGCACCGAGCGGTGGATGTGGACACCGACGGCCCCGACCTTCATGGGCGCCCCGTCGTCGACCCGAAGCCACGCCCCGGGCGCGTCCGGACGCTCCACCCGCGTCACCCGACCGACGTCCACGCCGGACCGCTCAAGCACCTCGAGCGCGACCTCGGCCATCGCGTCCTGCAAGCCGCCGACGAAGCACGGCACGCGCAGCCGACGACGGCGCAGATCGACGATCGCGTAGGCCACGAGCTGCCCGGGGCCGTGGTACGTCCAGTCCCCTCCCCGCTCGATCTCGCGGACGGCCACCCCGCGGCCCTCGAGCGACGCCCGGGGCTCGAGCAGCTCCTCCTCCCGGGCCCGGCGGCCTCCGGTGATCACCGGGGGGTGCTCGACGGTGAAGACGACCTCGGGGCCCGGCCCTGCGATGAGGGCCTCCCGCGCCGCCCGCTGGCGACGGTGGGCTTCGTCGTAGTCCAGGCGGCCCCAGTGCACGTGACGGACCGGGGCTCCGGGGGACGCTGGTGGGCTCACGGCAGCTCGTCGGCGGAGGGCGCCAGTTCCTTGCCGCGCTGGAACCACCGGGTCCGGCGCAGGTCTTCGAGGCCCGTGGCGAGGATGACCTGCAGGGACGCCGCGACGGGCACGGCGAGCAGCACGCCCAAGAGCCCGAAGAGGTTGCCGCCCACGAGCAGGGCGAGCATCACCACCACGGGGTGCAGGCCCACCGAGTCGCCCACGACCTTGGGGGTCAGCAGCGCGCCCTCGATCCCTTGGACCGCCCCGAACACCGCGAGAACCTTGAGGATCTCCCAGCTCGGCCCGAACTGCAGCAGGGCCATCAGGCAGCCCAGGCCCACGCCGAGGATCGTGCCCAGGTAGGGGACGATGAACAGCACGCCCGACATGACGCCGATGAAGAGCGCCAGGTGGATGTTGGTGAACAGCAGCAGCCCCGCCGAGTAGAGGACGGCGAGCCACATGCACACGAGGGCCTGGCCGCGCAGGAACTTGGCGATCTTCTCGTCGATGCGGATGTAGTGGTCGAGCACGTTGGCGCGCGACCGGTACGGGATCATCTCGAACGCCGTGCGCTTCATGCGGTCGAAGTCGCGCAGGAAGAAGAAGACGAAGATCGGGAGCAGCGACCACCGGAACACGGCCCCCAGGAAGCCGAACGTGCCGCCCGCCACGGTCCCCGCGAAGGTCTTGACCGGGTCGAGGGCCGTCACGTCGAGGTCCTTGAGCAGCTCGGGCAGCCGCTTGGACAGCGCCGCGACGCCGATCTCCTCGCCCGTCTTGTCCTTGATCCACGCCTCGAACTGCTCGGCCCGGGTGACGACGTCCGCGATGTAGCCGTCGATGCGGCCGGTGAGCTCGGCGATCTCGCCCACGATGTACGGCACGATCAGGAGCATCCCGACGACGCCCGCCGCGAGCGCGATGCCGAGGGTGATGCCGATGCCGAGGGTGCGGTCCCAGCCCGCGCGCTCGAACCGATCGATGAGGGGGTCGAGGACGTACGCCAGCACGAAGGCGAGCAGGAGCATGGTCAGGAACTGCCCGAGGCCGGTGTACACCGCGAGGATGGCGAGGACGAGCACCCCCGCGGTGCCGAGCGAGAGCAGGGGCCGGGACCAGTCCGGCAGGCCCTCCGCGATGCCGATGGCGCGCTCCGGGGCCGGTTCGTCGGCCGGGGGCACCGAATCGGTCGCCGGCTCTTCGACCGGGGCGGGCGGGTCCGCGGGGGTCTCCGTCACCGGGGCTGCTCTCTCCAGAACGCGACGGTGCGGGCGAGGCCTTCGTCGAGGTCGACCTTCGGCACCCAGCCCGTCGCTTCACGGATCGCGTCGGTGCGCGGCCATCGCGCCCTCACGTCCTGTCCGGGGTGGGGTACGAACTCGATGCCCGCCTCATTTCCTGCCGCGGCGTTGATGCGCTCCGCGAGGTCCTTGGTGGCGACCAGCGTGTCGGGCTTGCCGACGTTGTAGGTGCGACCCCAGGCCGACTTCGTGGCCGCGAGGGCGAGGATGGCGTCGACGAAGTCGTCCACATAGATCCAGGCGCGCGTGGGCGACCCGTCCCCGGTGACCTTCAGCTGCTCGCCGCGGACGGCCAGGGACGCGAAGTTGCGCACGGCGCCCTCCCCCATCTGGCCCGGGCCGTAGACGTTGAAGGGCCTCACGGAGACGACGTCGAGGCCGGTCGTGCGCGCCGTGGCGAAGACCAGGTGCTCGGCGAAGAGCTTGCTGCACGCGTACGTCCACCGCGGGTCCGACGTGGGTCCGATCGGCGTGGGACCGGCCTCGTCGGCGCCCTCGGCGTCGCGGCCGTAGGTCTCGGAGGTGGACACGTTGACGAAGAGCGCGGGCGGGTCGTCCTCGATCGCGGCGAGCAGGCGGGCGGTGCCGAGGCCGTTGACCTCCATCACCTTGCGGGGGACGCGGTAGTAGGTGGAGACGCCCGCGAGCGCCGCGAAGTGCACGACGGCGGAGCAGGACCCGATGTCCGGGAGCCAGTCTTGGGGACGGCGGACGTCGCCCTTCACGAAGCGGAGGTTGTCCGGCGGCGCGATCCCGAGGGCGCCGTAGCAGTCGCGGGTGCCGTCGTCGACGCAGACGACCTCCCCGCCGGGGGGCGCCTGGGACGCGAGGCGGAGCGCGAAGTGGGAGCCGAGGAAGCCCCGGCCGCCGGTGACGAGGACGGGGCGACCCCCGTCGAACCACGGGGACGTCAACCGCCCACTTCCCGCAGACCGCTGCCTTCGGGCATGCCGACGGGCTCGGCCTTGGTGCGACGCTCCCACCCGCGTACCCGACGCGACCAGTTCTGGGCCAGCCCGCCCACGCCGATGACGACGCCCACGGGGATCAGCGCCGCGGCCAGCGCGTAGCGGCCGACGAAGCGGACCTTGGATTTGGTTTCGTCCTGCATGGCGCGGAGGATAGCGTGGAGGCCTGCGGCTCGCCCCCCCCGCTCAGGGGGCCCACATCGCGAGCTGGGGGCGCGTGATGAGACCGACGTGCGTCTTCTCGATGGTGCCGTCCGGGTTCACCAGCAGCGACGTGGGCAGGACCTTCACGCCGTACTCGCGCTTCACCTTCGCCGTGCCTCGCACGACCGGGTAGCGGATGCCCAGGCGCTCGGCGTGCTCCGCCACCGCGTCCAGGTTCCCGGACTCCACCGCGATGCCGAGGACCGCGACCTCCGGGTGCTTCTTCGCGAACCGGTTCAGGGTGGGGATCTCGGCCTTGCAGGGGCCGCACCACTCGGCCCAGAAGTTCAGGATCACGGGCTCGCCCGCGAAGTCGGCCAGGGCCACGGACTCGCCGGTGGTGGAGATCAGCTCGAACGCGGGCGCAGCGCCGTCCTCCCCCACCTGCACCTTCGGCGCGCGCAGCTGCTGAATCACCCCGTACACGAGCAGCGCCGCGATGAGCGGCAGCACCCAGTGGAAGAAGAGGTTCTTGAGGTAGTCCATGGCCGGGAGAGTAGGTCGGGCCTCCGCCCGCGCTAGAGGATGGCCTTGCCGAAGAGGGACTCGAGGAGCTCGACGGCGAGCTCGCCCGTCTCGTTCTCGCGGTCGAGGATCGGGTTGAGCTCCACGACGTCCACCGAGCACACGCGGCCGGTGTCGGCGAGCAGCTCCATCACGAGGTGGGCCTCGCGATAGTTCGGTCCGCCGCGCACGCGGGTGCCGACGCCGGGGGCGATGGACGGGTCCAGGAAGTCGACGTCGAAGGACACGTGCAGGCGGTCGCACCGATGGAGCAGCGCGTCGATCGCTTCGCGCAGGACCTCGCGGATGCCGCGCTCGTCCACGTCCCTCATGGTGAACGCGTGCACGCCCGTGGCGCGGATGGTCGCGGCCTCTCCCTCGTCGATGGCGCGGACGCCGATGAGGGCGACGTCCTCGGGTTCCAGCGCCCTCGCGCGGGGCGAGAAGCCCGTCATGCTGGGGGGGCCGTCGCCGAGCAGGCAGGCCAGGGGCATGCCGTGCACGTTCCCGGACCCGGTGGTGCGCGGGGTGTTCATGTCCCCGTGCGCGTCGAGCCAGACCACTCCGAGCCGCCCGCCCTCGACCCGGGCGACGTCCGCCACAGCCGCGACCGACCCCGCCGCGAGGCTGTGATCGCCCCCGAGGACCACCGGGATGCCGCCGTCGGCGCAGGCCGCGTGGACGGCGTCGTAGGCGCGCTTGCACACGTCCCCGATCGCCTCTGCGTAGCGCTGGGAGCGGTCGCCGAGGTCGAGCGTCTCGCGCTGGGGGACCTCGACGTTTCCGCGGTCCTCCACCGGGCGTCCGAGGGCGCCGAGGCGCTCCGCGATCCCGGCGATGCGCAGGGCGGAGGGGCCCATGTCCACGCCGCGACGCCCGGCGCCCAGGTCGAGGGGCACCCCCACCAGGCAGAGCGGGGCGTCAGGGCGCAGATCGGGGGCGCGGCTCATTCCGACGGAGGCGCGCCGGCCGCCCGCCAGACCTCGACGGCGAGGCGACGATGGGCGACGGCGGCGTCGATCTGGCGCGCGGGCGGGAAGACCACGGGGACGCCGGGCGCGACGCTGAAGCCCGTGGAGGCGAGCCCCTCGTCCAGGTCCCGGCCCGCGGGGTTGGCGAAGGACACGATCTCGGCGTGCAGGGTGAGCTCCAGGGCCTGGCCCGCGGGCAGGACCTGATCGAGCAACGCCGAGCCCACCACGGCCCCGGGAGACGCGAGCACGCGGAAGTCGACGCGATCGGTGACGCGCACGTTCCGGGTCGTCGCCACGGGGGGCTCGCCGCCCGCGGGGAGGGTCTGCAGCGTGAACAGGTCCGCCCCGGGACCCTCCAGAGAGAGGTTCACGACCACCGGCGCCGGGAGCGAGACGTAGTCCGTGGTGCGGACCGTGAAGCTCCCGCTCGCGACGATGTTGAACGCCTTGCCGCTCTCGTCCAGCGGGAGCTGCACCGAGTCGGTGGTGAGGCGGAGATCGGTGTGCAGCCCGAGGGGATTCACGGCGACGCGCTCGGCCCGGAACAGCGCCCGAGCCCCGCCCGACGCGGCGGCCCCTTGCACGCGGTGCACGCGAAAGAAGCCGTTGTGGGACGGGGCGACGGTGGCCGACGCGGGGCCCTCGAGCGCCGGGCCCGTGCCCTGGTCGTCGACCTCACCCACGGGACGCAGCACCCAGTCCTCCCCGGGCTCGGCGCTCCCCACCGCCACCAGGAACACGCTGCGCGGGGCCACGCGCTCGGGCCACTGGACCACCCCGACCTCCTCCGAGGGGCGCGGGAGCCCGTCCTCGTCGACCCCGTCCGGGAGGGGCTGGAGCACGCCCAACTGCACGCCCGCCGACGCCTCCAGGGCCTCGACCTCGGCGCCCGTCCAGAGGCCGTGGTGGTACTGCTCGAAGTGCTCCGCGAGGGCCCGCCACGCCGCGTCCGTGAGGCGCTCGCCGGGGTACCAGGGCGGGCCGGGGTCGGCGTGGGGGTTGTCCGGGGCCGTCTTCGCGGCGGCGCGCCAGGAGCAGCTCAGGTCCTGGGCGAGCGCGGCGGCCGGAGTCAGGCACACGGCAGCGACGAACACGGAGACGGCGCGCAGAATCATGGCCGGAATCTACCTCAGGGGACGAAGTCGAGCAGGACCGTGACTCCGTCCTCCACCGCGCGGGTGCGGTACAGGCGGCCGGTGGGCGCCCCGGCCTCGTCGAGCAGCTCCACGTCGATCGGCCCCGCGGGCAGCCCGGCGACGAGGAACTCCCCGGTCGCGTCGACCCCCGCCTCGGCCACCACGGCGCCGTCCACGCGGTAGAAGACCTCGGCCCCGACGCCCGCAGCGTCCACCACGCGGAACCGCTCCCCGACCAGCACCTCGGAGGCCAGGATACGCGCCCGCAGCGCGCCGCCCTGGTCGGGCACGTCGGGGTCGGGATCGACGTACGTCGCCCCCGCGTCGTTCATCGCCGCGAGGTCCTCGAGCAGCGCCGCGGCCGTCCCCAGCACGAACACGCCGTCGTCCACGAACAGGTCGTTGGAGGCGCTGCGGCCGGAGCGGACCGTCGACACGTGGTCCGACGCGATCGCCTCGCCCGCCTCGTCCACCGCCTCCGGAGGCCCGAACTCGAGGTGGACGGCCGTGTCGAGGGGCAGGTTGGAGACGCGATAGAAGCCGGGCGCGCTCTCGAAGGGCTCTCCGCCTTCGTCGAGCAGCGCGCCTTCGTCGTCGAAGGCGGACAGCGTGGCGCCGGGGATCGGGAGGGCGTCCTCGGCGGGCGTCTCCGTGTCGAACAACCAGCCCTGGACCCGCACGTCGGTCTCGGGCCCGCTCACGGTGCAGCCGGAGAAGACGCCGAGGACGAGGGTCGCCACGGCCAGGGGGCGCAGCACGGACTCGAGGAAGTCCCGCGCCTTGCGCCGTCGGCCGACGTGCTCGTCCATGTACCGCGACATCGCGTCCTCCGCGGGGGCCTCGTCGGCGCCCCAGGCGACGGCGACCTGCTCGGCGAGGGGGCGGTGCAGCGCCTCGTGCAGCCGGCGGAGGGTCGACGCCGCCACGGACCGCGCGGCCGGGTCGAGATCGCGGCACGTCCCCACGAGGGCCCCGCCGTGGGTCGGTGACCACGCCGCCGGGCCGTCGTCGATCGAGGCCGCGCAGGCAGCGCAGCGGATGAGGGAGGGGCGCACGCCCAGAACATGGGCGAGCTTGAGCTCGAAGGCTCGGGCCCAGCCCCGCCCGCCCACGGCGGCCTCGCCGGGCACGTCGAGGGAGCCGAACGCGGCGACGGCGAGGCGCATCAGCTCCCCCGAGGCCTGGCCCTCGGGCGCCGCCTGGTGGAGCAGCTCGGCCGCCCGCCCCGCGAGGGCGAGGCGCAGGACGTCTTCCCGAATCCCCGGGTAGGCGTCCACCACCGCGGCGGCGGTCATGCGGGTGCTTCTTCGCGAGTCGTCGAGGTCCGCGTCGACCAACGTGTACAGGTCCACGCCCCCGAACCGCTTGCGCGACCTCCGCGCCGAGGGCACCCGCACCTCCACCCGCCCGCGCTCGGCCGTGAGGACGGACAGGATCCGGTCCGCCTCCCCCACGTCGACCCGTCGCAGAACCACGGCCCTCGTGGGCTTCATAGCCCCAACCAGAGGCTGGCGAGGACGAAGTAGATGAGGACGCCGAGGAGGTCGATGCCGGTGGTGAGGATGGGGCCCGTCGCCACGGCCGGGTCGATGCCCAGGCGGTCCGACAGCATCGGCACCGTGGTCCCGAGCGTCGCGCCCAGGATCATCACGGCGAGGATCGAGTTGCAGACGGCGGCGCCCAGGCGCAGGTCCGCGTTGCCCATGCCGAACGCGGCGGCCCCCACGAGCAGCGAGCAGACGGTCGCGATGATGAAGGACACCTTGATCTCGGACCACAGCGCGAAGAGCACCCGCGACGGGTCCAGCTGGCCCATGGCGAGGCTGCGCACGACGATCGTCGAGGACTGCACGCCGACGTTGCCGCCCAGGCCCATGACGATCGGGATGAAGGCAGCGAGGATGGCCACCTCCGCCAGCTTCGCCTCGAAGCCCGTGATGAGCACCGCCGCCCCCAGCCCGCCGCCGAGGCTGGCCATCAACCAAGGCAGCCGCGTGCGGACGGAGCGCAGGGTCCCGCGACCGACGGCGAGGTCTTCGTCGCCGACGCCCGCCATGAGCATCATGTCCTCGGTCGCCTCGTCCCGGAGGACGTCGATGACGTCGTCCACCGTGATGACGCCCACGAGCTTGTTGAACTCGTCCGCCACCGGGAGCGCGAGCAGGTCGTACCGCGCGACGATCTGGGCGACCTCCTCCTGGTCCATCGTGACGGGGACGGAGATGACGTCGCTGTTCATCAGGTCCTTGAGCTGCATCGCGGGGGGGACCGTGAGCAGCTGCCGCAGGGACAGGACGCCGACGAGGGTGCCCTCTTCGTTGATGCAGTAGACGTAGAAGACGATCTCCGCGGAGTCCGCCTCCTGGAGCGCCACGATCGCCTCTCGGGCCGTCAGCTCCTTGTCCAGCGCGAAGACCTCCGGGGACATGATCCCGCCGGCGGTGTCCTCGCCGTACTGCATGAGCTCTTCGAGGTCGTGGGACTCCTCGTCGGCGAGGGCCTCGAGGATCGCGGCGCTGAGCTCGTCCGGCAGCGTCGCGAGGAGGTCGGCGGCGTCGTCCGGGGGGATGTGCGAGAAGAGCGGGAGGAGCTGCTCGACGGACAGGCCCTCGACCAGGTCCGGCACGAGCACGGGGTCGTAGGCGTTGAGCACCTCGGCGGCGCGCTCCGGGTCCTGCAGCAGCCCGGTGAAGATGATCCGCGCCTCGCGACGCATCAGCTCGGCCAGCGCCCCGGCGACGTCCTCGCTGCGTGTCTTCTCGAGGGTGCGGCGGAGGTGTGCGTCGGCCCCGCGCCGCACGAAGCGGCGGAGGGTGTCGACCAGCAGCTGGTGACGATCCTTCGGCATCCCGGCCGGATGTTACGCGGCCGGAGTCCCGGGGCGCGCGGAGGAGGCGTTAGAGTCCCGCGCCATGCACGCAGTCACCGCCGCGATCGCCGCCCCCTATTTCCGCCTGGGCGCACTGGAGATCGGGCCGATGACGTTCCAGGGCTTCGGGCTCCTGGTCGGCGTGGGCTTCATCGTCGGCTGGCTCATCGCCCGCCACTTCGGGGCGAAGCGCGAGTTCGACCCTGATCTGTACGACATCGCCCTGCTGGTCATCGCGCCCTCCGCGCTCGTGTTCGGCCACCTCGGGCAGGCGCTCTACCACCCCGAGAAGGTCCTCGAAGATCCCCTCTACCTGCTGCGTGTCACCGACGGGATCGCCTCCTACGGGGGCTTCTTCGGGTGCGCCGCCGCCGCCTGGGTCTTCGCCCGCTGGAAGGGCCTCCCGTTCGTGCGCTTCGGCGTCCCCCTCATCCTCGGCACCGTCGTCGGGTTCGGGATCGGACGCCTCGGGTGCTTCGGCGTGCACGACCACGTGGGGGTGCTGGTCAGCGAGGGCCCCGCGGTGGCTCGATCCCTCATCGGGTGGGCGGCCGTCGAGTTCCCCGCCGACGACGCCACGATCAAGGCTCTGGGGGCCACGCCGGGCCTGCGCTACGATCTGGGCCTCGTGGACGCCGCGGTCATGGTGATCCTCGCGGTCGGCGGCTGGGCGCTGATCCGCCGCCCCGAGCGCGACGGCGTCTTCCTCGCGTTCGTGTGCTGCGGGTACGGGCTGCTCCGCCTGGCCCAGGAGCCCCTGCGGATAGGGGACACCCGGTTCTCGCTCCTGGGGCTCGACTGGACCCCGGCGCAGTACTCGTCGGTCGTGCTGATCGCGCTCGGCGTGTACGCGTGGGCGGTCCTTCGAAGGGGCTCTACAGCCCGCTGACGCGGTCGCACTCCAGCTCGCCCAGGTACTCGCCCGCCTTGTCCTTCATCTCTCCGAAGGGGTGGGCTTCGTGCACCGTGCCGAGGTGCCCGCACGCGTCGCTCACGAAGTCGAGGCGCATCTCGAGGACGCCCAGCGCGTAGAGGCCCTTGAGGTCGCCCGGATCGCAGACGACGGCCTTGCGATAGCGGTCCAGCGCCTTGTTGAGCTTGCCCTCGGCCTCGTCCACGGAGCCGAGGTTCCGGTGCGCGGGGCAGAAGTCGGGGTACTGGCGAAGGATCTGCTCGTACAGCTTCCGGGACTTCGGGAAGTCGCCCTTGTTGAAGTAGGCCCAGCCGAGGTTGTGCAGCGTGCGCAGCGGCTCGCGGTACTCGGGGTTGGCCCGCGCCTTCTCGAGCACGTCGACGGCGTCGTCCCAGCGCTCCGTCTGCAGGTAGAGGGCGCCGAGGTTGGTCTGCGCCTGCGCGTACTCCGGGTCGATCTCGAGGGCCTCCTTGAAGGCCTCCTCGGCCTCGGCGTGCATCTCGCGACCGAAGTAGGCGAGCCCCAGCGAGTGCCAGTGCTTCTTCTCCCACTTGTTCTTCTTCACCGACTGGCGGAGCTCGGAGATGGCCCCGGGCCAGTTGCCCTCGTTGATGTACGCGACCCCCATCTTGTGGTGGCCGTCGGCCTCGCCCACCACCTTGGGCGTGAGGCACCCGGTGGTCAGGAGGAGGGAGCAGAGGAGGAGCAGCGTGCGCATGTACAGCATCCGATTCTCACCCGGGCGTGGGGGGCCTAGGCGAAGTATTTGCCGATGATAGGCGCAAGAGCGTCGAGGCGGTCCTTCGGAATGAGCTCGGGGCGCGTCATCACCGCGAACTGGGAGGCGCCGTCGACGAGCGGGTCCACGCCGTCGGGGATGTTCGCGGCGGCCTCGACGATGATCCGGCGCGCCATCGCCACGTTGGCGCGGACGGTCTCGAGCACGGCCGCGACGGTCACGTCGTCGTGGCCCTCGTGCCAGCAGTCGTAGTCGGTGGACAGCGCGATGGTCGCGTAAGCGATCTCGGCCTCCCGGGCGAGCTTCGCCTCGGGGAGGTTCGTCATGCCGATGACCGACGCGCCCCAGGACCGGTAGAGCTGCGACTCGGCGCGGGTGGAGAAGGCCGGTCCCTCCATGCACACGTACGTGCCGCCGACGTGCGTCGTGGCTCCCGCCTCCTTCGCGGCCGCCGCCAGCACCTCCGCCAGCACCGGCGAGACGGGGTCGCCGAACGCGACGTGGCCGACGATCCCTTCGCCGAAGAACGTCGACGGGCGGTTCTTCGTGCGGTCGATGAACTGGTCGATGATCACCACGTGCCCGGGGACGATCTCCTCCTTGAGGGAGCCGACCGCCGACACGGAGATGCACCACGTGGCGCCGAGGCTCTTGAGCGCCCAGATGTTCGCGCGGTACGGCACCTCGCTGGGGGTCAGCGTGTGGCCGCGGCCGTGGCGGGGGATGAAGAGGAGGCGGACGTCGCCGAGCGTGCCCGCGACGATGGGGGCGCTGGGGGCGCCGAACGGGGTGTCGACGACGATCTCCTCGACGTCCTGGAGTCCGTCGATGTCGTAGAGGCCGCTGCCTCCGATCACTCCGGCGATCTTGGTGGTCACGCGGTCGTCTCCTCGGCCTGCTCGGCCCTGGCCCGCTTCGCTTTGCGCGGGTGTTGCTGCTCGTACCCGCCCAGCTGCCCGCACGCGGCGGCGATGTCGCCCCCGCGGTTGAGGCGCACCACCGTGTGGACCCCGTGGCTCATCAGCGCCTCCTGGTAGGCGAGGATGTCGCGGTCGTCCGGTCGCTGGTACTGGGTGAACGGGTTGTCGTTGTACGGGATCAGGTTGACCTTCGCCTTGACGCCCCGCAGCAGCTTCGCGAGCCGGTGGGCGTCGTCCACGTCGTCGTTCACCCCGCGCAGCAGGATGTACTCGATGGTGATCGCCTTGCGGTGAGGCAACGGGAAGGCCTTGAGGGCGGCGATGAGGTCGTGGATGGAGTACTTGTCGTTGACCGGCATCAGGGCCGAGCGGTTCTCTTCGGTCGAGCCGTGCAGGGACACCGCGAGGTTGATGCGCGAGCGCTCGCCCAGCTTCTTGATCTGGGGCACGAGGCCGACGGTCGACAGCGTGATCCGGCGGTGGGACAGGCCGAGCCCGTCGGGCTGCTGGGCCGTCTCCATCGACTCCACGACGTTGTCTAGGTTGAGCAGCGGCTCGCCCATGCCCATGAGAACGATGTTCGTGATCGGCTTGTCGGGCGCGTACTCCTGGGCCTGCACGATCTGGCCGAGGATCTCCGCCTTCGTGAGGTTGCGCGTGAAGCCGCCCTTGGCCGTCACGCAGAAGTCGCAGCCCAGGTTGCAGCCGACCTGGCTCGAGATGCACAACGTGAGGCGCTTCTGCTCGGGGATGAGGACCGACTCGATCTGCAGCCCGTCGTGCAGGCCCCACAGGAACTTGATCGTGCCGTCGGCCGACCGGGGAGAGGCCCGGACGTCGAACCGGCTGATCTTCGCGACCTCCTTCAAGCGCGCCCGCAGCCCCTTGGCCACGTTCGTCATCGCGTCGAAGTCGGTGACGCGCTTCTGATAGATCCACTTGAAGAGCTGCCGACCGCGGAACTTCCTGCAGTCCAACACCTCCACCGCGAACGTCTCCAGCTCGGCCATGGACATGCCCATGAGCTCGATCCGGGGATCGGTTTCGGTGAGGACGGGGAGGCCCACGGTCTACAGCTCCTCGCGCACGGGCTCGAGCTCCTGGGTGACGGCGAGCGCCGGCGTGCCAAGGTCGCCGCCCCGCTCGGGCTGGACGATGCCCGAAGACATGAGCGCCTTGAAGGCCTCTTCCACCGTCATGTCGAGCACCTTCACCTCGTGCTCGGGGAACATCACGAAGAATCCCGAGGTCGGGTTCGGCGTCGTGGGGACGAAGACGGAGATCAGCGGCGCACCCACCGCGTCCTCGACGCCGGGCCAGGCCCGCGCGGTCACGAACCCGAGGCAGTAGACGCCCTTCCGCGGGAACTCGACCAGCACGACCTTCTGGAACGACTGAGCGCGGTCGGAGAAGACCTGCTCCAGCAGCTGACGGACGGCGAAGTAGACCGTGCCCAGCAGCGGCACCTCGCGCAGCGTCGCCTCGACCCACGTCACGACCTTGCGGCCGACGAACCCGCGGGCCACCGAGCCGATCAGCAGCACCACGAGGATCGTGAGCACGAACCCGAGGCCGGGCGTCTCGAGGACCCGGATCTGCGCGGGGGCCCAGGGGGGCGTCCACGTCAGCTCGCGGATCGACTGCGGGACCAGGCCGAGCACGCCGTCCACCTCGAGGACGATCCGGTTGAAGATCCAGAAGACGATGGCGAGGGGGGCGACGACGATGATCCCCGCCACGAGGGAGTCGCGCACCCGCGTGCGGAACGACTTCTTCTCGGGAGTCACGTCCACCGCGGGGACGCCGGTAATGCTGCTCATGAGGAGGCCTCCCGACGTCCGGGGGTGGACATCGAGTACCGGGTACGCGGCCAGCCCGGCTCGGATTGCACGTCGATCGTGACGCCCAGACCCCGCTGCAGGGTGGTGATCGCGGCGGCCTCCTGAGTGGTGAGCCGGTTCGCGACCTCGGGGGCGCAGCGGACCCGCAGCACGCCGCCCGCGTGGCTCCCGCCGGTGGTCCCGATCTCGCGCAGCACCTCGTAGGCGACGGTCTCGATGGACTTGACCCGACCGGTGCCCGCGCACGCGTCGCAGGCGCTGAGCAGGTAGCGGCCGAGGTCCTCCCGCACCCGTCGCCGGGTCATCTCCACGAGCCCGAACTCCGAGATGGGCAGCACCTGGGTGCGAGCCCGGTCGCCCTCCAGCGCGGTGACGAGCTCCTGGTAGACGCGCTCGCGGTTGTCGAGCTGCTCCATGTCGATGAAGTCGATGACGATCAGGCCGCCGATGTCGCGCACGCGGAGGGCGTCGACGACCACGCGCGCCGCCTCCAGGTTCACCCGCAGCGTCGTGGCCTCGAGGTCCCGGGAGCCGACGTAGCGGCCGCTGTTCACGTCGATCGCGGTCAGCGCCTCGGTGCTGTCGATGACGATGTGGCCGCCCGACGGCAGCGGGACCTTGCGCTCCAGCGCCTGACGCAGCCGATTCTCGACCCCCGTCGACTGGAAGAGCGGATCCGCGCCGTCCCAGTACTCGAGCCGGTCGCGGTAGCGGGGCAGGAAGCGGTCGAGCAGCGTCGCGACGCGCTGGTGGTCGGTGGGGTGGTCGACGACGATCCGGGCCACGCGGTCGGACATCAGGTCCCGCACCGAGCGGAGGCAGAGATCGAGGTCCTCGTGGATGAGGGCCGGCGCCTTGGTGCTGCGGGTGCGCGCCTCGATGCCTCGGTGCAGCTCGCGGAGGTATTGCACGTCCGCGGCGAGCTCCTCGCGGGTCCTGCCCTCGCAGGCCGTCCGCACGATGAAGCCCTCGCCGGGCGCGCGCAGCTCCTCGACGAGGGTGCGCAGGCGCTCGCGCTCGTCCTCATCGGTGATGCGGCGGGACACCCCCACGTGATCGGCGTGGGCGAGGTGGACGAGGAAGCGTCCCGGCAGGGACAGCTGCGTGGTGACGCGCGCGCCCTTGGTGCCCATCGCCGCCTTGCTCACCTGCACCACGACCTCCTGGCCGGTGCGCAGGAGCTGCTCGATGCGCTGGGGCGCGCGGGATCGCGGGAGGGGCGCGTCGGCGACGGTCGGGCCGCCCGCCAGCGCGGGCTCGGTCGTGGGGTCCGGCGGCTCGGGCAGGAACGTCGGCCGCTGCATCGGCACCACGCCCACCGTCTCCTCGGCGTCGGGATCGGCCTCGGGTTCGGGGGCCCGGAAGGGCTCGAACCGGTCCGTCTCGGGCTCCTTCGGGGTGACGATGTCGCCCACGTAGAGGAACACCGAGCGCTCGGCGCCGACGTCCAGGAAGGCCGCCTGCATGCCCGGCAGGACCCTGACCACGCGCCCGACGTACACGTTCCCGACCACGCCGCGGTCCCGCGCCCGCTCGATGTAGAAGGCGTGCACTCGGCCGTCTTCGAGCAGCGCGACGCGGGTCTCGCCGGCGGTCCGGTTCAGGAGCAGGGCGTCCTTCACGCTCGCACCTCCGCGACGGGACGGGGCGGCGACGGGCGCGGGCTGCGGAGGCGGATGGCGGCGCGCTCCAGGGTGGCCCCGGGGGCCGACAGCGCCTCGTCGCCGAAGATCCCGGCGACGACGGCCCGGATGCGGGCCCCGGCGCCGTGGGCCGCGACCTCGACGCGCGCCGACTCGCCCTCGCAGGACAGGTGCTGCACCACGTCGTGCAGGTCGACCGTGCGCCGGGTCTCCTTGCCCTTCTTCTTCTTCACGACCTCGATGATGCCGGTTTCGCCGCGCTCGAAAGCGGCGATGCGGTCCGCGGTCCAGCCGGTCGGCGTCGTGGTGCCGGGGTGGAAGACGTACACCGACGCCTCCATCGCCTCCTGCAGGCTCGGGCCCTGCACGGGCACCTCGGTCACCTCGAGGATGGGCAGGTCGTCGGGCATCGCCGCGGCGAGCGCCGCCCCGAACGCGGGCACGTCCACGGGCCGGTGGAGCTCCACCTCCATCAGCTCCCCGCGCGACGCGCACCCCGACGGCAGCGGCGGCACGAAGCTCACGCGCATCTGGGGGTGGAAGCCCTGGGACCAGATCACCGGCGCGCCCGCCCGCTTGAGCGCGCGACGGAAGACGTTCATGAGGTCGAGGTGGCCAAGGTGGACGAGCGGTCCGCGCTTGCCGAACCGCACGCGGGCGCGCACCCGCCACTCCACCGGGAGCCGCGTATCGAACACCGTGCGCCAGTCGGGCGGCCCCTCGCGGGAGTCGCGCTGCTGGGCGATCTGCGACGGGCTGAGCGGCACGCCTCGGCTGTCCACCTGCCGCACCGGCTTCTCCGAGGGGGCCTTCGCCTCGAAGTCGGCGCGCGAGTGCCGGGCCCCCGCCGATCCGGGGGCCATCCCCTGGGGCGGCACCGCGTCCACGACGTTGTTCCCCTTCTTCGCGGGCGGCCGCGGCATGGCCACGAACTGGGGGTCGAGCCGCTTGCGGGCGATGCCGTACCGCTTGCGGATCCGGGGGACGGCGGGCGGGGACGGCACGTCCTCGCGGTACACGCGGTTGGCCACGACGACGTGATCGCACACGCCGCAGTCGTAGCAGGGCTCGGTGGTGCAGTCGGGGACGAAGCCGGCCTCGAGGGCGTCCATCCAGTCCTCCC
This sequence comes from uncultured Rickettsiales bacterium, assembly GCA_964620495.1. Classification (GTDB taxonomy): domain Bacteria; phylum Myxococcota_A; class UBA796; order UBA9615; family UBA9615; genus CAZEKB01. Next base: position 43,448 of record CAZUHI010000006.1, on the reverse strand, counting down.
ACAGCCACTCCGGCTTCATGCCGATGTCGATGTGGGACCAGGGCAGCACCTCGTGGCCGTCGCGACGCCGCCGGTTGTAGAAGTTCGGATCGACGCCCGTCTCCTCGAACGCCTGCTCCCAGGCCTCCACCCGCAGCTCCTCCTGCCAGCCATCGAGCCTCGCGCCCAGCTCGTAGGCGCGCAGGAGCGCATCCGCGGTGCGGCGGTCCCCTCGGGAGAAGACGCCCTCCATCACCGACGACAGCGACGAGTGGTACCGGAACCCGAGCTTCGCGGCCCGCAGCCCGGCCCGCAGGTACTCCTGCTTCTCTCGGATCTCCTCGAGCGTGACCTGCGGCGCCCACTGGAACGGCGTGTGCGACTTCGGCACGAAGCTGGACACGGAGACCGTGATGTTCGCCCCCCGGTTGTGGCGGCGCGCCCGGCGCCGACAGCGGGCGGCGAGGTCGATGATCGCCTGCAGGTCCTCGGTCTGCTCCGTGGGGAGCCCGAGCATGAAGTAGAACTTCAGGCTGCTCCAGCCGCGCTTGAACACCTCCTCGACCATGTCGACCAGCACGTCTTCGTCGATCACCTTGTTGATGACCCCGCGCATGCGGTCCGAGCCGGCCTCGGGGGCGACGGTGAACGACGTCTTCCGGACCCGCCCGACCTGCTCCATGATGCCGGGCGTCAGCGTCTCCAGGCGCATCGACGGGAGCGAGATCGCGGACCGGTCGTCCTCGTGCTCGTCCATCAGCGTCGTGAGCAGCGGCTCCATGCAGTTGTAGTCGCCCGCGGACAGGGACAGCAGGCTGTACTCCTCCTGGCCGGTGCCCCGCAGGCCCTCCCGCACGAGCTCGCGCACCCGGTCGGGGCTGCGCTGACGCTCGGGACGGTAGATGTAGCCCGCCTGGCAGAAGCGGCAGCCGCGCATGCACCCGCGCTGGATCTCGACGCCGACGCGGTCGTGCACCACCTGCATGAACGGGACCGGCGACGCCGTCGGGTACGGCGCCGCGTCGAGGTCCGTGACGATCGCCTTGAGCACGCGGGCGGGCAGGCCCGACGCGGGCGTGATGTCGGCCACGGTCCCGTCGTCGTTGTAGGACGGCGTGTAGAGCGACGGCACGTAGACGCCGGGCACGTCCGTGAGCGCCCGCAGCAGCTGGTCCCGGGGCGCCCTGGAGCGCTTCCACTCGGCGTGCGTCTCCACGACGCGCGCGATCGTCTCCTCGCCGTCGCCGAGGCAGACGGCGTCCAGGAACGGCGCGAGCGGCTCGGGGTTGAAGGCGCAGGGTCCGCCCGCGATGACGAGCGGGTGCTCGGGGGCGCGGTCGGCGGACCGGAGGGGGATCCCGCCGAGGTCGAGCACCTGGAGCAGGTTGGTGTAGGAGAGCTCGTACTGGAGCGTGAAGCCGAGCACGTCCAGCTGCGCGAGGGGCACGCGGTTCTCGAGCGTGGTCAGGGGCCGACCCGCGGCGCGGAGCTTCTCCTCCATGTCGCGCGCCACCGCGTACACGCGCTCGCCCGCCCACTCGGGGCGCCGGTTGACCACGTCGTAGAGGATCTTCAGGCCGATGTGGCTCATCCCGATCTCGTAGAGATCCGGGTAGCAGAGCCCCACCACGGACTCCACCTCGTCGAGGTTCTTGCGCACCTGGCCGACCTCGCCGCCCAGGTAGCGGGCGGGCTTGGAGACCGAGCGGAGGGTGTCGTCGTCGAGGGGGGGCGCGCCGAGGCGGCGGCCGAAGGCCGGGGTGTGGCTCACGTCGGGATGCTCCAGTCGAAGCCGTCGCGTCAATCGCTGCTGATCCGAGTCGACTCCCTCCCGAACGTCGAGGAGGCGACCGGATCGACGGAGCCGAGGTCGCCGAAGGTATGGGGCCCGTGGTTCGAAGTCAAGGCGCGAGCGCGGGCGGCTCGCCGACGCGGACCTCCAGGAATCGGAGCGGGCCTGCGACGCGGTGGGACAGCCCGGGCGGGACCTTGAAGAAGTGACCGGGCCGCAGCGGCAGCGTCGTGTCCTCGAAGGACAGCGTCCCCTCCCCCTCCACGACGAAGCCGAGGCGCTCGCGATCCGCCGCCCCCGCGGTCTCGTCGGGGCCCGCCCAGGCCACGGACCAGCCCTCGAACATGGGCGGCACCACGTCGCGCACGGGCACCGAGGGCTTCCCCTCCATGACTTCGTCCGCCAGGAGGTACCAGTTCTGGCCGAACTCCGGCCGCTGCACGACGACCGTCGCCAGGGTCTCGGGCCCCCGATTGCGCACCTGGTGGGCCGACCCGGGCGCGGAGTACACGGCGTCGCCGAAGCCCAGCGTCCAGGTCTCCGTGCGGCGCTCGTCGGCCACCCAGACCGTCTCCCACTCCCCCGCCCCGCCCATCACGAGCGCCAGCTCCTCGTTGTCGGGGTGGCGATGCAGGGGGACGAGCTGGCCCGGCGGGATGACGTGGACGTGGACCGACCAGGCCTCCGTCGCGCGGAGATCGAAGCTCCAGTCGGCCTTGTACCGAGCCCGGCCCTCCGCGACGGCGTCGGGGATCGACAGGTGCAGGACCGGGGGGCGGGCCGGCGTCGGCGCGACCGCCTCCCCGTCGGGAGCGCCGTGGGGACCGCCGTCGGGAGCGCCGGCGGGAGGCGACGTCGGGGCCGTCGGGCTCGAGCACCCGACGGAGAGGAGGACGGCGAGCAGGACGCGGCGCACCACGCGTCCAGTGTACGGTCGGGGCGTGCCCGCGTCGTCCGTCCGGCTGCTGCTGATCGCGCTCCTCGCCCTCGCCGCGGGCCTTCGGCTCTCCGGCTTGGCGACCATGCCCGGCTTCAACGGCGACGAAGGCTACGAGGCCTACTACGCCTGGCAGGTCGGCGAGCACCTGCACCTGCGCCTCAACCCCGTCCGGCCCTACCTCGGCCCCTACTTCCTGTGGCTCGTGGGCCCGGCCATCGCCGTGGCGGGCGAGGTCACTCCGTTCGTGGTCCGCGTCGTGCCCGCGCTGGGGGGCGTGCTCGGGGTGTGGATCGCGTGGCGGATCGGGCGACGTTGGCGGGACGAGACCCTCGGGCTCACCCTCGCCGCGCTCTTCGCCGCGTCGGCCTGGGCCGTGTCGTTCCAGCGCGTCGCGCTCAGCGTGATGATGCTCCCGGTGCTGACCCTCGCGGGCGTCGGCCTGCTGCTGCGGGTGTGGGACGCCGCCACCCCCCGGGCCGCCCTCGCCCTGGGCGCCGTGCTCGGCGCCGCGGCCGCGTTCCACCCCCAGGGGCTCCTCCTGCTGCCGGTGGCGGTCGTGGCCTCGATCGTCTCCCCGGAGGGTCGCCGGGCCCTCACCCCGCGGCTGGTGGGCGCCGTCGCCCTGGGCTTCGCGGCCACCGCCTGGGTCGTGTGGGCGATGGTCCTCGACCAGGTGGGGCTCGGCCCCGGCATCGACTACTCGGGGACGCTGGTCACTCCCGACCGCGCCCGACCGCTCCTCGAACGGCTGCCCGCCTCGATCCCGATCGTGCTCGACGGCCTCGCGGGCCCCCGGGTGCTGCGGTGGTTCACCGGCGTGGTCCCCGGCGACCTCGCCCTCGCGTGGCCCGTCCGCGTCGCCGCCGCCGCCGCGCTGGCCCTGGGCGCCGTGCGCGCCTTCCGGCCCGGCGAGGGCACGGCGCGAGCCCTCTTCGCCGCCTTCGTCACCGCCTGGTTCTTCACGGCCGCGCGCGCCACGGACTTCGATCTCGCCGTCGTCAGCCGGGAGCGGTACCTCCTGGTCGCGCTCACCCTCGGGACGCTGGTGGCGGGCCACGGCCTCGCCTCCCTGGGCGGCCGCAGGACCGCGGCGGCCGCGGCCGTCGTCGTCGGGCTGCAGATCGCGGTGCTCCAGGAGGGCTTCTTCGGCCCCTACCGCGCCGACGGCGGGCACCCCGAGCCCTCGATGGTGGCGGCGTCCCCCGACGCGAAGCTCCAGGCGGCGCGCTGGATGCTCGACCGGCTCCAGCCCGGCGAGGAGGGACTCATCCTCGCGGGCGACGGGTGGTCCTATTGGCCCCTGGTCGCCTTCACCGCCGAGGCCATGCCCGCGGACTTCGTGCCCGAGGACCCGAACCGGACGGCGGAGATCCTCACGGGGAAGGCCCGGTCGCGACGTCGCTTCCTGGTGGACTACGCGGGGTGGCACTGGACGGACGAGATCGTCGCGGGGCTGCGCGCGGCGGGCTACCTCACAACCCCCGCGTTCGTCCCCGTCGCTCCCGACGGGCGGCCGATCCTGACCGTGTGGGAGCTCCCGCCGGAGGCCGCGGTCAGCCCCCAAGCGCCGCCTCCACCCGCCCCAGATCTCGGCGGTGTCCCGCCACGATGAGGACGTCCCCGGCAGCGATGGCCGTGTCCGGGTCCGGCCGAAACTCGAGCTTGCCCGCCGGACGCTTCAGGGCGAGGACCGTGACGCCGTACGTCGATCCGTAGGCCCCCTCGCGCAGGGACCGCCCCACCAGCGCGCTCCCAGCGCTCATCTCGAGCTGCTCGATGAAGACGTCCTCGAAGTCCCCGAGCTGCGCGAAGTCGACGAAGTCCACGACGTCCGGGCGGAGCAGCATCGAGGCCATCCGCGATCCGCCCTCCTCCAGCGGCGAGAGGGTGCGGTCGGCCCCGGCGCGACGGATTCGCTTCGCGGCTTGGGCGTCGGTGGCGCGACTGAGGACCAGGATGTCGGGGACGAGGTCCCGCGCGGCCAACGTCACCCAGGTGTTGATCGCGTCGCTCGGGGTGGCGATCGCGATCGACGCGGCCTCGCCCAGGCGCGCTGCGAGCAACGTGCCCTCGTCCCCCGCGTCCCCGATCAAGTACAGGTGGCCCGACGCGTCCAGTTGGGCCCGGCGACCGGGGTCCACCTCCACGACGAGGACCTGCCGGCCCGCCGTCCTCAGGGCCTTGGCCAGGCGTTGCCCGAGCCGACCGTAGCCGCAGATGATCGTGTGGCCGGACAGAGTCTCGATTTCCTTGGACACGCGTCGCCTCGCCAACGCGCGGCGGAGGGAGCCCTCGACCACGCCTTCGAAGATGAATCGGGTGAGTGTGAGCAGGACGTAGGAGCCGACGCCCACGCCCCCGAGGATCACGACCATCGCGAACATTCGCCCCGGAGCGGACAGGGGCTGGATCTCGCCGTACCCGACGGTCGTGATCGAGATGACCACCATGTAGAGGCTGTCGAACCACGACCAGCCCTCGATCAGGCGAAACCCGAGCGACCCGCAGCTCAGCAGGAGCAGGAGGCTCACGGCCGCGAGGAGGATGCGAGGAGCGAACCGCCGATCGGTGGGCGCGTCTGCGGGCCCCGGGACCGGCGGCGGGAGCACGCGTCAGTCCATCCCGACCAGCGCCCGGAAGGCCGCCTCGGTGAGCACGGGCACCCCGTACTTCCGAGCCTTCGCGAGCTTGCTGCCCGCCTCGGCGCCCGCCACCAGGAAGTCCGTCTTCGCCGAGACGGACCCCGGCGACGTGCCTCCCGCGGCCTGGATCGCGGCCTTGGCTTCCGTGCGGGTCATCGTGGTGAGCGTACCGGTAACGACGACGCGCTTTCCGGCCAACGCCGACCCTTCGGCCACTTCCTCGACCTCTTCGTCCGGGAACTGCATGCCGCCGGCGGCGAGGGCGGCCAGCAGCTGCTGGTTCCGCGGCTCGTCGAACCACTCGCGGATCGCGGCGGCGACGACCGTCCCCACGTCCTCGACGGCCTCCAGCTCCTCGACCGTGGCGCCCACGAGCGCGCTCCAGCTCCCGAAGTGGGTCGTCACCCGTCGGGCGACGCTCTCGCCCACGTGCCGAATGCCGAGGCCGAACAGGATGCGATGCAGGGGCGCGGATCGGCTGCGGTCGATGCCGCGGAGCACGTTGTCGGCCGACCTCTTCGCCATGCGCTCGAGGCCCGCGAGGCGATCGCGCTTGAGGTGCAGCGTGTAGAGGTCGGCCGGGCCGCTCACGAGCCGGGACTCGATCAGCGCCTCCACGAGCTTGTCGCCGAGGCCGTCGATGTCGAGGGCGTGCCGGGACGCGAAGTGGCGCAGGCGCGTGCGCGCGAAGGCCGGGCACCCCCACTCGTTGGGGCACCGCACGGCGACCTCCCCCTCGATCTCGACGATCGCCGTCCCGCACTCGGGGCACGCGGACGGGAACTCGTACGGCGCGGGGGGGGCGTCCTCGTCCCGACGATCGAGCACGGGGCCGACCACCTGGGGGATGACGTCGCCTGCGCGCTGGATGATCACGAAGTCCCCGGGGCGGATGTCCCGGCGCGCGATCTCCTCGCGGTTGTGCAGCGTGGCGTTGGTGACCGTCACGCCGCCCACGAACACGGGCTCCAGCCGCGCGACGGGGGTCAGCGCCCCGGTGCGACCGACCTGGATCTCGATGCGGAGCAGCTTCGTGACGGCCTGCTCCGCGGGGTACTTGAACGCCATCGCCCAGCGGGGCGACCGGGAGACGAACCCGAGGCGCTGCTGGAGCCGGTGGTCGTCGACCTTCACGACCGCGCCGTCGATGTCGTAGTTGTACGACGGGCGACGCTCGCCGAGGGCCGTGAGCGCGTCGATCACCGCGTCGATGCCGTCGCACTCGACGATCCCGTCGGCCAATTGGAACCCCGCGCGCCGCGCGCCCGCGAGGAACCCGGAGTGGGACGCGAACGTCACGCCCTCGGCGATGCCCGCGGAGTGCGCGAAGAAGCGCAGGGGCGCCTGGGCGGCGTTCTTCGGGTCGAGGTTGCGGACGGTGCCCGCCGTGGAGTTGCGCGCGTTGACGTACGGCTCGAGCCCCGCCGCCACCCGGCGACGGTTGAGGTCCTGGAAGCCGTCCGACGTCATGACGATCTCGCCGCGTACGGCGATCCGTGACGGGACGCCGTCCTCGAAGGGGCGCAGCCGGAGCGGCATGTTGCGGATGGTGCGCACGCTCTCGGTGACGTTCTCGCCCACCCGACCGTCGCCCCGCGTGACCCCCACCTCGAGCACCCCCTGCCCGTAGATCAGCTCCATGGCGATGCCGTCGAGCTTCGGCTCCACGACGTACTTGATGTCTGCGGGCGCGTCCTCCCCCAAGTGGCGCTTGATGCGCGTGTCGAACTCGCGGATCTCGTCGGCGTCGTAGGAGTTCTGAAGCGAGAGCATGGGGGACGGGTGCTCGTACTTCTCCAAGGAGTCGAGCGGCGGGCCGCCCACGCGCTGGGTCGGGGAGTCCGGCCGCGCGAGGTGATCGTGCGCCGCCTCGAGGTCCTGAAGCTCCCGGAAGAGGCGGTCGTACTCACGGTCCGAGATCGTCGGTCGACCGAGGACGTAGTAGTCGTGGTTGTGCTCGCGGATGGTGGCGGCGAGCTGCTCCCAGCGCGCGTCCGGGTCGGCCGCGGGGCCCCCGAGGAATGAGGTCTGCTCCATGGCGGGGGAGCGTAGCGGAGGTCTCCGCGGCGGTGGCACCCTCACCGTCCGAAGCAGGAACCGCTTGACATTCGCGGAGAGGGTCCGCACATTAGGCGCGGTCGGTCCTTCCGATCACCCCCCCAAGCACGGCCGGTCGAACCAACGGTCCCCGCCGCGCGCCCACTCCTGACTTCCATTCCCACGGGCCGCCGACTCCGGCGCCCGATCCGATCCACGCCCAAGCTGGGTGAGCCCCATGTCCGAAGCGCAAGAAGCCGCTACCGAAAGCACCCCTCCGGCCGAGCCGAAGGCTGCCCCCAAGAAGAAGCGAACGAAGAAGGAAGACGCGCCCGCAGCGGCCGCCGACTCCCCTTCGGACGCGACCACCCCCGCCGCGGCCGACGGCGCCGGCGAGGCGAAGTCGTCGAAGGGCAGGTCCTCCCAGGCCGACTCGCCCGACGGAGGCTCGTCCGAAGAGGACGGCGGTCGACGTCGAACGCGCTCCGAGCGCCGCCGGCGCCGCCGAGGCCGAGGGGAGCGCAGCGATCGCCCGCCCCGCGAGGCCAAGAGCTCCTGGGAAGGCGACGTCCCGGCGGACATCGACCTCACCGAGATGAAGCTCTGGGAGCCCCAGAAGCTCGTCGAGCACGCCCGCAGCCTCGACATCGACGAGGGCGGCATCCCCAAGCAGCAGCTGATCTTCAAGATCCTGCAGGTCCACATCCATCGCCGCGGCAACGTCTTCGGCAGCGGGGTCGTGGAGCGCCTGCCCGACGGGTACGGCTTCCTCCGGTCGCCGATCTACAACTACATGCCCGGCCCGGACGACATCTACATCTCGCCCGGCCACATGCGGCGCTTCAACCTGCGCACCGGCGACACCGTCGAAGGCCAGATCCGCGGTCCCAAGGAGAGCGAGCGCTACTTCGCCCTCAAGGAGATCAGCACGATCAACTTCGACGCCCCGGAAGTGGCGAAGCGGAAGGTGCTGTTCGACAACCTCACGCCGCTGTACCCGGACCAGAAGTTCAACCTCGAGTTCGACCCGTCGAACACCTCGACGCGGATCCTGGACCTGCTGACCCCCATCGGCATGGGCCAGCGCGGCCTCATCGTCGCGTCGCCCCGCACCGGCAAGACGGTCATGCTCCAGGCCCTGGCGGGGGCCATCGCGGCCAACCACCCGGACGCGTACCTCATGGTGCTGCTCATCGACGAGCGCCCCGAGGAGGTCACGGACATGCAGCGGACGGTCCGCGGCGAGGTCATCGCCTCGACGTTCGACGAGCCCGCCACGCGGCACGTCCAGGTCGCAGAGATGGTCATCGAGAAGGCGAAGCGCCTCGTCGAGCACGGCAAGGACGTCGTCATCCTGCTCGACTCCATCACCCGCCTCGCCCGGGCCTACAACACCGTGGTTCCCTCCTCCGGGAAGATCCTCTCCGGTGGTGTCGACTCCAACGCCCTGCACCGGCCCAAGCGCTTCTTCGGCGCGGCCCGAAACATCGAGCACGGCGGCAGCCTCACGATCATGGGCACCGCCCTCATCGACACCGGCTCCCGCATGGACGAGGTGATCTTCGAAGAGTTCAAGGGCACCGGCAACATGGAGATCCACCTGGATCGCCGCCTCGTCGAGCGCCGCATCTACCCGGCCATCGACATCAACAAGTCGGGCACCCGGCGCGAGGACCTGCTCCTCCCCGCCGACACGCTCACCAAGCTGTGGCTGCTCCGCAAGGTGCTCGCGCCCCTCAACGTGATCGACTCGATGGAGTTCCTGCTCGACAAGTTCGAGAAGACGAAGTCGAACGACGAGTTCCTCGCCGCGATGAACGCGTAGGCGGACAGCGCTGGACAAACCCCTGCACCGGTCTTAGATCGGTGGACCTGCCCGTCGGCGCTGTGCTAGACGGGCGCGCTCGCCATACGTGCTCATGTTCACGGCACGGTTCGAGGCGACCCGGAGAAGTGAGATGCAAGCAGGAATCCATCCCAAGTACGACGTCATCACCGTCACCTGCGCGTGCGGCGAGAGCTTCCAGACCCGCTCCACCGGCGGCGACTTCAAGACCGACCTCTGCTCGGCGTGCCACCCGTTCTTCACGGGCACGATGAAGATCGTCGACTCCACCGGTCGCGTGGAGAAGTTCCGCAACCGCTACGCGAACTTCGACTACTCGAAGATCAAGCGACGCGTCTAGATGCGCACCGCGGAGATTCTGCACCGGTGCGGCACTGCCGCCGCGGACATCTAGTCGGTTCGTGGCCGACGCCCCCGTCAGCAAGCCCTTGGATGTAGGGGGGCAAGCCGTCCTCGAGGGCGTGATGATGCGTGGACCCAAGTCCATGGTCATCGCGGTGCGCAAGCCGGACGGGGGCATCGTCGTCAAGGACGACGAGTGGGTCCCCTTCTTCACCCGCTACCCGATCCTCAAGACGCCCTTCGTGCGCGGCGCCGCCGTGCTCATCGAGTCGTTGATCAACGGCATGCAGGCGCTCTCCTTCTCGGCCGAGGTCGCGATGGAGGAAGAGGAGAAGGCGGAGGCGGCCGAGGCGGCCGAAGCGGAGGGGGACGCCGACGTCGCCGACCTCGACGCCGCCCGCGTGGCGAAGGACGCCGAGGAGGCCGAAGACAAGAAGTCGGGCGCGCTCACCACCGGCGCCATCGCGCTCTCCCTGGCGATGTCCTTCGCCCTGGGCATCGCGCTGTTCATCTTCCTGCCGCACTGGACGGCGTCGGTCGCGTTCAACCTCTTCGAGGGGCAGCCGCTGCTCACCGAAGGGCAGGTCGACCGACCGATCTTCCACGTGGTGGTGGGCGTGGTGAAGATGATCGTCTTCATCTCCTACATCACGCTGATCGCGCGCATGCCCGACATTCGGCGGGTGTTCCAGTACCACGGCGCCGAGCACAAGAGCATCTGGACGTACGAGTCCGGAGACGAGCTGACGGTCGAGAACGCGCGGAAGTACCCGGTGCAGCACCCCCGCTGCGGCACCTCCTTCCTGGTGTTCGTGATCATCATCTCCATCGGCTTCTTCGCAGCCGCGTTCCCGCTGATCGAGCCCTTGCTCCCGGCGGTGGACGGGTGGCGCCTGAACCTGCTCCAGGCGGGCATCAAGATCCCGATGATGATCCCCATCGCGGGCCTGTCCTACGAGTTCATCAAGTGGGCCGGCAAGTACCGGACGAACCCGGTGCTGAAGTTCATCTCCTGGCCGGGGCTGCTCGTGCAGAACCTGACCACCCGCGAGCCCGACGACGACCAGCTCGAGGTCGCGCTCGTGTCCATGAAGCGCGCCCTGCAGCACGAAGGCGCCCTCACCGATCCCGAGTACGTCGGGGTCGAGTTCCAGACCGCCGCCGCCGGCTGAGCGGGAACGCTTCGCGTTTCCGGTAGGTTCCCCCGATGTCCATGTTCGCGAAGCTCGACGCCGTCGAGGAGCGCTTCGAGTCGCTGAACGAGGAGCTCTCCCAGCCGGAGGTCGCCTCGAACGTCGACAAGTACCGCGCCCTCATGAAGGAGTACACGCACGTCCGGAAGGTCGTGGACGGGTACCGCGCGTGGAAGGCGATCCGGGACGAGCTCGACGGCGCCAGGGAGATGCTCCAGGAGGGAGACGAGGAGCTCCGGGAGATGGCGAAGGCCGAGATCGCGGACCTGGAGCCCAAGTTCGACGCCGCCGAGAACGCGGTGAAGCTGCTCCTCCTGCCGCCGGACCCGAACGAGGGACGTGACCTGATCTTCGAGATCCGCGCCGGCGTGGGCGGGGACGAAGCGGGCCTCTTCGCCGCCGACCTCTTCCGCATGTACTCCCGCTACGGCGAAGGACGGCGCTGGAAGTTCGACGTGCTGAACACGTCCTACAACTCCGCGTCGGGCTTCAAGGAGGTCATCGCCTCCATCTCCGGGGCCGACGCGTGGACGCGCTTGCGCTACGAGGGCGGCGTCCACCGCGTGCAGCGGGTGCCGACGACCGAGGCTCAGGGCCGCATCCACACGTCGACGTGCACCGTCGCCCTGATGCCCGAGCCCGAGCCGGTCGAGATCCGGATCGAAGAGAAGGACATCCGCATCGACACGTTCCGGGCCTCCGGACCCGGCGGCCAGTCCGTCAACACCACCGACTCGGCGATCCGCATCACGCACCTCCCCACCGGCCTGGTGGTCCAGTGTCAGGACGAGAAGTCCCAGCACAAGAACCGCGAGAAGGCGCTGAAGGTGCTGCGCGCGCGGCTCTACGAGAAGGAGCGGCTCGAGAAGCAGGCGGACCAGCGCGAGCAGCGCCTGGGGCAGGTCGGCACGGGCGACCGCAGCGAGCGCATCCGCACCTACAACTTCCCCCAGGGCCGCGTGACCGACCACCGCATCGGCGCCACGCTCTACACGCTCGACAAGGTGATCGAGGGCGACCTCGACGACCTGCTCGACCGCTGCGGCGCCCACTTCGAGGCCCTCGCCCTCCAGCAGGCCGACGACGCCTGATGGAGGTGGTCGAGGCCCTGCGCAAGACGCAGGAGTGGTTCGGCAAGCAGGGCATCGAGACCCCGCGCCTCGACGCCGAGCTGCTCCTCGGCCACGTCCTCGGGCTGCCCCGGCTCGCCCTCTACACGTCCTTCGACCGCCCCCTGGACCCGGCCGAGACGGCCGCCTTCCGCGAGCTGGTCCGGCGCCGCGCCAAGCGGGAGCCGATCGCGTACCTGCTCGGCGAGCGGGAGTTCTACGGTCGTCCGTTCGCCGTGGACTCGCGGGTCCTCATCCCGCGCCCGGACACGGAGACCCTCGTCGACGTCGCGCTCGCCGCCCTGCCCGAGGACTCGGACGGCGTGCTGCTCGACTACGGCACGGGCTCCGGGGCGATCGCCGTCACGCTGGCCGCCGAGCGACCCGGCGTGCGCGTCCTCGCCGTCGACCTGAGCCCCGCCGCGCTCGAAGTGGCGAAGGCCAACGCCGCGGCCAACGGCGTCGAGGGTCGCGTCGGCTTCGTGCGCTCGGACGGCCTGGAGCGGGTGCCCGGGCGGTTCCGGGGCGAGCTGACCGCGATCGTCGCCAACCCGCCGTACATCGCCGAGAGCGAGCGCGCGGGCCTGATGCCGGACGTCCGGGACTTCGAGCCCGCGGCGGCCCTGTTCGCCGGGCGCGACCCGCTGGTGCACTACCGTCGACTGAGCCGCGAGGCCCCGGCGTGGTTGAAGGCGGGGGGGCTGCTCGCCGTCGAGGTGGGGGCCGGTCAGGCGACCGACGTGCGCGCGATGTTCGAAGCGGACGGCTGGCCCGACGTGCAGGTGAAGGCCGATCTCGCCGGCGTCGACCGCGTCGTGTGGGGCCGCCGCCGCGAACCCTGAAGGCTCCTCGAGCTTCTAGAGCCGCTCGATCACGGTCGCGATGCCCTGGCCGAACCCGATGCACATGGTGCACAGCCCGTAGCGCCCGCCGCGCTGCTCGAGGCCGTTGAGCAGCGTCGTGAGCAGGCGCGCACCCGAGGCGCCGAGGGGGTGCCCGAGGGCGCAGGCCCCGCCGTAGATGTTGACCTTGTCCGGATCCGCGCCGGTGGCCTTCTGCCAGGCCAGGACCACGCTCGCGAAGGCCTCGTTGACCTCGAAGAGATCGATGTCGTCCAGGGTCAGGCCCGCCTTGGCGAGGGCCTTCTGCGTGGCCGGGATGGGGCCCGTCAGCATGACCGTCGGGTCCACGCCCGCGACGGCCATGGAGACCACCCGGGCCCGCGGCTCGAGCCCGTGCTGCTTCACGGCGTCCTCGCTCGCCACCAGGATGGCGGCCGCGCCGTCGGAGATCTGCGAGCTCGTCGCGGCGGTGATGCGGCCGTCCTCCTTGAACGCGGGCCGCAGGCTCGCGACCTTCTCGTAGCTCGTGTTGTGGCGGATGCCGCCGTCGCGGGTGACGTGCAGGGGCGCGCCGTCCTCGTCCACCGTGTCGACGGGCACGATCTCGGCGTCGAACGTGCCCGCGGCCTGGGCGTCCCCCGCCTTGCGGTGGGAGGCCATGGCGAACCGGTCCATCGTCTCCCGCTCGACGCCGTACTGCTGGGCCACGAGCTCGGCGGAGATGCCCTGCTGCACGAACGTGTACCGCCAGCGGAGCGTGTCCGACGGGAGCTTCGGCGCGCCCTTGTAGAACATGTCCGAGCCCATCTCCACGCGACTCATGGACTCGACGCCCGCCCCGATCACGAGGTCGTGGGCGCCCGACATGACGGCCATGGCGGCGAAGTTCACGGCCTGCTGGCTCGACCCGCACATGCGGTTCACGGACGTGCCCGTGACCTCCTTGGGGAAGCCCGCGATGAGCGGCGCGGTGCGGCCGATGTTGAGGCCCTGCTCTCCGACCTGGGTGACGCAGCCCATGATCACGTCCTCGACGTCGCCGCCCTCGATGGGGTTGCGGTCCACGAGCGCGCGCAGGGGCACCGCGGCGAGGTCGTCCGGACGGATGCGAGCGAGCTCGCCGTCGCGGCGGCCCATGGGGGTTCGGATGGCGTCGACGAGGTAGGCGTGGCCCATGAGATCTCCGATGGGACGGGGCGAAACGGGGCGGTGAGCCTAGTCCTGCCCGGGGGGGCGGGCAAGGCGCACCCGCGCAGTCACCCGAACGGCAGCCCTGGCCGACGGGCCCAACTGGTAGGCTGGCGGGACACCGGAGCCGAGGAAGGAGCCGGCATGTCCAGTCAAGACCGACGCAGCTCCCGGAGCCTGACGGCCGTACCGCCCAGTCGGCAGATGCGGTGGCGTCATCCGATCCTCGTACTGGACGCGGACCCCGAGGGCGGACAGCAGGCCGCCGAGATCCTCGTCGCCAACGGGCTCGAGGTCGAGGTGATGACGCTCCCGGAGCAGCTCCTCCAGCGCGCAGCGGCCCACCCCTCCACGGTGATGATGGTGGAGGTCCCGCTCAAGGGCATGAGCGAGACCGTCCTGCTCTCGACGGCCCAGCGCATGACCGGGCTGAAGGTGATGCCGATCATCCTCACCAGCCGCACCTACCCCGAGGACGGCTCCGTGGCGAAGTCGCTGCTCGCCCAGGGCGCGGTGGACTTCATCGGACGGCCCGCATCGTCCCAGCGCTGGCGGGCCGCCCTCGCGAAGGCGCTGGCGAAGCTCCAGACGGAGAGCGCGAAGCTGGCCTCGCTCCAGAAGAAGCGCTCCTCGACGCACACGTCGGGCGAGTTCGCACTCGCGACCGTCTCCGGCGAGTTTTCGATCCCGCCGGACGTGTACGGGGAGTCCTCTCCCGACCTCCTCGGACGCCGCCGGCCCTCCGAGCCGACCCGGTCCGACGAGAGCCTGGGTCCCCGCCCGCGCTCCAGCGGTTCCCGCGGCCCCCGACCCGGCAACACGGCGGCGGAGGTGCTGCGCCCGGACGAGCGGTCCGCCCTCAAGGAGAAGGGGTTCATCGTCCCCCGCGAAGCCATCGCCGGGCAGCCGCTGGGCAAGCGCCGGCCTCCGAGCGCGACGCTCGTGTGGCGCGCGAGCGAGGTGGCCATGACCATCGCGTGCCTCGAGCACACCCACGCGGACGGCGCCGAGGTCCGCATCGTCTTCACCATCCCGGACAAGAAGACCGGGCGCGAAGCCCGCCCCCGCATCCTCGGTCGCGTGGTGGAGAGCCGCGGCTACGCCTGGGGCAGCCTCGTGAAGCTGGCGCTCATCGGCGCCGCGCCCAAGGCCGACTACGATCTGCTCGTGGAGAGCGTCAAGTCCTCCGGCGGCTGGTCCGTGGACTGGAAGAACAAGGACTGGGACGCCCTCTGAGGGCACCCCGCCGGCAGGTTTGATCCCGAGGCCGGGGAAGTTTGTGCCCCGCACCTTTCGCATCGGGATCCGGCGCCCTAAGATCGAAAGCGAGGGTGCTGCAGCGGCAGCGGGAACTTCACCAGTTCCTATCTCCCGGTTGTTTTGGGAGGACCTCGGCAGGGTCGGCTTTCTCCAGCGGACCGACCCTGTCTCCGGGACGGGTCCCGGGACGTTCAACACGCTGCGAGAGGAGGTGATCCTTTGTACGACGCTAATGACCGGACCGGTGAGGTGACGAGAGCCTGAGGATCACCGGCGCGCCCCCTCCCGGGCCGCGCATCGCAGGGGTGATGACTCAGGATCACCCGATCGTCATCGGCTGAAGCGTTTCCCGCCTCGTCCGACGGGAGCACGGAAAGCACAATCCACCGACGTATGTCGGCGGGTGTCGGCCCCGCGCAGCGACGCAGCAGCTACATACCGTAGGAAACGGTACGGGTCGGCCCCTTCGGGGGTCGGCCCGTTCCTTCTTTTGGGCTACTCTGCGAGCCCCCCTCACTGAAAGCATGTTCAGTTGCCGAATGTCACCGGCTCCCGAGAGCTCGACCACATCCTCATTCGCGGCGCAGAGGAGCACAACCTCAAGGGCCTGACCCTGGAGATCCCGAAGAAGAAGCTCGTGGTCTTCACGGGCGTCTCGGGCTCGGGCAAGTCGTCCTTGGCGTTCGACACCCTGTACGCGGAGGGGCAACGCCGGTACGTCGAGTCGCTGTCGGCGTACGCGCGGCAGTTCCTCGGGCAGATGGAGAAGCCGCGATACGACACGATCCGGGGACTGGCGCCCACGATCTCGATCGAACAGAAGGCCGCGTCGAAGAACCCCCGCTCCACCGTCGGCACGATCACCGAGATCTACGACTACCTGCGCGTGCTCTTCGCGCGCGTGGGCACCCAGTACTGCACCAGCTGCGGGCGTGAGGTGGGGCGCCAGTCCGCCGCCGAGATCGTCGAGTCGATCCTGAAGCTGCCGGAGGGCACGCGGTTCCAGGTCCTGGCCCCGGTGGTCCGCCGCCGGAAGGGGGAGCACCGGGACGTCTTCAAGGAGGCGATGAAGGCGGGCTTCACCCGGGCGCGCGTGAACGGCGAGGACGCGTTCGTCGAGTCCCCCCCGGAGCTCGACAAGGACAAGAAGCACGACATCTCCATCGTCGTGGACCGGCTCGCGATCCGCGAGGGCATGGAGTCGCGGCTCACGGACTCCGTGGAGACCGCCCTGGCCCAGTCCGGGGGGCTGCTGCTGGTGGAGATCCCCGGCGAGTCCGAGACCCTGTACTCCGAGAAGCTCGCCTGCCCCGACTGCGGCATCTCCTTCCCGGACCTCGAGCCGCCGCTGTTCTCGTTCAACACCCCCACGGGCATGTGCGTCGACTGCAACGGCCTCGGCTGGAAGAAGGTCATGGACCCCGAGCTGGTCGTGAGCGACGCGTCGCTCAGCCTCGAGGGCGGCGCGATCCGCCCCTGGGCGGCCGCCATGAAGCGGGCGCAGGGCTGGTCGTACCGGTACCTCAAGCAGGCCACGGACGCGCTCGGCATCGCCCGGGACGTCCCCTGGCAGGAGCTGCCCCACGTGGCCCGCGACGTCGTGCTGTTCGGCACGGAGGAGGAGTTCACCGTCCAGTGGCGCGGCAAGCGCAGCGCGGGCGAGTGGAAGACCACGTTCGAGGGAGTCCTCCCCAACCTGGAGCGCAAGTACAAGCAGACCGAGTCGAACCAGATGCGGCGCTACTACGAGTCCTTCATGCGCACGCTCCCCTGCCCCGCGTGCGGGGGCAGCCGGCTGCGGGCCGAGGCGCGCGCCGTGAAGGTCGGCAAGCGGTCCCTGCCCGAGCTCGTGGGGATGACGATCACGGAGGCCCACGTCGCGATCCACGACCTCGGCCTCGACGGCAACAAGGCCACGATCGCCACGGAGCTGGTCAAGGAGATCGGCAACCGGCTCGGCTTCCTCCTGAACGTCGGGCTCGACTACCTCACGCTCGACCGCCTCGGCCCCACCCTGAGCGGCGGCGAGTCCCAGCGCATCCGGCTGGCGGCCCAAGTCGGCACGGAGCTCACGGGGGTCATCTACATCCTCGACGAGCCGTCCATCGGCCTGCATCAGCGGGACAACCGGCGCCTCCTGCGCACGCTGCAGCACCTCCGGGACATCGGAAACTCCGTGGTCGTCGTGGAGCACGATCAGGAGACGATCGAGGCGGCGGACTTCCTCGTGGACTTCGGCCCCGGCGCGGGCAGGCACGGCGGCGAGATCGTCTACTCGGGGGCCCCCGCCGCGATCCTGAAGCACCCCACGTCCGTCACCGGCGCGTACCTCTCGGGCCGTCGGCGCATCGAGACCCCGTCGGCCCGACGGGTACCGGACAAGCGTCGCCTGGTGGTGCGAGGCGCCCGGGAGAACAACCTCCAGAACATCGACGTGTCCTTCCCCGTGGGGTGCCTGGTCGCGGTGACGGGCGTGTCCGGGGCGGGCAAGTCGTCGCTCGTGAACGGCATCCTCTCCCCCGCGCTCGCCAACGTCTTCCACAAGGCGTCGCGCCCCGTGGGTCGCCACAAGGACATCCTGGGCCTCGAGCACTTCGACAAGATCGTCGACATCGACCAGAAGCCCATCGGCCGCACCCCCCGAAGCAACCCCGCCACCTATACGAAGCTGTTCGACTCGATCCGCGCCGTCTTCGCGAACACGAAGGACGCGCGGGCGGCGGGCTACACCAAGAGCCGCTTCTCCTTCAACGTGAAGGGCGGGCGCTGCGAGGCCTGCAACGGCGACGGGTCCCTCCGCATCGAGATGCACTTCCTGGCGGACGTGTTCGTGCCGTGCGAGGTGTGCCAGGGCAAGCGCTTCAACGACGCCACCCTGCGCATCAAGCACAAGGGGCTGTCGATCGCGGACGTGCTGGCCCTCCCCTGCGCGGACGCCCTCGAGCACTTCACGAACTACCCCCGCATCCGCCGCGTCGTGCAGACGTTGGTGGACGTGGGCCTCGGATACATCCAGCTGGGGCAGTCGTCGACCACGCTGTCGGGGGGCGAGGCGCAGCGCATCAAGCTCAGCCGAGAGCTCGCGAAGAAGGCGACGGGCCGCACGCTCTACCTCATGGACGAGCCCACCACCGGCCTGCACTTCGCGGACATCGCGAAGCTGCTGCAGGTGCTGGACCGGCTCGTGGAGTCGGGCAACACGGTGGTGGTCATCGAGCACAACCTGGACGTGATCCGCTGCGCCGACTGGGTCGTGGACATCGGGCCCGAGGGCGGCAACGGCGGCGGCGACGTGGTGGCCGAGGGGCCCCCGGAGGTCGTGGCCGGCGTGCCCGGGAGTCACACCGGGCGGTTCCTCGCCGACCTGATCGACGCCGAAGTCCCGAAGACGAAGCGGACGAAGGAGAAGCCGAGGGGGCCGAAGTCGTCCGGCCTCAGCGCGTGACTGCGCGGGCCTCGGTCGATCGCTCGGCGGCGGCCGTCGCCGACTCGCGGTAGACGCTCAAGGACAGGCTGCTCTCGAGATCACGACCGTCGCGGGCGCGGATCACGATCTCATTCTCGCCCGGCTCGAGCTCGACCTCCACCTCGAAGTGATGCGCCGAGGCGCTGGTCCCGAGGCGGTGGTAGGCGACCTTTCGGTCCTTCACGAACACGTACAGGTCCTTCACCAGCTCGTCGTCGGTGACCTCACCCTTGAGGACGAGGCGATCGGCCACCACCGAGGTGCCGCCCGGGTTGTGGTCGAGGCGCAGGATCGGCGGCGCGTGGGAGAGGTGCAGGGCCGGGGTGCCCACGCCGCGGCGACCCGCAGACGACACGTGCTTCGTCTCCACCCAACCGGAGCCGCCCCACTCGAGGGGGACGCGGAGCCAGTCGCCCAGGCGCCCGTCGATCGTGGCGGGGCCCTCGAGGCGGGCCACGACCTGAGACAGCGGCGACGCGCCCGAGCGGACCTCGGCGTAGGCGCCCTTGGGCTTCACCACCCGACCGGCCTTGGAGACCTCTTCGGAGGGCCCATGCAGCGGGATCTCCAGCTCGGCCGAGGTGCCCTCCAGGAACTTGGTGTCCCGCACATCGATCACGGCGCTCAAGGTGGTGCGCTCGCCCACGTCCTCGGCGACACGAAAGTGCAGGCGCTGCCGGGTGCGCTCGCCCGGCGCGAGGCTGAACCAGGCCGAGCCGCGCTCCAGGAACATCGCGTCGCTCGAACCGTTCTTGAGGCGCACGAAGGACGAGGGCTTGTCGGCCTTGCCGTCCCCGTCGGCGTCCTCACCGGCGCCGAGGAGCCCTCGCTCCGCCTTCCACAGGTCGGCGGTGGCGCCGTCGCCCACGTTCTCCACCGTCACGAGGAGGTCGATGTCCTCGCCCGGCTGCAGGAGGCCGTCGCCGTTTCCGCGGCTGTCCCCGGTCCCGTCGTCGATCAGCTGGTAGGTGAACGCGAAGCGCGGGTGCGGCACCTCGGTGATCCGCAGCTTGCCGACGAGCTTCGGAGGGACGGGGCCGGAGTCCGCGAAGAAGTGCCAGGTGACCTCTTCGGTGCGGGAGTGCAGCCAGAGCGCCGGCCAGCTCTTCGCGCTGTACTCGCGCGTCTCGCCGGGGGCCACGTGCCCGAAGACATACTCGCGGCCGGCGAAGAAGTGGCCGTCGCCGCTGTCGGTCACGGCCCGCAGGCGGTGGATGGGTCGGGCGCTGTGGTTGGTGACGGTCAGCGAGATCGGCGTGCCGACGCCGGGGGAGAGCACGTCGCCCGGGGCGACCACGTCGAGGGTGGCGACGACGTCCGGCGACGAGGGCTCGGCGACGCTGCCCTCGGGGCCGGGGGTCCAGTCGATGCCCACGTCGTCCAGCCGCTGGGTGAGGAGCTCCAGGCGCTCCTCGAAGACCTCGCCCACCACTTCCGCGGCGTGCTCCAGCATCTTCGAGCGGAGGGGGGAGCCGACCTCTCGGAGCAGCGCCTTCGCGGCCTGGACCTCGATGTCCTCGAGCTTGTCCGCGGCCTGGGGCTCGGCGCGGTTGTCGCCCGGATCCCGCTCCCAGCACTCCTCGCAGGAGTAGACGAACTGGAGGCCGCCCTCGGCGTGGGGGTCGTCGCCCCAGGCGAAGCTCGCGTCGAGATCCTGCTCGCGCATCTCGAAGTCCTGCCAGTACATGTGAACGGCCAGCCCGTCCTCGTCGCTGGTGACGCGGGCGGGGCGGAGCGCGATGTCGGGCTGGATGCCGATGCCCTGGATGCTGCGATCGCCGGGGGTCAGGTACTTGGCGATGGTGAGCTTGAGGGCGCCCTGGTTGAACTCGCTGTCGTACAGGTTCTGCACGCTGCCCTTGCCGAACGTCCGGGCCCCCACGATCACCGCGCGATCGTGGTTCTTGAGCGCGCCCGCGACGATCTCGGAGGCCGAGGCGGACGACTCGTCCACCAGCACCACCAGCGGCAGATCCTCTTCGGTATAGAAGCCGCGCGCCTTCTCGGCCTTGAGCCGGCGGTTCCCGGGGCCCGCCGTGGCGACGATGATCCCCTCGCTGAGGAACTTGTCGGAGATCTGGATCGCCTGCTGGAGGTAGCCGCCGGGGTTGCCTCGGAAGTCGAGGATCAGGCCCTTCATCTCGCCGTGGCCGTCCGCAGCGGCGAGCTCGTCCAGCTCGAGCATCGCACCGTCGAGCTGGTCGTGGGTGTCGGCAGCGAAGTTCGAGACCTGGATGTAGCCGACGCCGTCGCCCGCGTACGCCGACTTCACGGACGGGACCGAGATGCGCGCCCGAGTGATCGTGACCTCGCGGTCCATCTCGTCCGGGCTCGACACGGTGATCGTGACGGGGGTGCCGACCTTACCGCGGAGCCGACCGACGGCGTCCTGCAGGGTCATGTTGACGGTCGACTCCTGCTCGATCTTGTCGATGTGATCGCCTGCTTGGAGCCCCGCGCGTGAGGCCGGGGTGCCCGCGATCGGATATAGGACCGTGAGCCGCTTGCTGGGCCCCCGCAGGCCGATGGTGATCCCGAGGCCGCCGAAGTGCCCTCGGTTCGTGATCGCCATCTCCTTGTAGGCCTCGGGGTCGATGTAGGTGCTGTGGGGGTCGAGCGTCTTGAGCATGCCGTTCATGAGGGCGTACTCGATCTCGGGGCGCTCGAACCGGTCGTCGAGGTGCTCGTCGAGGAACCGCGCGGCGTCGGCCACGACCTCGGTCATCTCGGGGAGGCTCTCCAGGGACGGGACCGGCACCGTGGTGTGCGACGCGCCGTAGGTGAGCATGAGGACGCCGAGGTCCTGCTTGTACTCGTACACGAACTCGGGGACGAGGTGCGCGACCCGATCGAGCGCCTCGAGCATCATCGCGTCGGGCTCCACGCGCCGCGCGTCCACGTATTCGGTGTTGATCTTGAACGCCGCCCGCCGGAAGAGGTCGAGCTCGGCCAGCTCGTACTCCTTGTCGCCCAGGCGATCGCGGATGAAGTCCATGGGCGCGTCCCCGGCCGCGAAGCCGTCGCCTCCCTTGGCGGCGATCAACCAGCCGCCCGAGACCAAGGCGACCACGACGAACAGAACGGTGACTACGCGCTTCATACCCACCTGGATCTTGGGTGCCCGATGCGGGAACCGCAAGGGACGCGGTTCACCCTGGAAGAAACCGCGGCCCGCGACGGTCATTCCCCGCCTCGGAGCCGTTGACTTCGAGGGCCTGCGGCATTAAGAAACGGGGGCTCCCCGCCCCCTTCTTCGCGCCCCCCGGAAAGCTCGTCTCGTCTCGATGATCCTGCGGATTCAGTGTCCCGCGTGTGGGACCGGCTATCGCCTTCAGGACCCCCTCCCTCCGGAGGGGAAGAAGTACCGTTGTCGTTGCGGCACGGTGATCACCGTCGCGTACCCCGACGAGGTGCGGAAGACGCTCGCCGCGCGCAAGGCGTCCCCGCCTCGCCCGGCGGTGGAGATCCCCCGGCCCGCGCCCCCTCCGCCGCCCCCCCCCCGCCCCAGCGAGTCCGTGCGCACGGCCCCGGATCCGTTCCCCGCGATCGACGTGGACGACGAAGCCACGCTGCCCCTGGGCGTCCGATCGCCCGCCGCGCGTCCCGCCGGGCTCACGCCCCCGCCCGTCATCCCGCCCATGGAGCAGAGCACCCCGCAGCGGCGGGCGTACCTGCACGACGATCAGGACGACCTCCAGAACACCGTGATCGACGAGCGGATGTTCGAGCCCGCCCCGTCCCGCGCCGCCGCGCTCACGCCCCCGCTCCCGTCGCCGCCGCCCATGACGGCCGCTCCTCCGCGCCCGGACGAGGCCTTCTCCGAGGCCGCCACCGAGGTGGAGATGCCCGCCGCGCCGGAGCCCCCCGCCCCCCTGCGGCGTCGCACGCCCGCGCAGTCCCCCGAGCCCGACGCGCCGGCCGCCGCGGCCGCCCCGCCCAAGGGGAAGAAGCAGAAGCAGAAGCAGAAGCCGGGGCGGAAGCCGAAGCGCCGTCGTGCGCGGAAGAAGGGCTTCTGGGGTCGCCGCTGGGTGCGGGTGGCCGTGTACGTCGGGCTGATCGGGATCATCGCGGGCGCCGCGGCGGCGATCGGGCTGATCCTGCACTTCAGCAAGGACCTGCCGTCGGTCGAGTCTCTAGCGCACTACGAGCCCCCCGTCGTCACCGTGGTGACGGACATGGAGGGCCGCTTCGTGGGCGAGTTCTTCGAGAAGCAGCGCTACGTCGTCGACTACGAGCAGATCCCGGAGGACCTTCGAAACGCCTTCGTGGCCGCCGAGGACGCCGCCTTCTGGGAGCACTCGGGCGTCGACTACATGGGCATCGCCCGGGCCATGGTGCGCAACGTCAAGGCGGGGCGGATGGCCCAGGGCGCCTCCACGATCACGCAGCAGGTCGCGCGGTCGTTCCTCCTCACGAAGGAGAAGAAGCTCAGCCGCAAGATCAAGGAGGCGCTGCTCGCCTACCGGGTGGAGAACAACTTCGACAAGGAGTACATCCTCTACCTGTACTTGAACCAGATCTTCCTCGGCCACGGCGCCCACGGCGTGCAGGCGGCCGCGAAGCTCTACTTCGACAAGAACGTCTCGGACCTGACCCTGCCCGAGTGCGCGATCATCGCGGGGCTGCCGCAGGCGCCGTCCACGTACTCCCCGAACCGCAACTTCTCGGCCGCCAAGGCCCGGCAGCGCTACGTGCTCGACCAGATGGCGGACAAGGGGTACATCAGCGAGGCCGACGCCGACGCCGCCTACGACACGGACCTCGTGTTCACCAAGAAGCGCGACCGAAACCTCGACATCGCGCCCTTCTACGTCGAGCACGTGCGGCGCTATCTCGGCGCCAAGTACGGCCTCGAGCGCGTCAACAAGGGCGGCCTGCAGGTCAAGATCCCCATCGACATCGAGCTGCAGAAGGTCGCCGAGGCCGCCGTGAAGAGCGGGGTCCGGTTCGCCGACAAGCGGATCGGCTACCGGGGACCCATCAAGACGCTCGAGACCGACGGGGAGCGCCGGGACGAACGCATCGCCATCGACCGCGAGCGGGCGGTCACCGTGCGCACGTACCACCCCGCCTTCAAGCTCGAGCCGGGGGCGGTCCCGCCGTCCGTCCTGCCCGATCTGGAGGAGGGCGAGCTGACCCGCGGCGTGGTCCACGAGGTCGCCGAGAAGTGGGCGCTGATCGACGTCGGCAGCCACCGCGCGCTGATGCCCGTCGACGGCTTCAGCTGGTGCCACAAGCCCAAGCCCGAGGCCAACTTCAAGTACTTCAAGTGCAAGACGCTGGACGACATGGTCTTCCCCGGCGAGGTCGTGGCCGTGCGGGTGGTGAACACCGGCGAAGACTGGAAGAAGACCCTGGGCTCGAAGTGGGAGGGCCCCACGGAGTACCCCCGGCTCGCCATGGAGCAGGACCCGGGCCCGGAGGCGTCGCTGCTGAGCATGCGGGTGACCGACGGCGCAGTGCTGGCGATGGTCGGCGGATCGACGTACGAGGGCTCCGAGTTCAACCGCGCCATCCAGGCCAAGCGGCAGGTCGGCTCCACCTTCAAGCCCCTCGTGTACGCGGCCGCGCTCGACTACAAGAAGCAGCAGTTCACGCCGTCGACCATCCTGGTGGACGCGCCCATCGTGGAGGAGCTGTCCGGCAAGGAGGGCGAACTCTGGAAGCCGGGGAACAGCGGCGGCAAGTACACCGGCGACGTGCCCCTGCGGCGCGGCCTCGTGCTGTCGATGAACATCGTGACCCTCAAGATCCTCCAGGCGATCGGCGTCAAGTACACCCTCGAGTACATGAAGCGCTTCGGCTTCGACACGGGGCTCGAGGAGAACATGGCGATGGCCCTGGGCGCCTCGGCCCTCACCATGAAGGAGATGCTGCGCGCGTACACGGTGTTCCCCACGCTGGGCGACCGTCGCGAGCCGCTCTTCATCGCCGAGGTCCGGGACCGGGACGGCACGCTGCTCGAGGCCACGCCCGAGGGTCTGCTCACCGAAGACGTGATGGACGAAGAGACCGCCTACATCATGGTGAACCTCATGATGGACGTGGTGCGCGGCGGCACCGCCACCAAGGCGAAGGTCCTCGGCGTCCCCCTCGCGGGGAAGACGGGCACCACCAACGCCTTCCGCGACGCATGGTTCATGGGCTATACGCCGGAGCTGCTCACCGCGGTCTGGCTCGGCCTCGACGAGTTCAAGTCCATGGGCCGCGGGCAGTACGGCGGGGACGTCGCGCTGCCGATCTGGATCGAATACATGAAGGCAGCCCTCGAGAAGTACCCGCCGACCGAGTACGAGAAGCCCACGGGCGTCGTGTTCGCGAAGGTCGATTCGATGACGGGGAAGCTCGCCCACGAGGGCGAGCCGTCGTTCCGGGTGCCCTACAAGCGCGGCACCGAGCCCACGGAGTTCGCGCCCCGCGCGGGCCAGATCGACGCCGCCGACTTCCTGTCCGGGGGCTTCTGAGATGCGCCTGCTCGCCCTGCTGAGCGCCGCCGCGCTGCTGTTCGTGACCCTCGTCGCGTGCGAGGAGGAGACCCCCATCGCCTTCCGCCCGGGCTGCGAGGTGACGTTGGACCGCGTCCTGCCCGACACCTCGCCCGTCGCGGGCGGGATCGAGGCGGCCGTGGAGGGCCTCTGGCTCGCGTCCGAGGAGGGCGTGCGCGACACGGTCGTGCGCGTGGGCGGCAACGACGCGAAGGTCATCGAGGTGCTGCGCGACGGCTGCGATGTCTGCGCGGCCTGCAGCGTCGAGGCCGTCCGCTGCCGCGAGTGCGAGTCGGTGTGCCGAGGCACGGCCCCCTGGGTCGACGGCGACGGCGTCGAGCACGAACGACAGGCGTGCACCGAGCGCGTCATCTTCCAGGTGCCCGCCGCGACCGCCGAAGGCCGCGTGGGGATCTCCGTCACCAGCCGCCACGGGGAAGCCAGCGGCCTGTGGTTCGAGTACGACGACGAGCCCACCGCCGACGACGACGACAGCGCTCCCTAGTCCCGAGAGCCCCGAAGGGGCGAGTGCCGGGGATTCGCCCAAGAAACGCGCAGCGTTCCCGACGACGATTCTGCTCCCCAGCAGCCGCGGGCGTGTTCCCTGTTCAGCCGACGCCGAACCAGGGGGTCGGGGGGCCCCGGTTGCATCGACCGTCCCCGAACTCGTGCTGGACGTCCGCCTCCAGACAGCAGAGCAGCCGCCCGCCGGAGTCGTCGTCGTCCCAGGCCGTGCCCGCGCCTCGGATCTCGGCTTCGCCCTTCACCTCGCGCACGACCCAGCGCTTGCCGTCGTGGCAGAACGAGGTCTCGTCCTCGATGAACAGGTCGGTGCGGCACTCGCCCTCCCACTCCCAGAGGCAGGCGGCGCTGTCGTTCAGCAGGCAGCCGGACGTGGCGGCCGTGAGCAGCGCGAGCCCGGAGGCCACGAGGATGGAACGCAGGTTCATCGAACCCTCCTGCCCCCACTGCACTAGAAGTTGAAGAGCCCGTCCAGCTTCTTCTTCGCCTTGGCGGCCTCGTCGTCCTCGCCCAGACCGCCCTCCCGGAACACGAACGCGCCGCAGTAGTTGGCCTGCTCGCGGTAGCGGATCAGCTCCGTGCCGACCTCCCTGCATTCGTTGTGGCAGGACGGGTCGTGGAAGTTGCAGTTGAGACAGCAGTGCAGGTCGGCGGAGCACCACGGACACTGCTCGCTGCGCAGGATGCGGGATTCGAAGGGGAGTTCCCGGCGGCACTTGTGGCAGACCTTCATGGGGGAATGGTACTACCCCAGCCATGTCCAAAGACCTGAATCGAGAAGCGCTCGAGTACCACCGCCGGGGCCGCCCCGGGAAGATCAGCGTCGAGCCCACGAAGGCCGTCAGCACGCCCTGGGACCTGTCCCTCGCGTACTCCCCCGGCGTCGCCGCGCCGTGCCTCGAGATCGCCAAGAACCCGGACGACGTCTTCGACTACACCGCCAAGGGCAACCTGGTCGCGGTCATCACGAACGGCACCGCCGTCCTCGGCCTCGGCAACATCGGCCCCCTCGCGGGCAAGCCCGTCATGGAGGGCAAGGGCGTCCTCTTCAAGCGGTTCGCCGACATCGACGTGTTCGACATCGAGCTCGACTGCGCGACCACGGACGACTTCATAAAGACGGTCCAGGCCCTCGAGCCGACCTTCGGCGGCATCAACCTCGAGGACATCAAGGCCCCCGAGTGCTTCGCCATCGAGCGCCGCCTCCAGGAGACGATGGACATCCCGGTCTTCCACGACGACCAGCACGGCACCGCCATCATCGCCGCGGCGGGGCTGCTCAACGCGCTGGACCTCGTGAACAAGGACATGGGCGACGTGCGCATCGTCGTGAGCGGGGCGGGCGCGGCCGCCATCGCCTCGTGCGAGCTGTTCCTGGAGATGGGGGCGGCCCGAGAGAACATCACGCTGTGCGACAGCAAGGGCGTCATCTACGCCGGTCGCACCGAGCGGATGAACGAGTACAAGGCGAAGTTCGCCCGGGACACCGACGCGCGCACGCTCGGGGACGCGATGGTCGGCGCCGACGTCTTCTACGGCGTGTCCGTGGCGGGCCTGGTGACCCCGGACATGCTGCGTTCGATGGCCGCGGACCCGATCGTGTTCGCGCTCGCCAACCCCGACCCGGAGATCCCCTACCCGGACGCGAAGGCCGCGCGCCCGGACGTCATCATGGGCACGGGCCGGTCGGACTACCCCAACCAGGTCAACAACGTCCTCGGCTTCCCGTTCATCTTCCGAGGGGCCCTGGACGTCCGCGCCCGCAAGGTCGTGCCGGAGATGAAGATCGCCGCGGTGAAGGCCCTCGCGCAGCTCGCCCGGGAGGAGGTCCCGGACTCGATCCGTCGCGCCTACGACCAGGCCGACATGCGCTTCGGGCCCGACTACATCATCCCCAAGCCCTTCGATCGACGGGTGCTCCTCTGGGTCGCGCCCGCCGTGGCCCGCGCCGCCGTGGAGGCGGGCGTCGCGCGGCGTCCGATCACGGACTGGCAGGCGTATCACGAGCGCCTCGAGCGCATGCTCGGTCGCACCCAGCAGATCATGCGACCGCTCATCAACCGGGCGAAGCTCGAGAAGAAGCGCATCGTCTTCCCGGAGGGCTCGCGCGCGAAGATCATCCGCGCCGCCAATCACCTGGCGGACGAGGGCATCTGCGTGCCGGTGCTGCTCGCCAACGAGCGCGACCTGCAGTACACGCTTGTGAAAGAGGGCATCGAGCTCGATCCCGGCGTCACCGCCATGGACCCGGACGACCACCCCCGCCGCAGGGAGTACCTCGAGGCGCTCTGGAAGACGCGCGAGCGCAAGGGGCTGACCCGCCGCGACGCGTCGGCGCGGCTGCGCAACCGGAACACCTTCGCGATGATGATGGTCAAGGAGGGCGACGCCGACGGCGTGGTCACCGGCCTCTACTACACCTACGCCGAGGCGATCCGACCGGCCCTGCAGATCCTCGGCGCCCGCGAAGGCTGCAGCACGGTCTCCGGCCTGTACGTGATGGTGGTGGGCGAGCGCCTGCTCTTCTTCTCGGACTGCACGGTGAACATCGAGCCGACCGCCGAGCAGGTGGCGGAGATCGCGATCAACGCCGCCGCCGTCGCCCGCACCTTCGACGTCGTCCCGAGGGTCGCGCTGCTCTCCTTCTCCAACTTCGGCAGCTCCCGCGCGGGCGAGAGCCGACGCATGCAGGACGCGCTGGGGATCCTTCGCGAGCGCGAGGTCGACTTCGAGGTCGACGGCGAGATGCAGGTGGACATCGCCTTCGACTCGGAGCTGCGCGACGAGGTCTTCCCGTTCAGCGAGCTCCAGGGGGAGCCCAACGTCCTGGTCTTCCCGTCGCTGACCGCGGGCAACATCGCCTACAAGCTGCTCACCCAGCTGGCGGACGCGACGGCCATCGGGCCGCTGCTCGTGGGCATGTCCCACCCCGTGAACGTCCTGCAGCTCGGCTCGGACGTCTCCACCATCGCGGACCTCGCGACCATCACCGCCGTCGAGGCCGCGCTCGGGACCTTCTAGTCGAAAAGTCGCCGCGGCGTTAACCCCCGCGAGGGGTCGCCGGTCGATGGGTACGAGGCGCGACGAAGCGCCCCCCCGGAGACCGACCCATGACCCGCCTGCTCGCCCCCGCCCTCGCCGCCGTCGCCGCCTTCGGCCTGCTGCTGTCCGCTCCCGTGCTCGCCAAGCCCGGCCGGGGCGGCCCCCAGATGGAGCCCACCGCCGAGATGAAGGCGGTGCACGCCCTCAAGAAGCAGATCGCCGCCGAGGAGCTGGCCGTGGCGCTGAACCTCGCGCCCGCCCAGAAGCAGGAGCTGTCGACCCTCATCCAGGGCGTGCTGTCGGCGCGGGACGACGCCCGAGAGACCCGGTCCGACGCCGCCGAGGCCGCGACGCCGATCCTCGAGCGCTACCTCGCCGAGGTCCGCGCGAACGGGGCCGCGTCCGAGAAGACCCTCGAGGCCGTGCGCGGCCTGCGCGCCGACCGCAACGAGGGCCGCGAGGCCAAGATGCAGCAGCGCGAGGCCGTCAAGGAGTCGCTCAAGGGCATCCTGTCCCCCGAGCAGTTCGAGGCGCTCGCCAAGTTCCGTCCGATGTCCGAGGTGGGCCCCGACCCCGAGCGCAAGGAGCAGCGGATGGAGCGTCGTGAGCGCCGCAAGCAGCGCACGCGCGAGTTCGCCGCCGAGAACGACGGCGACCCCGAGACGCTCGACGCCGTGCGCGACGGCAAGCGCAGGCGCGGCATGAAGAAGAAGGCGCGCCACACGATCCAGCGCGTGCTCTTCAGCGAAGAGATGCTCGACGCCCTCGCGCGCTGAGTCCTGGAGAACGCCGAGGACCGGGTCGCCGAGCGGCCCGGTTCGTCGGTTCTAGATGGCGACCACCTGTCCGCCGTCCTGCTGCCAGTGCGGCAGGCCGCCGGCGAGGCTGTGGACGTTCTCGAAGCCCTTGTCCCGCAGGAACATGGCGGCGTCGAGGCTCCGCATGCCCGCGGCGCAGTAGACGACGAAGTCCCCGGCCTTCTCCAGCTCCTCGAAGCGACGCGGCAGGTCGCGCAGGGGGATGTGCAGCGCGTGCTCGATCTTCCCGGTGGCCGCCAGCTCGCCGGCCTCCCGCACGTCGATGAAGGTGATGGCGTCGCCGTCGCTCATGCGCGAGAGGATGAGCGACGGGTCCACCTGCACGGTGGACGGCGAGGCGGCGGGCGTGTCCGGGGGGGCGGCGGGCCCGGACGACGAGGTGACGCCCTGGGTGGGCGCGCCCGCGAAGCCCGAGCCGGTGTCCCCCCCGCCGAGCACCATCTTCGCGATCTTGGCTGCGACCTTGAGGGGCAGGAACGCGATCTTGAACGGCAGCTTCACCAGCTTGAAAATCATCGGGCGCCTCGGGTGGCAGGGATCCGGGGGCGCTCAATGGAGCACACCCGCACAAGGCCCGCAAGGCGGGGCGCGCTCGGTTACCCTTCCCGCCCTTCCACGGAGGTCGCCATGAGTCAGGAACCCACGGTCCGGTACGAGGTCGCCGACGGCGTCGCGGTCCTCACCCTGAGCGCCCCGCCCGCCAACTGCTACAGCTGGGCGCTGATGAAGGCCCTCGACGCGGCGATCCTGGAGGCGCGCTTCGACGACGACGTCGAGGTCATCGTGATCACCGGCGAGGGCAGCCGCTTCTTCTGCGCGGGCGCCGACATCGAGATGCTCTCGAGCGTCACGCCCACCTTCAAGTACTACTTCTGCCTGCACGCCAACGAGACCCTCAACCGCCTCGAGCACACGCCGAAGCTCGTGATCGCGGCCATCAACGGGCACTGCGTGGGGGGCGGCCTGGAGGTCGCGCTCGCCGCCGATCTGCGGGTCGCGCGCAAGGACTGCGGGAAGTGGGGCGTGCCCGAGGTGAAGCTCGGCGTGCTGCCCGGCACCGGCGGGACGCAGCGCCTCACCCGGCTCGTCGGCCGCCAGAGGGCGCTGAGGTGGATGCTGGAGGCCCGCACCGCGACGATGGACGAGGGGCTGGCCGACGGCGTCATCGACCGGATCGAGGACGTGCCCGCCGAGGGCTTCCGGGACGCCGTCCTCGCCTACGCCCGCAGCTTCACCACGCCCAAGGCCGCCGCCATGGCCGTCGGTCACATCAAGCGCGCGGTGCAGACGGGGGCCGAGCTCCCCCTGGAGCAGGGGCTGGCGCTGGAGCGCGAGCTGCAGGCGAAGCTGTTCGCCAGCGACGACTGCGAGGAGGGCCTGGCGGCCTTCGTGGAGAAGCGCACCCCCCGCTTCTCCGGGCGCTGAACCGAGGAGCGACCGATGAAGACCGGCCCTGTTCGCGGCACCCGCGACTTCTTCCCCGAGGACATGCGCCTGCGGACGTGGCTGTTCGACCACTGGCGGGAGACGGCCGCGCAGTTCGGCTTCGAGGAGTACGACGCGCCGGTCGTGGAGCCGCTGGAGCTGTACGTCCGCAAGGCGGGCGAGGAGATCTCGGGCCAGCTCTACACCCTGACCAGCAAGTCCGGGAAGGAGCTCGCCCTCCGCCCCGAGATGACGCCGTCCCTCGCGCGCCTCATTCTCGCCAAGGGCGGCTCCCTGTCGCTGCCCGCGAAGTGGTTCTCGATCCCCCAGTGCTGGCGCTACGAGCGCATGACGCGCGGGCGCAAGCGCGAGCACTACCAGTGGAACGTCGACGTCTTCGGCGTGCCCGGGGTGGAGGCCGAGGCGGAGCTGCTGGGCGTCATCACCACGTTCTTCCGCCGCATCGGCCTCACGTCGGCCGACGTGGGCATCAAGGTCAGCTCCCGCAAGGTGCTCCAGTCGGTCCTCGAGCGCCTGGGCGTGACGGACGAGAACTTCGCCCCCGTCTGCGTCCTCGTGGACAAGCTGGAGAAGCTCCCGCGCGAGGCGATCGAGGCCGACCTCGCGGCCCTGGGCCTGGGCGCGGCGATCATCGACGAGCTCGTCGCCACCCTGTCCCTCAAGTCGATCGACGCGCTGGCCGACGTGCTGGGCGCCGACCACGAGGCCGTCGTGGAGCTGAGGACGCTGTGGTCGCTCGCGGACGCGTACGGATGCGCCGACTGGCTCGTCTTCGACGCCTCCATCGTGCGCGGGCTCGCCTACTACACGGGCACGGTGTTCGAGGCCTTCGACCGCGGCGCCACGCTGCGGGCCATCTGCGGCGGCGGGCGCTACGACCGGCTGCTGTCGACCTTCGGCGGCAAGGACCTGCCCGCCTGCGGCTTCGGCTTCGGGGACGTGGTCGTGGTGGAGCTGCTCAAGGACAAGGGGCTGCTCCCCGAGCCGGCGGGGGGCGTCGACGTCGTCGTGTTTCCCATGGACGCGGCCGCTCGTCCCGCGGCCATGGCCGTCGCCGCGGACCTGCGCGCGGGCGGTTCGGCCGTGGACCTCGTGCTCCAGAAGAAGAAGATGAAGTGGGTGTTCAAGCACGCCGAGCGACGGGGCGCGACCGAGCTGGTGGTCGTCGGCCCCGACGACGTCGCGGCGGGCGAGTACGCCGTCAAGAACCTGGGCACCGGCGAGCAGACCCGCCGCCCCCTGCCCCGCTGAGGTCCGTCTCCAGGAGGCTCTCCATGTCCGCGATCCACATCTGCGCGCCCGTCCGGTCCCCCATCGGCAAGTTCGGAGGCGGCCTCGCGTCGCTCATGCCCGCCGACCTCTCGGAGCCGGTCGCCAGGGCGGCGATCGAGCGCGCGGGGGCGACCCCGGACCTGATCGACGAGACGATCTGGGGCCACGGTCGCCAGGCCGGGGGCGGGCCGAACACCGCGCGCCAGGTCTCGATCCGGGCGGGCGTCCCCGACTCCAAGCCGGCCTACACGCTCAACATGGCGTGCGGCTCGGGGCTGTTCGCCATCGTCCAAGCCGCGCGGACCATCCGCCTCGGCGAAGCCTCCGTCGTGCTCGCGGGCGGCGCCGAGTCCATGTCGAACACGCCGTACCTGCTGCCGCGGGCCCGCTGGGGCTACCGGATGGGGCACGCAGAGGTCGTGGACGGCATGTACCGCGACGGGTTCTTCTGCCCGCTGGCGAACCAGCTGATGGGCCTCACGGCCGAGACCCTCGCCGAGCAGTACGACATCGGTCGCCCCGAGCAGGACGCCTGGGCCGTGGACTCCCAGGCCCGCGCCGCGGCCGCGTGGGATGCGGGCGCGTTCGACGCCGAGGTGGTCCCGATCGACGTGAAGGGCCGCAAGGGGACGACGACCGTCGCCCGCGACGAGCACATGCGCCCCGGCACCACCGTCGAGAAGCTCGGCCGGTTGCCCGCGATCTTCAAGGACGAGGGCACGGTGCACGCCGGGAACTCGTCCGGGGTGACCGACGGCAGCGCCGCCGTGATCGTCGCGTCCGAGGAGGCCGTCGCCGCCCAGGGGCTGAACTCGGTCGCCCGGATCACGGGGTGGCAGACGGCGGGCGTGGGCCCCGAGGTGATGGGTATCGGCCCCGTCCCGGCCACCCGAGGGCTGCTCGAGAAGGCGGGCCTCACGCTCGCCGACGTCGACCTCGTGGAGCTCAACGAGGCCTTCGCGGCGCAGCTGCTCGCGTGCGACCGCGAGCTGTCCTTCGACCGCGAGAAGCTGAACGTACACGGGGGCTCCATCGCCCTGGGGCACCCCATCGGCGCGACGGGCACCCGCATCGCCGTCACCTTGCTCCACGCCATGCAGCGTCGCGACGTGAAGCGCGGGCTCGCGACCCTGTGCATCAGCGGCGGGATGGGCCTGTCGGTCCTGTTCGAGCGATGAGCGACGACGGCCGCATCCGCGTCGAGCCCCGGGGCGACCGCCTCGACATCGTCCTGGACCGCCCGGGGCGCATGAACGCCATTGGCGGGACCATGCGCGAGGACCTCGCCGAGGCGTTCGAGGACGCCGCCGAGCGCTGGGAGGCCGGCGAGCTGAGGGTGGTCGTCCTGCGGGGCGACGGGGGCGCGTTCTGCGCGGGCGGGGACGTCGCGAACCTGCTCCGGATGCACGAGGCCGACGACGCCCTCGGGCTCCGCACCCTCTTGGAGAAGGGCGAGCGGGTCGTCCGCGCCGTGCGCGCGTTCCCCGGCCCCGTCATCGCGTCCATCGACGGCCCCGCCGTGGGCGCCGGCCTCACGCTCGCGCTGGCCTGCGACCTCCGCGTCTGCTCCCACCGCAGCAAGCTCGGGATGGCGTTCGCGAAGATCGGGCTGCACCCCGACTGGGGCGGGACCTTCCTCCTCACCCGCACCGTCGGCGAAGCCCGCGCATTGGAGCTGTGCCTCACGGCGCGGATCGTCGAGGGCCCCGAGGCGGAGCGGCTGGGGCTGGTGCACGAGTCGGTGCCGGACCCGGACCACGCGGCGAGGGTCGACCGGCTCGCGGCCCGCCTCGCCGGGGGCGCCCCGCGGACGCAGGCGCTGATCAAGGACAGCGTCTACTCGATTCGAGACCTGGGGTTCACGGGCGGCTTCGACCGGGAGGCCACCGCGCAGCTGGAGGCGTTCGCCACCGAGGACGCCGCCGAGGGCTTCCGAGCGTTCCTGGAGAAGCGGCGAGCGAAGTACGCCGGCAAGTAGCGAGCAGCGCCCGGGCGCTACTCCTCGGGCTCGTGCGTCCCGGCGATCTCGTAGCTGATGCGCGCGGGGGAGCAGATCGACGTGTCCCCGTGGCTCACGTCGAAGGCGACGCGGCAGCTCCAGGTGCAGGCCTCCGTGCCCTCTTCGGTCTCGTCGTGGACGTCGCAGTACATGGCCTGGCCCGCGTCGATGATGTCGGGGCTGCACTCGAGGCGCACCGGGCACCCGTCGTCGTCGCAGTCGATCGTGTAGTTCGACTCGTAGTCCTCGGCGGGCACGTCGGGCACCTCGGACACGTTCACGACGATGGCGCGTCCCGCCCGGTCGCCGGAGTCCAGGGGCTCCTCGAGCAGGATCCCGCCCCCGCCCACGGTCTCTCCCTCGAGCTCGAGGAACGCGCACGGAGGAGCCGAGGAGCCGCAGGCGAGCAGGCCGGCCGACAAGAGGACGACGACGAGGAAACAGTGGGCGCTGCGCATCGTCCGAGGCTACCAGCGGCGGGCCGCCGGACGCCCGGTCCTTCGCAACTCGGCAACAACTACGCAAAAAGTTGCGAGGCGCAGAAAAAACTTGCGGCCGCGCTCCTGTTCAGAAACGCGGCCGCAGGGGAGGGGGATCCAGTACGGCCGCAAGCGCCCCAAGCGCGCGCAGGAAAGGGCTCGGCACGAGGCCGACCGGAGTTCAGGAGGCCGTGCGGGGCCCCCGGCGACGAACCTCCGATGCGTCGAGAGGGGTGCCTAGCAGAAGTCCTCGAGGTAGTGGCGACGCCGGTTGTGGCGGAGCTTCGCGAGGGCGCGGATCTCGATCTGACGGATGCGCTCGCGCGTGAGGCCGAAGTCGCGGCCGATGGACTCGAGGCTGCGGGTGTCGTGCTCGTCGATGCCGAAGCGGAGGCGCAGGACCTCCTCTTCGCGGGGCGTCAGGGTCGCCAGCGCCTTGCGGGTGCGGCCGTTCAGCTGCTCGGTCGCCATGCTGTCGCCCGGCACCTCGGCGGACTCGTGAGGGATGAAGTCGCCGAGCGTGGTGTCGCCCTCGTCGCCCACGGGGCTGTCGAGGCTGAGCGGCTCACGGACCATGCGCATGAGGCCGTCGACCTCTTCGATCTCCATCTCCATCGCCTTGGCGATCTCTTCGCGCTTCGCCTCGCGGCCGAGCTTGCGCCCGAGCTCGCGGATCTTCTGGTTGAGGCGGTTGATGACCTCGAGCTTGTAGATGGGCACGCGGATGGTGCGGCACTGGCTCTCGATGGCCCGCACGATCGCCTGACGGATCCACCAGGACGCGTACGTGGAGAACTTGAACCCGCGGTGGTATTCGAACTTCTCGACGGCCTTCATGAGGCCGATGTTGCCCTCCTGAATGAGGTCGGAGAGCGGGATGCCGCGGTAGCTGTACTGCTTCGCGATGCTGACCACGAGGCGCAGGTTCGAGTTGATCAGCTTCCGGCGGGCGGCCTCGCGCTCGGCTCCTTCGCCCTCCATGCAGACCTTGGCCACTGCGTACTCTTCCTCGCGGGTGAGGAGCGGGTGGCGGCCCATGGCCTTGAGGTACTGCGCGAGTACGCGGGCGTTGCTATCGGGGCGGAGCTTTCGACCGGCCATTCATTCCTCCAGCTGTCGCTGCGGCTCGAGACCCCGTGAGGTCCGGGTGCCTGGGATATGCACCCAGCCGTAGCAGGAAGCGTGCCGACTTTGAGCCGATCTTCCGTCAGGGCGCTCCGGACGGACTCAACGTCGCTACGGCGTCGAAGGGATTCCAGGGTCCTTTCGTGCTCTTCTTCAGGTCGGGGAGGGTCCTGGCTGCGTCCAGGAAGGCGGACAGGTCCCCATCGAAGCGGGCCAACGCCTCGTCGAACACGTCCATCCCGGTGCGATAGACGCGGAACTGCATCATCCGGGCGTTGTTGATCACCCGGTCGGGCCCCATCGCTCGGCGGTACCCCTCGAGCTCCCAGTCCATCGCCGCGTACCGGGCCCGGGCCTCGTCGATGATCTCGACCTTGCGCGCGAGGGTCGCCTCTCGGCCGAGGCCGGACTCGTACAGGGTGTCGAGGCGGGTGTAGAGGTCGTGCATGAACTCGCGGTATCGGGCTCCCTCGGCGATCCCGTCCTGCCACCGGCGATACGCCTCGGGCCGCTCCTCGCGGATGGTCCCCATGAACCGCTCGGCCGCGGCGTCGCCCACGAACGACGCGAAGGACTCGTTGAACTTCCCTTCCCCGGGGAGCCACAGCGTCGAGTGCGCGAGCTCGTGCAGCACCGTGTTCGAGAACCGCTCCACGCTCCACTTCAGGTGGGACCGCCACAGGGGGTCCTGGAACCACCCGAGGGTCGAGTAGGCGCCCGACGGCCGCACCCAGACGTCCATCCCCGTCGCCTCGAGCCGCGCCGCCTCGGCGTCCGCCTCGGCGCGGTCGAAGTACCCGATGTAGGGGAGCGCGCCCACGACGGGGTAGCGGTACATGTGGGACTCGAAGCGGTCGGCCTCGCAGCCGGATACGTTCCACACGACCTGGTCGAAGTCGAGGTTCACCTTCTCGTAGTTGCGCGTGGGCGAGAGCCCGAGGGTCTCTTCGCCGTACGCCTTCACCCGTGCGGTCAGGCGCAGGCGGTCGCGCTCCCGGTCCGTCAGGTCTTCGCGCGCGAGACCTTCCTCCAGGGGCACGGCGCCGAGCATGAGGTCGAAGTGGCCCCGGGCGGCGCGGGCGATGTACTGCACCCCCGGGACGAACCAGAGGGCGACCCCGAGCCCCGCCAGGACGGTCCCCGTGACGAGGCATCCGCGGGGGGTTCGAGGGATGGGAAAACGGGACGGAAGGCGCATGGGCGAGGGGGGTGGCCGAACGCTATCATCCGCCGCATGTCGGCCGTTCGGACCCTGCTCATCGCCTCCCTGACCCTGCTGTCGGGGTGCGAGTTCTTCACGCCCCCGGAGCCCGACGACGGGGTCCTCACCTGCGGCGAGACGCTGGCCGTCGAGGACATCGCGGCGTTCGGCGGCTACGCCATCGACGTGGCGGGCGGCACGAGCATCGAAGTGACCTGGGACATGGACGACCCCGACGACTCGATGCGGCTCCAGTTCGAGGACGCGTCGGGCCTCACGCGCTCCACCGTGATCGTGGACTCCGTCACCGGGCGCCGCCTCCTGAGCGGCTTCGTGGCCTCGGGCAGGCAGGCCGCGGTCGAGTTCCTCTTCGAGTCCGACTCCCCCTCCGGCACCGTCACCCTCACGTGCCTCAGCCCGGGCGAAGACTGCGGCAACCTCGCGGACGACGACGGGGACGGCGCCATCGACTGCGCCGACGCCCACTGCGCCCGGGACACCGGCTGCGCCGAGGGCCAGCGCGACTTCGACGTGGAGACCGTCGACTGCACGGACGGCTGGGAGCCCCTCGAGGTGCCCGAGCTGCGCAACTTCTCGAGCCAACGCACCGTCTATCGCGTCGCGACCGCCGACGGCGACATCCGCGAAGAGTTCTGGGGCGGGGGCGAGACCGTGATCATCTCGTCGGTCCGCGACCGGTTCGTGCAGCTCCGATCGGCGTCGGGCGGCCTCGCCTGCCTCGCCCAGGATCAGGAGACACACCTCGTCTGCGCCGACGGCGACTGGGCCCGGCTCAGCGCCGACGAGGTGTTCGTGGTGGCCGACGCAGACCTCCCCGTGCACATCGAACCGCTCGGGCTGGGGTGGACCGATCTCGAGGTGCGTGTGGACTGCGGAGACCAGGAGTAGGGTTCCCTCCCCGTGCAAGAGACCGACCCCGCCGCCGCCCATGTCCTGAGCGCCCTCTTCGACCAGGGCGGCCTCATCGTCGTCGTCATCCTCGTGGCGTCGTTCGTGGCGCTGGCCGTCTTCCTCGCGAAAGTCTGGTCGGTGCGCGCCGATCGCGTCGCGCCCGCGAAGCTCGTCAAGCAGGTCCGGGACCTGGTGGTGCGCCGCGAGATCGAGCCCGCCGAGACCCTGTGCCGCATGGACGACTCGCCCCTCGCCCGCGTGTTCCTGTCCGGACTTCGGCACACGGGCAAGCCGCGGGAGGTCATCAAGGAGTTCCTGCTCGAGATCGGACGCCACGAGGCGCTGCTCCTCCAGCGAGGCCTCGGGGTGCTCGAGGTCGTGGCCGTCATCGCCCCGCTGCTCGGGCTCCTGGGCACGGTCTGGGGGATGATCGAGGTGTTCCGCACCATCGAAGTCCACGGCGTGGGGAACGCGGGCGCCCTCGCGGGGGGCATCGGCACGGCCCTCTACACGACCTTCGCGGGCCTCCTGGTCGCCATCCCGGTGCGGGTGGGGCACTCCTACCTGCTGGGCCGCGTCGACCGCGTGGTCATGACGATGGAGGAGGAGGTCCTCGATCTCCTGGACCTCCTGGCGGACGACGACGACGGCGACGAGGGAGACACGAACCCGGACCTCCGCCCCGTCGAGGACGCGGGCTGACGTGGACTTCAGCCCCGAGCGACGGCGCCCTACGCTGCTGCTGGACCTGACGCCGCTCATCGACGTCGTCTTCCTCCTCCTCATCTTCTTCATGGTGTCCACGACCTTCGTGCAGGACGCCGCCGGGCTGAAGATCGACCTGCCTCGGTCGGACAACCGGGACCTCATCGAAGCGAGCGACGACGTCTCCGTGCGGCTCGGGGCCGACGGCTCGGTGTTCGTGGACGACGAGGGGATGACCCTCGAGACCCTGCGGGAGCGCCTCTCGTCCGCCGCGCGCCGGGACCCGGAGACGATGGTCGTGCTCGAAGCCGACCAGGCCGTCGATCACGGGAGGGTCGTGGAAGTTCTCGACCTGGCTCGCGACCTCGGCCTCACCCGTTTCGCCATCGCGACCGAGGCGCCGGAGTAGCGCGAGCGCGCACGGACGGCCGCCCCGTCACCTTCTTGGAGCATGGCGCCGATATTGGCGCAAACTCCCTTTACCGCGAGATCGCGGCGCTGTACGCTGGTTGAGTCCCCATCGATCCGTCCGGCGTGAACCAGTGCAACCCTCCGAGACCCTCCGCTCCGCGCTCCCGTTGGTCCTGTTCGCCATTCTGGCGGGCTCGGCTGCCTGGGCCTGTTTCGGGGAGCGGGGCATCATCGCCAACGACGGATTGAACCTCGAGATCGAGGCCCGCGAGGCTCGCCTCGAGGAGCGCCGCGACGTCATCCAGCACCTACACGCCGAGATCGAACGCATGCGCGCCGATCCGCGGGTCCAGGAGCGCTGGGTGCGCGAGGAGCTCGGGTTCGTGCGGCCCGGCGAGGTGGTGTTCGTGTTCCCCGGCGACCGCGACGCCGACTTCGACCTCTTGCGCGACCGTCGCCTGCCCGCGTCTCGGGGCGGCGGCGTGGATGAGGCCCTCGAGACCGAAGGAGTCGGCGGATGAGCGGGGTCACGCGAGTCTCCGGGCGCAACGCCGCGCCGGGCACCCACCGTTCGGGTCGGCACGCCATGCCGGATCCCGTGCCGTGGATCGAGTACCTCCTCCTGGGCGCGACCTTCGCCGCCGTGGCCGGGGGCGCCGCCGACGCGGATCGCGCCCCCCTGCACGCCGCCCGCGCGGGCCTGCTCGCGGTCGTGCCCGCCGTCCTCACGGTCCAGCGCTACCAGGCCCCGTCCCTGGCGGAGCGACGCGGACGCCGCATTCCTCTCTGGATCCCCGCGCTGTGTGCGCTCGCCGCGGTCGGCGTCCAAGC
The DNA here is from genome assembly GCA_964620495.1 of uncultured Rickettsiales bacterium. GTDB lineage: Bacteria > Myxococcota_A > UBA796 > UBA9615 > UBA9615 > CAZEKB01. Next base: position 3,564 of record CAZUHI010000006.1, on the reverse strand, counting down.
CACGGGCGGGCCCTCGGGCATGTTGGGCGCCGTGGCCTTCCTCGCCGCGGGCGCCGCGGGCTTGCAGGCGGGGGTCGCGCGCGCGCTCCCCGCGGTCCTCGTCATGGCCGTCGCCGTGGTGGGGCCCGTGCTGCTCGGGTGGGCCGGCCCGACCACCACCGGCGCGCTCGTCGCCTGGAGCCTCTCGGTGCTGGCCTGCGCGGTCGTGCCCTCGGCGGCGCTGGCGCGAGAACGACGCGCTCACGGGGAGACCCAGCAGCGACTCCGAGCCGTCGAGCAGGACACCGGCGTGCTGCGTCGGGAGACGAGCCTCGCGCTGCCGGACCTCCGCGGCGGGGGCTACGACCACGCCGAGCGGGACCGCGACCTCCGCAACATCGGCCGGGAGCTCCAGCTCGACATCGACCGCGCGTGCAACCTGCTCGTGGCGGCCACCGGCGCGACCTACGCGGGCGTGTACCGACCGGACGGCGACGCGGAGGACATCCTCATCGCCGTCGCCGGGGCGGGCGACACGCGCGGGATCGTCCCCGAGGTGGGGACCCGCGACGGCATCTTCGGCGCCGCCTACAAGACCAGCTCCCCGGTGTGCCTCAAGTCCCCGCACCCCGGCGACTCCCGCATCGTCCACCGTGAGGGGGTGCTCGAGTTGGGGGCCGTCCTCGTGCACCCCCTGTGCGACGGGGACCGCAAGTGGGGCGTGCTCGTCATGGACGCCGAGTCCCCCGACGCGCTCGACGACCACGGCCGCGAGCTGGCCGGGGGCGTGAGCGACTTCCTGGGTCGCCTCATCTCCCGCACCGTCGACCTCTCCGCGGTGCGCGAGGGCATGCGGGAGAACCACGCCTTCTACGAGGCCTGCCGCGAGGTGTCCCGGCACGTCCGCATCGGGGACATCGCCGACGCCGTCGTGCTCTCGGCGGGCGGGTTCGCGGACCTCGACTGCGCCGCCGTCGCGCTGTCGGACGAGCGCGGCGCCGAGCTCACGGTCGTCGCCTCCGCCGGGTTCGACCCCGAGCCCCCGAGCAAGCCTTTCCCCATCTCCGCGGGCGAAGGCCTGCTCGCCCAAGCGGTGCGTCACCGCACGATGATCGAGCGCGGGAGCCTCAAGTCGAGCGGGGTGCCGCCGGTGCTCTTCGGGCGGGACTCCGGCGCGTTCCGGGGCTTCCGCACGCTGCTCGTGCTCCCGATCTCCGCTCCGGGCGGGGGCATGTCCGCCCCCCTGGGCGCGCTCGTGATCGGACGACGGGAGGGCGCCGACTTCTCCCGCGAGGACGCCGAGCGGCTCAAGGTCCTGCTCGCCCAGGCGGGCGCGGCAATCTCCAACGGTCGGCTCTTCGCGGAGCACGAGGAGCGGGGCATCACGGACGGCATGACCGGGCTGCCCAACCACCGGCGCTTCCAGGAGGTGCTGGCGCAGAAGGTGGCGGCCGCGAGCCGCAGCGAGCGTCGCGTGGCCCTGCTGCTGGTGGACATCGACAAGTTCAAGTCGGTGAACGACACCTACGGCCACCCCATGGGCGACGACGTCATCCGCCGGCTCTCGGGGGTCCTCTCGGACGCCGTGCGCGACGGGACGGACCTGGCCGCCCGCTACGGGGGTGAGGAGTTCTGCGTGGTGCTCGAGGACACCGACGCGAAGGGCGCCCAGGTGCTGGCGGACCGCGTGCGCGAGGCCTTCAAGCAGGAGGTGTTCGTGCACCGCGACGGCAGTCGACCCGTCACGTTCCGCTGCAGCATCAGCGTCGGCGTCGCCTGCTGGCCGGACGACGCGACGGCCCAGGCCGAGCTCATCGACAAGGCCGACCAGGCGCTCTATCAGTCGAAGGAAGGCGGGCGCGACCGCGTCACCCGCTGGGACAGCCTCACCAAGGGGCTCAAGGTCCCCGCGTGAGCGAGCGAAGCTTCCCGACTACCCGAGGACCGAGGCGATCTCTTCGGGGGTGAGGCCCAGGCTGCGGCCGATGCTGACCGCCTGGTCTCGGAACACCTGCACGCCCGCGAAGTGCCGCAGCAGGAACTTCCGCGCCCCCCGGTCCAGCTCCAGCTGACGGCTCGCCTCGATGCCGAGCTCCCGCGCGATGGTGTCGATCATCTCCTCTTCGCGCGCCGACACGCGGCCGTCCGCGAGGGACATGAGGAGCAGCGACGACAGGAAGGCCTCCTTCTGGCCGGTCCCCTCGAGGGGGCCGCCGCCGGCGATCTCGAAGTCTCGGCCGGAGGTGGCGCCCACCCCGACCTCACGCTCGAACTGCTCCACCAGGGCCAGCTCCGAGTTGGACAGGCCGTCCACGTCCGCCAGCGCGCGCAGGCCTCGGGCGATGTAGGTGGAAGCTTCCTCGGAGAGGTTGAGGTCGGCGAACAACTCGATCACGGGATCCTCCGCTCGGGCCGACGGGGCCCGAACTGCGCCCGGTTGGCAGGGGCGCAGGGCGGGCTTATGTTACGCCTCCACCAAGGCCGGGGGAACCGGTCGGAGAGGGTTTGATGGGTCTTCGTCGTCTCGTGATCCTGACGGTCGCTGCCGCGCTGCTGCTGCCCCTCGCGGGCTGCTCCGACCAGCCCGATCACTACGCCCGCGCCTTGGCCGTGGAGCGCGAGCTTCGGCGCCAGGCCCCCGACGCCGGGTTCGACGACCACCGCTACATCGTGGTCCTCAAGGAGCTGCGGAAGGTCCCCCGGGGCCACAAGCACCGCGCCCGGGCCGACGCCATGGAGCAGCGGATCCGGGATGGTCGTCGCGTCGCCGCGGCGACGAAGTACCCGGCCGCCGCGAAGCTCCCCCCCCGGCTCGCTGCGATCGCCGACGCCGGCTCCGCGCCCGCTCCGGCGGCGTTGCCCGATGCTGCAGTCGAGTCGGCCCCGGCCTCGAAGACCGCGCCCGCCGCCGAGCCGAGCGGTGAGGCCGCGCCCTTGGACGTCGTCCTCTACTCCACGTCGTGGTGCGGGTACTGCCGCAGGGCGCGCAACTGGTTCACCACCAACGGGGTGCCGTTCGTGGAGAAGGACATCGAGAAGGACCGCGCCGCCCACGCGGAGTACCAGCGGATCGGGCGAGGCTACTCGGGGGTGCCGCTCATCTCGGTGAACGGGGCCGTCATCCGCGGCTTCGACCAGCGGGCCGTGCAGCGCGAGATCACGAAGGTCCGCCGCGCCGGGAACCCGGGCTAGGAGTCCGTTGGCGGTTGGGTCCGGCGATCACGTGGGCGGCGACCGTCTCCACGCGACCGCGGAGGACCCGGAGGCGCGGAGGCGCGGAGTCCAGCGGGCGTAGCCGGCACGTTTGTGTCACTGGGGACGTCTGGGGCACCCCCAGCGAGGCTATGTGGCACTCACGTGCCGGAATCGGCCTGCTCGGTACAGCTTGAGCAGGTTGTGGCACGTCGCGACGAGGTTCCACTCGCCGCGGACCTTGCGTAGGCCGCGCAGTTCGCCTCGGTCTGCAGGAGCATCGGGACCATCTGCTGGGTGTCGGGCGCCTGGTTCGAGACGTCGGTGGCGACGATGATCTGCTCATCGGTGACCATCGCCTGTACGTCGCCTCGATCTCGGAGATGTCGAAGG